>DASTNZ010000036.1:0-7133 GCA_035762665.1 Jiangellaceae bacterium | reverse complement strand
GCGGATCAGCTGGCTGCTGCGCCGTGGCCAGATCGGCGACACCTTCGGCGGCGGCACCGCCGACCAGTTGCCCGCCCGCGGCGCGCTCGGCCAACGCGCCAAGCACGCCGTCGCGGCCGGACTGGTCCAGGTCGTCACCGGATTCCGCACCCAGGCGGTCCGCCGCGTCGACGATGGCACGCTGGTCTTGGTCGCCCAGGACGGCCGCCAGCTCCAGGGAGTCGATGAGGTCGTCGCGTTGACCGGGTTCAGGCCCGACCTGGCGTGGCTGTCCGAGGTGCGGCTGGAGCTCGACCCTGTCTTGCAGGCCCCGGTGAAGCTGGCACCGCTGATCGACCCCAACGTCCACTCGTGCGGAAACGTCTACCCGCACGGCGTCAACGAGCTCGCCCACCCCGAACCGAACGCCTATCTGGCCGGGATGAAGAGCTACGGCCGGGCGCCAACCTTCCTGGCAATGACGGGCTACGAACAGGTCCGCTCCATCGCCGCCGCCCTGGCAGGTGACCGCGAGGCAGCCGAGCGGGTCGAGCTCGTCCTGCCCGAGACCGGAGTATGCGGCGGCGCCGGACTGTTCGACCATCCCACCGCCGGCACCACTGGCAGCGGCGAGGCCGGCTGTTGCGGACCCGCGGCAGGGCCGCAGCCGCTGGAGCTGTCTGCCCCACCTCGGAACGGATGACGCTCGAGGCATCCAGCCGGACACCGTCGAGCCTGTCGGGGTCCGGGCTGCGTCGAGTTCGGGTGGTGCTGTGCGTCACCGAGATCACCAGCTGGGGCGTGCTCTACTACGCGTTCGCGGTGTTGGCCCCAACGATCACCGCCGATGAGGGCTGGTCGGCGACCGAGATCACGGCGGCGTTCTCGGCCGGTCAGCTGACCATGGCTCTGGTCGGGATCCCGGTTGGCCGTCACCTCGACCGGCACGGCCTGCGTGGGGTGATGACCGCCGGGTCGGTCCTCGCGGTGCCTGCGGTGGTGGCGATCGGCGACCGCGCCGAACCTGGCCTGGTTCGTTGCCGGCTGGGTGCGGCCGGTGTCGCGATGAGCGGTGTGCTGTACGTGTCGGCCTTCGCGGCGTTGACTCGCTGGTACGGGCCCCGGCGGGTGGGCCCGCTACCGTGCTCACGCTGGTCGCCGGCTGGCCAGCACCGTGTTCGCACCACTCACAGCTGCTCTGGCTGAGACGCTGGACTGGCGGGCCACCCACCTCGTCCTCGCCGTCGTCCTCGCTGGGGTCACGATCCTGACCCATTGGTGGGGTCTGCGCGGACCCTGGCCCGATGCCCCGACCCCTCACGGTGACGGCCATGCCCCGACTGGGGTCGTACGAGTCGCCTGCGGTGAACCGGGCGATCCGCTCCAGGTCGCGCCGAAGCGCGTCGTGGAACACGTACATGTACGTCATGTCGAGTGTGAAGTTCTTGGCGGTCATGGCTGCCCTACCAGGTCATCGGTGTTCGTCTCAGCAGTACCACGACGTAGCCGGCCGGAATGTGAGGTGAGGTGCTGACCTCACAGTTCGGGTCGCTGTTTCGTCGTAGAGGTGAGGGAAGATGTGACCGAGGGAGTCGTGGACACCATGAGCACTCCACCCGAGCCAGCAGACGGCCGGCTCGATCCGAGTCTGAGCGCGATCATGAGCGAGCGGCGTCAGCTGATCAATGTCGCGTACCTACTCCTCGGCTCCCTAGCCGACGCTAATTGCCAAGGGAAAGTCGCGCCCCGTCTTCGGTGCCCGGAGTCGCCCGGTGGCCGATCGCCTGGTAGTTACCACGCCGCCGTCCCCTCAGGAGAGCCGCACCCAGATCGCTCCTGCCGCAAACCGCGCCGGGTGCAACTTCTCGGCGCGCTTGGGTTGAGGAACTGCGCAAAGGGATAGTTATGGATATCAGTTTTAGGCTCGTCGATGTGTTCAGTGCCCGGCCGTTCGGCGGCAACCAGCTGGCAGTGTTTACTGACGCTGACGGTTTGGACGATTCGACGATGCAGCAGCTTGCACGCGAGTTCAACTTCTCCGAGACGACATTCGTCCTGCCGCCCCAACAGTGGTCTCATACGTGCCAGCTCCGCATCTTCACTCCGCACCAAGAACTGCCCTTCGCCGGGCACCCGACAATCGGCACCGCTGCCGTACTGGCCAACTCCCGCCCACCAACCGACCATCCGCAGCGATACATCCTCGAGGAAGGTGTTGGTCCGGTCACCGTCGAAGTGGACGGAAACCATAGCCGCCTTGTCATGTCTTGGCCCGTTCCGGAGACCACGGCAACACCACCGACCGCCGCCAGTCTCGCCAATGCACTCTCCCTTCATACCACCGCCGTCATCGATTGGTGGTGCGCGGGCGTCGGCCTAGGGTTCAACTTCGTCCGGGTGGCCACCCCCGAAGTCGTCGACGATGCCAGCCTGAACAGGTCCGCGTGGGAAGAAGGGATCGCCGACGGCTGGTCGCCGCATCTATTTGTGTTCGCGGGCGAGCTCGCCGCGAGGGCTAACCTCTACGCCCGTTGCTTCGCTCCAGCAGTCGGCGTTGACGAGGACGCCGCGACCGGGTCCGCATGCGTCGCCCTGGTCGCCAGTGCCGTTGAGCGCTCGGCTCCTGACTTCGGAAACCTCCACTTCGAGATCGACCAGGGCGTGGCGATGGGACGTCCCAGTCGGATCGAGGCCGACGCCCGGATGGAGCATGGTCGCCTCGCTGAGATCAGCGTAGGCGGCGCAACCACCATCCTCGGCGGTGGCGTGATCACTCTCGACCCCTCATGTTTGCCCCGTCCCCCGCCACCCATCCCACGCACGAGTTCCACGTCCACCGATAACTGAGACCGCCAACGTGAATGAGGAGCCGTAATCGTGCGTCAGTTTCCTGCTAGCCCCATCACAGTGCTGATCGATGACCACCCACGACACAACCTAGGCGAAAGTTGCGGCCGTGACCTGGCCGTCAACGAAGTCCTGGATCGACCGGAGATGAAGGAACTTGCCGAACTGCCCATCGGCTATGGCACGTCGCAAGGCGACATTAGGCTGCGTGAACTGATCGCGGTCCGGCATGGGGTCGCGGCGGACCAGGTCCTGGTCACCAGCGGAGCTGCGGCCGCACTGTTCATTCTTGGCCTCTCGTTCTGTGATGGCGAGATCGTGATCGGCTTGCCGTGCTACCCACCCACCATGGATACTGTCCTCGGCCTTGGCGCCGCTGTTCAGGTCGTCCGATCCACCTTCGATCACGGCTACCGCATCGACCTCGACGAAGTACGCCGGCAGCTTTCACCGCGGACGTCACTTGTGCTGTTTGCCTCCCCACAGAATCCTTCCGGGCTCCGCATCGCGGATTCCGACGTCTTGGCCGTCCTCGAGCACATGGGTCAGATCTGCCCGACTGCCTATCTGGTCATCGATGAGACGTTCCGCGAAGCCACCTTCGCCGAGGATCCACCACCCAGCCTTGCTGGAATATCGCCACACCTGGTGACCTGCGCATCGTTGTCCAAGGCATACGGCGTACCAGGCCTGCGCATCGGCTGGCTGACGACATCCGACCCGGCCCTCTACAAACAGCTGCGGCTGGCGAAATTCAACGCCGCCATCGCGTGCGGCAGTGTGGACGAGTTCCTCGCGATGCGCGTGCTGGCCAACGCAGACGGTATCCTTGCGCAGCGGGCTCAAGAACTGGTGCGTGCGCGCGAAACAGTCGAAGCCTGGGTGGATGCCAACGCGGGCCGCGTCCGTTGGCTGCGTCCCGACGCCGGCGCGTTCTGCGCCGTCGAACTGAGCTCCGAGCGCTTCGACTCAGCCGCAATGACTCGGTTCCATACGCGACTACGAGAACTTGGGACAAGCGTCGCGCAAGGACCATGGTTCGGCGACGCTGAGCAGATTATCCGAATCGGGCTGACCTACGAACCAATCGACAGACTTCGAGAAGGCCTGCAGACCATCACCGCTGCAATGGACTACGCTGAAAGGCTCAAAGTACGGTCAGCAAGGGGACCAGGACACCCCGGCGAGGCGTCCTAGGACGACCCTAGACGTAAACGTACTCCGCGCGATGTAACCCGGCCCTCTGTGACCGGTACACCTACCTGGACGGGGCCGCCGACACCCAGGTGCCGAGGTCGGTAATCGACGCCGTCGCGGCGGCGCGCCGGCCGGAATCGGCAAAGTCGGCGGCGCGTTCCCGGCGAGCCACCGGGCGGACCGGATCATCGCCAAGCGCCGGCGCGCCGTCGCCGATCCCGTCGGCGGCTCCGATGCCGGCGTCATCCTCAGCCCGAACATGACGACGCTGACGAACCGGCCGGCGTACGCGCTCGCCCGCACCCAGCGGCCGGGAGACTACGTGGTGGTGTGTGCAGCATCGCCGCACTGGTCTCAAAGACCAACTCGAACTGATCGACAGGTCGTTCTGACGGCTACTTTGCCATCACTTGTTGCCATCATACGTCAGCTGGCTTCGCAGTCTGTCAAGGTCGCCGAGAACCCAGGCACTCGTGAGGAACCCATCCGCGGCGGTGAAAAATGCCGCGCCAGCGTACGTGAATGAGCCGCCCGTCGGCGCGAGGCCGAGCAGATCACCCGTGTGGGTGCCCGAATACAGCAGACGAACGGCTGCCTGGTCGCGTGCGGCGATCAGGGTGACGATCTCGTTGTGAAAGTCCGAAGCGCCACGTCGTATTCGATCACGGTACGCTCGCCACTCATCGCGGCCAGAAGTCTCCTGCCCCAGCGAGCCTCGAAACGTGAAGGTGGTCGCCAAAGTGCGGTCAACCGACTGATCATCCCAGTTGTTCCAAAGTCGGTCGTAGAATCGCCGTACCAGCAGGACGATGTCGTCGCTCATGATCGGGCCTTCCAGGGCAGCAGCTTGGGATCATGTGTCGGAGCAGTACATGAAACCTAATTCAGCCTGTCCGGACTTCGTTTTGTCTAGCCTCGCACTTTCGCGCGGCCAGCGGACTTGGATGTGCAGTTCATCTGAGGTCGTAAGCTCATCGTCGCTCGGAGCGGGCGCTGAGTACCCACCCGCGGACCTTGCGGCTCGTAAGTGATCAAGGCGTCGGCGGACGGCGGCGGGTATGTGCTCGCCGTGAGCCAGGTTCAGGTCAGGGCTCTGAGCAGCTCGGCGTAGGCTTCGATGTAGCGTTCGACGTCGGCTTGCACGGCGGGAACCGGGACTGTGGGTCCGGCACCCGGGAGGGCATCCCATATCCCGCGGTTCGCCATCCATATCCTCATCAACTGTGGTTTGAAGTCGTCCAGATCGCGAAGCTAGCGGTGCTCGTGGGCTTCGAGGAGATGTTCGACCCGAGTTCTCTGGCCGGGAGGCCATCGCGACTCCCGCACCGCGAGGACGGGTCGATGAATGCTTCGCGGAGGGCTCGTACATGGTCGGTGTCGATGTCGTTGGTGCGGTAGGCGAGGGCGAGGGTTACTTGCCAGTGCGGGAGGTCGGTGATGGGTAGCTCGACGAGGTTGCGCGACGCGAGTTCGTCGCTGACGGTGGAGCGGGTCAGCACGCCGATGTGGCGTCCGTTGCCGGCCAGACGCGCCACCGTGTCGGCCGGCGAAACGGTGTGGAGGCCACGTCGGGGGAACGGCGCTGTCCGCAGCGTGGTGAGGAACTCGCGTGCGCCGTCGCCCCAGGCGTTGCATGCGACGGGCCAGGCCGCGAGGTCGGACATCCGCAGGCGGTGGCTGTCGGCCAGCGGATGGTCGCGCCGGACCACGCAGATCACTGGATCGTCGAGGAAGGCTTCCACTGTGATCTGTGGCGGATGCGGCCAGGGAACGACGAACCCGATGTCGACTTGATTGCCGGCCAGCATGGTGAGGACCTGATCGGTATGCGCGTCGGTGCAACTGACGTCCGCGCCCAGAGGAGTTATTGCGTCAACGACGCGCGGCATAGTCATCGTGGCAAACGTGGCGTGCATGGCGATCCGGACCTCACCCTTGCCGGCGTCGGTCTGGGTCGCGACTAGCGCCTCGTCGACCAACGCGGTGCAGCGCTGTGCGTACGGCAGGAGGCGGTAGCCGGCCGCGGTTAGGGTGACGCCGCGGCCGCTCCGGGTGAAGAGAGTGACGCCGATCTGGTGCTCCAGCCTGGCGATCCGCTCACTGACGGTTGGTTGGCTGAGCCCGAGCTCGGCACCGCCACTGCCGAAGCTGCCGGCTCTGACGACGGCGAGGAACACCTGCAGATCTCGCAAGGAGACTGACATAGGAGGAGCCTATGTGTCGGCATCGGAGGTTGGCCCCTACCCCAGGCGTTGCGCTGCTGTGATACTGCGACTGGCTGGATAATCAACAATTGTTGCGGGAGGCACCGCATGGTCTCCGACGCCGGGCCGGGCACGGCATACTCGGTGATGGCGGAACATGAGCTGCTGGGTCCGGTCGTCGCCGAGCTCGTTGCCGGCTATGTACGCTCCCTGGAGGACAGGCCGGTGTGCCCGGTGACCACGCCGGCCGAGCTCGAGGGCTTGTTCGACGAACCGCTCCCGGCGACTGGAATGCCCGTCGAGAAGCTGGTCGAGATCCTCCAACGGGACGTTCTGCCGAATACCACAGCAATCTCGAGCCCGCGCTACTTCGGCTTGTTCAACCCTGCGCCGTTGCCGGTTGCCGTCTGGGTCGAGGCAGTATGCGCGGCGCTGAACCAGAATGCCGCCAACTGGCGCAACGCCCCGGTGACAAGCGTGCTCGAAGCACGCGTCGTCCGATGGCTGGGTGATCTGATCGGATATCCCTCCTCGAGCTTCGGCACGCTCACCAGCGGAGGCTCGGAGGCGAACCTGATCGGCCTGAAGTGCGCCCGCGACCGTACCGAGCGGCGAGCATCGACCCGCGGCATGACCGGTGCCGGCGAGCCGTTGGTCGTCTACGCGTCCGAGCAGTGCCACTACTCGGTCGTCAAGAGTGCCGACATCCTCGGCCTCGGCCGGGCTCGCGTCCGCAAGATCGACACGGATAGGCAATTGCACGTGCGGTTGGACGCTGTCGAGGCCGCGATCGAACGCGACCGTCATGCGGGGCTCCGGCCATGTTGCATCGTCGGGGTTGCCGGTGCAACCTCCTCTGGCGTCGTCGATCCGCTCGACCGGCTGGCCGACCTGGCCGAGCGACAC
>DASTNZ010000035.1:0-3733 GCA_035762665.1 Jiangellaceae bacterium | reverse complement strand
TGCCGGGCGGGGATGGTCTCGGCCAGCAGGGCGAACGCGATGGGCAGCATCCCGCCGACCGCCGCGCCCATGAGGAAGCACATGAGCAGGTTCCAGCCGAACGCAGGCATCGCGCCGCACACGGATGTCGCGATGAACATGACCCCAGCGAGCAGGATCGACGCCCGCCGGCCGATGCGGTCGCCCAGCCAGCCCCACCCGGCGGAGCCGAGGACCATGCCGATGAGCGCGGACAACGGGAACCAGGCCACGGGCACCTGACCCTGCGGGTTCAGGGGCGACTTCAGGCCGTACTCTTGTGCCATGCCGGGCATCACAAACGCCAGCGTGGTCGGCTTCATGACGTCGATGGTCACGGCAACGGCCATGACGGCCAGGAGCGCCACGTGGGCGCGCTGGATCGGGGCCTCATCCAACGCGGCCACCCGCAGCCCGGCGACCCGATCCGGATCAGCCCGCGCGCCCCGCGGCACCACTCCATACGCCGACAACACGATGCCGACGACGATCAGGGCCATGCCCGCCTTCATCGAAGGATCCATCGGCATCCCGGCCAGCTCATAGCCCATGTCAGCTGCGCCGATGTACATGGGCAGATGCAGGACCACACCGATGCTCACCGCGGCGATTCCGAACCAGAACGCGCGCCGGTGCGCAAAAGCGATCATCGGCCCCCCTGAGCTCGCGACAGCCTCATAGGGATATACGGGAACGACCCGGCAGGGGATTCGTGGCGAATCACACGGTTACTGGGACTCGCCCCGGTCTGGGCAACGCAGTTCGCTTCGGTGCCCTCGGACGGGCTGACCAGCTGCCGGCCCCGAAGCGACGGACCGCGGGCAAACCCCGCGGAAGCTGTCGACAACGTCGGCTCAGCCGAACCCGAGCAGGGCGGCCAGGGGTGTTCGACACCGCCCTCTTGGTGGACGCGCGCAGCCGGATCGCCGAAAGGCGAATGTGTGATCGGCCCCCAGGGCTCCGGCGTTCTGTGAGTCGCTGACGTCCGGCGTCGTGTGGTCGGTCTGGGCATGCGCGACAGCGAGCTGGAGCGCGCGGTCAGCGGCCGAGGACGATGAGCCGGAGCAGCCTGCCACGACGCTTCTGATGCCACGCCTCGCGCTCGTTGACCTGGGGAAAGGCCTCGCCGGGGACGGGGACACCGAGGAACTCGCACAGCGGTGGCCAGCCGTCGGCGACGTCGAAGACCAGCAGCCGGTCGGCCGGGATCGTGGCCCGCACCTCGACGAGGTGCCGTTCGAAGACCTCGATCGCATGCTTGCGGTCGTCGATGCGGCCGCCGAACACGCGGTCCACCATGGTGGCCCGCGCCATCCGGGGATAGAGGGCGAAGTCCGGAGTACGGTGGGCGACCAGCCACCGGATGATCCGGCGGCGCAGCGGCAGCGGCCGTGCTTCAGCCAGCGCACGGGCGAAGATGGTCGCGCTGACGCTGTCGTACCACCGGTCCGGGTCTCGGACGGTGAGGATGACCTTGGCGCCGGGGTAGTGCTCGGCCAGTTCCCGCCAGTACGCGGCGGCCGGCCAGTCCAGCGCACTCTGGAAGCCGGCGAACACCTCATCCCAGCCGAGGCCGCGGCCATGCGAGATCTCCAGCCACTGACGGACCCGGTACGGATCCCGGATGACGGTGGACATGTGGTAGCACGGGCCGTATCCCAGCATCTCCAGCGCCGCCTTCAGCGAGGCCGTGCCGGTCCGGCCGAAACCCGCACCGATCACCTTCACTTGCGCTCCAGCCGGTAGGACAATCAGGCTCTACGAGGACGATATGCCCGGAGCCGTTCCATGCGCGATCCCATCGAGCCGCTGTTCCCGCAATCTCTCCTGGACGCGCTCCGGCAGTCACCCGGCAGTCCAGCATTCGAGCAGGGCGACCGCAGCGTCTCGCGCGGCGAGCTGCTGGACCTCATCGGCCGGCTGGCGGGCGCCATGCGCCGCGCCGGGCTCGGCCCCGGGCGGGGCATCGCCGTCCACCTCGCCGTCTCGCCGGAGGCGTTCGCCGCGCACATCGCCGCCCATGTGCTGGGCTGCCGCATCGTCGCGGTCCGGCCGGGGTACGCCGCGGGTCAGCTCGCGCACGTGCTCGGGATGGACGTCGACTACGTGCTCGTCGACGCGACGACGGTGGAGACGTCGACGGCAGCGTTGCTGACCGCGCCGGAACCGGCTCCGCTGCTGTCGCTGGGGCCGTGCCCGAGCGCGATCGATCTGCTGGCGCAGCCCGGTGACGGCGGGGATCTTCGGGTCACGGCCCGCCCGGACGACGTGGCCGCGCTCGTCTTCACCAGCGGCAGCACCGGACGGCCCAAGGGCTGCGCGATCACCTACCGTGCGCTCAGCTCGCACTGGACCTGGCAGCCCCGTGCGTGGTCCCCCGCAGCGGCGGAGTTCGCCATGGCCTTCGAGCGATACCTGCTGTTCGGCACGCTGGCCAGCATGGTGGTGCTGGAGTTCCTGGCGCCATGCCTGCTGGGCGGCGGGACCGCCGTGATCCCCGACGACGATGGGCGGCCGCTGTTCCCGTACGCGATAGAGCGCTACCGGATCACCGGCTCCATCATCACGGTGCCCCGGCTCTCCCAGATGCTCGACGTGCTCCGCCGGCAGCAGGTCGACGTCGGCAGCCTGCGTGCGCTCATGGTGTCAGGCTCGCCGATCAGCCCACGCCGGCTGGCGGCGGCGGTGGAGCGGCTCGGCCCGGTGGTCTACCAGGGGTACGGGCAGACCGAGGCCGGGAACATCGCGATGCTCACGCCCACCGACATCGCCGCCGGCCCGGACCGCGTGCTGGGCTCCGTCGGCCGCCCCCACCCGCAGGTCGAGGTCAGCGTGCGGGACGAGGCGGAGCGGGAGGTCGACAGGGGCCGCACCGGCGAGATCTACGTGCGCGCGCCGTACCAGATGACGCGCTACTGGGGGCAGGAAGAGGAGACCCAGGACACGCTCCGGGACGGCTGGTTGCGCACTCGCGATCTCGGCTACCAGGACGCGGACGGCTTCCTGTACCTCGTCGGCCGGACCCGGGACGTGATCATGGTGAACGCGATGGTGGTCTACGCGGGCCCGATCGAGCAGGTGCTCATGGGGCATCCCGACGTGGCCGAGGCGTACGTGGCCGGTGCCCCGGACGAGCGGAGCGGCGAGGCCGTGCACGCGTTCGTCGTCCTGGATGGCCGCCGTACGCCCGACCTCGACGCGCTGACCGCACTGGTCCGGGCCGAGCTCGGTGAGGACAGCGTCCCCCGGACGATCACCGTCGTGCCCGGCGTCCCGATGGCGGCCACCGGCAAGCCGGACAAGCGCGCACTGCTCGCCATGCACGGCATGCCGCCCCACGCTTCGCCGCTATCAGGTCTCGGGTGAGACCCGCCCCATTGCAGGGTCACAGATTCAGCACTCAGGCCGCCGCCACAGGCTGTACTGGCCATAACACTTGACCGTGAGCCTCCCGTCCCACGCTCGAACCGAAATCGTCTGAGGACAGCAGTTCAGGGATGCGTTCTGAGAACGGTGTGCGCAGGCGACGGACGGCACCAGCCGCGGTCGAAGGAGACGACCCGGCGACCGTTATCGCACCCATGAGGTTGGGCCCTGTCAAGGGGGGCGTGAGGGGTCTGCCCTCCCTCCGAGGGCTGTGGTTGGCTGGCTTCTCGTGTCGGCGGTGTAGGCCGGGCCGCAGCCGGGGGCAAGGTGGAGCGCCTCCTGGACGAAC
>DASTNZ010000034.1:0-86148 GCA_035762665.1 Jiangellaceae bacterium | reverse complement strand
TCCGCGGTCAGCCGGTCGGCGGTCTCTAGGATCGCCGTCCCGCTCGTGTACCGCGGGTAATCGTCGCAGATGTGAGTGCCATACGGGGCGATCGTCTCGACCTGGGTGATGATGTCGAGCGTCCGCCCGGTGGCGAACTGCAGGTCGATGTGCATGAACGGCTCCAGGCGGGCGCCGAACCGGCTCGTCGTCCGGCGCACCCCCTTGGCGACCGCCCGGACCTTGCCGTTTTCGCGGGTCAGCAGTGTGATGATCCGGTCGGCCTCGCCCAGCTTCTGGGTGCGCAGCACGACACCCGAGTCGCGGTAGAGGCTCACCGATCCATTCTCACCTACTCACCTGGCAGACCCGAATACGCCGCGCTCTACCCTTCCCCCGCCGTCGTTCGATCACGTTCGGCAGGGTTGCCGACGTAGCTACATGCATGCAGCCCTGTAGGTACGTCGCGCCGCCTGCCGAACGTGATCGAACGGCATCAGAAGGCGGCGCGGTTGACCGCGCTCACGACGGCGCGCAGGGACGCCGTGACGATGTTGGGATCGATCCCGACACCCCAGTAGACATTGCCGCCGATCGAGCACTCCACGTACGCCGCCGCCTTGGCATCGGCACCGGCCGACAGCGCGTGTTCGGCGTAGTCCAGGACGACCACTTCGTGGCCCACCTGCCGCAGCGCGTCGACGAACGCGTCGATCGGCCCGTCGCCGGAGCCATGCAGCGTCCGCCGCTCACCCCCCACGTAGACGCCGACCTCGAGGACGTCCCGCTCCCCCGCCGCCGACGACGTGTGCACCGAGTTCAGCGCGAGCGGCTTGTCGCGGTCGAGGTACTCGGTTCGGAACAACGCACCCATCCGATCGGGCTCGATCTCCCCGCCCTCGCCGTCGGTGACGGCCTGGATGACGCCGGAGAACTCGATCTGCAGCCGGCGCGGCAGGTCGAGCTGATGCTCGGCCTTCATGATGTACGCGACGCCGCCCTTGCCGGACTGCGAGTTGACCCGGATCACCGCCTCGTAGCTGCGCCCGACGTCCTTCGGGTCGATCGGCAGGTAAGGGACCTCCCACGAGTAATCCTCGATCGCCGTTCCGGCCTCCTTGGCTTCGCGCTCGAGCGCCTCGAACCCCTTCTTGATCGCGTCCTGATGGCTCCCGGAGAACGCGGTGTAGACCAGATCGCCACCCCACGGGTGCCGCTCGGAAACCGGCAGCTGGTTGCAGTGCTCGACAGTACGGCGGATCTGGTCGATGTCCGACAAGTCGATCTGCGGGTCGATGCCTTGGCTGAACAGGTTCATCCCGAGCGTCACCAGGCATACGTTGCCGGTCCGTTCGCCGTTGCCGAACAGACAGCCCTCGACACGGTCGGCCCCCGCCATCAGGCCCTGCTCGGCCGCCGCCACCGCCGTCCCTCGGTCGTTGTGGGGGTGCAGCGACAACACCAGCGACTCGCGTCGGGACAGGTTGCGGTTCATCCACTCGATCGAGTCCGCGTAAACGTTCGGCCAGGCCATCTCTACCGTGGCCGGCAGATTGATGATCATCTTCCGGTCCGGTGTCGGGTCTAGGACGCCGGCCACGGCGTCGCAAACCTCGACCGCGTACTCGAGCTCGGTGCCGGTGTAGGACTCAGGCGAGTACTCCCAGTAGACCTCGGTGTCCGGAGTGATCGCCTCGGCGTACTTCAGCGCCGTCCGTGCTCCGGTGGTCGCGATGTCGGTGATGCCGTCCCGATCCAGGCCGAACACCACCCGCCGCTGCAGGATCGACGTCGAGCTGTAGAGATGGACGATCGCCCGCCGCGCCCCGCGCAGCGACTCGAAGGTCCGCTCGATCAGGTGGTCGCGGCACTGGGTAAGCACCTGGATGACCACGTCGTCCGGGATCAGGTCTGACTCGATCAGCTCGCGGACGAAGTCGAACTCGGTCTGGCTGGCGGACGGGAAGCCGACCTCGATCTGCTTATAGCCCATTCGCACGAGCAGGTCGAACATACGCCGCTTGCGCTCGCGGTTCATCGGGTCGATCAGCGCCTGATTGCCGTCGCGGAGGTCGACCGCACACCACTGCGGTGAGGCTTCAATCCGACGCGACGGCCAGGTGCGATCGGGCAGATCGACAGCAATCTGGTCGTGGAAGTTGCGGTACCGGTGGACGGGCATGCCGGACGGTGATTGGGCCGGCGGCCAGGACTGGCTCATAAGGAACAGGGCTCCTCGAAAATGCGGTAGTCGCGGGACTAGGCGACCGGCACGCGCAAGCTCACCGCGACGAGGGAGCCGGTCTTATCGGCCCACGCCGCGGCGAGTAAGAAGCAGGCCCTGAACTGGCCGTGCACACCGCACGAACGCAGAGCCTACACGGTCACGGCCGGGGCTGGCTACCAAAGGCGGCGCCGCCGAGTTCGACCGGACCGAGTTCGTCCCGGACGGCACGCGGCACCGTGAGCGCCACCGCCACCAGCGCCGGCAGCACGAACAACGAGCTCACCACCAGGGCGCTGACCTGCGTCACCCCGTGCGGGCCGGCAGTCTCGACGGCGAGATCGATAATCGCGATGAGCACGAGCACGCCGGCGGCGGCAAGGGCCACCGGGCGGCCCTCACGAGGATCCCGGCGCACCGCACTGCGGCCGACGATCGCCGCTACGAGCGCCAGCAGGAGCAGCACGAGAACAGTGATGCTGGTGCCCCGACCCTCGTCCACTGAAGTCAGTACAACGACCCAGTACAGCGCAGCCAGGCCGGTCAAGATGGCGGTCAACCCAAGCGCCTGCGCTGCGGTATCGATCCAGTGCGACGATGCCGGGATCGGGCGCAACAACCGCGCCACCCCCGCTGCGAGCACGGCGGCACCGATCGATATCCAGAGCAGTTCGGCCGGCCCATCATCGCGGATCCTCAGCACCTCGGGCAGCCCACTGCCCTCCGACATCCGCCACAAGCCCATCACCACCGCCACGACACCCAGCGCGACCAGCAAGTCGCGGGCGGGGCTTCGGCCGCCGAGCAGCGCCGCAACCGGGACGATCAAGACGGCGATGAAGATGACCGGCTCGAGCAGGGCGAGCGTGACCGGACCCCAGTCAGCGTCCGTCCCGCCGAGGTCGGCCAGCACTACGACGATGCGCACGATGGTCAGCGCTGCCGCGACCGCTGCGATGCCGACGGCAGCCAACCGCCAAGCCCGGCCATGACCCGGATCGTCGGCCTCGTCGGCGTGCCGGGCCTGCGCGGCCAGCACCGCGCCGGCCAGTCCGAATCCCACCCCTACACCGACGCCACCGGATCCACCGCCGTCCGCGGCGATGTCGATGACGATGGTCAGCGCGACGACCACGAAGTACGGCACGTTCGCGAGCGCTCTCGCCACCCGCACCTCCGCATTGCCCCACCCGTCCGGAAGCACGCCGCCCCGCTTCAGGTACGGCAGGGTGAGCGACGCCATGGCCAGCAGGGTGACGAGCACCACATGGATCCGGTCGGCCGCCGTGCCCTCAGCGTCCCAGGGCATCGAGAAGCTCGCCACGAGCAGAACCAGGGCAAGCACATCGCGGACATAGTCGAGCAGGGTGATGTCACCGAACGGGTGCCGGGACGGTGGCTTCGCGGCCGGCGCTTCGACCAACGTCTCGTCCGGCATCGGGGAGACCGGCCGCGTCGCGTCCTCGATCACCGGTGTACTCGTCGCGTGCTGCCCCGGCGGAATCGGATGGCCGCAATTGCCGCAGAACTTCCCCTCACCGAGCCGGGCACCACAGTTCTGGCAGAAGTTCATCGCTGATCTCATCCTGTCGATAGTGACTGGACGCTGCGATCCTGCACCATACGCTGTGGGGCTAAACATCGAAAGGGAGCGCCGTCGGCTTCCCTAGAAGCCGAGCTTTCGCAGCTGCCGCGGGTCGCGCTGCCAATCCTTGGCGACCTTGACGTGTACATCGAGATACACCGGAGTGCCGAGCAGCCGCTCGATCTGCTGGCGGGCCTTTGTACCGACCTTGCGCAGCCGGGAGCCGCCCCGCCCGATGACGATCGCCTTCTGGCTGTCCCGTTCGACGTACAGGTTGACGTGCACGTCGAGCAGCGGCTTGTCAGCCGGCCGGCCCTCCCGCGGGTTCATCTCCTCGACCACCGCAGCGATTGAGTGCGGTAGCTCGTCTCGCACGCCCTCAAGCGCGGCCTCGCGCACCAGTTCGGCGACGAGCGTCTCTTCCGGCTGGTCGGTGAGCTCACCGTCGGGGTACAGCGGCGGGCCTTCCGGCAGCTGGGCCAGCAGCAGGTCCGCCAACAGGTCGAGCTGGTCGCCGCGGGTCGCGGATACCGGGACGATGTCAACCCAATCAGTGCCGAGTTCTTCGCCGAGGTCGGCCACCGTGGCCAGCTGCGCCGCTACCTGGTCAGGCGTAGCGAGGTCGACCTTGGTCACGATCGCCATCTTCGGGGTACGTGGAATCCGGGCCAGCTCGTTGCCGATGAATCTGTCACCTGGGCCGATCTTCTGGTCGGCCGGCAGGCAGAACCCGATCAGATCGACCTCGGCCCAGGTGGTGCGGACGACATCGTTCAGCCGCTGGCCGAGCAGCGTGCGGGGCCGGTGAAGCCCCGGGGTGTCGACCAAAACCAGCTGCCCGTCCGGCCGGTGGACGATGCCCCGGATGGCGTGCCGGGTCGTCTGTGGTTTGCTCGATGTGATGGCGATCTTCTCGCCGACAAGTGCGTTCGTCAGCGTTGACTTGCCGGCGTTGGGCCGGCCGACGAAGCATGCGAACCCGGACCGGTATGGCTGATCTTGAGACGGCGTCACGGGACGAGTGTCCCATTCCAGCTCGTGATCAAGCGCGGTCGCGCCAGCTGACCCATTGGCGGGCGACCGCGAGGGCGGCGTCCATCTCGCCGGCTTCTACGGGGATCACGACCATGCCAATGCCGGCTTTGGCCAGGCCATCGGCGACCAGACTCGGCGGGCGCCGGGTGGACGTCGATCGCTCGATCTCCGACGGGTCGCGCCCGATCTCGGCGCACCAGCAGTCGAGGACGGCGTTCTTGTGGATCAGCGTCTCCGCGTCGCCGAAACCATGCCAGGTGTTCGCGTACTGCGCGGTCAAGCGCAGTGTCTTGCGCTCTCCACCGCCACCGATCAAGATCGGGATATCCCTCATCGGCGGCGGGTTGAGCTTTGCCCACCGCTCCGTGATCCTTGGTAGCGCCTGGGCCAGGTCGGCCAGCCGGGATCCCGGAGTGCCAAAGTCGTAGCCGTACTCGTCGTAGTCGCGCTGGAACCACCCCGCCCCGATGCCGAGGATCATCCGGCCGCCACTGATGTGATCGACGGTCCGTGCCATGTCGGCCAGCAGGTCGGAGTTGCGGTAGCTGTTACATGTCACGAGGTGCCCGATCTCGACTCGGGACGTCGCCTCGGCCCAGGCGCTCAGTAGTGTCCACCCTTCGAAGTGGTAACCATCGGGGTCTCCGGACAGCGGGAAGAAATGATCCCAGGTGAAGACCACGTCGACACCGGACTCCTCGGCTTCCACGGCGGCGCGCCGTAACTCGGCGTAACTGGCGTGCTGCGGTTGAATCTGGACGGCAATACGCATGCTCACGATTCGGCCAACCATTCGTGATCAGCCGCTATTCCATGCCGCCAGCGAGCGCCCTCACCCGACGAAGACGTGGACCGCCGATCCGCCGAAGTCACGGACAGCGGCCGCGCCATCTGCGTCTGCCTCGTCGCGCCCGACGACCGCCGCTGCCTCGAGACCCGTCGCGCCGCTGGAGACCGCCATCGCCACCGCGACCTGCAGCGCCGACAGCTTCAGCGACGACAGCTGTACCGGCACGGCCGCGTACGTCCGGCCGTCCTGGTCGCGCACCGCGGCCCCCTCCGCCGACCCGACCCGGGCACGGGTGGCCTTGGCCAGAGTGACCAGCTTGGCGTCTTCCGGGTCGAGGTCCGTCACGGGTGCTCCTGCCGGCGGTTGTTGCCCACCGGGGCGGCAGCCGCAGGTTCGGCCCGGGTGACCACGATCGTCCCGATCCGGTTACGACGTCCGGATGGCCGCTCGGCCACCAGGTGCAGGCCAGCGAACTCGACCTCGGAGCCCGGGATGGGCACGCGGCCGAGTTGCTTGGCCATCAAGCCGCCGACGCTGTCGACGTCCTCGTCCGAAAGCGAGAGGCCGAACAACTCGCCGAGCTCATCGACGTGCAACCGCGAACTGACCCTCACCGATCCGTCGCCCAGTTGCTCGACGGGCGCCTCCTCGGTGTCGTACTCGTCGGAGATCTCGCCCACGATCTCCTCGAGGATGTCTTCGATGGTCACCAGGCCTGCCGTCCCGCCGTACTCGTCCACCACGATCGCCACGTGGGTCCGCTGCGCCTGCATCTCTCGCAGCAAGTCGTCAATCGGCTTGGAGTCGGGGACGAACGTCACGGCGCGCATCACCGAGTCGACGTGTTCGACCGTCTCCGCTTCGCGGTTATCGTAGAGTCGGCGGGCGACGTCCTTGAGGTATGCGATGCCGAGCACGTCGTCGAGACCGGACGAGCCGACAACGGGAATCCGGCTGAAGCCGCTGCGCAGCGCCAGCGACTGGAACTGCCGCAGCGTCTTGCCCGCCTCAATGAACACCACATCCGTGCGCGGCACCATGACCTCGCGGACGATGGTGTCGCCGAGTTCGAACACCGAGTGGATCATCTGGCGCTCGCCGGATTCAATCACGCGCCCGGCTTCGGCGAGGTCGACCAGCTCGCGCAGCTCTGCCTCGGTCGCGAACGGGCCCTCGCGGAAACCCTTGCCGGGCGTGAGCGCATTGCCGATCACGATCAACACCCGGGGAATCGGTCCCATGATCCGGGTCAACCGCAGCAACGCGCCGGCGGAGGCCAGCGCGACCGTCTCGGAGTGCTGGCGACCGAGCGTCCGCGGTGCGACGCCGATCACGACGAACGACACGACGATCATGATCAGGGCACCGACCAGGACGACCTGCCAGCGCACACTGAAGATCGAGCTCAGCAGGACCGCCACCAGCACCACGGCAGTGATCTCCGCGGCGATGCGCAGCAGCAGCGCGGTGTTCAACGCAGGCGCGGGATCATCGACGAGCTGTCGCAGCCGGGTCGCGCCACGGCGGCCGGCGGCCACGAGCTCGTCCGCCCGCGCCTTGGAGAATGCGGTGAGAGCGGCCTCGGCCATGGCCATCAGCCCGGCGAGTATTACAAGAACAACCGCTCCGGTGATCAGCCAACCATCGCCCGTGCTCATGGCCGTCTCCCGGCCCGCCAATCATCGAGAAGTTGCTTCTGGAGATCGAACATCTCCTTTTCCTCCTCCGGCTCGGCGTGATCGTAGCCGAGCAGGTGCAGGATGCCGTGCACGGTCAGCAAGTGGAGTTCATCTTCGAACGAGTGCCCCGCCTGTGCGGCTTGCTTGCGGGCGACGTCCGGGCAAAGCACAACGTCACCGAGCAGACCGGGTGAGGGCTCCTCGTCCGCCGGCGTCGGCCGCAGCTCGTCCATCGGGAACGACAGCACGTCGGTGGGTCCAGGCTCGTCCATCCACCGAAGGTGAAGTTGTTCCATTGCGGCCGGATCGACCAGCAGTACGGCGAGTTCGGCCTGCGGGTGGATGCGAAGCCGGTCGAGAGTGAATCGGCACAGGTCAGATAGCGCCTTTTCGTCGACCTCAGCTTCTGTCTCGTTGTTGACCTCGATGGTCACCGGCGTCTCCCGCGCCGATCGCTCGGGTGGCCGGACTGCCGAGCGGCGTCGTACCTGGAATAGGCGTCGACGATGCGGCCCACGAGCCGGTGCCGGACGACGTCCTGGCTGCCGAGCCGGCAGAAATGGACGTCATCGATGCCGTCGAGGATGCCCTCGACCACCTTCAGACCGCTGTCGGTCCCGGTCGGCAGGTCGATCTGCGTGACGTCGCCCGTGACGACCACCTTGGAGCCGAAGCCGAGCCGGGTGAGGAACATCTTCATCTGCTCCGGCGAGGTGTTCTGTGCCTCGTCGAGAATGACGAACGCGTCATTGAGCGTGCGTCCACGCATATAGGCCAGCGGAGCGACCTCGATGGTGCCTTCGGTCATCAGTCGCGGAATCGAAGCGGGGTCCATCATGTCGTGCAGTGCGTCGTACAGCGGCCGCAGGTACGGGTCGATCTTCTCGCTCAGCGTGCCCGGCAGGAAGCCCAGCCGTTCGCCGGCCTCAACAGCGGGACGCGTGAGGAGGATGCGCGTGACCTGCTTGGCCTGCAAAGCCTGCACGGCCTTGGCCACCGCGAGGTACGTCTTGCCGGTGCCGGCCGGGCCGATCGCGAACACGATGGTGTGCTTGTCGATGGCATCGACGTAGCGCTTCTGGTTCAGCGACTTGGCCCGGATGGTGCGGCCGCGGTTGGACAGGATGTTCGTGGTCAGTACGTCCGCCGGCCGCTCCTTGGTGCGGGCGCGCAGCATGGCGACAGTGCGCTCGACTGCTTCGGCAGTCAGGCCCTGGCCGGTGCGGATGACCGCGACAAGTTCGTCGAACAGCCGCTCGGCTTCGGCGATGTCGCCGGGCTGGCCGGTAAGAGTGACCTCGTTGCCGCGAACGAAGATGTCGACGTCGGCGTAGGCCTTCTCGATGGTGCGAAGTAACTCGTCGCCGGCACCTAACAGGCTCACCATCGGAACGCTGGTAGGAATCACGATCCGGTGCTCGACCGGCTCGGTGACTTCAGTAGTTGCGGATATCTCGGCCATAGATCGGCCCAGCGGGGCCTTGCTCGCGCCTTCTTTCGGTCTCGAATGATGAGGACTGACTCAATGCTACCGGGGGTACCCGACAAGGCCAGCGTGTTTCCGCCTGCGCATGGCGTTAACACCGTCCACTGGCCGCGTCCCGACCCGCGTGGCATGATCCCACACGTCGCCCGACCTGGAGGAGAGATGAGCTCCGACTGCCTGTTCTGCTCGATCATCGCTGGCGAGGCACCGTCGACGAAGGTTGCCGAGGGCGACCGTGTGCTCGCGATCCGTGACATCTACCCTCGCGCCCCGGTCCACGTCCTCGTGATACCGCACGAGCACCTCGCCTCTGCGCACGAGCTCCGTCCCGAGCACTCCGAGCTGCTGAGCCGGTGCTTCGGCCTGGCCCGCGAGGTTGCCGAGGCGGAGGGCATCGCGAACGGTTACCGCATCGCCACGAACGTCGGCACCAGGGGCGGGCAAGCCATCCCGCACCTGCACTTCCACGTCATCGGCGGCCGTCAGCTCGGCCACATCGACAGCGGCGAAGCCCCCGCGTAAACCGACGCCCGGTCTCGCACGTCACTGGAGCATGGACGCTGCGACTGTGGATGCCGCCGGTTTGGGGCCGGTATATTCCGCGGCTCCAGCAGCGATGTTTAAGGATGGGCTGGTGGAGCGCAGTGAGTCGGAGGCCGACCGGCTGGTCACCGAGCTCTACACCGCCCATTATTCGGGTTTTGTCCGACTCGCGACACTGCTGCTACGCAACCACGCCATGGCTGAGGAGGCCGTCCAGGACGCGTTCGTCGCCCTGCACAAGCGGTGGCGCCGGCTCAAGGATCCACAGCAGGCGGTCGCCTACCTACGCACGTCCGTCATCAACAACACCCGATCCATCCAGCGCCGCTGGATAGTCGCCGCGAAACATCCGGACGACCCTCCCATCGACGAACCGAGCGCAGAATCGGGCGCGCTGCGGGCTGCCGCAGGCGACGCGGTCATCGCCGCGCTTCGCACCCTTCCGGACCGGCAGCGCGAGGCGCTCGTCCTGCGCTACTACGCCGGACTGTCCGAAGCTGAGATCGCAGCGGCGATGAGGGTGAGCCGCGGAGCGGTGAAGAGCCACACGTCGCGCGGCATGGCGGCGCTGCGAAGCCGGTTGGAGTCGTGGTCATGACCGAGAAGTGGACCCCCGAGGACGAAGACCGGCTGCGCCGCGCCCTTGAACAGGAGGCTGCCAAGGTCTACCCGTCCCCCGGTGGCCTGGAGCGGATCCTGAACCGTGCGCGACAGCCGCGCTGGACGATGGCTTGGCGCAGCCCTGCGGTCCTCGGCATGGTGGCGGCAGTCGTCACCGCGGTCGCTGTGCTCGGGGTGGGCGCTGTGACGCTGCGTGACCAGGGCAGCAGTGATGAGGCAGGGCAGGGCCTGGCTCCGGCGACGTCAAGCGCTCCGGTCACAAGCGAGCCGGTGTCGCCTTCCCCAGAGGCGACGAAGGACGATACCGACGAGCCGGTCACGTCCCATCCGACGTCGAAGGAGCCGAGCCGGCCACCGGTGACCCAGCAACGCGAGAGTGGGTTCACGGGTGCCGTGCCGGTGTACTTCGTCAACGACACCCGCGCCGGGTTCCGGCTGGCCCGCGAATGGATCCCCGTCGAGTCGCAGCGCAACGCCATCGAGGAGGCGGTCAGCCGTATGATCGCCAAGCCACCCGTGCCGGATTACGACACACTGTGGGACCCGGCCACCGAGGTGCGCTCGGTCGAGGTGCGTGACGGCGCCATCGAAGTAGACCTGGCACTGCCCGGGGCGCCGATCGTCCATGGTGACGCCGACCTTGCCATCCAGCAGCTGGTGTACACCGCAACCGCCGCGGCCTCGTTGGTCGATAGCGACTATGGCTCGCTGCCGGTGCGGATCCTGGTGGAGGGGGAGCAGGTGGACGAGCTCGACGGCGTCGACGTGTCAGACGTGCTGCGCCGGCACGCGCCGCTCGACGTTCGGCAGCTCGTGCAGTTGAACGAGCCGAGCCAGAACGCGACGGTGCGGAGCCCGGTCCGGGTGAGTGGCGACGCAGCGGTCTTCGAGGCCACCATCGTCTGGGAGCTGCGGCAGGATGGGAGCGTCGTCGACAGCGGGTTCGAGAACACACAGGAAGGACAGCGATTCTCGGAGTTCAGCTTCGAGCTGGAGCTCGAACCGGGTGAGTACACGATTGTGATCACTGAGGACGACGTATCAGGCGGCGAAGGCGGCGAGCCGATGTCGGACGAACGCACCTTCACCGTCGTGGAGTAGTCCTAACCCCAGCGAGCTGTTCGGGCCAGCAGGATGGCTGCGGCGACAGCGCCGGCCGTCGACGTGCGCATAACGGTCGGGCCGAGCCGGACCGGTATGCCCCCGGCGGCAGTGAACCGGCCGATCTCGTCGTCGGTGATCCCGCCCTCGGGTCCGACGACGAGCACGACATCGCCCTCTACCGGCGGCGTGAGCTCGGCCACCCCATCGGTGCCACTCTCGTGCAGCACCAACGGCATCGCCGCCGGGCCCAGCAACTCCACCACCTCTGCCGTCGTGGCGAGCTCGGCGACATCCGGAAACCACGCCCGCCGCGACTGCTTTGCGGCCTCAAACGCGGTGGATCGCCAGCGCCGCAGGGCCTTGGCGCCACGCTCTCCCCTCCACTGCGTGACGCAGCGGCCGGCCGCCCAAGGGACGATGGCGTCGGCGCCGACCTCGGTCATCAGCTCGACCGCGAGCTCACCTCGGTCACCCTTCGGCAACGCCTGGACGACGGTTACTCGCGGCACCGGCGGTAGGACGTCCGAGCGCGATTGCACCGCGCAGCTCAGCCCGCGCTTGCCGACGTCGGTCACCACACATCGTGCGACGTGGCCCGCGCCATCGGTGAGCTCGACGAGTTCTCCGCGCCGGATCCGGCGGACCACAGCCGCGTGGTGCCCCTCATCGCCGTCGAGTTCCGGCACATCGGAAGCGCGCAGCCGCTCACCGTCCATCCAGAACACCGGCAGGCTCATCTTCGTCCCGCCCTGACAACTACTTCAGGGCGTCGCGGATGCGGGAGAAGATGTTGCCGTCCTTCGCCGAAAATGCCCCGAGCGGGCGCTCCTCCCCGCGTAGTGACGCCAGCTCGCGAAGCAGCTGCTCCTGACGGGAGTCCAGCTTGGTCGGCGTGCGCACGTCAAGGTGGACGATCAGGTCGCCACGGCCCGTCCCGCGCAACTTCGGGACGCCGCGCGCGATCAGCTTGATGGTCTCCCCTGGCTGGGCTCCGGGCCGGACCTCGAGGTTCTCGGTGCCTTCCAGCGTCTCCAGCTCGATCGCCGTGCCAAGTGCCGCGGCGACCATCGGAATGGCCACCGCGCAATGCAGGTCGTCACCCTGCCGGGTGAACATCGGGTGCGGCCGGACGAGCAGCTCTACGTACAGGTCGCCGGCCGGCCCGCCGCCTGGGCCCACCTCGCCTTGGCCGGACAACTGGATGCGCGTACCCGAGTCGACACCGGCCGGGATCTTGATGGTCAGCGACCTGCGGGTGCGCACCCGCCCGTCGCCAGAGCACTCACCGCATGGCCGCGGGTTGATGGTCCCGAAGCCATGGCACTGGGGGCACGGCCGGGTGGTCATCACCTGGCCGAGGAACGACCGCTGGACCTGACTGACCTCGCCCTGGCCACCACAGGTCGGGCACATGACGAGGCTCGCCCCTGGGGACGTCCCAGACCCATGGCACGCCGAACACACGACCGCGGTGTCGACCTGCAACTGCTTGGCCGCGCCGAACACGGCGTCGACCAGCTCGATCTCCATCCGCACCAGGGCGTCCTGTCCCCGCCTGACTCGGCTGCGCGGCCCGCGGGCTCCGGCTCCGCCGAAGAACGCGTCCATGATGTCGGTGAACGAGAACCCCGCACCGAAGCCGCCGCCGGCGCCGCCGCCGCTCGCCAGTGGGTCACCGCCGAGGTCGTAGATCTCGCGCTTCTGAGGATCGATCAACACCTCGTAAGCGTTAGTGATCTCCTTGAACTTCTCCTGGGTCTCCGGATCCGGGTTGACGTCGGGGTGCAGCTGACGGGCCAGCCGACGGTACGCCTTCTTGATCTCGTCGCTGGTCGCGTCCTTGCGCACGCCGAGGACGTCGTAGTAGTTCGTCGTGTGGGGCACTCAGGCTTCCTAGCTGTTGGCCGCGAGAATCTGGCTGACGTATCGCGCAACGGCTCCGACCGACGCGATTGTTCCTGGGTAGTCCATCCGGGTCGGTCCTACGACCCCGAGCATGGCCAGGGCGCGATCGCCGGGACCGTAGCCGGTCGTGACGACGGATGCGGCCGCCAGCTCGTCGGGGTTCTCGTGACCGATCCGGACAGTAAGGGTAGACGGGCTCGTGGCCTCGCCGAACAACTTCAGCAGCACGACTTGTTCTTCCAGTGCCTCGAGCAGCGGGGCAAGGGCGGCGTCGAACTCGTGGCCGAACCGGGTGATGTTGGCCGTGCCGGCTACTGCAAGGCGCTCCTCGCGCCGTTCGACGAGCGAATCGAGCAGCGTGGCCACGATGGCCGAGACGGTGGCGCGGTCCTCGGGCGCGAACGCCGTCGGCATCGACTCGACCGCAGCACTCACAGCACCGAAGTCCAAGCCCTGCACGGCGCCGCCAATGCGGGCGCGCAGGTCGGCCACCAGGTGCTCGTCGACGTCAGCCGGCAACTCGATGACCCGCTGCTCCACCCGGCCCGCGTCCGTGATGAGCACGAGCAGAATGCGCGCTGGCGAGATTGGGACCAGCTCGACGTGGCGGATCGTCGAGCGGGAGAGGGACGGATACTGGACGACCGCCACCTGGCGGGTCAGCTGGGCGAGCAACCGGACCGTCCGCGTCACGACGTCTTCGAGATCAACCGCTCCGTCCAGAAAGCTGTGGATAGCGCGCCGCTCGGCCGGCGACAGCGGCCTGACCGTCGAGAGCCGGTCGACGAACAGCCGGTAACCCTTGTCAGTGGGCACCCGACCCGCACTTGTATGCGGCTGGGCGATCAGGCCCTCTTCCTCGAGGGCGGCCATATCGTTGCGGATGGTCGCCGGTGACACACCTAGGTGGTGGCGATCGGCGAGGGCTTTGGAACCGACGGGCTCCTGGGTAGCTACGTAGTCCTCGACGATGGCGCGCAGGACCTCTAGCTTGCGGTCATCGAGTGACATCGGGTAGCCACCTCCTCTGGCACTCGCCATCTTAGAGTGCCAATTCTATGGTCTCTGCGCCCGACGATGCCATTTGCCGTTGCCGGGGGTCCATACCCTGCGGCCCGGTACACACGATCTGCCGCCGTGTCGTTACCCGGGCCGGCGCGCCGCGCCCGTTACGGTCTCCGGGTGCCCTTCGCCGACCGCTACGGCCGTGACGTCCTGGCCACCCCGCGCCAGCCGGCCCGCCGCCGTACCGTCGAGCTCCCTATCGAACTGGGCCTCGTGGTCGAGGACGCCCAGACCGGCTTCTGCGGCGTGGTTGTCGATTTTGACAAGCACGTCGTCACGCTCGAGGACCGGCACGGGCGGCGGCGCGGGTTCCCGCTCGGTGCCGGCTTCCAGCTGGACGGACGCCCAGTAGCGCTGGTGCGACCACGAGCGCACGCGCCGGCCCGGCCGGCCCGCACAGCATCGGGTTCGATCGCCGTTACCGGGCAGCGTGCCCGGGTGGCACGGGACAGCCGCATCTATGTCGAGGGCAAGCACGATGCCGAGCTGGTCGAGAAGGTGTGGGGCGACGACCTCCGCGTCGAAGGTGTCGTCGTCGAGGAGTTGGGCGGGGTGGACGATCTGACGGCGATCGTCCAGGAGTTCGGGCCCGGGCCGGGGAGGCGGCTCGGCGTGCTGCTTGACCATTTGGTGCCGGGGACCAAGGAGAGCCGGATCGCTGAGGACATCGTCCAGGCCGCAGGAGCCGAGCATGTGCTCGTCCTCGGTCATCCCTACGTGGACGTATGGCAGGCGGTCCGCCCGTCGGCGCTGGGACTGGACGCCTGGCCGGACGTTCCAAAGGGACAGCCGTGGAAGGAAGGTGTGCTGCGCGCCGCCGGGTGGCCGCTTGATACGACGGCGGCGTGGCGCCGCATCCTTGGCGCCGTGAGCACGTATGCGGATCTCGAGCCCGCGCTGCTCGGGCGGGTGGAGGAGCTGATCGACTTCGTGACAGCGCCAGGGGACGCGCGTTAGTCGAGTAGGCGGCGTACGACTGCATCGGCGAGCAACCGGCCGCGGCGGGTGAGAACGAGGCGACCAGGGGCGTAGTGGTTCGCTTCGATCAGCCCGTCGGCGCAGATCTCCCTGGCCGCGGCCCGTCCGGCGTCATCGAGGACTGCGATATCCAGCCCGTCCGCCAGCCTGATCTCCAGCAGCACCCGCTCGACGCGGCGCGTCTCGGCGTCGAGCACCTCGCGGGCGTGCGCCGGGCTCTGGCCGGACGAAAGGCGCGCAGCCCACGCCGCCGGATGCTTGACATTCCACCACCGGGTGCCACCGACGTGGCTGTGCGCACCAGGTCCGACACCCCACCAGTGCCCACCGGTCCAGTACAGCTCGTTGTGCCGGCAGCGGGCAGCGCCGGACATCGCCCAGTTCGACACCTCGTACCAGGTGTAACCAGCCGCGGCGAAAGCATCGTCGGCGACCTCGTATTTGTCGGCGAGGTCGTCATCGTCCGGGGCCGGCAGGTCGCCGCGGCGAATCCGCGCAGCCAGCCGGGTGCCCTCCTCGACGATCAAGGCGTAGGCGCTGAGGTGGTCCGGCCCGGCCTCGATCGCGGCGGTGACGCTGGCGCCCCAGTCGTCAAGGCTCTCTCCCGGCGTGCCGTAGATCAGATCGAGGTTGATGTGATCGAAGCCCGCCTTTCGCGCCTCGGCGGCGGCTTCAGCCGGCCGCCCGGGCGTGTGAACGCGGTCGAGGACGCCCAGCACGTGCGGGCGCACACTTTGCATGCCGAGCGATACGCGGGTGAACCCGGCCTCCAGCAGCCCGTCAAACCACGCAGGCCCCACCGACTCTGGGTTCGCCTCGATGGTGATCTCCACGCCGGGGACGAGCCCGAACTCGGCATCGACAGCCCGGACGACGCGGCGGAGATCCGCCGAGGGCAGCAGGCTCGGTGTACCACCACCGACGAAGATCGTCGCCACAAGGACGTCGGCCGCCCCGAGCACGCGGCGGGCCAGTCGCAGCTCCGCGATGGCCGCATCGGCCCACGATGAACGGGACGCGCCCGGAGCGGGGCCCAGCTCGCTGGCGGTGTAGGTGTTGAAGTCGCAGTACCCACACCGGGTCGTGCAGAAAGGCACGTGCAAGTAGATGCCGAACGGCCGGGTGCCGAACTGCGCCAGCGCGGCAGGCGGCAGCGCGCCGTCAGGCGGGGCCGGCGAGCCGTCGGGCAGGGTGGAGGGCACACCCCATTGTGCCAAGGGCTCGGAGGGCCGCCCACCAGAGTTGGCCACATAGCTATAGGCATGCGCTCCTGTAGCTACGTCGTGCCGACTGCCGAACGTGATCGAACGGCTAGTTGTACATGGAGTCGAGGATGCTCATGTACTTCTTCTCGACCAGCTTCCGCTTGACCTTCATGCTCGGCGTCATGTCGCCTTCCTCGACCGTGAGGTCGTGCGGAAGGATCTCGAACTTCTTGATCGTCTCCCAGCGCTCAAGACGCGCGTTGAGCTCATCGATGTACCGCCGCACCATGTCGCGGACCTCGGGTAGCGCCACCAACTCCTCGTAGGACTTGCCCGAGTGGTTGTGCTGCTCGGCCCACGTCTCCATGGCGTCCGGGTCGAGCGTGATCAGCGCGGTGCAGTAGTTGCGCTTGTCGCCGTGCACGACGATCTGACTGGCGTACGGGCAAATTGCCTTGAAGACGATCTCGATCTTCTGCGGCGCGACGTATTTACCGCCGGACGTCTTGATCAGGTCCTTCTTGCGGTCTGTCACCCGCAGGTACCCGTCGACCACCTCACCGATGTCGCCGGTGTGGAACCACCCGTCCTCCGTCAGCACCTCGGCGGTCTGCTCTGGCAGGCCGTGGTAGCCGCGCATCACGCCGGGGCCTTTCACCAGGACCTCACCGTCGTCGGCGATCTTCACCTCAGTACCCGGTGCCGGCGGGCCGACGGTGCCGAACCGGTTGGCGTGCGGCCGGTTGACGAACGAGGCCGCGCTCGTCTCGGTGAGCCCGTAACCCTCGAGCACGAGCACTCCGGCTGCGTGGAACCACTCCGCGATGTCCTTGGACAGCGCCGCCGCCCCGCTGACGAAGAACCGGACCCGGCCGCCGAACCGGTCACGTATCTTGCTGAACACCAGCTTGTCCGCCAGGCGGTGCTGAATCGCAAGCAGCCCGCCCGGCTCCTTGCCCTGCTGGCGCAGCTTCGAGACCTGCCGACCAACGTTGAACGCCCAGTCGAAGATCTTGGCCTTGACGCCGCCTTCGGCCTGTACTCCGGTCGTCACCCGCGCATGCACCTTCTCGAAGATCCGAGGTGCACCCGCCATGAACGTCGGCTTGACGACGCCGAGGTTGTCGACGATCCGATCCAGGTTGCCGTCGACGGCCGAAGCGAAGCCGATCCGCAGCTGGATCGCCTCCAGCGCCTTGCCGAACGAGTGCGAAAGGGGCAACCACAGGTACTGCAGGTCGTCGACGTTCAGGATCTTCACGGCGTCGATGGCGACGCCTTCGTAGACCCAGCTGTCGTTCACCAGCCGCACCCCCTTCGGACGCCCGGTGGTGCCCGAGGTGTAGATCAGGGTGGCCAGTTGTTCGGGCCCGATCGCGGCGACGGCGTCGTCAACGGCCGTCGGCTTGTCAGCCAGATGGGCCTTACCCTGCTCCTCCAGCTCCGCGAGAGTCATGACGAGATCGCTGTCACTCTCGCCGTCGAACACCACGATCTTGATCAGGTCGTCCAGCTTCGCCCTGTTCTCCATGACCTTGGCGACCTGCGTGGCGTCCTCGGCGAAAACCACTCGCGAGTTGGAGTCGGACAGGATGTATCCAACATCGTCGGCAGCCGTGTTCGGGTACACGGTGGTCGTCGCCGCGCCCGCGCAGTTAATGGCCAGGTCGGCGAGGATCCACTCGAGACGGGTCGAGCTGGCGATCGCCACCCGCTGCTCAGCCTCGATTCCGAGAGAGATCAGCCCGGCCGCGATGGCCCACACGCGGTCCTTGGTCTCGGCCCACGTCAACGACGCCCAACCGCCATCGGTCGGGTAGCGGTAGGCCTCACGGTTGGGAGTCGCTTGCACCCGATCGAGAAACATCCGACCCACGGAGGCGGGACGGTTATTCACAGCGTCGAGTTGCTCGGACACGGCTGTCATGCTTCCTCCACATCGAGGACCGGCGGTGTTAAGGCCCCGTGGCAGGAACGTTAGAGGCTGCCGGCGCCTTAACGGAATGGTACTTGCGGGACTGTGTCCAAATTGTGTACGCCCAACATCTCTCGAAGGTGGCCGCGCACCAGTGATCGGTGCCTTACCTCTTGGTGGCCTGGCCGCCGGCGGCGTCGGACGACAGGGCGGCGATGAACGCCTCTTGCGGCACCTCGACCCGGCCGACCATCTTCATCCGCTTCTTGCCCTCCTTCTGCTTCTCCAGCAGCTTGCGCTTGCGGGTGATATCGCCCCCGTAACACTTGGCCAGGACGTCCTTGCGCATGGCGCGTATCGTCTCGCGGGCGATGACCTGGGAACCGATCGCCGCCTGGATCGGCACCTCGAACTGCTGCCGCGGGATGAGCTCGCGCAGCCGGCCCGCCATCGCGACGCCATACGAGTACGCCTTGTCCTTGTGCACGATCGCGCTGAACGCGTCGACGGGATCGCCGTGGAGCAGGATGTCCACCTTGACCAGGGCGGCTTCCTGCTCGCCGGCCGGCTCGTAGTCGAGGCTGGCGTAGCCGCGGGTGCGCGACTTCAGTGCATCGAAGAAGTCGAAGACGATCTCCGCGAGCGGCAGCGTGTAGCGCAGTTCGACTCGGTCTTCAGAAAGGTAGTCCATGCCGAGCATCGACCCGCGCCGGTTCTGGCACAGCTCCATGATCGAGCCGATGTACTCGCTCGGAGCCAGGATCGTAGCCCGCACAACCGGCTCGTACACAGTCGCGATCTTGCCGGACGGAAACTCGCTGGGATTGGTCACTACGTGCTCGGTACCGTCTTCCTCCACGACCCGGTACACGACATTGGGCGCGGTGGAGATCAGGTCGAGGTCGAACTCCCGCTCGAGCCGCTCCCGGACGATCTCCAGGTGCAACAGGCCCAGAAACCCGCAACGGAAACCGAAGCCGAGGGCGACGGAGGTCTCCGGCTCGTAGACCAGGGCCGCATCGTTGAGCTTGAGCCGATCCAGCGCGTCGCGCAGGTTGGGGTAATCCGAGCCGTCGATCGGGTAGAGCCCAGAGAAGACCATCGGCTTGGGTTCGCGGTAGCCCGCCAGCGCCTCGGTGGCCGACCTGGCCGCTGAAGTAACGGTGTCACCCACCTTTGACTGCCGAACGTCCTTCACTCCGGTGATCAGATAGCCGACTTCCCCCACGCCGAGCCCGGCCGATGGCTTCATCTCTGGCGAGATCACGCCGATCTCGAGGAGTTCGTGGGTGGCGTGGGTCGACAGCATCAAGATGCGCTCGCGTGCGGACAGGCTGCCGTCTATCAGCCGGACGTACGTCACGACGCCGCGGTACGTGTCGTAGACGCTGTCGAAGATCATCGCGCGGGCGGGGGCGTCCGGGTCACCCACCGGGGCCGGGACCTCGGCGACGATCCGCTCGAGAAGCTCACTGACACCCTCCCCGGTCTTGCCGCTCACCCGTAGGACGTCCTCGGGCTCGCAGCCGATGAGGTGTGCGAGTTCGGCAGCGTACTTGTCCGGCTGCGCCGCCGGCAGGTCGATCTTGTTCAGGACCGGGATAATATGCAGGTCGTTCTCAAGAGCCATATAGAGGTTGGCCAGGGTCTGCGCCTCAATCCCCTGGGCGGCGTCAACAAGAAGTACGGCGCCTTCGCACGCGGCCAGGCTGCGGCTCACTTCGTAGCTGAAATCGACGTGGCCGGGGGTGTCGATCAGGTTCAGTACGTAGGACCGCCCGTCGGCCGCAGTGAACGGCAACCGGACGGCCTGGCTCTTGATGGTGATGCCGCGCTCACGCTCGATGTCCATCCGGTCGAGGTACTGCTCGCGCATGACACGTCCTTCGACCACCCCGGTGAGCTGCAGCATCCGGTCGGCCAGCGTCGACTTGCCATGGTCGATGTGAGCTATGATGCAGAAGTTGCGAATCAGCTCAGGGGGCGTGTGCGCGGGCGCCGGAGCGTTGGTCGTCACGTGGGTCCTCGGTGAGCGGTCAGGATCGCCCTCCATCATCCCATGAGGCGTACCAAGCCCACGAATGCCGACGCCGCCGTCACTCACCGATCTTGCGAGATCTACTCGGGTTCGTTGGACGCGGGGCCGCCGATTCGGAAGGGCGTGTACACGCCGGTGTAGGCCAGGTGGGCGACCAACCCATCGGCTGCATGGGCAAGGTCGTGACAGTGATCCATCCAGATTCCCGGGTTGTCCGCGACGAATGCGATCTCGTACGACTCCCCGCGCGCCACGTCGAGCGAGTCCACCCACCATGGGCTGCCGGTGGCCGGTACTCCGTTGCGTGCCAGCACCACGGCATGGTGACCATGCAGGTGCATCGGATGGTTGTCGGCCCTCGAGTTCTCGATGGTCATCCGGACGACATCGCCCTCAGACACGACGAACATCGGCACGTCGGGGTACATCCGGCCGTTGATCGTCCAGAACATCCCGGGCCGGCCGTCGAGGAAGCCCGGCCGCCGGCCGATGCGGTACTCGAAATCGCGGTCCGGTTGCGTCGGATCGAATTCAAGGTCGGCAGGTGACCCATAGTCCAGCATGTCGAGCACTTCGGCCGGCGGCGTGGCGACTGGCACCGGTGCCCCGGCCGGCCCGACGACGAGCTCTGCCGCCCCTACCGCGACGAGCACGGCCGACCCGTCGGCCGGCACGGTGAACTCGACGTCCGCTCGGCCGCCAGCAGCTACCACCACCGCCTCGCCCGTCACCGGAGTTGGTGCGTTGACATCTCTTCCGTCGACGGCGGTAAGGCGGAACGGCACGCCCGCCACCCACGCCCGCAGCACACCGTTGTCGGTGTTCACGATCCGGATCCGGACTGACTCTCCCGGGCCCGCGACGTACCGGTGCTCGCCAGTGTCCCCGTTTAGCGTCGCCGTACTCCCGTACGTGTGGAAGGCCGCCACCACGTCGTGGTCGGCCGCAATCCCCCCGGATGGCGCCACCACAAGCACACCGAACAGCCCGCGCCGGACCTGCTCGTGGGATATCTGGTGGGAGTGGTACCAGTAGGTGCCGGGGTCTTCAGCCAGGAACTGGTACGTGTGAAATCCGCCCACCCGCACGGCGTCTTGCGTGACGCCGGCAACGCCGTCCTCGGCGTTCGGGACGTCGACACCGTGCCAGTGCAGAGTGGCACCGCCCGCCACGGATTCGTTGACCAATGTGACCTGAACGAGATCGCCTTGCGTCGCATGGATGACCGGGCCGGGCGTCGTTCCGTTGAGCGTATAAGCCGCCGTGGCCCCGACCCGCGAGGCCTGAGCGCCGGTGAGCGTCACCTGTTCGGTTCGGGCGACCAGTTCGACGGCGACATCCGGAACACCGGTGGTCGGCCCGGTCAGCTCCGCGACTGACACATCGCCGGGCGCGGGCGGTGGGCCATCCCACCCGTGACCGTCGTGGTCGGCATGCAACCCGTCGGCGGGCCCACCGCCCAGCTCGGCCTGCCCCATGCCCATGACCGAATAACTGGCCGGCGCCAGGCTCGACAGCCAGATGACGGCGAGCGGGACGAGGAGCAGCAGCGTCGCGACCGCGCCGACGACAACCCTCGTATTACGCCTCACCACCATGGCAGATCACGAGCCTCAGACGATGGCTTCCTCGACCGCGGGTGCCGCCGGAACACGCGCGTCGCTGGCCGCGCGGGCAGCGAGGAGCGCCAGGCCGAGGACGGCGAACGCGTTGACACCGTGCAGCAGCCCGATCGCGGGAGTGTCGAAGGAGAAGAAGCCGAGGTTGATCTGGATGAAGACGGCGAGAAGAGTCAGTAATGCAAGCCTCACTCCCCGGCGGACCTTTGCGAAGAACGACACGACGAGCAGCGCCACGCTAAGGCCGGGAATCACCAGAGATCCGTTGATCGCGTGCAGCATCGGGCCGAAGTTCGGTGCGTCGGAGCTCGGCGTGAAGACCGTTCCCCTGTCGATCTCGTTGATGAATCCGAACGTTCCGAATGCGATGGCGGACGCCTGCACGACCACGGCCAGCGCTATCAGGAACCCGAGGACTCGATATGCCTGTCTCACTGATCTCCTCCTTTGCTCTCAGATCGTTGATTTTGACGGTAGGGAAACTCGCTCGGTTGCCGCAGGGTGCGAACCGGCGAGGTTGTCGGGGTGCTACCACCCCGGGCCAGCTCGGCTCCAGTTGGGTTGGCATGCCTGCGAATCCGGCTGGGCACCCGTCGTCGGCTTCACGATGGCTCCGCCGTAGAGCGGATGGCGAAGACGCCGATCACGCGCAGGTGACTCGCTAGGCTGCCGGCGTGACAAGGTTGCGCGCCGCGGTTGGGCAGGTTGTGCGCTCGGCCGTGCACGGCTTCCGCACGCGCGGCAGGCCCGAGGAGCTGCTGCCCGGCCAGGTGGGCAAGTACGCGACCACCGAGGCCACCGCCATCGGGCCAGTAACAACGTCGTACAACCCGAACACCGATGGCGATCCCGACCCAGGCGAGATCGTTTGGACCTGGGTCCCGTACGTAGAGAACGACGGCCGGGGCAAGGATCGGCCAGTGCTTATCGTCGCTCGCGAACCAACCGGCACTTTGCTGGCGGTCCAGTTGTCGAGCCAGCAGCACGACGAGGACGAAAGGTGGGTACCGGTCGGATCCGGCGGCTGGGACGCGGAGCGGCGCGAGTCATGGGTGGACATGCGCCGCCTGCTCCGCGTCCATCCACAAGGCATGCGGCGCGAGGCAACCGCCTTGGCGCGCGACCGGTTCGATCAGGTGATCGCGAACCTGAACGATCACTACGGCTGGTTCTGAGCGAGTTTGGCCCGCCGCCAAACGCCCTGGTAATCTTTGGGGTCGCGTGCGCGCGTCCTTGACAGTCGCGGGCATTGAGGATCGCGCCAGGATGGCCGCCCAGACGACCGTTCACCAACAGACACCGAGGCATCACTGTGGCAAACATCAAGTCCCAGAAGAAGCGCAATTTGACCAACGAGAAGGCCAGGCTGCGCAACAAGTCGGTCAAGTCGTCGCTGAAGACGGCGATCCGGCGCTTCCACGAGGCGGCAGCGGCCGGCGACACCGAGAAGGCCACTGCGTCCGCCCGCGAGGCCGGCCGCAAGCTCGACAAGGCCGTGTCCAAGGGTGTCATCCACAAGAACCAGGCCGCTAACCGTAAGTCGTCGATCGCTAAGAAGGCCGCCGCGCTCTAAGCCCGCCTAGGCAGCGCGAGCCGCACCTACTTCCACGATCGCCGTCGTCAACGCCAGCGTCGGATCATTGCCCGCTCCCTTGACCTGAAGGTCAGCATCGGCGACAGCCCAGATAGCACGCACCAGCCCGGCCGGCGTCCAGCCACGCAGTTGGGCCCTGAGGATCTTCACCTTCCAGGGCGGGACCGCGAGATCGAGCGCGAGATCGGCATCTCGCACGCCGCGCGCAGCTCCGCTCAGCCGGGCGAGCGAGCGCAGCGCCGTCGCCAGCGCTGCCGTGACCAGCACCGGGTCGGTGCCGGTCTCCAGCGCCCAACGTAGCTGCTCGAGCGCGTCGGAGGTGCGACCCTCGACCGCTCGGTCGGCCACGACCCAGCCCTTGACCTCCGCGTGCCCCTCGAAGTACGTGGCGACCGCTGCCGCGCCGACAACCCGGCCGTCGGCGTCGGCGGCGAGTTGGGCGGCCGCGGAGGCGAGCCCCCGTAGGTCGCCGCCGATCGCTTCGACAAGCGCGTGCGCCGCCGCCTGCTCGATCCGGCCCCCGTGGACGCCGACCTCCGACCGAACGAACTCGACCTGGTCGTCGGCCCGGGTCAGCCGTTCGCAGGCGACCTCGCGGACACCGGCCTTGCGGAGCGCGTCAAGCACGCGTTTGCCCTTGACGCCGCCGGGGTGGACCAGCACCAGTGAAACGTCCTCGATCGGCGCCCTGCAAAACGCCATCAGCGCCTCACCCGTGGCATCTGGCACGTCCTGCACGTCGTTGATCACCACGACGCGCCGGGTGGTGAACAGCGACGGGCTGACATGCTCATTCAACGCCGCAGCCGAAAGCTGGCCGCCAGCCACTTCGGTGAGATCAGCATCAGGGTCCACGGCCCGGGCCTGGCGCACGACAGCCGCGACGGCCCGCTCGGCAAGCAGCGCCTCTGGGCCGATCACTAGAGTGACAGCGACGTTCTTCGGCGGCATGGCGCCAAGCATGGCACGCCGCCCTGACATCAACCCGACGTCTGCTCGACGTCACTGTGCGAAGACTCCGATTCCGTGGGTCGTAACGCCGAGCCGACCATCAGGGGTCCGGACCACGGCTATCGCGCCGTCCTCGTCGGTTCGCCAAACGGCGGTACCGGCCTGCTCCAGTGCCCGTACCGTGTCTGACGAGGGATGGCCGTGCCGATTGTCCGCGCCGACCCCGATCAGCGCGATCTCGGCGTCCAAGTCCACTAACCAATCGAGTTCCTGGAAGCGCGATCCGTGGTGTGGCACCTTCAGCACGTCGGTCCCAAGCTCTGGTTCGGCGCGTGCGAGAACGCGCTGGGCGGGCGGCTCCACGTCGCCGGTCATGAGCACTCTGGTTCCGTCGATGGTGCCCTCGAACACCACACTGGCATCGTTGGCTGCCTGCTCACCGGTGCCGATGATCCGTGCCGGCCAAAGCACCCGCATCTCGACCGAACCGATCAGGCGCCGCTCACCTACCGCGGCGATCGTCATCGGGACGTGCGCGGCGGATAGCCAGCCCGCAACAGCAGCCGCCGGCTCAGCTGGTTCGGCCAATGGTGACACCATGACCTCGTCGACGCTGCGCCCATCAAGCACACCCGGTAGTCCGTCGACGTGATCGGCGTGGAAGTGAGTCAACACAACCAGGGGGACGTGGGCAACGCCGAGCTCGTCCAGGCACCGGTCGACCTGATTTGGCTCGGGGCCGGCGTCCACAACCACCGCGGTTTCCGGACCGGCGCGCATCACGAACGCATCACCCTGGCCCACCGAACAGGCGACGAGTAACCAACCGCGAGGCGGCCAACCGGGGGTGGGCGCGGCAACGAGCAGGACGAGTGCCACCACGGCAACCGTCACCGCAAGTAGCGGTCGGCTCAGCAGCCAGGGAAGCACCACAATCAGCAACACCACCAGGGCGGCGGACGCGACCACGCTCACCCGGCCGTCAGGCCACCGCACAACGGCGCCGGGCAGGCGCGCGCCCTGATCTGCCACCAGAGCGATCCACCGGGCCGGCCAGCCGGCGAGCCAGGCCGCCGCCGCTGCAACCGGCGGAAACAGCGGTGACACAGTGGCCGCCAAGACGCCGAGCAGTGTCGTCGAGGCCACGGCCGGCGCAACGAGGATGTTGGCCGGCAGCGATGCGAGGCTGGTCTCTCTCAGGAAGGCCACGAGTACCGGCAGCGACGCAGCCTGGGCCGCCAGCGGCACGGCAATCGGCTCTGCGCAGGGCCGCGGCACCCACGGCAGGGCGTCCCGCCAGGACGGCGCGAGCAGCAGGATTCCCGCCGTCGACAGCACCGACAGCGCGAATCCGATACTGACGGCCAGCCAAGGATCCAGCAGCAAGAGCAGGAGCACGGAGGCCGCCAGCGCAGGCAAGGCTCGCTTTCGCCCGGCGACGGTCAACCCCATGATGCTGATCAGACCCATCGCCGAGGCCCGGACGACGCTGGGATCGGGGCGCACGAGAGCCGCGAACCCGACGACCGATACCACCGCGACCACCGGAAGCCCGTAGCCACGTACTCCGGCCCACCGGGCGAAGCCGAGCACCGCGATCAACACCACGCTGACGTGGACTCCTGATACTGCGGTCAGGTGGGTGAGACCGGTCGCTTGCATGGCGGCTCGGGTTTCCGGCGGCAGCTGGCTCTCGTCGCCCACGGCCATGCCGGGGACGATCCCCCGCGCGGCGGGCGGCAGGCCGTCCACCGCGGCACGCAGTCCCCGGCGGAACGGCTCGGTCACCCGGCTGGCGAATCCCGGCGCGCCTGTAGTACGAGGGGGCTCGTCCGTGCGTAGGAACCCAGCGAAGGCACCACCATCGGCTGCTGCGAGCCGCCCAGTCAGCGACACCGGCGTGCCGGGCAGCACGGCTGTCCATTGTGGATCGGACGCCACTAGCGTGATCGGCGTGCGTACGTCGGAGGTGACTCCTCGCCCCACGATGCGCTCGACCCGCAGCTGCGTTATGACGTACGGCTCCCCGGAGGCCGACGCCGCGCCGGAACGGAGTGACGGGTCGCTCGTGACCACGGCGTCGATGCTGACCCAAGCCGCCCTCGCGGCGAGCTCGGCCACCGGACCGGCGTGCACGGCAGTAGCCCGCGCCGCGCCACCGGCAAGGCCGGCCAGCATAGCCGCGAGCGCCACAACAACGGCCACGCGGCCAGCGGGCGACGAGGCGATCGCAAAGGCCGTCAACGCAAGCGCAGCGGCGACCATGGCCAGTGCGACCTGGACGCCGGTCGAGGAGTGCAGGCCCGCCAGCGCGCCCAGCCAGGCCGCCACCGCAGCCGGAATCAGGCGCAGGTCCGCCGGCTCGACGCTTGCCTCAACCCCGTCGGCATCCGGGCCGAGCCGCTGCCTCACAAGGTCACCAGCCCGGCGATCGCGTCGTACCTGGCCGGGCCGATGCCGGAGACTTCGAGCAGCTCGTCGACCGCCGTGAACCTGCCGTTCTGCTCGCGCCATTGCACGATGCGGGCGGCCAGCGCGGGGCCGATACCGGGCAAGGTGGCGAGCTGCTCAGCGCTCGCGCTATTGAGGCTCACCGCCGCCGGTCCCGCGTCCCCCTCCCCTGTGACCGCCTGCGGCGGCGGATCGATGCCGACCGCGACCTGCTCGCCGTCAGTAAGGACGCGGGCGAGGTTGAGCGGCGTGAGATCGACACCGGCTTCGGCGCCGCCGGCCGCCTCGATGGCGTCGATCACCCTGGAGCCGGCCGGTAGCTGGACGATGCCCGGCCGGGCCACCTTGCCGGCGACGTGGATCACCAGTTTCTCGGACGTGGTCTCAGCACTGGTACCGGTGGCGCCATCTCGAGCCGGAGCCGGTGTACCGGTGGCCAGTATCGTGCTGGCCGGTGCGGGTTCGATGGCTTGTACTCGCGGCCGGCCGAGGCCGGTGGAGAGTGCGGTGACGGCGAGGCCCAGAAGCACTACGAGCACTACGACGGCGGCGTGAGCCGGTTGCAGGCCCGTCCGGCCCTGGCGCACGCTGGGCGGCAAACCCTCGATCACGGCTCGGACCGGGAGTGGCAGCCGGTTCGTGATGGCCGAGCCAACGACGCCTCGCGTGATCTCGTCCTGGGTGTCTCCCGCGCCAGCGCCCGCCGGCACAAACTCACCAATGGGATCGACCGGCTTGGCATGCCGCCCCAGGCGCCGCACTGTAACCGCTTCTACGCCCGTCGTGGCGTCAGCGGGACCAGGCGCGTCGATGGTGTCGGCGGCAGCAGTGGCTCCAGTCTCCGCCAGGTCAGGGGCGGTGAGCGCGCTCAACGTCCCTTGTGGCACCCTGGGCACCCAGCCGCGCCGGCTTGACAGCGCCGTTACGCGCGAGCGTGCCAGGTCGACCTGATCGGCCGGAACCCGGTGCCGCCTGAGCAGTGGCATGCGTCGACGTTAGGCAGGCGCGGATACCGCATCAGCGCCGGCGGAGCGATCTGTGGATATCGTGCCGAGCCCGACCCTGGGTGTGGACAAACGCCGTCTTTGTCCGGCGTTCGACTCAGTGTGGCAAGTGACGCTCGATGATTCACAAGTGGTGAGAAACTGTCACCAACATTCCCAGGCGCAGTGAAGGAGGCGCCATGAGGTACAGACGCACGATCCAGCTCATCGCTGGACTTGCCGCCCTGATGATCATGTCCACAGGATGCGGGGATGACGACGCCGAAACCGCCCCAGAGAGCCCAACCGGGACAACCGCCGAGATTACGACGCTGGAGCAAGGCACTCTGACGGTTGGTTCGGACATCCCGTTTCCACCCTTCGAGTTCCGAGAAGGAGGCGAGGAGACCGGATTCGACGTAGAGGTCGTCGAGGAAATCGCCAGCCGGCTGGGCCTGGCGGAGGTTACATGGGTCGATACGGCCTTTGACACCATCTTCGTGAATCTCGCCGGAGCACAGTTCGACGCAGCCGCTTCCGCCACGACCATCACCCCCGAGCGTGAGGAGATGGTGAACTTCACCATCCCCTACTACCGAGCTCAACAGGCACTCGCTATCAACACCGACGCAACCCCGGAGATCCAGTCCACTGACGACCTGAGTGAGGGCGACACGGTGGCCGTCCAGCGTGGTACGACGGGCGAGTTGTGGGCTCGGGAGAACCTGGAGGGTCAAGGGGTCGAGGTTCGGTCATTCCCCGAGGCGCTCGACACCTATACCGCGCTTGAAGCGGCCAACGTCACGGGCGTGATCTTCGACGAACCCTCCGTGGCGGAGGAGGTCGGCAGGAGACCCGGTCTCGAGCTGGTGGAGCCCATCGACACCGGCGAGGAGTACGGGTTTGCGGTGAATCCGGACAACGAAGCGCTGCTGGAGGCGATGAACACTGAACTCCAGGCCATGATCGACGACGGGACTTACCAACAGATCTACGACGAGTGGTTCCCCGAAGCACCGGCAGGAAGTGTCGCCACCGAGTAGTCGGCCAGGAAGCGGCAGATTGTCTTTCGAGGGGCCCGTGCGCCGCGTGGGCCCTTGACCCGAGGAGGCCGTGATGGCTGTGAGAGAAGTTGTCGTCGAACGAGAGATGCCGGAACGGGGGATTCGCTACTTTGTCACTGAACAGACAACTCTTTCAGCCATCACCGGCTTGCTCGGAGCTCTATCGCTGAGCATTCTCGTCATCGGAATACCGCTCGCGATCACCGCGAACGGCTGGATTCCGTACCAGAACATCACGGCCACGATTGAGAGCACCGAGGTTCTCGTGTTGCTGGTGGCTTCTATCGCACTCGGCGCTGTGGCGACGATTCTGGGTTGGGCCACCTTTCGTCGTATGGCGACCAAACCCAGCCGTGAGGCGGCGGTGGCCGGCGCCGTCCTCGGAATGCAGTCTGTGGTCCTCGGTGGACTGTTCCTGTGGTTCCGAGCCGGCGCCGTCGACGTGTTCGCGCGGAACTTCTTTCAGTTCCAGTACATCACGGACTTTTGGGAGCGCTTCGTTCGAGGTGCGTTGAACACGCTCATCCTCGCGTTGTCGGGTGAGGCTATCGGCATCCTTTTGGGGCTTATTCTGGCCATTTTTGTGCTTTCGAGCAGGGCGGTCGTCCGGGCCCCTGCCCGCATCTACATCAACTTCTTCCGGGGGACGCCGCTGCTGTGGCAGATCCAGTTCGGCTTTTTTGCCATCATCCTCGGGCTGCAGCTCAACATCAGCACCTACATGGTGGCTATCTTGGTACTCGGACTGAACGCCGGTGCCTATAGCGCAGAGATCTTCCGGGCCGGGGTTCAGTCGATCGACCGGGGGCAATTCGAGGCGGCTAGGTCGGTGGGGATGTCCTATCCCAGAGCGCTGCGCCACATCATCTTGCCTCAGGCATTCCGGCGGGTGATCCCCCCGCTCACGAACGAGTTCGTCATCCTCATCAAGGACACCTCCCTTGTGTCGATTCTGGGACTGACCCTCAGCCAGCAGGAGTTGTTGGCGGTCGGCGGAGAGATCGCTCGGACATACTTCAACGCGACGGCATTCCTCGGCTCGGCCGCGGGCTACCTGGCGATCTGTTTGCCGATGATCGGGGCCGTCTCCTGGCTCGAGCGTCGGCTGCGAAGCGGCCTCACCGGGATCCCCGGATAAGGGAGCGGCGGAGATGAATCAGGATGGATCGCTGATCCGACTCGAGGGCATCCACAAGTGGTTCGGGCGCCTGCATGTTCTTAAAGGCGTGGACCTCACGATTCAACCCAAGGAGGTTCTTGTCGCCATCGGACCTTCGGGCTCCGGGAAATCCACGCTGCTGCGAACGATCAATCTGCTCGAGGAGCCGACCGAAGGTCGAGTCCTGTTCGATGGCAGAGAAATCACGGATATCCGGGTGAACCTCGACAAGGTTCGCGTCGAGATAGGGATCGTTTTCCAACAGTTCAACCTCTTCCCGCACATGAACGTGCTGAGGAACGTGACGATCGCACTGCGAAAGGTCCTCGGACTCTCCCAGAGCGAGGCCCGCGAGCGAGGACTGCAAGAGCTACAGCACGTGGGCCTGGGCGAGAAAGCCACCGCCTATCCCTCGCAGCTCTCTGGAGGCCAGCAGCAGCGGGTGGCGATCGCTCGGGCACTCGCGATGCGTCCCAAGCTCATGCTATTCGACGAGGTCACCTCCGCACTCGACCCGGAGCTCGTCAAGGAAGTCCTCGACGTCATGCAACACCTGGCGTCGGAGGGAATGACGATGGTCGTGGTGACGCACGAGATGGGGTTCGCACGTGAAGTGGGAACTCGGATGATCTTCATGGATGAGGGTGCGATCCTAGAGGAGGGCGACCCCCGTGAGGTGTTCGCCGCTCCTCGCCATCCGAGGACGCAGTCCTTCTTATCCAAGATCCTCTGATGTCGTGCATTCACTCGTCGGCGGCCGCTTCGCTTCAACCGTTGAGTTCAGCGCGGGCTGACGATGACGGCGAGCAGGCCGGGTCCGACATGTGCGCCGATCACCGCTCCGACCTCGGTCACGACTAACTCACCCAGAGCAGGTATCCGCGCCGTCAACCTGGCGGCGAGCTCGTCGGCGCGCACCGCGTTGGCCAGGTGATGGACCGCGACGTCAACCGGGTCCTCCCCCGCCCGCGCGACAGCCAGATCCTCGAGCCGGGCCACCGCGCGGGACGACGTCCTGACCTTCTCCAGCAGCTGGATTCCGCCGTTCTGCAGGTACAGCAGCGGCTTGACCGCAAGCGCCGCACCCAGCAACGCCTGGCCCGCACCGATCCGCCCACCACGGCGCAGGTAGTCGAGCGTATCCACGTAGAAGTAGGCCGACGAGTTCGCCGCCCGGCGGCGGGCCTCCGCCGCCACCTCGTCCACCGCGAGTCCGCGGTCAGCCGAATCGGCCGCGGCCAGCGCAGCGAAACCGAGCCCCATGCCGAGCGAGCCCGAATCGATCACTTCGACCGGCACCGGCGCGTCTCGGGCGGCCAGCCTGGCGACGTCCACAGTCCCGGACAGCTGGCCGGACAGGTGGATCGACACGATCGCCGAAGCGCCGGACGCCGACGCCGATTCGTACGCGTCCAGGAACGCCCGCGGTCCCGGCTGCGACGTGCTGACCCGCTCGTGCCGCTGCAAGGCCTCGGCGACCGTGGCCGGACCGATCTCGCGTCCCTCGGCCATCGACCGGCCGTCGACGACGACCTGGAGCGGGACTACGGCGATGTCGCGCTCGGCCGCGACATGAGGATCCAGATACGCGGTCGAGTCGGTGACGACAGCGACGGCGCGGGCCATATCGGGCAGGCTACCGGGTGCGCCGGATCAGCCCGGCACGACGTTGACCAGCTTTGGTGGGCGGACGATGACCTTGCGCACCGGCCGTCCGTCCAGCGCGCGCTGCACCGCCTCTGACTCCAGCGCCAGCGCGCGCAACGTCTCCTCGTCGGCGGACGGCGGCACTTCCAGCCGGTCGCGCACCTTGCCGGCCACCTGGACGACGCACGTCACCGTCTCCTCGACCAGCAGCGCCGGGTCGGCTTGCGGGAACGGCGCGAACGCCAGCGACTCGCCGTGGCCCAGCCGGTGCCACAGTTCTTCGGCGACGTGCGGCGCGACCGGCGCCACCATCAGCACCAGAGGCTCGACTACCTCCCGCGGCGCGACGTCCAGCTTTGTCACGTGGTTGTTCAGCTCAATCAGCCGAGCGATGGCGGTGTTGAACCGCATCGCACTCATCTCGGTGCGGACGTCATCGATCGTCCGGTGCAGGATCCGTCGCGTCTCCTCGTCCGCCGGCTCGTCAGACACGACGGTACGCCCCGTGTCCTCGCCGACCACATTGCGCCACATCCGCTGCAGGAATCGCTGCGAGCCGACGACAGCGCGCGTCTCCCACGGCCGGGACACGTCCAGTGGACCCATCGACATCTCGTACACCCGGAACGTGTCGGCGCCAAACGCCTCGTACATCTCGTCCGGGCTGACGACGTTCTTCAGACTCTTGCCGATCTTGCCGTACTCGCGATTGACCGGTTGGCCGTTCCAGGCGAAGACGCCGGGCTGGTTTGGGTCCTCATCCACCTCGGCGGCCGGGACGTACTGCCCGCGAGCATCCGTATACGCGTACGCCTGGATGTACCCCTGGTTGAACAGCTTGTAGAACGGCTCCTCACTGCTGACGTACCCCAGGTCGTACAGCACCTTGTGCCAGAACCGGGCGTACAGCAAGTGCAGGACGGCGTGCTCGACCCCCCCGATGTACAAATCGACGCCGCCCACATCACCCTCGGCACGAGGGCCCATCCAGTAACGGTCGTTCTTCGGGTCGACCACTCGTTCGTCGTTCGTCGGATCGACATACCGCAGGTAGTACCAGCACGAGCCGGCCCAGTTCGGCATGGTGTTGGTGTCGCGGCGGTAGCGCTTGGGCCCGTCTCCCAGATCCAGCTCTACCTCGACCCACTCGGGGACGCGGGCCAGTGGGGGCTCGGGATCGGACGTCACGTCGCCCGCCTCGAACGTCTTCGGCGAGTAGTCCGGGACGTCGGGCAGGTCGACCGGCAGCAGCTCGTCCGGGATGGCGATCGGCATGTTGTGCTCGTCGTACACGATGGGGAACGGCTCTCCCCAGTACCGCTGGCGGCTGAACAGCCAGTCCCGCAGGCGGTAGGTGATGGTGCCCTCACCCAGGCCCTTTGATTCCAGCCACTCGATGATCGTGGCCTTGGCCTCGGCGACACCCAGGCCGTTCAGCGAGATCTCGTCATTCGCCGAGTTGATCGCCGGACCTTCGCCGAGGTACGCCTCACCGTGGAAATCCGCCGGCGGCTGGACGGTACGCACAATCGGCAGGTCGAACTTCTCGGCGTACTCCCAGTCACGTTCGTCCTGCCCGGGAACAGCCATGATGGCGCCGGTGCCGTATCCCATCAGGACGTAGTCCGCGACGAATACCGGGATGTGCTCGCCTGTCGCGGGATTGACGGCGTACGAGCCGGTGAACACTCCGGTCTTCTCTCGGCCTTCGGTCTGCCGCTCGACCTCGGTCCGGTTGGCGACCTGGCGTCGGTACGCCTCGATGGCCTCGGTGGGCGTGGCAACGCCACCGGTCCAGGCGTCCTTGGTGCCGTCCGGCCAGGCGTCCGCGGTCAGCTGGTCGACCATCGGGTGCTCCGGTGCGACCACCATGAACGTGGCGCCGAACAGCGTGTCCGGCCGGGTGGTGAACACTTCCAGATCGCCCGCATCGGTCGCGAACCGGACGTTGGCGCCGGTCGACCGGCCGATCCAGTTGCGCTGCATGATCTTGACCTTGTCCGGCCAGTCGATCCGGTCCAGGTCGTCGACCAGCCGGTCGGCGTACGCGGTGATGCGCATCATCCACTGACGCAGCTTGCGCTTGAACACCGGGAAGTTGCCGCGTTCACTGCGGCCGTCGGCGGTGACCTCCTCGTTGGCCAGCACCGTGCCCAGACCGGGACACCAGTTGACTGGAGCTTCAGAAACGTAGGCCAGCCGGTGGTCGTTGATGATCTGTCGCCGCTCGATCTCGGCCAACTGGTTCCACGGCCGGCCGTCCGGAGTCCGACGCGCGCCCGAGGCGAACTCGGCCTCCAACTCGGCAATCGGCCGGGCCTTGCCGGCCTTCTTGTCGTACCAGGAGTTGAAGATCTGCAGGAAGATCCACTGCGTCCAGCGGACGTACTCCGGGTCGATCGTGGCGAAGCTGCGCCGCGAGTCGTGAGCCAGGCCCAGCCGGCGCAGCTGGCGCCGCATGATGCCGATGTTCTCTTCGGTGGTCTTGCGAGGGTTCTGGCCGGTCTGCACGGCGTACTGTTCGGCCGGCAACCCGAACGCGTCGAAGCCCAGGGCGTGCAAGACATTGCGTCCGCACATCCGCTGGAACCGCCCGATGGTGTCGGTGGCGATGTAGCCCAGCGGGTGACCCACGTGCAGGCCCGCACCCGACGGGTACGGGAACATGTCCATGATGAAGAACTTGGAGCGCCCCGCCGCCGGATGATCGGGCTCGGCCAGCGGACCGGTGGGGTTTGGCGCACGGAAGGTGCCCTCGGACTCCCAGCGCTCCTGCCAGCGGGCCTCGATCTCGCCGGCCAGGGCTGCCGTATAGCGGTGTGGCGGCGTCCCCTCAGCCGCCGGTGCGGCAGGACTGGTCTGCGTCTCGCTCATCGGATTCCTTGTCCGTTGTCAGGCCTGTCGGGACAAACAAAGACCCCTCGCCCAGGAGGGGTCGGCCGCGCTGACGCGACGCAATAATGGCGTCCGCTGCAGGTCAGCGCGGCTGCGTAAGGAGCAGCAGGCCTTGCACGCGGCCAGGATACAGCATGTGCCGGAATGGGCGATGCGTTCATGGGGCGCACACTCACAGCCCACGAACACACGATGACCGGCGAGTTCCGCTACGCCGAACCGTTCCGGAACCTCTGACCGCTGCTCAGATCAGCGTCGACCAGTAGTCCCAGAACTGGATCAGGATGGCGGTCACGATCACCAGATACCAGGCCAGCACGATGACGGCCTTGTTGCGGACCAGGACGTTCCGGACTCCCACCGGCGCCGGGATATGGCCCGCCTGCACATTGTGAGCGGTGACGTAGACGAAGATCGGGATCATTACCGCCCAGACCACCATGCAGTAGGGGCACAGCGCCTCGATGTTGTACAGGCTCTGGTACGCCAGCCAGGTGATGAACCCGACCCCGAAGACAGTGCCGGCCTGCAGCCCGAGCCAGAACCAACGAGGAAGGGCTGCACCGGTGAGCAGCACCATGCCGATGGTGGTCACGGCGGCGAACGACGCCACGCCGATAATCGGGTTGGGGAACCCGAAGGCCTGCGCCTGCCAGGTCTCCATTACCGAGCCGCAGCTCAGCACCGGGTTAAAACTGCAGCTCGGGACGTAGCTGGGGTCCTTGAGCAGGGCGATGCGTTCTATGAGCAAGTCCAGCGCTGCCGCGAACCCAATGACTCCGCCAATGGTGAGCAGCAGCGCCAGACCCCTGCTCGCGCCACCGGCACGCTGGTGCTCGGTCGGTGCGTCGAGATCGATCTCGCCACTGTCCTCGAGCGGCTTGGACTCAGGTTCGGCGTCGGTGACGAGCGCGTCGTCAGTCATGTCGGTGCTCACAAGGCCCCCACTCGCGTGAGATCGTGGCCGGCCTCTTTCGCCGGTCTCGCCCCACTAACGTACGCCAGATGTCGCAGGTGCCCACGCTTGCCGGTTAATATCCCCGGCCCTGGCCGGGGTCAGCACTCGTGGATGCGGGCGTCCAGCCAAGGCAGTGACGTGACACCCGCAGCCACAGCCTACTCGTCCTTCTGAAGACGTTGAACCGATCACATCAGCGGCCGACGGGCGTCGGTTCCGGCGGCACGGCCGCGTCGAGGTGCCAACGCAGCTTCTCGCCTTCGACGTCAACGTCCGGCAGGACACGATCCATCCACCGTGGCAGCCACCACGCCCGCTCACCGAGCAGGGTCAGGATGGCCGGGACGATCGTCATCCGCACTGCGAACGCGTCAATGAACACCGCGAACGCGAGCGCGAAACCCATCTGCTTGATGAAGTCGTCGCCGAGGATGAACCCGGCGAAGACGCTGATCATGATGGTCGCCGCCGCAGCGACCACACGTGCACCGTGCTGGAAACCCCTGATGACCGACGGCGTGGCTGCCATGCCGTGCACGTGCTCCTCATGCATCCGGGTGACGAGGAACACCTGGTAATCCATGGCGAGCCCGAAGACCAACCCGATCAGGATGATTGGCAGGAAGCTGATGATCGGCCCGGTCTGCTGCACGCCGATTAGGTCCGCCAGCCAGCCCCATTGGAACACAGCGACGGTCGCGCCGAACGTGGCGGCCATTGTCACCAGGAAGCCCAGAGCCGCCTTCAGCGGCACCAGGATCGACCGGAACACCAGGATCAGGATCAGGAAGGACAGCCCGACGACAACAGCCAGGTACGGGATGATGGCATCGGCGATTTTCTCGTTGAAGTCGATGAGCACCGCCGTTGCGCCGGTGACCATGATGTCCGCACCGGACTGCGACTGAACCTCGGACGACAGGGCCCGGATGTCTTGCACTAGCTGCTCGGTTTGTTCCGCGCTCGGACCTGTCATCGGGACCACGGAGACCATGCCTGTGTCGCCGGCCGGATTGAACCCCGTTGGAACGACGGCGGCTACGTTCTCCAGCTCCTGGGCGGACGCGACCACCTGATCGACCGCACCTTCGGGGTCGGCGCTTTCGGCCGCGTCGACCACGACCAGCAGCGGCCCGTTGAAGCCGGGACCGAACCCCTCGGCGAGCAGGTCGTACGCCCGTCGCTGCGTCATGTCCTCGCTGAAGCTGCCTTCGTCCGGCATGCCCAGCTGCAGGCTCGCCGCCGGAATCGCCAGCGCACCAACGGCGACGATCGCGATCGTCAATACCTTGATCGGATTCCGAGTGATCATCTGGACCCACCGCAGACCCAGCGTGGGCTCCTCGGCTTCGGGGTCGCGCATGCGAAGGCCGGGAATCTTGCCGCCCAGGATCCGGCGCTTGGCGAAGCCGAACAGCGCCGGCAGCATGGTCAGCGCAATGATCACTGCCATCGCGACCGCGAAGGCTGCAGCGAGGCCCATCTGAGTGAGGAACGGAATGCCGATGATCGACAGGCCGGACAACGCGATCATGACGGTCAGCCCGGCGAAGACCACTGCGTTTCCCGCCGTCCCCACCGCCCGGCCCGCGGCCTCGTCGCCATCACGCCCGAGGGCAAGCTCATGCCGGTACCGCGACGCAATGAACAACGAGTAGTCGATCGCTAGCGCGATACCGAGCATCATCGCCAGGATCGTCGTGTCCGACGACATGTCGATGAACCGAGTGCTGATCGTGATCGCGGAGATGGTCACGCCGATACCGATGATCGCGTTGAGCAACGGCATACCGGCCGCGATGAACGAACCGAAGGTGATCACCAGGACGACAGCGGCCACGGCGAGACCGATGAACTCAGTGCCGCCACCGACCTCTTCCTCGAAGGCGATGTCGCCACCGATCTCGACGGTCAGGCCGGCGTCCCTGCCCGTCTCCGCAGCGGCGAACAGTGCCTCCCGCTCCTGCTCGTCCAAGATCTGCGACTCGTACTGGATTTCGGCGTACCCGATCCGGCCGTCCGGCGAGACCGAGCCGACCTCGAACGGATCCGCGACGGTCGCCAGGCCGGGCGCCGCGTTGAGCTCGTCGACCACCGACTCGACCGCCGCCTGATTCTCGGGCGCGGACAACTGCTCGCCCTCCGGCGCGGCGAAGACCATTCGCCCAGTGGCGCCGGCCGCATTCGAGCCGGGGAACCGCTCGTTGAGCAGGTCGAACGCCGCCTGGGATTCGGTGCCCGGGATCTCGAACGACTCACTGTTCTCCCCTGCCAAGGTCGCCGACCCGACGCCAGTGGCAATCAGCAGAGCGATCCAGGTCACAGCCACGTACCAGCGTCGCCGGTAGGCAAACCGACCGAGCCGGTAGAGCAAGACAGCCACGAGAAGTCCCCCAGTCATTTCCGTCGGGTGAAGCCACCTTGCCCGAACCCACCTGTGAGCCGGCTGAGAGCTTGCCGGTAAACTATTGTGAATATACTACATGGTGAAGGAGCTTCTCTTATGTCGGTGTCCTCTCGAGACCAGACCGCACTCGACCGGTTGCTCGAACTTGCCGTGGTCATCAGTGAGGACATGTCGGCCAGCCTGACGGCCATGGGGCTCACCGGAGCCCGCACTCGGGTGCTGTGGGAGCTCCAGCGCAACGGACCCATGACTCAGCGCCAGCTGGCTGAGGCGCTCGACGTCACCCCACGCAACGTCACAGGTTTGATCGATGCCCTCGTCGAGACCGGGTTCGTCACGCGTGAGCCCCATCCCAAGGACCGTCGAGCGACGCTCGTGACCTTCACCGACAAGGGCGCAGCCACGGCGGCGGACCTCGAACGAGGACACGAGGAATTCGCCCACCTGCTGTTCGCCGATCTTCCCGACGACACCGTCGCCGGTTTCGTCGGCGGCATAGATCTCGTGCTCAACCGCCTCTACGAACACGGCACAGTCAGGACCGAGGAGTTCTCCGCATGAACGTCGCGAACCAAGGAAGCCAGTCGCAGCACGGTGCGCGTCGGACCGTGCTGAGCATCGGCGTGTCCAGCCAGACGAACGTCCGGGTTCTGTTGCGAGAGCCGGTCACCGTCAAGCTGCCCAAGGCACAGCAGACCATCGTCGAGCTTCGCTGCTACGCCGACGACCCACGCGGCTTCGTCGACGCCGCCCGCGCGTTCCTCGCGTAGCGGCGTCCTCCCCAGCTATCGCCGCCTGCGGGACGACTCCGATTTGACGTATTCCGATATAGGCATATGATGGTTCCATGGCACGGGCGCCCACGACGTCAGACGCGTTCAACGCGATCGCAGAGCCGCAGCGACGGCAGATCTTGGAGCTGCTGAAGCAGGGCGAGCGTCCGGTCCTGGACCTGGCCCAGGAGCTGGGGATCACACAGCCGAGCGCGTCCAAGCACCTGCGGGTGCTGCGTGAGGTGCGGCTGGTACGCGTTCGCGAGGCCGGCAAACAGCGGCTCTACGGACTTGACGCCCGGGGCCTGCGTCCGATCCACGAGTGGGTCGGAGGTTTCGAGCAGTTCTGGAACGAGACCTTCAACCGCCTCGACGCGTACGTGCAAGAACTGAAACGAGACAAGGAGCATTCAGATGGCACATAGCGCCAACCGGTCCGCCGAACCCGCGACCGATCGCGAGATCGTTATCACCCGCACCATCGACGCCCCGCGTGAGCTGGTGTTCGAGGCGTTCACGGACGTCCGGCACCTGTCGCAGTGGTGGGGTCCGACCGGATTCACCACCACGACGCAGGCCTTCGAATTCCGCGCCGGCGGCAGTTGGGACTTCGTCATGCACGGGCCGGACGGGACGGACTACTCGAACTGGATCACCTGGCGCGAGATCACCCGGCCGGATCGGATCACTCTGCTGCACGGCGATTCTGCTGACGATCCGAACGCGTTCGAGTCGGTATTGACGTTCGAAGCCCGGGGCGCGGTGACGGAGGTGGTCATGCGGACGGTCTTCCCGACGGCCGAGCTGCGCGACCACGCCGTCAGGGAGTACCACGCGATCGAGGGCGGCGAGCAGACGCTCGGCCGGCTCGCCCATTACATCAACGCGCAGGAGGGAATCTGATGGCGGGCAAGGTCTTCTTCAGCGTCGCCATGACGCTGGACGGGTTCATCGCTCCAGAGGAACGGGCGGACGACCCGGAGTTGAAGCAGTGGATGGCGCAGTGGATGCAGCTTCAGCACTGGGCGTTCAAGCAGCGATTCTTACGTGAGAACTTGAAGATCGGCGCCGGTGGCGACGAGGGATCTGACAATGCCGTGCTCGAGGAGACGTACAACAGGACCGGCGCGAGCGTCATGGGTAAGCGGATGTTCGACGCTGGCGAGCACCGGTGGCCGGAGGAGGCCCCGTTCCACACCTCGGTGTACGTGGTGACGCACGAAGTCCGCCAGCCCTGGGAACGGCCCGGAGGCACCACGTTCCACTTCGTCAACGACGGCATCGAGAATGCTCTCAAGCAGGCCCGCGAGGCGGCCGGAGACCGGGACGTTCGCATCGCGGGTGGCGCGGAGACGATCCTGCAGTACCTGAACGCAGGGCTGGTCGACGAGTTCACCATCACCCTGGGGCCAGTCTTCTTCGGTAAAGGAATCAGGTTGTTCGACAATGTGGACGCCGGCCGCATCGCCCTCGACCTGATCCGGACCCAGCCGTCACCGATGGTCACGCACCTCTCCTATGCGGTGCGCCGGCGCTAGCGGCGCCTACCTCTTGCTCGACCAGATCCAGTTTGACCGCAGCCGACCGCCGCGCCAGGACCGCGTGATCGTCCAGTTCGACCTCGAACCTGTCGTCCATTCGCCGCACCGAGCGGACCTGGTCAGTGACTATTCGTCCGCTTGAGCTGGCGCGTTACGCGGCTCTCCCGCATCGACCACGAGACCCGCTAATCAGGGAATGTATCCCGACGCCTGGGGAGCCATCCTGCTCATGGAGCAGTCACCGGTCAGCCGATCTGGTGAGCTCGGGCCGCGGCCATACCATGTCGCCATGGCACGGACGGATACGGCATCCCGACTGATCGCGGCCCCGCCGGACCGTGTCTACGCCGCTCTTATTGATCCGGATGCGCTAGCTGAATGGCTACCGCCTGACGGAATGAGCGGCCGGTTCGAACGGTTTGACGCACGGCCGGGCGGGTCATACCGGATGATCTTGACCTACGCGGACGTCTCCGCGGCCCCGGGTAAGGCCACAGCGGACTCTGACGTCGTTGAAGCACGCTTCGTCGACATCGTCCCAGGTATGCGGATCGTGCAGGCCGTGGACTTCGTCTCCGACGATCCAGCGTACGCGGGCACGATGACCATGACCTGGGAAGTCACCGCGGTCGACGCTGGGGCGCACGTTGAGATCCGCGCCGACAACGTGCCCGCCGGCATCTCGGCAGACGATCACGCTGCTGGGCTCGCCTCGTCGCTGGCGAATCTCGCCGCGTACGTGGAGCCATAACCCCGACCCGCGCTGATAATCCATGGGATCAGCGGGAGCTGTGGCACCCCATTACAGCGTCCGCAGGGCCTGCTCCGTGACCGCGTTCGACGACGCGACCGGTAGCTTCGTGGCCAGGGATGATCGGGCTGATGGCGGGGCACGCCTCCGTCAACCCAATCGCCCTCGATCATGTGGATGTTCGACCGGCAGACGCCGCAGCCGACGACCTCGATCAGGAGCCGGCCGGCAGCCGGCGCGCAACGCTATCGATTGCGGCCCTCTTCCAACTCAGGCAGAGTGGGAAGTGGAGGTCGCGCAACCGCGGGGGGAGCGAAGCGGCCATGGTCGAACCGTCCCATATCGTGGAAGCCACGGACGCTGACAACGAACGTCTTCGTCAGGTTCTCGTGACTGTCACGGATCAACTCGAAGCCGCGACCGACGTCCTGTCCGCGTTGGGCCGCTCGGCCAGTGATCCCGACACGGTGCTGACGACCATCGTCGAGAGCGTACGGCGGCTCTGCCGTTCGCAGGCTGCGCTCCTCTACCTGATCGAGGACGGGGTCTACCACCTGATCAAGGCCGTCGGCATGTCGGCGGAGTCCATCACCTATTTTGCCCAGCATCCGATTCCGGTGGACCGGGAAACGCTCATCGGCAGGGTCGGCATCGATAGGGTGACCCAGCAGATTCCCGACGTGTTGGCAGACCCCGGCTACGGGCGCCACGACCTTCAGCGCATCGCCGGGTTCCGCTCCACCATGGGAGCGCCGATGATTTTCGACGACGAGGTCGTCGGGGCGCTGAGTGTATTGCGTAACGAGGTCAGTCCGTTCGACGAGCGGGAGATGGCTATCGCCTCAGGCTTCGCCGGCCAGGCTGCGATGGCCGTCAACGGAGTCAAGCTCGTCCAGGAGCTAGAGGCACGCCGTGTCGAGCTGGCCAAAAAGGTCTGGGAGCTGGAGGCACTGCAGGAGGTAGGAGAGGCGGTCAGCTCGAGCCTTGACGTCGACGATGTCCTGGCCACGGTCGTCATGCACGCCGTGGAGCTCTCGGCGACGGATGGCGGCTCGATCATGGAGTATTCCGACCGGCTCGGCTGCTTCATGGTGCGCAGCGTCTACCAGACCGATCCGCGCGTGGTCCAACAGCTGCGCACCATCCGAATCCATCTCGACGAGAGCTTGGTGGGACGAGCTGCACGCGAGAAGCGGCCGCTGGCGGTCGAGGATCTGGGGACCATCGAGCTCGATCCGCATCTGCGCATCCTGTTCGAGGCGGGATGGCGGTCGTTGGCGGCCGTGCCGATGCTTCGCGAGGACCAGATCGTCGGCTGCCTGATCGTCCGACGAAAGCAGGTCGGTGGCTTCTCCCAGGACACCCTCCGCATGCTCGAAACGCTCGCGACGCAGTCCGCACTGGCGCTGCTGAACGCGCAACTGTATCGCGAGCTCAAGGAACAGAGTCTCGAACTACAGGAGGCGAGCAGACACAAGTCGGAGTTCCTCGCCAGCATGTCGCACGAACTGCGTACGCCACTCAATGCAGTGCTCGGGTTCTCAGAGGTCCTTCTGGAGCGCATGTTCGGCGAGATCAACGAGCGCCAAGAGGAGTACCTGCGCGACATCTACAGTTCCGGCAGGCACCTGTTGGAGCTGCTCAACGAGATCCTCGACCTGTCGAAGGTCGAGGCCGGCCGGATGGAGCTCGAATACTCTGAGTTCGACCTTCGCGCCTTTCTCGACGACGCTGCCTCGATGCTTCGCGAGCGTGCGCTCGCCCACGGCATACAGCTCTCTGTCGACGTAGACACCGACGTCGGCACCGTCTATTCCGACGAGCTGAGACTCAAGCAGGTCGTCCTGAACCTCCTGACGAACGCCGTCAAGTTCACGCCCGACGGCGGATCGGTGACGATTTGGGCACAGCGCCACGGCTCCCAGATCGACATCACCGTGACCGACACCGGGATCGGAATCGCCGAGACTGACCGTGAGCGGATCTTCGAGTCGTTCCAGCAGGGCGGGCGAGGCCCTTCGCGAGAGGAAGGGACCGGTCTCGGCCTGACGCTCTCGCGGCGCATTGTGGAGCTGTTCGGTGGTCGTATGTGGCTCGAGAGCGAAGTTGGACGTGGCAGCAGGTTCGGGTTCTCCCTTCCAACGGAGGGGTCCCGCAGGCAAGCGGGCGGTGAGCTCCAGTCGCGAGAGACGAAAGGCATAGTGCTCATTGACGACGACCGGCCGTCGCTTGACCTGTTGACCGCGTACCTCTCTGGGGCCGAATTCTCGGTCACTACTGCTCGCGACGGCGCCTCAGGTCTTGCCGCAGTCCGCGGAACAGTTCCAGCTGCGGTTCTGCTGGATATCCGGCTCCCGGGCCTGGACGGCTGGGAAGTGCTCAAGCGTCTCAAGAACGATCCGCTGACGCGCGACGTACCTGTGATCATTGTCTCCATCGTCGATGAGAAGACCCGAGGTGCGGCGCTCGGAGCAGCGGCATATCTCGTCAAGCCAGTGAGCCGTGACGACTTGTTCGCAGCCCTTGGCGCGGTGGGAGTGACCCCGGATCCGGCTGGCAACCAATCTGGGAGGTGAGGAGCAGTGGACCAGAGGCGCATCCTCGTCGTCGAGGACAACCCTATGAACCTGAAGCTGGTCCGGGACATCCTGCATCACTCCGGGTACGAGGTCATCGAAGCGGTCACGGGTGAGGACGGCGTGCGCCTCGCCGATGAGACCGCCCCAGATCTCATCCTCATGGATCTCCAGCTCCCAGGCATCGACGGCACTGAGGCACTCCGCCAGATCAGGGCCAGCCCGAAAGGACGTGACGTCCCAGCGCTTGCCGTGACCGCTTTCGCGATGCAGGACGACCGCGACCGCGCGTACGAGTCTGGCTTCGACGGATACGTCGAGAAGCCCATCAGTGTGCGGGGCTTTGCACAAAAGGTACGCGAGCTACTTGAAACGGGAGGTGGGTCGTGAGCGAGCTGTCCGAGACCCCAACAGTGCTGGTCGTCGACGATCAGCCGGCCAACATCAGACTGCTTGACGCGATCCTCGTTCCGCGGGGTTATGAGGTCCGCACAGCGTCGTCTGGCGAGGAGGCGCTCAAGATCCTCGCCGAACAGGATCTCGACCTCGTGCTGCTCGACATTGTCATGCCGGGAATGGACGGGTACGAGGTGTGCCGCCGCATCCGCGCGCGGCCGGAAACGGCATTCCTGCCCGTGGTCATGGTCACCGCCAGTGGCGACGAGCAGAAGGTCAAGGCGCTCGAAAGCGGCGCCGACGACTTCGTGACGAAGCCGATCAACCAGAGTGAGCTCCTTGCGCGCGTGGCGTCGCTGGCGCGGATCAAGCGATACCAGGACACCATCAGGCGCCAGGCCGACGAGCTTGCTACGTGGAACCGCGAGCTGAAGTCGCGGGTCGACCAGCAGGTTTCCCAGCTGGAGCGGATGGGGCTCCTCCGGAGGTTTCTTTCTCCGCAGATCGCTGAGCTCATCGTCGATACGGGTGACGAGTCCTTCCTCGAGAGTCACCGACGGGAGATCGTAGTGGTGTTCTGCGACTTGAGGGGGTTCACCCGGTTCGCCGAGTCGAGCGAGCCCGAGGAGGTCATCGGTGTCCTGAGCGATTACCACCAAGCGCTCGGCGATGTGATCTTCCGCTTCGAGGGCACGTTGGAGCGATTCGCGGGTGACGGCCTGATGGTGTTCTTCAACGACCCGATCCAATGCGACGACGCGCCCCTGAGGGCCGTGCGCATGAGCGTGACCATGCGGAACCGGGTGCGGGAGCTTGCCGAACGGTGGTCCAGGCAAGGGCACGATCTTGCGATGGGAGTCGGCATCACGCAGGGCTACGCGACGTTGGGCAAGATCGGCTTCGACGGCCGATTCGACTATGCCGCGATAGGCAGTGTCACCAACCTCGCAGCTCGTCTCTGCGCGGACGCGGAGCCCTGGCAGATCCTGGTCACTGAGCGAGTCTTCTCTGGCGCCGGGCCCCTGGTCATCGGCGACGATGTCGGTCAGCGCGAGGTCCGTGGCTTCAGTCGCAGCGTGCACACCTTCAGCGTCAGAGGTATCGACTCCTCGAGGACAGTTTCATGACCGGCGATCTGTGGACGCGTCCAGTGCGGCGCGACGTGCTTTCCGTGCTCACGGAGGAGGAGCGATACCGGCGCTTCGACCTGCTGCAGTTGCGGATGGCTGGAGTATGGGATGCGATGCGTCTCAACCTCGAGGACGAGTCGGTGGTCGTCGTTCCCTCGATCACGCTCGACCGTGCTGTGGCGGCGAGCGGAAGCCTCACGCAGGCGTACGAGGAACGGTTCCTCTTTCTTCTCGTCCTGCTGCGCCAACCGCGCCTAAGGATGATCTACGTCACTTCCATGCCGATCGCTTCCGAGATCATCGAGTATTACCTCGCTCTTCTTCCCGGCGTCATCCCCAGTCATGCGCGTGCCCGGCTTTCGCTCGTATCCGTGAACGACTCGAGCAGTCGGTCTCTGAGCGAGAAGCTGCTCGAGCGCCCGAGGGTGCTGCGGCAGATCGCATCGCTCGTGCCAAACCGCGAGCGATCTCACCTGGTGCCATACAACACCACTGCTCTCGAGCGTGATGTAGCGCTCAGCCTGGGAATCCCGATGTACGGCGTCGACCCGAGACTCGCTCATCTGGGCTCTAAGACAGGCTGCCGGCGACTGTTCGGCGAGGTGGGCGTACCGCATCCGCTCGGTGCGGAAGACCTGCACAGCATCGACGAGCTGGCTGACGCGATCGTAGGAATGCGTGCACAACGACCCGCCATGCGGAGCGCGATCGTCAAGCTCAACGAGGGCGTTTCGGGTGAGGGGAACGCGATTGTGCGCCTCGACGGTCTTCCGGAGAGTGGGGCGCCTGACGAACGAGCCGAGGTGGTGAAGCGCGTGCACGACATGGAGCTCGAAGAACCCGCCACGCCGTTCGACGTCTACATCGCGAAGTTTGCCGAGGGCGGTGGGATCGTCGAGGAGCGGATCGTCGGTCACGAGCTCCGCAGCCCGAGCGTCCAGCTCCGAGTCCTCCCTGGGGGGACGGTGGAGCTTCTCTCAACACACGACCAGCTGCTCGGTGGCGCGAGCGGCCAGAGCTACCTTGGTTGCATCTTCCCGGCTGCCCCTGAGTACGCCCGGCTGATTACCCAGCATGCGGAGAAGATCGGTGAGCATCTATCGGCCCTCGGCGCGTTGGGCCGGTTCGCCATCGACTTCGTGGTGGTCCGTGAGACGAGCGGGATGTGGACGCCGTACGCCATTGAGCTCAACCTGCGCAAGGGAGGCACTACTCATCCGTTCCTGACGCTCCAGTTCTTGACCGACGGGCGCTACGACGCCAAGACTGCGCTCTTCATCACGCCGCGTGGACACGAGAAGCACCTGATCGCCACCGACCACCTGGAGAACGACGAGCTTCGTGGACTGCGCCAGACCGACCTTTTCGACATTGTTGCCCGCCACGGGCTGCACTTCGATCAGTCGAGGCAAGAAGGCATCGTGTTCCACATGATCAGCTGCCTGACAGAGCACGGCCGGGTGGGCCTTACGGCCGTCGGCGACAGCCCCGCCGAGGCGGCTCGCCGCTATCACGCGGCCGAGCGGATTTTGTTGGAGGAAGCTCGGCTCTCGCTCGAGGAAGGGCCGCTGCCTGTCTGAGGCGTCTCGGAGACGGTCACCTGTGGCGCCGAACCTGCTCTGACCGGGCATCGCGGCACGCGGGCGAACTCTCCAGCGTTTGCGCTGGTAAGAAAGGGTTCTGGATACGGTGGAGCTAAGGGGATTCGAACCCCTGACCTCCTCCATGCCATGGAGGCGCGCTACCAACTGCGCCATAGCCCCGTGCCTGACGGCCCCCTAAGGTTAGCCGACGACGCGGCTCAGCTCATAATCGAATGCCGGGGGCCGCCAGGATCGCGGCGTGTCGACCAGCAGTTGCGTGATCGGCGGAGGTTAGCCCTCTTCGATGGCCACCGGTGTCGGAAGCGTGCCGGCGTTGTGCTCGACGAGCACCCAACCCTGGTCGGTGTCGCGCAGCATCGACCACGAGCCGTTAGACAGCCCGCCGATGTTGGTGAAGCGCTCCAGCGGCATGCCGATAAGTGCGGCGATCCCCAGGCGCGCCGCGCCACCGTGAGTGGTCAGGACGGCCAGGCCGTCGTCCGGGAGCTTGTCCGCGATGTCGCGTACCGCCTCAGCCACCCGCGCGGCGACCTCCTGCCGGGTCTCGCCACCACCGACGCGTAGCAGTGGGTCGCCGGCGCGCCAGGCCAGATACTCCTCCGGCCAGCGGGCCGCGATCTCCGCACCCGTCAGGCCTTGCCACTCACGGGCGTAGGTCTCGCGTAGTCGGGAGTCCAGCATGACATCCAACCCGATGATCGCGGCCAGGGCCGCCATGGTGTCCTGAGTCCGCTGGAGATCGGACGAGACCAGCAGGTCAGGCGACAGTGCCGCAAGCCGCCGGGCGGCGTCATGGGCCTGCTTTCGTCCAGCAGGGTCGAGGGCGATGTCGGTCTGCCCCTGGAACCGGCCGACGGCGTTCCACTCCGTGCGCCCGTGCCGCCAGAGGACGACGCGACGGCTCACTCCGACGCTCCGCGGGGAACGCGGTGTCCCACATGAACTGCCTGCGGCAGCGGGATCAGCGGGCAGTCCTTCCACAATTTCTCGAGCGAGTAGTACTGCCGGTCTTCAGCGTGCTGCACGTGGACGACGATGTCGCCGTAGTCGAGCAGTACCCAGCGCCCCTCGCGCTCGCCCTCACGGCGCAGCGGCCGGGCGTGCAGATCGCGCAGCCGCTCCTCGATGCCATCAACGATGGCCTTGACCTGCCGGTCGTTGGGCGCGGAGCACAGGATGAACGCGTCGGTGATGGCGAGTTGCTCGGACACATCGAAGGCGATGATGTCGTCGGCGAGTTTGTCACTGGCCGCTTCGGCAGCGGCGATCACGAGCTCACGGGCTCGGTCGGAGACGGGCAAGCGTCGAACCTCTCGTCGGGAGTCTTCAATCCCAGGATGTCACGTCTTGGCGACAGTGTAGAGCTGACGTTTAGCGATGTACTGGACAATTCCATCCGGAACCAGATACCAGATCGGCTCGCCCTGGCTCACCCGGTCGCGGCACTCGGTGGACGAGATGGCCAGCGCAGGCACCTCGACCAGACTCACCTTGCCCTCCGGCAGGCCGATGTTCGACAACTCATGGCCGGGCCGGGTACAGCCGACGAAGTGGGCCAGCTCGAACAGTTCGCCGACGTCCCGCCAGGTGAGGATCTGCTCCAGGGCGTCAGCGCCGGTGATGAAGTACAGGTCCCAGCCCTCGCCGCGCTCGGCTTTCAAGTCACGCAACGTGTCGATCGTGTAGGTGGGGCCGGGACGATCGATATCGACCCGGCTGACCGAGAACCGTGGGTTGGACGCCGTCGCGATGACCGTCATCAGGTAACGGTCCTCGGCCGGCGAGACGTCCCGCCCCCCCTTCTGCCAAGGCTGGCCCGTCGGGACGAAGACCACCTCGTCGAGATCGAACCAGGCTTGAACCTCACTTGCGGCGACCAGGTGACCATGGTGGATCGGGTCGAACGTTCCACCCATCACGCCGAGCCGCTTATGGTCTGCCACGGCGTCAGCCCCTGACCTCACGCGTGCGGGCGGCCCTTGCCGAATGCGAGGACGATGAGCAGCAGCAGTAGGAAGATCAGCAGCAGGCCGCCGCCCCACACCGCGGGCGGGAACGGCGACTCGACGTGCGTCGTCTCTGCCGCGAGCAGATCGATCGTGGTCATGGCCGGTTAGCCTACCGGGTCACTCGCGGACCTGGCCGTTCCCGGTGACGATGTACGTCGTCGTGGTCAGCTCGAGCAGGCCCATCGGGCCGCGGGCGTGCAGCTTTTGCGTCGAGATGCCTATCTCGGCGCCGAAGCCGAACTGCTCGCCGTCGGTGAATCGGGTGGACGCGTTCACCATCACGGCCGCCGAGTCGACGCTGGCGGCGAACTTCCTCGCATTGGGTAGCGAGTTGGTGACGATTGCCTCGGTGTGACCGCTGCCCCACCGCCGGATATGTGCGATCGCCTCGTCGAGCGAGTCGACCACGCCCGCTGCGATGTCGAGCGAAAGGTACTCGGCCGCCCAGTCGGCGTCAGTTGCCGGGACGACGGTGGCCCCGTGAACCCGGACCCGTTCGTCACCGTGGACCGTGACGCCTTCCTTCTCGAACGCTGCGAGCACGGTGGGCAGGAACTTCTCAGCGACGTCCCGATGTACCAGGAGCGTCTCGGCCGCGTTGCACACGCTGGGGCGCTGGGTCTTCGCGTTGAGGACGATCGAGAGCGCCTGGTCGAGGTCGGCCTCGGCGTCGACGTACACCGTGCAGTTGCCGATGCCGGTCTCGATGACCGGAACGGTCGACTCCTCGACCACGCTACGGATCAGCCCGGCGCCGCCGCGTGGGATGAGCACGTCGACGAGCCCGCGTGCTCGCATCAGGTGCTTGGCCGCCTCGTGTCCCGCTCCCGGCACGAGCTGGACGGCGTCCTCCGGAAGGCCGGCCGCGCTGACCGCGCCGCGCAGGACGTCCACGATCGCCGCGTTGGACTCGGCTGCGCTGGACGATCCGCGCAGTAACGCCGCGTTGCCGCTTTTCAGGCACAGCCCTGCGGCGTCGGCCGTGACGTTCGGCCGTCCCTCGTAGATGATGCCGACGACACCCATCGGGACACGACGCTGCTCGACGAACAGCCCGTTCGGGAGGGTGTAGCCGCGCACCACCTCACCAACCGGGTCGGGTAGGCCAGCGACCTGGCGAAGCCCGTCGGCCATGGCGGCGATGCGGCCGGCGTCCAGCCGAAGCCGGTCGATGATGGCCGCCGGACTGCCGGCCCGTTCGGCGCGAGCGATGTCGAGCGCGTTGGCCTCGATGATCCGCTGAGCGTTGGCTGCCAGGGCGTCGGCCATCGCGAGCAAGGCGGCGTCCTTGTCGGCCCGGGTCCGGACGGCAAGGTCTGCGGCGGCCTGCTTGGCCCGACGTGCGGCGTCGAGTACCGGTGTGGCGAGGTCCTGGGTCACGCCTTCGATGCTAGCCCCGGCCTGGACACCGAGCCGTCACCGTCCACACCTCGGAACCCGGCCGCCGGATCGATTCAATCGTCTCGGCTGGGTTCATATCGGCAGGCGGAGCCGGTGCGAACGGTCCGGTCGAGGTAGGCACCAAGTTCGGGGTGGGCGTCGGCTATGCGGCGGATGGCGTCGCGGATACGGGCGGTGTCGGCTTTGCGGGCACGTTCGGCGGTGGTGTTGCCAAGTGTGCGGGAGCTGCCGCCCGGCCGGGTCGCGCTGCGTAATCCGGCCAAGAGCAGTTCCCGTTCGTCCGTGGCGCGTTGGTGAAGAGCTAGGTCAGCGTTGGTTTCCGCGGTGCGGAGTTCGTCGTCGAGTTCAGCCAGGCGCCGCCGGTAGGCGATCAGCGCCGTGCGGTCGAGGACGGGATCGGTCCGTGCTGCATGGGCACTGTCGGAGACTTCGACGCGTGCGAGATCGAGGGCGGGTACGTCAGCGCCCGGCCGGTCAAGCAGCGCGGCGATGTCGTGCAGCCCTTTGCTGTCACGGAGATAGGCGGTGTGACCTCGGTAGCTGGCCCGCCACATGTCGCCGACCCGCCGTAGCTGCGGAACACCGTGGTCAGCATTCGGTCCGCGGGCACTGTGGCGCCAGGTCCGGCGGTTTCCGGCCCGCCTGGGTCGCCGAGGGTTATCAGAGCTTGCTCGGTCTCGACTTGCCAAGCACGGGCGCCGAGCCTCCGGTGAGCCTGGAGGGCTTGGTCGAGCCATCGCCGGCCGAAATCGGGTTGGCCGAGGGCGGCATAGAGGAGCCCGACCCGGTGGGCATGAGCGCCCATGAAGCAGACGAGGGCGGCGTTGACCGCACAGTGTCAGCGATAGTTGGCAACAGCGTCATCATCGACCCGGGTGGGCAGGTTCTCACCGGGCCGGCCCGGCATGAGGAGGCCATCCTGTACGCCGACATCGATTTGACCGCCGTCCGAGCCGCGCGGCGGTTCTTCGACCCGGTCGGCCACTACCACCGACCCGACATCTTCCAGCTGTCCGTAGACACCCGCCCCCGCGCCGCAGTCATCGTGCAGGACCCGGCGGTTCCAGGCACAACGGCGCCGGCGTTCGGGCCGGACGAAAGCCGCTGATCAGTGGCGCAGCACGACCATGTCGTCGCGGTGGACGACCTCTCGCTCGTACTCCGGGCCCAGCTCGCGGCCCAACTCACGAGTCGACCGGCCCAGCAGCGCCGGTAGTTCGGACGCGTCGTAGTTGACCAGGCCGCGAGCGACCGCGCGGCCGCGATCGTCGACAAGGTCGACCGGGTCACCGGCCACGAATCGCCCCTCGACCCCTGTAATGCCGGCCGGAAGAAGTGATTTGCCATGCTCGACGACGGCCCGAACCGCGCCGGCGTCCAGCCGAAGCCGCCCCTGAGCGTCAGTGGCGTGCTCGAGCCACAGCAGCCGGCGGGAGCGGCGCCCTCGGGCCCGGGGAAGGAACCTCGTGCCGACCGGCTCGCCGGCGAGCACAGCCGCTATCTCGCGAGCCGACGCCAGCACGACGTCGATGCCTGATCCGGTGGCGATGCGCGCGGCCTCCACTTTCGTCCGCATGCCCCCGCTGCCCAGGCCCGCCCGACCGGTGCCCCCGATGCGCAGCCCGTCCAGTTCGCTGAGGTCCCGCACCTCGGAGACCCGGCGGGTGTGTTGCAGCGCTGGGTCGCCGTCGTACAGACCGTCGACGTCGGAGAGCAGGATGAGCGCGTCGGCATGGACAAGCTGGGCGACGAGCGCGGCGAGCCGGTCGTTGTCTCCGAACCTGATCTCGTGCGTGGCCACCGTGTCGTTCTCGTTCACGACGGGGACGACGCCGAGGTCGAGCAGCTTGTGGAGGGTGCTGTAGGCGTTGCGGTAGTGCGTGCGCCGGGTCATGTCGTCGACGGTCAGAAGCACCTGGCCGACGTCCAGGCCGTGCCGGGCGAAGGCCTCAGTGTATCGGGCCACGAGAAGGCCCTGGCCAACAGCCGCCGCGGCTTGTTGCAGGGCGAGCTGGCGGGGGCGGCGAGGCAGGTTGAGCGGCGCCAGGCCGGCGGCGATCGCGCCGGACGAGACAAGAATGACTTCCTGACCTCTCAATCTCGCCTTAGCCAGCTCGTCTGCAAGCGTAGTCAGCCGGCTGCCGTCCAGCCCGCCCGCAGCCGTCGTCAGCGACGACGAGCCAACCTTGACCACGACGCGCCGGCCGCTCGCGAACGCGCTTCGATCTTTGCTCGCCGCGACCGGTTTCCCGCTCTGCATGGTCATTCCCGGCCACTCAAGCGGCTGTCGGTACCGCGCGGGCCGTGTAGCAGTTCGGCACCCGCGCTGACGGATGGCTCCCATTCGAACACGACAGCGTCGTCTTCGGGACCGATCAGTACCTCGACGCCTGGTGCGGCACCGGCCTTGAGCAGTGCTTCCTCGACACCGAGGCGGGCCAGCCGGTCCGCAAGGTAGCCGACCGCCTCATCGTTGCTGAAGTCGGTCTGCCGGACCCACCGCTCGGGCTTGGTACCCCGTACGCGGAAGCGCTCGCCCTCCCGGGTGACGATGAACCCCGATTCGTCGACCGGCTTGGGTCGCAGCACCAGCCGGGTCGGTTCTGGTGGCGGTGCTGCGGCGCGGGCCCCGGCCACGATCGCAGCCATCGCAAAGGTGAGCTTGCGAAGGCCCTCGCGGGTAGCGGCCGAGACGAGGAAGACCGGCCAGCCGCGCTCCTCGAGGTCGGGACGGACCATCTCGGCCAGCTCCCTCGCCTCCGGAACGTCCACCTTGTTAAGCGCGACCAAACGGGGCCGCTCGGCCAGACCACCGTACGACTCGAGCTCGCGCTCGATGACGTCGATGTCGGTGAGCGGATCGCGACCGGGCTCCATTGTGGCGCAGTCGACCACGTGTACCAGGGCCTGGCAGCGCTCGACGTGCCGCAGGAACTCGTGGCCCAGCCCGCGCCCCTCGCTGGCGCCCTCGACAAGGCCGGGGACGTCCGCGACCGTGTAGCGAACGTCGCCCGCCTCTACGACCCCCAGGTTGGGCGTCAGCGTGGTAAAGGGGTAGTCCGCGATCTTCGGCCGGGCGGCGGAGATGGCAGCCACCAGCGACGACTTGCCTGCGCTGGGGAAGCCGACCAGCCCCACGTCCGCCACGCTCTTGAGCTCTAGGACGACGTCACGCTGCTCGCCCTCCTCGCCGCGTAATGCGAAGCCGGGTGCCTTGCGGCGGGGGCTGGCCAGGGCGGCGTTGCCGAGGCCGCCCCGCCCGCCCTGCGCGATCACGTACCGCGTGCCCGCACCGACCAGGTCGACCAGCACCTCGCCGTCCGGACTGGACACGACCGTGCCGTCCGGCACGGGCAGGACGACATCGGCTCCTCGAGCGCCGTCCCGATGATCCCCCTCCCCTGGCGCGCCGTTACGGGCGCGGCGGTGCGGCGAGCGGTGGTAGTCGAGCAGCGTGGTGGTGTTGGGATCGACCACAAGTACGACGTCACCGCCGTCGCCGCCGTTGCCCCCGTCCGGGCCGCCGAGCGGTTTGAACTTCTCCCGATGGATCGACATGCAGCCGTGCCCGCCATTACCCGCGGCGACATGCAGCGCGACGCGGTCGACGAACGTCGGAATCGCCATGGCTGCACCTCACCTCGGGAAAGTAAAGGGCGGGCCGGTCTGAGTGACCGGCCCGCCCTTAGTTCGACGCCTAAGCGGGGGTCACTCCCCCGCCGGGATTACATTGACGACCTTGCGGCCGCGCCGGACACCGAACTCGACGGCGCCCTCCGCGGTAGCGAACAGCGTGTCATCGCCACCACGACCGACGTTCTGGCCGGGGTGGAAGCGCGTACCCCGCTGGCGGACGATGATCTCGCCGGCGTTCACGATCTGACCGGCAAACCGCTTGACGCCGAGCCGCTGGGCGTTGGAATCGCGCCCGTTGCGGGTGGACGAGGCGCCCTTCTTGTGTGCCATGGCAGCGTCCCCTCACTTGGTCTTGATATCGGTCACCTTGACCTGGGTGTACTTCTGGCGGTGCCCCAGGCGGCGGCGGTAACCGGACTTGTTCTTGAAGTGCTGAATCTTGATCTTCGGGCCCTTGGTGCCACCGAGGATCTCGGCCTTGACCGATACCTTGGCGAGCTTGTCCGGACTGGACGTGACCTTCTCACCGTCGACGAGCAGGACCGCGGGCAGCGAGACGGTTGCACCGGTCTCGCCGTCGATCCGGTCGATGTCGATGACATCGCCGACGGACACCTTCTGCTGGATGCCGCCACTGCGGACGATCGCGTACACCGCGGGCTCACTCTCTCGTGTCGGGCTTACAGGCGCACGTCGGCAGGCGACGGGCACACGGATTGGCTGGCGCGATACGCGCCGACGCTCAAGAATACGGAGTCGGTCGCGCCCAGGTCAAACCGGCGGACAGCGGCCGCCCAGCCGTGCTTGCGTTCCGTGGAGCGGATAGCAGGATCGCACCAAGCTTCCATGGCGCGGCTGGCTGGAGGCACCAAGCTTCCATAGTGCTACTGCCGGCGCACACCAAGCTTCCACGATGCTGCTATAGCGACACCGTGGAAGCTCGGTGCGGGCTGGCTACGACCCTGACAAGGCATCCATCCTGGCGGGCTGGTCAGACTTGGGCCGGCTCCGTCTCAGGCGAGGGTTCGACGGCGTCGGGACTGCCTGCCGGCCGCTGAGCCCGTCGGCGCCGACGCTTGGGTGCCGGTGCTTGCTCTGCGGCTCCGGCCTCAACCTGCTCGGCGGTTCCAGCGCCAGGCTGCTCGGCGGTTCCAGCGCCAGGCTGCTCGACGGGACCTGTCCCGTCGCTTACGGGAGTCGCCGGCGCGGCCTGCTCAGCGGCCCCGCGACCTACGGCCCGCGCTTCGGACTCGGGGGCGGCTCCTGCGGGCGCTGCATCGACCGCTGCAGCCGCGGGCCCAGTGTCGGCGTCGCCAGTTTCACCAGCGGTTACGTCGGCGGCGCCAGTGGTGGCGGGTTCGGCGACCTCTGGCACCGTGCGATCGGCTGACTCTACCGGGATCAGATCAGCCGGCGACGCCTCACCCGGAGTCGCCGTTGCCTCGAGTTTGGGCTGCAGGGCTTCAACCGGCTCGCCGGCCTTGTCGCCTCTGCGGCGCCGGTCGCGCCGCCCTGCCCGGCCCTGGCGGGTATCCACCGCGGGCAGTTTCTTGCCCAGCACTGGCTCGGTGTGGATGTGCAGCCCACGGCCGTTGCAGTGCTCGCACGGCTCGCTGAAAGCTTCGAGTAGCCCGGAGCCGATCCGCTTGCGAGTCATCTGAACCAAGCCCAGCGACGTGACCTCGGCCACCTGATGCTTGGTGCGGTCCCGACCCAAACACTCGACCAGTCGCCGCAGCACCAGGTCGCGGTTGGCCTCGAGCACCATGTCGATGAAGTCGATCACGATGATGCCGCCGATGTCGCGCAACCTCAGTTGGCGCACGATCTCCTCGGCGGCTTCGAGGTTGTTCTTGGTGACGGTCTCTTCGAGGTTTCCGCCGGACCCGGTGAACTTTCCGGTATTGACGTCGATGACAGTCATCGCTTCGGTGCGATCGATCACCAGCGAGCCGCCGCTAGGCAGCCACACCTTGCGTTCGAGCGCCTTCGCGATCTGCTCGTCCACGCGGTACCCGGCGAAGACGTCGCTGTCGCCAGTCCAACGTTCCAGCCGGTCTCGCAGCGACGACGCAACGTAGGAGACGTACGGCTCGATGGTGTCCCACGCTTGGTCTCCAGACACCACCAGCTTGGCGAAGTCCTCGTTGAACAGGTCTCGGACCACCTTGATGGCAAGGTCGGGTTCGCCGTACAGCAGCTGTGGTGCGCTGCCCGACGCCCTTTTCTGAATCTCTTCCCACTGCGCCCGCAGCCGGGACACGTCGTGAGTGAGTTCCTCCTCGGTCGCGCCTTCGGCGGCCGTCCGGACGATGACTCCAGCGTCGTCAGGGACCACCTGCTTGAGGATCTTCTTGAGCCGGCTGCGCTCGTTCTCTGGCAGCTTGCGGCTGATACCGCTCATGGATCCGCCCGGGACGTACACGACGTACCGGCCCGGCAAGCTGATCTGTCCGGTCAGCCGGGCGCCCTTGTGACCAACGGGTTCCTTCGTGACCTGCACGAGCACCGTCTGGCCCGATTTGAGCACGTCCTCGATCCGCTTGGGACCATCGGTGTGCCCAAGCCCGATCCAGTCGACCTCACCGGCGTAAAGAACCGCGTTGCGGCCCCTGCCGATGTCAACGAAGGCTGCCTCCATCGCGGGCAGCACGTTTTGCACCCGCCCGAGGTACACGTTGCCGATCAGCGGCTGGTCGGACGTCCGGCTTACGTAGTGCTCGACGAGTACGCCGTCCTCGAGCACGGCGATCTGCGTTCGATCCCCGTTCTGCCGGACTGCCATGACCCGCTCGACGGCCTCGCGCCGGGCCAGGAACTCCGACTCACTGATCACAGGGGCCCGGCGGCGACCGGCCTCACGCCCCTCGCGACGGCGCTGCTTCTTCGCCTCCAGCCGGGTGGAGCCGGTCACCTTCGTGACCGTGTCGTCCGTCTCCCGTGGCTCGCGGACCTTTACCACCGTGTTCGGCGGGTCGTCGGGACGGATCTCTTCGAACTCGCCGTCGCCCTTGCGCTTGCGCCGACGGCGCCGCCTGGTCGCCGTGGCGCCCTGCGCCTCGGCCTGCTCGTCCTCGTCGACGGCAGCGGAGTCCTCGTCCTTGGCGGGGTGCTCTTCCTCGTCGCTGTCCTCAGGCGCCTCGTCATGCGCCTCGCCTGCGACGTCGGTCTTCTTCCGGCGGCCGCGACCACCCCGCCGCCGGCGACGGCGCGGCGACTCATCGTCATCCTCGTCAGCCGAATCGGCGGCCTCGTCGGGCAGATACGGCTCAGGTTCGGCCCGATGTGCCGGGACCGGTTCCACGAACTCCGGAGCCTGGAAAAGCAGGCCCCCGGCTGCCGGAATGTTCGCTGCCGTGGCCGGAGCTGGGGCCGGGGTCTCATCAGGAGCCAGAGCCTCGGACGCCGGATCGGCCGTTTTGGCTCGAGCCGACTTCCGTGCCTTGCGGCGAGCCGGTGCGACGGGTTCGGGTGCTGTATCCGTGGTGCTTGCTTCTGGGTTCTGGTCAGCCGGCGGTCCAGCCGGCCGGCTCGCGGCCCGGCGGCGGGACGGCCGCTTGCGGACCGGCTTGTCAGTTTTCGCGTTCGCAGCGTCGGTACTGATGAGCGTTGCTGCGTCCCCGTCTGTATTGCTTTCGTCGTGCATTCGGGTGTACTCCCGTCAACCATGCCGCAGGGCGCCGCGCCGCGCCGGCGCGCTGCTCGCTGCAACATGGCTCTCGTCGTCGGTCGCCGCGGCCTGGCGGCCGGGCGGAAAGCCTGTCAGCCCAGTTGCCCACCGAGTCCAAGCGTCGGCAGCCGTGGTTCGCCGGCCTCGCCGCGTGTTATCGCGGTCCGAAGGCCTGACGAATCGGTCACCGTGCCGGACATCTCGTCGTCTGGGGCCGCTCACGCCAGCCGCGTCACAGGTCGGCGGCTGGGTGGCGCAGAGGTTGGCCACTTCGACAATGCCCGGCGAGGACAACGTCGGATCGGGCGGCGGAATTCCGACCGCCCAACCAGTTGAAGTATCGCACATCCGCCGCCGCAAACGGGTACGGACGCGGCGGAGGCCCGACGCGGGTGCGGTGGCGGGGCCACGACCACTACGGTGGAACCGTGACTGACACCGCCGGCAACCTTGGCGGAGCTTCGGCGGTGGGCAGGGCGACGACCAGCGAGACCGGCCTCACCACGCACGAGGTAGCCGAGCGAGTCGCCGCAGGTCAGGTTAACGACGTCCCCGTCCGGTCCAGCCGGAGCACGGCCGACATCGTTCGCGGGAACGTCTTCAACCGGATCAACGCGATCATCGGGTCTCTGTTGGTGCTGATCCTCATCGTCGGGCCATGGCAGGACGCGCTTTTCGGTGGGGTCATCGTTGCCAACTCCCTTATCGGAATTGTTCAGGAGCTCCGGGCTAAACGGACGCTTGACCAGCTGGCCGTCATCGGGCAAGCCATGCCCCACGTGCGCCGCGACGGCACAGCGAAGCCGATGGCACCAAGTGAGATCGTGCTGGACGACGTCATCGAACTCGGCCCTGGCGACAAGGTGGTGGTCGACGGCAAGCTGGTCGAGGCGGACGGGCTGGAGATCGACGAATCCCTGCTCACCGGCGAGGCCGACCCTCTGCACAAGATGCCTGGCGACGCCGTCATGTCCGGCAGCTTCGTGGTTGCCGGCGGCGGCGCCTTTCAGGCCACGAAGGTGGGCCGGGACGCCTACGCCGCCCAGCTCGCCGAAGAGGCGAGCCGATTCACCCTCGTGAAGTCGGAACTGCGAAACGGGATCAACAAGATCCTCAAGTTCGTCACGTACGTAATCATCCCGGTCGGGATCGCGCTGGTGATAAGCCAGATCGTCGTCAACGAGAACGACCTGCCCGAGGCGATCAGGCGGATGGTCGCGGGACTGGTCCACATGGTTCCCGAGGGCCTCGTCCTGCTGACGTCCATGGCGTTCGCCGTCGGAGTCATCCGGCTTGGGAGCAAGCAGTGCCTCGTCCAGGAACTGCCGGCAATTGAGGGCCTGGCCCGGGTCAGCGTCGTGTGCCTGGATAAGACCGGAACGCTGACCGAGGGTGGGATGGACGTCACCGACGTGGTCGAGCTCGAACCTGGGTTGCCGATTCGTGCAGCGCTAGGTGCCCTCGGCTCGGTGGACGAGCGGCCCAACGCCAGCCTGCAGGCGATCATTGACGCCTTCCCATCCCCCGCTGGATGGATCGTCACCGAAGCCGCGCCGTTTTCGTCGGCCCGCAAGTGGAGCGGTGCGACATTCGCCGAGCCCACCGGGGCGTCGTCAACCTGGCTGCTGGGAGCACCCGATGTGTTGCTCCGACCCGGGGCCGCCGCCCTCGCCGAAGCTGACGCGCTCGGTAGCCAGGGGCTGCGGATCCTGCTCCTCGCGCGCAGCGAGCTGACTGCTGAGCAGGCGCTGGCGATGCCCGAGGAAATCCAAAAGCACCTCACACCCGCCGCCCTCATCGTCATCGAGCAGCGGCTACGGAAGGAAGCGCCGGATACCATCCGCTACTTCGCCGATCAGGGCGTGCGGGCCAAGGTCATCTCCGGTGACAACGCCGTGTCCGTCGGCGCCGTGGCGGCCAAGCTGGACATCGCGGGAGCGAACGATCCGGTCGATGCCCGGACCCTCCCTGCGGACCAGGACGAGCTCGCCGCCGTCCTGGAGTCGCATGCCATCTTCGGCCGGGTCGCACCGCGCCAGAAACGCGACATGGTGCACGCGCTGCAGTCGCGGGGGCACGACGTCGCCATGACCGGCGACGGCGTGAACGACGTCCTCGCGCTCAAGGACGCCGACATCGGGGTTGCGATGGGATCGGGCAGCGAAGCCACCAAGGCCGTCGCCCAGATCGTGCTGATGAACAACAACTTCTCGACGCTACCCTCGGTTGTCGCCGAAGGACGGCGGGTGATCGGCAACATCGAGCGGGTCTCCCACCTGTTCTTGACCAAGACAGTGTACGCGGCCCTGATAGCGATCGTCGTAGTCATCACTCAGGTGCCGTACCCCTTCCTGCCGCGCCACCTGACGCTGGTGGGCACGCTGAGCATCGGCGTCCCCGCCTTCTTTCTCGCGCTCGCGCCGAACACCGAGCGAGCACGGTCCGGCTTCGTCCGCCGAGTGCTCAGATTCGCCATCCCGGCCGGCACGATCGCCGCCGCCGCGACGCTAGTGTCGTACTTCCACGCCCGCTGGGTGTACGACGGGGACCTCGCCGCCGAGACGTCTGCCGCGACGCTGACCCTGTTCATCGTGGTGCTGTGGGTCGTGGCGGTGATCGCCCGCCCCTACACCTGGTGGCGAGCTGTCCTGCTGGCCGCGATGGGGGCGGGCTTCGCGCTCGTGCTCACCGTGCCGTACCTACAGGAGTTCTTCCAGCTACAGCTGGCCGGTTACCAGGTGCCGTGGGTGAGTGCGGCCATCGGGGTGGCGGCAGGTGTCCTGCTCGAGATCACCTGGCGGCTCGTTGACCACAACGGCGAAGGCCAGCAGGCTCGAGCTTCGTGATCAACGGGTAGCGACGAACGGGTCACCCACCGAGCCGGTCGCCTCGTCCAGCGGTCCTTGCGCCAGGCGGGTGGCCACGTGCCCCGTCTCGTGCAGGCCGGCCAACCGGCGGAGCCCGACCAGTATGTCGTCCGGCCGGACGGTGGGCGTCTGGTGCCTCACGACCAGGCGTAGCGTCGGCCCGGTATCGCCCACTGCCATCCGGACGACGGCGCCGCGGGCGTCCAGCGTGCGCACCCCGTTCTTGGTCATGCGCTCGATCTCGACCACCGGTTCGGCGAGGAACGTAGCGATCGCCGTGGCTAGCTCTTCGCGAGTCACTTCGGGCAGGTCGATCGCCCACTCCGATGCCTGTAGCTGGTCGGCCAACGGCACTGGGCCGGCCGCCACGACATCGACGATGTCCAGCCCGGGTGGCAGCGCGTCGTCGAGAGCAGCCGCCACGACGGCCGGATCGCATTGCGCGGTGACGGCGATCTCGAGGTACTCGGCCTCGCTGGCCGCTCCGGTCGGGGCGGCTCCGGCGTACGACACCTTCGGGTGCGGCGTGAAGCCCTGCGAGAACGCCACCGGCACCTGCGCCCGCCGCAGAGCACGCTCGAAGGCCCGCTGGAAGTCACGGTGACTCGTGAACCGCAGCCGGCCCCGCTTGGCGAACCGGATCCGCAATTTCTGTATCGGCGGTGCCTGAGTACGTTCCATGGTCACCTGCGTGCCGCGGCGACCGGAGCCGCCGACGTGTTGGACACGGCGGTCAGCGGCAGCAGCTTGTGCCCGGTGGGGCCCACCTGGATCTCGGTGCCCATCTGCGGACAAACGCCGCAGTCGAAGCACGGCGTCCAGCGGCAGTCGTCCAGCTCAACCTCGCCGAGCGCATCCTGCCAGTCCTCCCACAGCCAGTCGCGGTCGAGGCCGGAATCCAGATGGTCCCAGGGCAGCACTTCCGCGTATTCGCGCTCGCGCGTTGTGTACCAGTCCAGGTCGACCGGCGTGCCGGCCAACGCCTTCTCGGTCGCCTGCACCCACCGGTCGGACGAAAAATGCTCACTCCAACCGTCAAAACGCCCGCCCCGCTCCCAAACGATGCGGATCACCGCGCCGACCCGTCGGTCGCCCCGGGAGAGCAGGCCCTCAATGATGCTCGGCTTGCCGTCGTGGTAGCGCAGCCCGATCGACTTGCCGTGGTTGCGGTCCGCCCGGATCGCGTCGCGCAGCTTGGTCAGCCGGGCGTCGACGGTCTTGTGGTCGCACTGCGCAGCCCACTGGAAGGGCGTGTGCGGCTTGGGCACGAACCCCCCGATGGACACCGTGCAGCGGATGTCGCGCCGGCTAGAGACCTCGCGCCCGGTCTCTATGACCTTGCCGGCGAGGTCTGCGATAGCGATCACGTCCTCGTCGGTCTCAGTCGGCAGGCCGCACATGAAGTACAACTTCACCTGCCGCCAGCCGTTGCTGTACGCCGCGGCGACGGTACGGATCAGATCCTCCTCGGCGACCATCTTGTTGATCACCTTGCGCATCCGCTCGGTGCCCCCCTCGGGGGCGAAGGTCAGCCCGGACCGGCGGCCGTTGCGTGACAGCTCGTTGGCCAAGGTGATGTTGAACGCGTCGACGCGAGTCGAGGGCAGTGACAGCGAGACGTTCGAGCCTTCGTATCGGTCGGCCAGCCCCTTGGTGATATCACCGATCTCAGAATGATCGGCACTCGACAGCGACAGCAGGCCGACCTCCTCGAATCCCGAGCGCTCAAGGCCGGTCCGGACCATGTCACCGATGGTCGTTATCGACCGCTCGCGAACCGGGCGGGTGATCATGCCGGCCTGGCAGAACCGGCAGCCACGGGTGCATCCGCGGAAGATCTCTACGCTGAACCGCTCGTGCACGGTCTCGGCGAGCGGGACGAGCGGCTTACGCGGGTACGGCCACTTGTCCAGGTCCATCACCGTGTGCTTGTGGACCCGCCACGGCACACCTGGACGGTTGGGCGCGACCCGCTGGATCCGCCCGTCCGGCAGGTACGTTACGTCGTAGAACTTGGGGACGTAGACCCCACCCGACGCGGCCAGCCGCTCCAGGAGGCGGTCACGGCCACCGGGCCGGCCCTCCGCCTTCCACTCGCGCACCACTTCGGTGATGGCCAGGACGATCTCTTCACCGTCACCGAGTACCGCCGCGTCGATGAAATCCGCGATCGGTTCGGGGTTGAACGCGGCGTGCCCGCCCGCAATGACGACGGGGTGCTCGTCGGTGCGGTCGACGGCGTCGAGCGGGACGCCGGCCAGGTCGAGCGCGGTGAGCATGTTGGTGTAGCCGAGTTCGGTGGCGAACGAGATGCCGAGCAGATCGAAGGCGGCCACCGGGCGATGGGCGTCGACGGTGAACTGGCCGATGCCGTGCTCACGCATCAGCTTCTCCAGGTCCGGCCAGACGGCGTAGGTCCGTTCAGCGATGACACCTGGCTGCTCGTTGAGCACCTCGTACAGAATCTGCACGCCCTGGTTCGGCAGCCCGACCTCGTAGGCGTCTGGGTACATCAACGCCCAGCGCACGGCCGCGTCGTCCCAGTCCTTCACCGTGGCGTTGAGCTCGCCGCCGACATACTGGATCGGCTTTTGCACCAGCGGCAGCAGCGGTTCCAGGCGCGGGAACAACGACTCGACAGGCATGGTGGCGTGACTCCGGGATCGAGATCTGGATCGACCTACCAGGTTAACCATCCTGGCCTGGATGCCGCCCGGCAGACCGGCGACCAGGCTGCGGCGCCGGCCTCCGACGGGGGCCGAGGCGCGGTCCGGCGGAGGTCAGACCAGGCCAGGGAACCAGAGGTCGATCTCGCGCTTGGCCGACTCTGGCGAATCCGAGGCGTGCACGAGATTCTCCGAGGTCGACAGGGCCAGGTCGCCCCGGACGGTGCCGGGAGCGGCCTTCCGGCCATCGGTGGCTCCGTTCATCGCCCGCACGACATCGATAGCCGAATCGCCTTCGAGGACGAGCGCGACGAGCGGTCCGCCGGTGATGAACTCGCGCACCGACGGGTAGAACGGCTTGTCAACGTGCTCGGCGTAGTGCGCATCGGACAGCGACGAGTCGATGACCCGCTGGTCCATGGCCACGATCGTCAATCCCTTGCGCTCGTAACGAGCCAGGATCTCACCGATCAGGCCGCGGCGAACGGCGTCGGGCTTGATGAGGACAAGCGTGCGCTCGGACACGGGCGGATGCTCCTTGCAGACTTATTCCGGCGGATCAGGGAACTGTAGCCGAACCTGGCGGCGCAGCCAGTCTCGTCATCCCTCGCCCGACGCGCGGGCCTGGTCCACCTCCGGACCGATGCGCAGCACTACGACCCACAGCAAGGCGAACAGCCCGCCAAGGAAGAACATCGCCGGGACGACGAAACCGGTCGCGATGGCCGCTACCTGCAGGAGCGAACCGAGCACGTAACCCGGCCGGCCTCGCCGCAACAGCCCAGCGGCCACCATGCAGAGCACGCCGATGGCCACGCCCACCGTAATCGCCACGGCCGGCTCGACGTCTCCTACCACCACTGCCACGGGGATCGCCAGCATCACCACGATGCCTTCCAGCACCAGCAAAGTCGCCGCGACACGGTTCACTGCGCGGCTCCGAGCAGGTGGCGGGCATCGCCTGCGGTCACGACCGATCCGGTCAGCAGCACACCGGCGCCGCCGAATATCGCGTCCTCCTCAACCAGGCTCACAGCGACGTCGATGGCATCGGGCAGGTTGCCGACCTGGATCACCCGGTCCGCGCCGAAAACCTGCTCGGCGACCGCTGCCAGATCGGCCACCGGCAACCGTCGAGGCGAGCTGTTCTCGGTGACGACGATTGTCTCCAGGATCGGTTCGAGTTCCTCGAGGATGCCTCGCACGTCCTTGTCGCCGAGCACGGCCACGACGCCCACCAGTTTCGTAAAGGAGAACTCGTCCTGGATCGCCTCGCTCAGCGCACGAGCGCCTGCCGGATTGTGCGCCGCATCAACCATGATGGTGGGGCTCCGGCGCAGGACTTCCAGCCGTCCCGGCGAGCCGACGCGGCCGAGAGCGTTGCGCACCACGTCCGAATCGATCACCTCGCGCCCGCCGCCGACGAACGCCTCGACCGCTGCCAATGCGCAGGCGGCGTTGCTCGCCTGGTGCGCCCCGTGCAGTGGCAGCGTCACCTCCTCGTATTCGCCGGTGAGCCCGCGCAGGACCAGCTGTTGCCCGCCGACGGCGATCTGCCGGTCGCGTACTGCGAAGTCGGCATCCTCGACCATCAACTTCGCGCCGAGCTCGGCTGCTCTCCTGGCCAGCACCTCCGCGGCCTCGTCCGGCTGCCGCCCAACGACTACGAGTGCGCCGGCCTTGATGACGCCCGCCTTCTCCTCGGCGATCTGCTCGATCGTGTCGCCGAGGTAGTCGGCGTGGTCCAGCGCGATCGGCGTGATGACGGCGACCTTCCCGTCGGCGACATTGGTCGCATCCCACACTCCCCCCATACCGACCTCGACGACAGCGACGTCGACGGGCGCGTCGGCGAACGTCGCATAGGCCAGAGCCACCAACACCTCGAAGTAGGAGAGCCGGACGTCGTGGCGGTCATCGACAAGGTCGAGGTAGGGCGCGAGCTCGCGGTAGGCCGCAGCAAACCGGTCGGCGTCGATGGGCTCGCCGTCCAGACAGATCCGTTCGGTGACCGACACCAGATGAGGGCTGGTGAACCGGCCGGTGCGCAGGCCCAGCTCCCGGAGCAGCTCGTCGATCACCCGGGCGGTGGAGGTCTTGCCGTTGGTTCCGGCGATGTGGATCACTGGGTAGGCATCTTGTGGCCGGCCGAGCAGGTCGGTGAGGTCGCGGATGCGATCGAGGGACGGCTCGATCCTCGACTCCGGCCATCGCGTCGCCAACTCGGCCTCGACGGCCCGTAGCGCGTCTGCGCTCACCCACCACTCCGTTCGATCACGTTCAGCATGCTGTTCCTGCCGCACCCGGCGCGTGTGGGCGGTACTGCACCGAGACGCCTGCTGGGCGGCCCACCTGCGTTGCGACACCCGCCGTCCCGGCTTGGCAACGAACCGGCCGCAGGACTAGGTGATGACATCTCGCTGCCTTTGCAATGCCTCCGTATAGGAAGCGCTTCCTAGAGGTGTGCATTGCAAAGGCGGCAGAAGTGGTCGCCCGGGCCGGACTGGGAAGTCGCGGGCTAGGCCGGTGGCAGGGCGGCAATCTGCGCCTCGATCCGGTCGATCTCGGTCCTGGCCGCAACCGCGCGGTCGCGGATCTTGGCGACGACCTGCTCCGGGGCCTTGGCCAGGAACTGCTCGTTGGCCAGCTTCTTCTCCGCTTGTTCCAAGTCCTTCCGAGCGGTAGCCAGGTCCTTTTCCAGCCGGCGGCGTTCGGCCACCACGTCGATCGCCCCGGACAGGTCAACGTCCACCTTCACGCCACCAACAGACAGCGACGCCGTCGGCGCGAAGCCATCGTCGGGGACGTCCAGCCGTACCAGCGCGCGGATCTCGGGCTCGTGGGCTGCCAACGGCCCGGACAACCCGGTGAGCCGCGCCGCCACCCGCTGGCCGGGCTTAAGGCCCTGGTCGCTGCGGAAGCGGCGCACCTCGGTGACGAGCCGCTGCAGCGCGGCCACCGCCGCCTCCGCGTCGGCATCGGCCCAGGAGGCGTCGGCGACCGGCCACGACGCAGTCACAAGCGTCTCCTCGCCGGTCAGAGTCGTCCAGAGTGCCTCCGACACGAACGATGTGATCGGATGCAGCACCCGCAGCAACGCGTCCAGCACATGTCCAAGTACCAGCCTGGTCCGGTCGGAATCCGCCCCACGTCGCGCCAGCGGCGTCTTGGCCAATTCCACGTACCAGTCGCAGAACTCGTCCCAGGTGAAGTGGTAGATCGCCTCAGTGAGCTTGGCGAACTGGAAGTCCTCGTAGAGCGCGTCGACCTCGGCCAGTGTCGCGTGCAGCCGCGACAAGATCCAGCGGTCCAGCACCGACAACTCGGCAACGTCCGGCAACTCACCGACCCGGGCGCCGTTGAGCAATGCGAACCTCGTGGCGTTCCACAACTTGTTGCAGAAGTTCCGGGACGCCTGGACCCAGTCCTCGCCGATCGGGACGTCCGTCCCCGGGTTGGCGCCGCGCGCGAGGGTGAAGCGCAGCGCGTCCGAGCCGTACGCATCCATCCAGTCCATCGGATCGACCACGTTGCCGAACGACTTGGACATCTTCTTGCCGCGCTCGTCACGGACCATCCCGTGCAGCGCCACCGTCGAGAAAGGGATCGCCTTCTCCGGGCCGGCGTCGGCGTTCGCGTACAGCCCGAACATCATCATCCGGGCCACCCAGAAGAACAGGATGTCGTACCCGGTCACCAGGACCTGGTTCGGGTAGAACTTCTCCATTGCCGGGGTCTTCTCGGGCCAGCCCAGCGTCGAGAATGGCCACAGGGCCGACGAGAACCAGGTGTCGAGCACGTCGTCGTCCTGTGTCCAGCCCTCGCCGGACGGCACTTCGTCGTCCGGGCCCACGCACACAACCTCACCGTTCGGCCCGTACCACACCGGAATCCGGTGCCCCCACCACAGCTGGCGCGAAATACACCAGTCGTGCATATTGTCGACCCAGGCGAACCAGCGCTGCTCCATCTCCTTGGGATGGATTCGCACCCGCCCGTCGCGGACGGCGTCGCCGGCGGCCTTGGCCAACGGGGCTACCCGGACGAACCACTGCAGCGACAACCGCGGCTCGACGACTGTTTTGCAGCGCGAGCAGTGCCCGACGGCGTGCACGTAGGGACGTTTCTCGGACACGATCCGACCCTGCTCGCGCAGCGCGGCGACGACGGCCGGGCGAGCCTCGAACCGATCGAGGCCCTGGAACGGGCCGTGCGCGGTGATAACGCCCAGCTCGTCCATGATGGTCAGGGCCGGGAGCCCATGCCGGCGGCCGATCTCGAAGTCGTTCGGGTCGTGCGCCGGCGTGACCTTGACCATGCCGGTGCCGAACTCGGGATCCACGTGCGGGTCGGCCACGACCGGGATGCGCCGGCCGGTCAGCGGCAATTCCACCTCGGTGCCGATCAGGTGCTGGTAGCGCTCGTCGTCCGGGTTGACCGCCACGGCAGTGTCACCCAGCATCGTCTCGGCCCGGGTGGTTGCGACCACGACCTCGTCGTTGTACCGGATCGAGATCAGCTCACCCTCGTCCTCGGTGTGCTCGACCTCGATGTCCGACAGTGCGGTATGGCAGCGAACGCACCAGTTGATGATCCGCTCGGCCCGGTAGATCAGCCCGTCGTCGTACAATCGCTTGAAGATGGTCTGGACAGCCCTTGACAGGCCCTCGTCCATCGTGAACCGCTCGCGGCTCCACGCCACGCTGTCGCCGAGCCGGCGCATCTGGTCGGAGATCTGCCCGCCGGACTGCTCCTTCCACTGCCACACCCGCTGGACGAAGGCGTCGCGGCCAAGGTCGTGTCGGGACAACCCTTCCCTGGCCAGCTCGCGCTCGACCACGTTCTGGGTGGCGATGCCGGCGTGGTCCATGCCCGGCATCCACAGTGCCTCGTACCCCTGCATGCGGCGACGGCGGATCAGTGCGTCGATGAGCGTGTGCTCGAAGGCGTGGCCGAGATGCAGGCTGCCGGTGACGTTCGGCGGCGGGATCACGATGCAGTACGGCGGCTTGTCGCTCTTGTCGTCCGACTCGAAGTAGCCGCGTTCGACCCACCGCTCGTACAGCGGTCCCTCTACCTCAACCGGTGCGAAGGCGGTCGGCAGGTCAGCGGCAGGGGGTGGGTTGGTCTCGGTCACGTCGGTGAAGTCTATGGCCTTACCAGCTTTCGTCCACCGGCATGCCCTCGGCGTACCCGGACGCACTCTGCACGCCCACCACCGCGCGCTGATGGAATTCGTTCAGCGAGGCCGCACCGACGTACGTGCAGGAGCTTCGGACCCCTGCCACGATCATGTCGAGCAGGTCCTCGACGCTGGGCCGTTGCGGGTCGAGGTACATCCGAGCTCTGGAGATGCCTTCTTCGAACATTGCCTTGCGGGCCCGCTCGAACGGTGAATCCTCGGCCGTGCGTATCCGGATGGCGCGGGACGAGGCCATGCCGAAGCTCTCCTTGTAGAGCCGCCCGTTGGCATCGCGCTGCGCGTCACCCGGCGACTCGTACGTTCCCGCGAACCACGAGCCGACCATCACGTTGGCCGCCCCGGCCGCCAGCGCCAGCGCGACGTCCCGCGGGTGCCGCACACCGCCGTCGGCCCAGACGTGTTTGCCAAGTTGCCGGGCCCGGCGCGCGCACTCGTAAACGGTGGAGAACTGGGGGCGCCCGACCCCGGTCATCATCCGGGTCGTGCACATCGCCCCTGGCCCCACGCCGACCTTGACGATGTCAGCGCCGGCCGCCACCAAGTCGTTCACCCCGGCGGCAGTAGCGACGTTTCCGGCCACGATCGGAACGGACGGATCGAGGCCGCGAACAAGTTGAAGCACCTCGATCATGCGTTCCTGGTGACCGTGGGCGGTGTCGATCACCAAGGCATCGGCGCCCGCGTCGAGCAGTGCCTTGGCCTTGGTCGCAACATCTCCGGTGATGCCGACCGCAGCGGCCACGCGCAGCCGCCCGTCAGCGTCGAGCGCCGGCCGGTAGAGGCTTGCTCGCACGGCCCGCTCGCGGGTCAAAATGCCTACGACTCGACCCGACGCGTCCACGACGGGCGCCAACCGGTGCCCGCCGTCATGCAGCTGGTTGAACGCAGCCTCCGGTTTGACACCGTCCGGCAAGGTCAGCAACTCGGCCGACATCACCGAACCCACCTGGGTGAACCGGTCGACGTCCACGCAATCGGGCTCGGTCACCACGCCGACCGCGTGACCATCCTGAACCACGATGACGGCTCCGTGCCCCCGTTTCGGGAGCAGATTGAGCGCCTCTCCGACGGTCCCGGACGGATCCATCGTGATGGGCGTGTCGTACACGATGTGCCGCTGCTTCACCCAGTGCACCACGTCGGCGACTACGTCCCCCGGGATGTCCTGCGGAATGACAGCGAGCCCGCCGCACCGTGCGACCGTCTCAGCCATCCTGCGGCCGGCCACCGCTGTCATGTTCGCGACCACGATCGGGATGGTCGTCCCGCTGCCGTCCGATGTGCTCAGATCCACGTCCAGCCGGGAGTTCACCGCGGACCTGGCCGGGACGAGGAACACGTCGCTGTAGGTGAGGTCATGGTCGGGGACTCGCTCATGCAGAAAACGCATGGCCACCTCCAGCCCGGGCGCAAGCGGCCCTGTCCGCTCATCTAAGGGTACGGGGCTGAACCTGGAGTGCACTCCAGATACCAAGCTGGTGGTCATGGAAACCGCGTACGCGAGGGCGCCCGGACGATCCCAGAGCGGTTGGAGATCCTGACGACGCACAACCAGGCGTTGATCGAGCGCATCGCCGAGCTGCGCCAGTGGAAGGAGACCATCCAGCACAAGATCGCGTATTGCGAGGGCGTGCTCAGCGATTGACCCGCAGCGGGTCAACTCACACCCACCCGTTGCGAGCTGCGTGCCACCCCAGCTGCATGCGCGTTTGTACCCCTGCGACCTCCATCAGGTGCTTGACCCGCCGCTGAACCGTACGCACCGACACGTCCAGCTGGCTGGCGACGGATTGGTCGGTGAGCCCGGCGAGCAACAGCCCGAGGATCTTGATGTCTGTGGGGTCCATCCCCGTCTCGGCCGCGCCCTCCTCCGCCAGCCCGTGGGCGCCGATGAGTAAGGGGACGGCGTCTCGCCAGGTGCGGTCGAACAGCGCCACCAAGCCGTCCAACAAGCCGCTGGAATGGATGAACAATGCGGCCGGCACGCCGTCGGTCAGCAGGCCGACCAGGGCGGTCGACCGATCGGCGATGACCAGCTTCATCGGCAGCGAGGCGACAACCCGGATCTCCTCGCCGAGCCGGACGCGAGCGGTGATTTCGGCGACCAACTCGGGGGAGTCGAGCTCGCCACGGTCGATCACCCGCTGATACACAACGCCACGCTCCTTCGCCCGCAGCCGAGCGGTGTTCTCGGCGTACGAAACGGCGACGGCCGGCCCGGTTATGAAGGCGAGCACCTCGTCCTTCGCGCCAAGCTGAAGCTGCTCGAAGCGGTGCCGGATCGCATCCGCGCCGGCCACGACCTCGATCACGTCCTTGATCGACCGGGTCTGACTCGCCCTCCGGTACTCCTCGTTGAGCTCGGCGAGCGCGACGTCCACGCTCCGCAGGTCGTCGCGATACTGCGTCAGAATGGCTCCGAGAGCCACGGCCGGCGGCGCCGGGACGTACCGATCGCACCCTGCGGCCGACCGCGCCGCGAGCCCGCGCTCGGCCACCGCCTTGAGCGCGCTGACCACCGTCTCCTCGGGGAGGCCGAGCTTGCCCGCCAGCATTCCGGTAGTGGCGTCCGGCTGGGCGAGAAGGGCGCGGTAGACCCGCTCCTGAGTCGCTCCGATCCCGATGACCGCCAGCGTCACGGTCCCTCCTTGGGCCAATATTAGCGGTTGCGCAACCCCTCCCGGGTCATGACGTTTTTGCGCCATGACGTAAAGACGTCACGCTCCGGGGCTAGCGAGTCGTCACTGCCGTCTGCCAGTGTCGCAACTGAGCCGGCATGCGTCGACGGCCGGGTATCGGTGGTGTTGCGTCCCCCCGCGCAGCACCATCACGGCGGTGCCTCGCCTCTCCCCCTGGCTGGGTGCCGCAGCAGGTGGCATCTGGGTCGTCCCCCGTGACCCGGATGCCACCTGTCGCACCCCAATCACTCCCGTGTTGCGGCGGCGAGCCGGGCGTCGAGCTCGCGGCCAACCCGGCCGGCCAGATCTCGTAGCACCGCGATCTCTTGGGGAATGGTGTGCCGTGGCCGCAGGTCCATCACGCTGACCGTGCCGATCCGGTACCCGGCGGCGGTCGTAATCGGTGCGGCCGCGTAGAAGCAAAGCCCAGGCGACCCGTTGACCAACGGATGTTGGGACGCGATGGGGTGCGCCGGCGCGTCAGGCACGATGTAGGGTTCGGTGTCGGCGATCGCCGAAGCGCACAGGCCGGGCGCGGCGCTCGCTCCGGCCAAATCGACGCCGTACCGCCCGGCGAAGGTCACCTCGTAGTCGTGAACGAAGCTCACCGTCGCCATCGGCACGCTGAAGGCTGTGGCGGCCTGGGCACAGATCCCATCCAGGAACGCATCCGGCCGGTCGACCAGCGTGAGGTACCGGTCAACCTCAGCGAGACGCGTTGGCTGGCTCTGGTGGATCGCCGTCACTGCGGACCCCCGTTCAGTATTTCCGCTATGCAGATCAGTGATGTTAAGCCCTCGAATCGGACAAAGCTAGGCCCGACGGCTCTCTGAAGCTCCCTGTCGAAACCCAGTACTCCGCCTCGGCATGACCGTGGTCAAGAAGGTCGGTACGGCAGACTGGGGCACGTGGTCGGTTCGAAGGTGATCGTCGATGTAGAGGGGCGGCGGCTCGGGCTGTCCAACCTCGACAAGGTGCTGTACCCGGAGACGGGCACCACGAAGGGCGAGGTGATCGAGTACTACACCAGGGTTGCGTCCGTGATTCTGCCGCACCTGGCCGATCGCCCGCTTACCCGCAAGCGCTGGCCGGACGGGGTGGCCGCGGACAGCTTCTTCGAAAAGAACGCCCCGCGCGGGACGCCCGACTGGGTGCGGACCGTCGAACTACCGTCCCCTGGCAGCAGCAGGGGCACCGAGACCGTCACCTACGTCATCTGTGACGACCTACCGTCACTGGTCTGGCTCGCCAACTTGGCCGTCCTGGAGTTCCACGTCCCGCAGTGGCGCGTGGACGACACCGAGCCCAGCAACCCGGACCGGCTCGTATTCGACTTCGACCCCGGACCGCCAGCGTCGATCGTGCAGTGCTGCCAGGTCGCGCTGCTGGTCGCGGAGGCGCTTGCGACCGACGGCTTGTTAGCCCATCCGAAGACGAGCGGCTCCAAGGGCATGCAGGCCTACGTGGCCCTCGACGCCGCAGTCCCCGTCGACGAGGTCCACGGCTACGCCCGCCGGCTGGCCGAACGGCTCGAGAAGGCCCACCCCAAGCTGATCGTCTCCAGGATGGACAAGAGCGTGCGGCGCAACAAGGTGCTCATCGACTGGAGCCAAAACAGCGCCGCCAAGACCACCATCGCGCCGTACTCCCTCCGGGGCGCCGACGCACCTACGGTCTCGATGCCGGTGACCTGGGATGAGGTGGAGCGCACGGCGACGAAGGGCAGCCCACTGCGGTTCGACCTGGTCGACGCTCTGGAACGGGTAGAGGAGGACGGCGACCTGCTCGCGAGCCTCCACGACGAGGCCTACGCGATCCCCCCACGCCGCTGAGTCAGGGCTCCAGGACGACCTCGGACGGGGACTTGTCCGGGCGAAGCCCGCGCCAGGTGGGGTGGCGCATCCGCCCGTCGTCCGTCCAATGGCCGAACGCGACTTCACCGACCAGCACCGGGCGGACCCACCGCGCCGTCCGCGCCTGCCGCGGATCGATCGGCCCGATGAACGGCGATGCGGCCCGCTCAAGCCCGCGCAGTCGCGCCGTCAGGTCGACGAGCGCGGCATCGTCGAAACCTGTACCGACACTGCCGACGTAGGCCAGGCCACCCTCGACCGGCAGGCCGAGCAGCAGCGCCCCGAACGTCGAGGCCCGCCGGCCCTCGCCCATGGTGAACCCGCCGATCACGATCTCCTGCGCACGGAAGTTCTTGATCTTGACCCACTCGTCTGATCGCCGGCCCGGCCGGTACGGCGAGTCACGCCGCTTGGCGATCACGCCTTCAAGACCCATCCGTCGGCTGGCCTCCAAGATGTCAGCTCCGGGGCCCGAAAAAGAGGGCGACAGCTGCCAGTGCGGGCCTGACAACTCCAGGCTCTCCAGCAGCTCTCGCCGCCGGTCGTACGGCAGCGTCAACGTCGGCGTGCCGGCCAGCTCAAGGACGTCGAAGATCACGTAGGTGATCGGAACGCTGGCCGCCAGCTGCCGGGCTCGCTCGGCTGCCTGTACGTGCATACGCGGCGCGAGCGCCTGGAAGTCCGGCCGGCCGTCGGGACGGAGCACCACGACCTCGCCGTCCAAGACCGGCCGGAGGTCCCCGACCGCCCGGGTCAGGCCGGCCAGTTCCGGATAGGCGACCGTCATGTCGGATCCGGACCGTCCGGTGAGGCGCACTCGCAGAGGTGTGACGTCCGCGAGCATCCGGACGCCGTCCCACTTCAGCTCGTAGGACCAGGCAGCATCGTCTCGCGGGAGCCTGCCGGCAACGGCCAGCATCGGCATCATCCGTACGACACCGGCCCCGGCGGCAGGGACGGCAGTAGCCGCGCTGCGTCGTCGCGATCAAGCCCGCTGGCGCGTAGCAAGTCCACGGCCATCGATCTGGCCTGCGCCACCACCACCTGGCCGGCGAAGCCACCGGTCTGATCGAGAGCTTCCGTTGCCAGATCCGCGGCGGCGACCGCCGATGCCCGCGCTTCGGTCGGCTCCGCGGCGTGACTGAGGTCCCTCTGGAGCAGACGAATCCCCCCTGCCAGGGTCCGTAGCGCCGGTGGCAAGATCTCAGGCACGGGTTCCTTGCGGCGCAGCAGGGTGATCACGTGCCGGGCTAACACCCGGAGGTTGCGCGCGAGGTGGTCGACGGGCTCGGCCGCGTCCAGATACCCGACCAAATGGCCACGTTTGTGCCAGCGCACCGGGGCGATGCGGGAGACCTCCGCGGACCCTTCGAGTGCCTCGGTCAGCTCGTCGATGGCCTGCTGGGTGTCGCGAGCGCGGCCCAAAACCAACGCGGCGCCGGCCCGATCGCGGTTCACCAGCGCATCGGCGCTGCCGTCCAGCAACTCGGCGAGGGTTTCCAGGAGCGGGTCGAGCGCTCGACGCGCCGTCGACACCGGATTTACCGGCAGCAGCAGCACGGAAACTCCCAACCCGACGAGACCGCCGATCGCCGCATCGACGAAACGGTCCAGGTTCACGGGCTGACCCTCTGACGCCGGGACAAGGGTGACGACCAGGACGGCGGACGCCGCGGCCTGGCTGACGATGACAGCGCCGCCACCCAGGAAGATCGCCACGATCATGGCCAGCGCCACAACGACCGCGATTTGCGGGACACCGGTTCCGATCACTCCGACCAGCAGGTCGCCGATGAGCACGCCCAGGGCCACACCGGCCACCAACTCGAGCACACGGCGCAGCCGCTGGCCGAGACCGACGCCCACAGAGATCAGGGCGGCGATGGGAGCGAAGAACGGCTGATCGTGGCCGATCAACGGGCTGGTCGCCACCCACCAGGCGAGCGCAGCCGCAACGGCCGCTTGAGCGATCGGCATCGCGGTGAGCCGCAACCGGCGGAGCCGGTCGCGCACGCCTTCGGCCGGCCGCAACGCTTCCAGCGCTTCGACCGCGGGGTTGGGCAAGCTGGAGTCGCCCGGGGCTGCGGCCACGCTCCTGATGCTAAGGGCTGCGAACCAGGTGTCGGTCCGAATCCTGGTCGGTTGATCGCAATCCGTGCGCCGATCGATCTGCGATACACGCCGCCGCCGTCCAGGCATGCGCGAGGCACCCGGGGTGCGACTCGGCGAGGCGGCTCAGCTCAGAGATAAAGGCCGGTCTGGCCGTCCGCAAGCCGCTCTGATGCGACTGCATGCAGGTCGCGCTCGCGCAGCAGCACGTAGTTTTCGCCGCGTACCTCGACCTCCGCGCGATCGTCCGGGTCGAACAGGACTCGGTCACCGGCCTCGATGGTGCGGACGTTGCCGCCGACGGCGACGACACGCGCCCAGGCCAGTCGCTTTCCCATGGTGGCAGTAGCCGGGATCACGATTCCTGCACTCGAGCGGCGCTCGGCCTCTTCACCGTCCAGGAAGACCAGCAACCGGTCATGGAGCATCCGGATGGGCAGCTTGTCGTCGTCAGACCTCACGTCCTGAGCGTACGGCCCGCGAGCGGAATCCGGCCAATCGCTATCGGCGGCGCGATCGCCAGAGCAGCACAGCCGCCCCAACGAGAGCGCCTACCAGGGCACCGACCACCTCTGCGCGGGGGCGACCGTTCGCATCGGTTACCAGGCTCTTGGCGCTGGCGAGCCTTCGCCTGGCCACCTGGGCAGGACGCAACCGGCCGACGAGCTCGTTTATGGAGGCGGCCAGCCGCTCCGTCGTCACCTCCATGTCGGCTTCGATCTCTGCCGCTGTGCGAGGCGTGGCGCGGGAACTCTCGTCACGCTGGCCGGCCGTCTCGCGCGGAACGGGCGCCGGCCGCTCGTACTGCTCCGATCCCGGCACCGGTTGCCGCGACGACGGCAGCACCGGTTCGGTCACGGGTCCGGTGCGGTTGGTTGTGACCACCGTGCCCCCTCCTGTCGTCCTGCTCCCACCGTACCGATCACCTGGCCAGTCGCGCAGGCCGACGGGGTCAGGCCGAGCTGGACGGCTGCACCCGCGGGTCGAAGCCGTATGGCAACTCCAGCCGGTTCTGGCGCAGCATCTCCTCGTCGGCGAGCACGTCCGATGTCGGGCCGTCCGCGACTATCGTCCCGCCGGAGAGCACCACCGATCGCTCGCACAGCTCGAGGGCATACGGCAGGTCGTGGGTGACGAGCAGGACCGTCACGTCCAGCCCCCGCAGGATCTCCGCCAGCTCGCGCCGGCTGGCCGGGTCGAGATTGCTGGTCGGTTCGTCGAGGACGAGGATCTCCGGGCTCATGGCCAGCACCGTCGCCACCGCGACGCGGCGGCGCTGGCCGAACGAGAGGTGATGTGGCGGACGGTCGGCTACGTGTGCCATGCCGACCGCCTCCATGGCCTCGGTCACGCGGGCGTCGAGCTCGGCGCCGCGCAGGCCCAGATTGGCCGGCCCGAAGGCAACGTCGTCACGAACCGTGGGCATGAACAGCTGGTCGTCCGGATCCTGGAACACGATGCCCACGCGGCGGCGGATCTCGCGTAACGTGTCGCGGTCGCGCGGCCGGACGTCCAGCCCGGCAACGCTGATCGTCCCGGCGCCACCATGGAGGATGCCGTTGAGGTGAAGGACGAAGGTGGTCTTGCCGGCCCCGTTCGGCCCGAGCAAGGCGACGCGTTCGCCGCGCTGAACGGTCAGGTCGATGCCGTAGAGGGCCTGGTGGCCGTCCGGATACGCATAGGCGAGCCCCTGAACCGAAAGCGACGGCGTCATGCCAGCCACCCACTTGCGACTGCCAGGGCGGCGGCGCCCAGCGGCAACGCGGCCACGGTCGCCCAAGCCGCTTTCGACACTGGGACGTGGTCGACCAGTGGCATCGCGCCGGCATAGCCCCGGGACAGCATGGCCAGGTGTACGCGCTCGCCCCGCTCGTACGACCGGATGAAAAGCGCGCCGGCACTCTGCGCGACAACCCGGAGATGGCCGAAGTGGCGGCCCTCGAAGCCACGAGACTCACGGGCGATGCGCATCCGTTGCATATCACTGACTACTACGTCGGCGTAACGCACCATAAAGGCCGCAATCTCCACCAGGCGAGTCGGCAGCCGAAGCCGCTGTAGTCCGATGAGCAGTGCGCGCGCGTCGGTCGTCGCGGCCAGCAAAATCGCCGCGACGACGCCGAGTGTGCCCTTGGCCAGGATGTTCCAGCCGGCCAGAACGCCGTCCCCGCTGAGCGAGAGCCCGAAGACGTCGATCCGCGGGCCGGTCGAGATCACTGGGAGCAGCAACGCGAAGACGACGAACGGCACCTCGACCACCATCCGCGTGACGATGAACCTGAACGGGACGGCAGCGACGACCGCGACAAGCACGAGCAGCGTGGCGTACCCGGCGAACGCCAGGAACCGTTCCCGGGGAGTGGCGACCACCACCAGCATGAAGCCGACCAGCGCCAGCAGCTTCGCGTGCGCCGGCAGGTGATGGATCAGCGAGTCGCCGTGCCGGTACAGCAGGTGGGAATGAGCGCTGCTCATGCCGTGAAGTTCTCCTCGCGAGCGGCACGGCGCCGGATCAGCCGGAACAAGACCAGGCCGATGGCGACCGTGACGACGACTCCGAGCAAACCCGCCACGCCTACCGGGATGCCGCCGAACTCACCGTAGTCGGCGAGGGAGAAGGTCCCGAAGATGTGGTCGCGCGCGGTGTCGGCGAATCCTTCGCCTTGCGCGACTCGCTCCAGGCCGTCCGGACTACCGCTGGCCAGGTAACTGAGCGCGCCGGCGATCAGCGCCGCCACGCAGCCGCCGCCGATCAGCAGGCCACGGGTACTGACCCGTGAGCTGGCGGGGACGGTGGCGGGTGTGTTGCTCGGCGCAGGAATCAGTGTCCCGTCGGCCTGCTTGAGCTGCAGTACCGGGCGCAGGCCACGAGCGGCGTAGACGAGGTCGGGGCGCACCGCGACGACCGCACTAACGGTCAGGCCGGTGATGACCGCCTCACCGACGCCAATCAGCACGTGCCAACCGAGCATCGTCCCGAGCAGCGGGCCGAACGGAAGGCTGGCCTCGCCGTCGGCCGCGAACAGCAGGACGAATACCGCCGCGGCCACCGGGACCGATACGAATGCCCCGAGAGCGGCAGCGGGTACTACCGACGCGGGCCGCTTGGGCAGCACGGCCAGCGCGGCTTTAATGACCAGCCAGCCGGCGACCACGGTGGTGAAGCCGATGAGCGTGATATTCGTACCCAGTGCGGTCAAGCCACCGTCGGCGAACAGCAGCGACTGGACCATCAGGACAACTGAGAGCACTAGTACCGCCGTCCATGGCCCGACCAGCGCGGCGGCAAGCGCGCCGCCCATCAGGTGGCCGCTGGTCCCCACGCCCACCGGAAAGTTGATCATCTGCCCGGCGAACACGAAGGCAGCCGTCAGCCCGGCCAACGGCGCAGTGCGCTCGTCCAGCTCCTCTCGTGCCTTGCGCAGCGCCACGGCCACGCCGGCAGCCGCGACGGCACCGGTGGCCACGGAGGTCGGGGCGTTCAGGAATCCGTCGGGCACGTGCATGTCGAAGACGGCCTTTCGTCTCGTCAATCGCTGCCGGTGGCCGGCTGCTGCTGGGCTGTTGCTGGCGGCGCCGCCGGCATCCGGGCGCTGCTGTCCGGCGAGCCCGAAACCTAATTCTAATTGCAAGTCTTTTGCAATAACCAGACCATAGCGCGTGGGACAGCGCAGCACGCCCGGAGGTACGGTAAGGCCCGTGATCCGACTCTCCCCTGGCGATGTAGCACCCAACTTCACGCTGCCCGATGCCGATGGCAACCCGGTGAGCCTGTCCTCCTACCGTGGCAAGCGCACGATCGTCTACTTCTATCCGGCGGCGATGACTCCCGGCTGCACCACGCAGGCGTGTGACTTCCGCGACAGCTTGTCTGCGCTGAACGCTGCGGGTGTGTCCGTGCTCGGTGTCTCGCCTGATCCCCCCGAGAAGCTGGCGAAGTTCCGCGCGCGGGACGGGCTGACGTTCCCGCTGCTGGCCGACGAGGACAAGTCTGTGCTCCTCGCCTACGGTGCGTACGGCGAGAAGAAGCTATACGGCAAGGTGGTCGATGGTGTCATCCGGTCGACTTTGGTGATCGCGCCGGACGGCACCATCGAGAAGGCGATGTACAACGTCAAGGCCACCGGCCACGTCGCCAAACTCCGCCGCGAGCTAGGCATCGACTGAGGCCCGGTTCAGCGGCGCGAATTCTCGCCGCCCAGAGCGACATCACGTTCGGGTTGCTGGTCATTGGTGATCTCCCGAAGAAGATCGCTCCACCGTGATCAAACCGTCGGTGATCATGCCGAATTCGTGGTTCCGGCGGCGGTTCGATCAGGGCGGAGCGGTTTCACTCGGGAGGTCAGCGCTTGGCGAGGCCCGAAACGGCGGCTGGCGCCCGCGGACCGTGGTGGCGGACCGCCCAAACCGGGCGGGCGTGGTGGGTCTCGGCAGTCCAGCCGTACCTAAAGCCGAAACCACGATGCCGTACCATGATTCGAGTCTTGCGGGAGTGGTGGAATCGGAAGACACGCCAGGTTTAGGTCCTGGTGTCCTTTTGGATGTGCGGGTTCGAGTCCCGCCTCCCGCACCTGGTTGTCACTCGGTGAGCTCATCCAGCGCGGCGAGGTCGGAGGCACTGGGCTCCCACACCAGGGCCGCGACGTTGGCGGCCACCTGCTCCGGCCTGGTGGCTCCGGCGATCACCGACGCGACAGCGGGCTGAGCCACCAGGCCGCTGATGGCGACGTCCAGGACTCCAACGCCGCGTTCGGCCGCGAACCGCTCCAGCGCCTCGATCCGGTCGAAGTCGGCTCCGTCGAGCAATGCAGGACGGGACGCGAGGCGGGAATCCGCCGGCGCTGGTTCGCCGCGCCGGTACTTGCCCGAAAGCAACCCGTACTCCAGCGGGTAGTACGGCAATATGCCAACTCCGACGTGCTCACAGGCGGGGACGAGCTCGTCCTCGGCGGTGCGGTCGTACAGCGAGTACTTGTTCTGGGCGCTGATGAACCGCTCGAAGCCGGATGAGCGCGCCACCCAGTCAGCGTCCACAATCTGCCAGCCATCGAAGTTCGACGATCCGATGTAGCGGACCTTGCCCTCGGTGACCAGCTCGTCCAGCGCGGCAAGCGTCTCATCGATCGGCGTGACCGGGTCCGGCCAGTGCATCTGGTACAGGTCGATCCAATCCGTGCCCAGCCGGCGCAGGCTGGCCTCAACCGCCCGCCTGATGTAGCGGCGCGAGCCGCGGGCACCCCAGTCAGGCCCGTTGGTGCCCTTCATGTCACCGCCGAACTTGGTCGCCACGGCAACCTCGTCGCGGCGGGTGCCCAGCGCCGCGCCGACCAACTGCTCGCTCTCGCCATACCCGTAGATGTCAGCGGTGTCGAAGAGGGTGATGCCGTGCTCCAGGGCAGCGTCGACGACTACCGCCGCGGTTTCTGCGTCGATCCGCGTGCCGAACGCGTTGCAGCCGAGCCCGACAGCAGAGACGATCAGCCCGGAGTCGCCTAACGGGCGGTAGGTCATGTCAGCCATGACCTTGACCCTAGCCCTGTACCGTCACCGACACCCCGTGCCATCCGGTCGCACCGTCCGGCGCGGGCGGGCGCTCTGTTCCGGTCTGCTCCTCACCGTCGGCGGTGATCGCCCGAACCTCGAGGTCGTGCCGTCCCTCCGCCGCGTCCCAGTGCCACACCCACTGCCGCCAGGTGTCGGAACTCGGTACCTCGCCAAGGTCCGCCTTTTGCCAGGGCCCGCCGTCCACCCTGACCTCCACCGCCTCGATCCCGCGATGCTGCGCCCAGGCCACGCCGGCGACGGCCACCTGTCCTGATGGGACGGCTGCACCGCTGCGCGGCACGTCGATCCGGGAGGAGACCTTGACCGGGCCGCGCGCAGACCACCCACGGGAGGTCCAGTACGCCGTGATCTCGTCGAATCGGCTGACCTCGAGGTCCACGACCCACTTGGTGGCGCTCACGTACCCGTAGAGGCCGGGCACGACCATCCTGACCGGAAACCCATGTTCGACGGCCAGCGGTTCGCCATTCATGCCGACCGCGAAGATCGAATCCCGCCCATCAGTGAGGACGTCGAGCGGCGTACCGCAGGTCCACCCGTCGTGGGACGTGGACAGAACGGCGTCGGCGTCGGCATGCGGGCCGGCCAGTCCCAGGACGTCCGACACCCGAACCCCGGTCCACAGAGCGTTTCCGATGAGGTTTCCGCCAACTGAGTTCGAAACGCAGCAGAGCGTCACCCACCGATCGACCAGCCCGAGCGCCACCAGGTCGTCGAACCCCAACACGACTTCCTGGTCCACCATGCCGTGAACCCGAAGCTGCCAGTCATCGGGATGGATCAGCGGTACAGACAGCGCAGTGTCGATCCGGTAGAAGTCGTCGTTGGGCGTCAGCCAGGGTTCGCCGCCATCGACTTCGAGGTCGGCGCCTGGCACCGGCTCGGCAGTCGGCAGCGGACGGGGCAGGGCGACGTCGACATCCGTGCGGGACGCCTCGACTGCGCGACGGCGGCCACCGAGCAGCTGCCCCGCCGCGCCCGCGACCACTGCGGCCGCAGCGGTGACGCCAGCGGCTTGCAGGAACGCTCGTCGGTCCGTACGCGCTTGTGGCACGGCCGGTGTGGCGTCCACTGGTTCCAGTGTCGGGTCGGCTCCCGCGCGCTGCCCAGCGGACTCGGCCGCCGCCCGCCGGGCCAGCGGAGGCAACGCCAGCACTGCCGCGCCGGCACCGGCCACGACAGGGAGCAGGTCGTAGGGTACGGCGTCCGGCCGGCTCCACACTGCGATTCCGGCGACGACGCCGAGGGCGGCCGCGGCCAGCATGCCGGCGCGGCGGTGGCGGACCGCCAGCACGCCGATGGCTCCGGCGAACACAGCCAGCACGAGCACCACGCCTCCGATCAGGACCGCCTTGTCGGCCGTCCCGAACGTCTCGATCGCCCACTCGGTCAACCAGGTCGGTGACAGCTCGATCACGGCCTCGCCGACGGCGAGCACGGGTGTGATGCCGCGGTTGAGCAGGCCGGCCAGTAGCTCGGCAACGCCCAATCCGAGCGCGGCCGCAAGAATCCCTGCCAGCGCCGCCGGCCACAAGCGCGAGAGTCGACTCACCCACCCATCCTGCGCCGCTCCAGGGTGGGTTGGATAGCGAGCCGGGCTGTACGTCACCAGATCGTCAGGTTCGTGGTCAGTGCGGCACCAGCTCGCGAAGGTGGCGGGCCAGGGCCGTGAATGCCCGGCCGCGGTGGCTTATCGCGTCCTTCTCGGCAGGAGGTAACTCCGCTGTGGTGCGAGTCTCGCCGTCCGGAACGAAGATCGGGTCGTAGCCGAAGCCGCCTGCACCGCGGGGCTCGTGGATGATGCGGCCGGTTACCCGACCCTCTTCCACCACCTCCTGCCCGTCAGGGCGCGCCAGTGCGGCCACGCATACGAAAGACGCGCCGCGCCGGGTATCCGGAACGTCGGCCAGCTGGGCGAGCAACAGCCGCAGGTTGGCCGCGTCGTCACCGTGCCGGCCCGACCAGCGCGCCGAGAACACACCGGGCATGCCGTTGAGCGCTTCAACGCTGATGCCAGAGTCGTCCGCGATCGCCGGCAGGCCGGTGGCGGCGGCCACCCCATGCGCCTTGAGCAGCGCGTTTTCGGCGAAGGTAAGGCCGGTCTCCGCGACGTCGTCGACGCCACCGAACTGGGTGACCGGCACCAGGTTGACGCGCGCCCCAGCCCTTTCGAGGATGCGCTGGATCTCCGCCACCTTGTGCTGGTTACGAGTGGCGAGCACCACCCGTGGCGCCGCCTGCATCAGGCCAGCGCCGCCTGCTGCAGCGAAGTCAGCTCGGCGCACCCGGCCTCGGCCAGGCTGAGTAACGCATCGAGTTCCTTCCGGTCGAAGGGCGCGCCCTCGGCCGTGCCCTGGACCTCGATGAAGGCGCCGCTGCCGGTCATGACGACGTTCATGTCAGTCTCGGCCCGGACGTCTTCGTCGTAGCAGAGGTCGAGCCGCGGCTCGCCGTCAATCACGCCTACTGACACGGCGGCGACCGAATCGCGCAGCGCCTGTGTCGACGCCAGCAGTCCGCGCCCCTGCATCCATCCGACCGCGTCGGCCAGGGCGACGTACGCTCCGGTGATCGCCGCCGTCCGGGTGCCGCCGTCGGCCTGCAGGACGTCGCAATCGACCACGATTGTGTTCTCGCCCAGCGCGGACGTGTCGATGATCCCGCGCAGCGAGCGCCCGACGAGGCGAGAGATCTCGTGCGTTCGCCCGCCGATGCGCCCCTTAACCGATTCGCGATCGGACCGGGTGTTCGTCGACCGGGGCAGCATCGCGTACTCGGCCGTTACCCAGCCTTCGCCCGAACCCTTACGCCACCGCGGAACGCCTTCGGTGACCGAAGCCGCGCACAGCACCCTCGTGTTGCCGAACTTCACGAGCACCGAACCTTCGGCGTGCTGGAGCCAGCCACGCTGGAACGTGACTGGACGAAGCTGGTCGGGTGCACGGCCATCAGGTCGACTCATGCAGGGAAGGCTATCTGCCGCCACCGACGAGCGCGCTGTCGCCGCTCAGAGCTCGACGATCGCGCCCGGGCGAGCGAGCGCTACCGGGCCGCCAAACGCGCTCCTTGCCTCGGCGACGGCGCGCGCGGGATCCCCCCACGGGAGGATGTGGGTCAACATCAGCTGCCGGACGTTGGCCGCCGCAGCGTGCTCGCCTGCTTCGCGGCCGGTCAGGTGGTGGCCGGGCGGGTTGCCGTCGCCGTCCAGGAATGCTGCTTCGCACAGCAAAAGGTCGGCGCCCCGAGCCAGATCGACCAGGGCAGGCGTGGCGGCCGTGTCGCCCGAGTAGACCAGCACGCTGTCCTCGTGCTCGACGCGAAGCGCGTATGCCGGCACTGGGTGCACGACCCGCGCCGCGGTCACCCGGACGTCCCCGACCACGAATGTCTGGTCCGGGAAGGTGCTGAAGGTGAACTCACTAGTCATGCCCGGGTCTTCGGGCAGGCCGTACGCCCGCGCCATACGTTCGGCCGTACCCGCCGGCCCCCACACCGGGATCCGGTCTCGATCCCGCCACGGGCTGTACCGAGCGGCCACGTAGTAGCCGCAAAGGTCCATGCAGTGGTCCGGATGCAGGTGACTCAGCAGCACGGCGTCGACCATGTCGAGCCCGATCCGCCGCTGCAGCGGTCCCAAGGCACCGTTGCCGAGATCCAGGATGAGAGTGGTCTCACCAGCCTGAACGAGGTAGCAGGACGCGGGCGAATCCGGGCCTGGGAGTGAACCAGAGCAGCCCACGACCGTGAGCCTCACCCGCCCACGTCCTCGCTCAACAGCAGGTCGCTCATATCGGGCGCCACGACTGCCCGAAAGCCCAGCGTGTCTTCGATCGACTCGATACGCGGACCGAGGAAGCGCCGGCCCACCTCGCCGAACGGCCGCGGGTCCCCCGTCGCACGGAAGCGATGCGTGGGTGGCGGAAGATGATCGTCACGCATCAGGCAACGCTGCGCGAGCACCCGGTACACGTCCTGCGCGGTTTCTTCCGCACTGCTGACCAGCGTGACACCGTCGCCCATGACGTATGACAGCACGCCGGTCAGCATGGGGTAGTGAGTGCAGCCGAGCACGAGTGTGTCCACACCCGCGTCACGTACCGGCTCGAGGTACTCCCGAGCGACGCGCTCGAGCTCAAGGCCATGGGTGATGCCATCCTCGACGAACTGCACGAACCTGGGGCACGCCTGGGTGGTGATCCGCAGGTGAGGCGCGGCGGTGAAGGAATCCTCGTACGCCTTGGACGCGATCGTCGCCCGGGTCCCGATGACGCCGACGTGGCCGTTGCGGGTGGTCGCCACGGCCCGGCGCACGGCCGGTTGGATGACCTCGACGACCGGCACGTCGTACCGCTCGCGCGCGTCGCGCAGAACCGCGCTGCTGGCGGAGTTGCAGGCGATGACCAGCATCTTCACCCCGTCGGCGACAAGGGAGTCCATCACGTCGAGCGCGAACGCACGTACCTCGGCGATGGGGCGGGGCCCGTACGGGCCGCGGGCAGTGTCGCCCACGTAATGGATCGCTTCGTGCGGAAGCTGGTCGAGCACGGCGCGAACCACCGTGAGCCCGCCCACTCCGCTGTCGAATATCCCGATAGGCGCGTCGCTCATGGCGACCCGAGCCTACGGCATGGCGCCCGGTTGCTGCGGTTGTACGAGGCCTCAGCGGGACGCCAGCGACCACAATCCCGAGTAGTCGAGGACGACGCCGTCTGCGTCGACGAGCAGGTCGGCTCGGAAGGAACCGGATTCGTAGCGCCACCCGGTTTCGGTGCGTGTGTACGTCTGGCGCTGGGCGCTGACATCCACGGCGGTGACCGGATGGATGTAGACAATGTTCAGGTCGGCGGAGTCGCCGACGTCAAGCGCCAGGCGGCGGATCGGGATCGTATTCGTGAACGGTGTGAGGGCGATGTCGACGTCGAGGCAACCGTCCAGATCAGGACGTTCCTGGCCATCGCCGTCGTACCACCGGCTTGCGGAGCGTCGCAGCGATAGCGCCGGCTGGCCATGGAGCTCCACCGTCACGCTGACCGGTCGCCAGGACGGGTCGCACTCGATCCGGTAGTTGACCCGGACCGGCTGCTCGTCGACCACGGCGATGAGCGCGCCGTCCGCCCAGACTCCCTGCTCGTTTGCTCGGACTTTGGTGTGCTCCATACCTGGCCATTGTTTAGCCATCCAGACCAGCGTCCTGTTCATGACCCGACCTCCCCGCGCAGTTCGGGATGCGGTCCGGCGCTCGTCAACTCGGCAGGGCATTGGCCACTCATGGCTGTGTAACCGCTCATCATAGTTTGTAGGTTAACGGCTCTCTATTCGTGGCGCAACCGGTAAGATGCTTGAGTGGTTAACACACGTGGCGAGGGCCAAGTGGCACCCGGGGGGCTTGAGAGTGTTCGCACTCTCCTGAACAGCTGGCTGATCCCCAATGACACGCGTATCGCCGAGGATCGCCTTGACGCGTATGCCGACGAACATCGCGTGGCCCCGTCGGAGCGTGCGCAGTTGCGCCAGCTCCGTGATGACCTTCGCAGCGTGGTGGACAGGTCCGCGGTCGCCGACGTTGTCTTCAACCGATGGATCGGACGGCTCGATATCAGGCCGCATGTCGCGACAGGGACCGTCGGCTTCCGGCACGGGGCCGGCGTGTGCGGGGAGATCATCGTGACGAGCCTGACGGCACTCTCCTCTGGCGAGTGGGCCCGCCTCAAGGCGTGTCCCGACTGCCAGTGGGTGTTCTACGACCAGAGCCGCAACGCCAGCAAACGGTGGTGCCTGATGACCGCGGGAGGGCCGGACGGCCGGTCGTGCGGCAGCATCGCCAAGGTCCGCGCCTACCG
>DASTNZ010000033.1:0-36949 GCA_035762665.1 Jiangellaceae bacterium | reverse complement strand
TCTTCGGCCCCGCGAAGCGCCCGCTCCCGCAGCTGCCGCTGGCCGTGGACGACGAGGGTTACCTCATCGCGCAGAGTGACTTCGTCGATCCCATTGGCCCGAGTTTCTGGGAGATGAACACATGAGCGCAGTGGTCAACGGCGCCGGCAAGCTCGTCAGCTGGGTCGACGACCGGGTCACGACGAACAACTGGCTAAAGCGGAACATCCGCAAGGCCTTCCCGGACCACTGGTCGTTCCTCCTGGGCGAGATCGCGCTGTACAGCTTCATCGTCATCCTGCTGTCGGGTGTCTTTCTGACGCTCTGGTTCAAGCCGTCGATGGCGCACGTCATGTACGACGGCGCGTACGCGCCGCTGCGCGACGTCGGCATGTCGGAGGCGTTCGCAACCACGCTCGAGCTGTCTTTCGAGGTGCGCGGCGGTCTGCTGATGCGGCAGATCCACCACTGGGGCGCGATCATCTTCATCTCCGCGATGTCGATCCACATGCTCCGAATCTTCTTCACCGGCGCGTTCCGTAAGCCGCGCGAAATCAACTGGGTGATCGGCGTGTTGATGCTGGTGCTCGGCGTCACCAACGGCTTCACCGGTTACTCGCTGCCCGACGACCTCGTCTCCGGCACTGGTATGCGGATCATCGAAGGCGGCATGCTGGCGATCCCGATCGTCGGAACGTACCTATCGTCGTTCATCTTCGGCGGCGAGTTCCCGGGCGACGACGCGATCGCCAGGCTGTACGTCCTTCATATCCTGCTGGTGCCAGGTATCCTCCTGGCGCTGGTGACCATCCACCTGATCCTGATCTGGTACCAGAAGCACACCCACTGGGGCGGGGCCGGCAAGAGCAACAACAACGTCGTCGGCTACCCGCTGTTCCCGATCTACACCGCGAAGGCGGGCGGGTTCTTCTTCGTCGTGTTCGGTGTCATCGTGCTGATGGCCGCGACGATCCAGATCCTGCCACTGTGGCTCTTCGGCCCGTACGATCCGTCGATCGTGTCTGCCGGTACCCAGCCGGACTGGTATATCGGATTCCTCGACGGCGCCCTGCGGATCATGCCGAACTGGGAGTTCTATATCGCCGGCTATCCGATAAGCCTCAACGTGCTCGTGCCGGCCGTGCTGCTGCCCGGCATCATCCTCACGCCGTTGCTGCTGTATCCGTGGATCGAGCAGTGGGTTACCGGCGACAGGCGCGAGCACCACGTGCTGGACCGCCCGCGCAACCAGCCCGTGCGCACCGGCATCGGCGTCGCCTTCATCACCTTCTACCTGCTGCTGTGGATCTCCGGTGGCAACGACTTCGTCGCCACCATCTTCAACGTCCCCGTCATGTGGATCACCAGGTTCATGCAGGTCGCGGTGATTGTGCTGCCACCCCTCACGTTCTGGGTTACCAAGCGAATCTGCCTGGGCCTCCAGCGGCGCGACCGCGACAAGGTGCTACACGGCTCGGAGTCGGGCGTGATCGTGGTTAGTCCCGAAGGCGAATACTCTGAGATGCACGGACCACTCGCGGACGTGACGGCGTACAAGCTCACCTCGCACGAGCGACAGACGCCGTTCGACCTCGGTCCGGAGACGGACGAGTACGGGATTCCCGCCCCACGCCGGCGGTCGGCCAAGGTGCGTGCCCGGTTGTCCAAGGTCTACTTCGGCGATGTCATCCAGAAGCCGACTCGCGACGAGCTCGAGATGGCCCGTCACGACGGACACGGGCCCGCCGAGGCGGCCGAGGAGCACGGCGAGATCGGAACCGGCCCGCACTCGGGACGATGACCGCTGCGGGCGGATAACGTGTCGGCGTTGACGACACGACGCTGGTTGGCCATAACGCGAGCAGGGGTGACGGGTGTCCCGACGAGGATGGGCGCTGTTCCTGGCCATGGGCCTGATCTGGGGCATCCCATATCTTCTGATCAAGGTCGCGGTCGAGGAGTTTTCCCCCGCCGCACTCGTGCTGGCACGCACCGCGATAGCCGCCGCCATCCTCGTCCCCGTTGCTGCCGCCAAGGGGCAGCTGCGTCCCCTGCTGCCCTACTGGCGCCCGCTACTGGCGTACACGCTCGTCGAAATCTGCATCCCGTGGATTCTCCTCGGCTACGCCGAGCAGACGCTGTCCAGCTCGCTCACCGGGTTGCTGGTGGCAGCCGTCCCGCTCGTCGGAGCGTTCCTGGTCTGGATGACCGGGCACGAACACGTCGAAGTACGCCGCGTGGCCGGCCTGCTCGTCGGCTTCGCCGGCGTCGCCCTGCTCGTCGGTTTCGACGTAGGCACCACCAATCTTGGTGCGCTGCTGGCTGTCGGGGGCGTCGTGGTGTGCTACGCCCTGGGGCCGTTGCTGCTGGCCCGCAACCTTTCTCACCTGCCGGCGCTCGGGGTGGTGGCCGCTTCGATCGCCTTGACCGCGATCGGCTACCTGCCGATCGGGCTGGCCCAGCGGCCGACACAGCCCCCCTCCGCCGAGGCGTGGCTCTCAGTTCTGGGTCTCGCACTCATCTGCACCGCGCTAGCCTTCATGCTGTTCTTCGCGCTCGTGGCGGAGGTCGGGCCGGCACGGGCAACGGTCATCACCTACATCAACCCGGCCGTCGCCATCGTGCTCGGCGTCCTGGTACTCGGAGAGACCCTGACCATCTCCATCGCGGCCGGATTCGTCCTCATACTCGCTGGATCTGTGCTCGCCACGGCGCGCGACCGCTCACCGGACCGCCGCACACCAGCCCGCCGTGGCGGGGAGCTGAGCGGCGAGTGCCTCACCGAGCCGATTCCTGAACCATGAGCCCGTTAGGCGCCACTGGTGGCTCTTTGCTGGCAGGAAGACTGCAACACGCCGTCCTCGGCGTCCTTGTCGCCGCGGCCGTGGCCGCCTGCGGTTCGGACAGTCCCGCTGCCGGCCCGCCTTCACAGCCAGCCGTCTACACCGCTCCTGGCGTCACGACACCGGTGCCGTCCAGCCCGGTTCCGTCCGGCCCTGCCCCGTCTCCAGGTTCGGCGGACAGCACCAGTTCGCCTCCAGCGCCGGCGACGGCGGACTCAGCGACGCAGCAGCGCCCCGTGTGGCTGGGCACCCGCGTCCTGCCAGTACGACCGGACGGCCTCGGTGAAGTGCAGCCCACCCCGCCCGAGCTCGTCGACAGGCAGCTGCCTCCCCCCGATCCACGCCCGGCCCCTGACGCCTTCGACGCCACCGTCGAGTCCATCCCCGACGACGTGCTCGCCCGGTCCACCTGGGTCGCAGAGTGCCCGGTGTCATTGGACGACCTGCGGTACCTGACGCTCACCTTCTGGGGGTTCGACAACCAGCCTCACCTCGGCGAGATGATCGTGCACGAGTCCGTGGCCTCAGACATAGTCGAGGTATTCGGCCGGATGTACCAGGCTCGCTTCCCTCTCGAGGAGATGCGGGTCGTCGCCGCTTACGAGCTCGACGCGCCACCAACGGGTGACGGCAACAATACTTCGGCGTTCGTCTGCCGACCCTCCACCGGGAGCAACTCCTGGTCACAGCACGCCTACGGCCTGGCGGTGGACGTCAATCCCTTCCACAACCCGTACCAGCGCGGTGATGTCGTAATACCCGAACTCGCATCGGCGTACCTCGATCGCACCCGAGGCGCTCCCGGAATGATCGAAGCCGGAGACGTGGTCACCGATGCCTTCGCCACCATTGGCTGGGTTTGGGGCGGCACGTGGAACTCGAGCAAGGACTGGATGCACTTCTCCCAGTCCGGCCGCTGACCCCTACCTGCGACGCAGATCTAGTGGGCGTGTTCGCCCCGGTAGTACTCGAAGACCAGGCCATTAAGGGCGATCACTGCCATTCCCACCCCGATCAGGAACAGCCACCAGCCGAAAACCAGGCCAGCGAACACGACCGCGGCCGACCCTGCACAGGCCAGCGGCCACCATGAGTAAGGGCTGAAGAACCCATACTCACCGGAGAGTTCCTCGATCTCACCGTCGTGCCGGTCCTCGGGGCGAGGGTGTACCTTGCGCGAGGTCGTCAGCAGGTAGAACGACACCAGCGCACCAAGGGCGAAGGTCAGCGTGAGTGCCGTCGTGCCGGTCGGGTCGTTGGACATGAACCAATAGATCGGCGTGACGATCAAGAAGAAGACCGACACGACGACGAATACCAGACCTTCGACCTTCACGGGCGGTCCTCCACGTCAGGAGCAATGAGTATCTCTTGGAGGTGGCTATCAGGCTTCTGCGTCACAGCGGCCACCTCGGGATACTTCAGGTCGAAGGCGGGACGCTCACTTCGGATCCGCGGGATCGACGTGAAGTTGTGCCGCGGCGGCGGGCAGGACGTCGCCCACTCCAGCGAGCCGCCCCAGCCCCATGGATCGTCCACGGCGATCTTCGGCGTCAACCGAGTCTTCCAGACGTTCCACATGAATGGCAAAGTGGAAATCGCCAAGATGAACGCGCCGACGGTCGAAACCTGATTCAGCGTGGTGAACCCGTCTTCCGGCAGATAGGAAGAGTACCGGCGCGGCATGCCTTCGACTCCGAGCCAGTGCTGGACCAGGAACGTCGTGTGGAAACCGATGAACAACATCCAGAAATGGATCTTGCCCAGCCGGTGGTCCAGCATCCGCCCGGTCATCTTGGGCCACCAGAAGTAGAACCCCGCGAACATGGCGAACACCACAGTGCCGAACACCACGTAGTGGAAGTGCGCCACGACGAAGTACGAGTCCGACACCTGGAAATCGAGTGGTGGAGAAGCCAGCACGACACCGGTGAGCCCGCCGAGCAGGAAGGTCACCAGGAAGCCGATCGCGAACAGCATCGGGGGCTCGAATGTCAGCGACCCGCGCCACATCGTGCCGATCCAGGTGAAGAACTTCACACCGGTGGGGATGGCGATCAGCATGGTCATGAACGCGAAGAACGGCAGGTTGACCGAGTTGGTCACGTACATGTGGTGCGCCCACACCGCCACTGACAGCGCGCCGATCGCAAGCGTCGCGTAGATCAGCCCCTTGTAGCCGAACAGCGGCTTGCGGCTGAACACCGGGATGACTTCGGTGATGATGCCGAAGAACGGCAGGGCGATGATGTACACCTCGGGGTGGCCGAAGAACCAGAACAGGTGCTGCCACAGGATGGGCCCGCCGCCGGACGGGTCGAAGATGTGGGTGCCGAAGTTCCGGTCCGCGAACAGCGCGAACAGCGCCGCGGCCAGCAGCGGGAACGCGATCAACACCAGGATGGCCGTCACCAGGATGTTCCAGGTGAAGATCGGCATCCTGAACATCGTCATGCCGGGGGCGCGCATGCAGATGATGGTGGTAATGAAGTTCACCGCACCGAAGATCGTCCCGAACCCGGACAGCGCGAGGCCCATCACCCAGAGGTCGCCGCCGAGGGCGGGGCTGTACAGGTCGCTGTTCAGCGGCGCGTAGGCGAACCAACCGAAATCGGCGGCACCACCGGGGGTGAGGAACCCGGTCATCACCATCAGTCCGCCGAACAGGAACAGGTAGTAGCTGAACATGTTCAGCCGCGGAAACGCGACGTCCGGTGAACCGATCTGCAGCGGCACGACGACGTTGGCGAAGCCGATGAACAGCGGCGTCGCGAAGAGCAGCAGCATCACCGTGCCGTGCATGGTGAACAGCTGGTTGTACATATGATCGCTGACGATGCCCTGGCCAGGCTGCCACAACTGCATCCGGATCAACACCGCCATCAACCCGGCGACCAGGAAGAACCCGAACGACGTGAGCAGATACAGGTAGCCGATGACCTTGTGGTCGGTCGAGCTCATCCACCGGACGACGATGTTGCCCTTGCGGTTCGGGCGCGTCACGGGTTCCGGCGCAGGCGCGGCCGTGCGCTCGAGGTACGTCGTCACGAGTCGCTCCCCTCTGGATCAAATGGCTGCGAGTAGGCACCGCGGAGCGGCGACGGGATCAACCCGGTCTGGCCGCGGTCACGAAGCTCTTCCAAGTGCGCTTCGTACTCCTCTTGCGAGACCACTTCGACGTCGAAGAGCATCCGCGAGTGGTACACCCCGCACAGCTCAGCGCACTTGCCAGCGTAGTGTCCCTCGCGGTTGGGCGTGACCTGGAACGAGTTGGTCTTGCCGGGAATGACGTCCATCTTCATATAGAACTGTGGGACCCAGAACGAGTGGATCACATCGGGCGAGTCGAGTTCGAAGCGCACTGTCTGGTCGACCGGAAGTACAAGCGTGGGGCGGTTGGTCGGGGTGCCGATGTCGTGGACGTCGCCGTCGACGTAGTTGAACGTCCACGACCACTGCTGGCCGACGACGCCGATGGTGATGTCCGGCTCGGCCGACACGTCAACGATCTCGTCCTGGTTCTGAACCGTCCAGTAGAACAGGGACGCGATGACGGCGAACGGCGCAACCGTGTAGAGGAACTCGATGGGCGCGTTGAAGCGGGTCTGCCGCGGCAGTTCGTCGTGGCGCCGGCGGTATGCCACGGCGGCGAACAAGATCAGCCCCCAGACGAGCAGGCCGACTCCGAGCGCGGCGATCCAGGTACCGACCCAGAGATCGCCGACAAGAGGCGTTTCTTCCGTGGCGGGCTCGGGCAGCCCGGCGCGGCGCCACTGGTCGGCCGCCTCGCCCGAGCACCCGCTCAAGGCGACCGCGGCGGCGGCCAGCGTGGCCCCGACGGTGACCCTTCGACGCACCGAGCGCACGGTACTGTTTCGACTCAACTCGCAGCGCCCCTTCACGCGAATAACCCGCGGGCCGCGCCGGTCCTTCAGCGAAGCCGCGAAAGGCATGTTTGTTCTGCGGTGGCAACACTAGCGGCTACGGTCAGGGGGCATCCACGAAGGTGGGCGATTAACGTGCGTGGCGTGCCTAACAGTCTGCGTGGCTACCTCGACGCTGCTTCGACCGAGCCGCTACACCCCGCGGCGCGGGAGGTGCTGGTAGAGGCCTACGACGCCGGCTGGGCCGATCCAGCCCGGCTCTACGGCTCCGCCCGGCGGGCGCGGCTGCTGCTCGACAATGCGCGAGAGATCGTCGCCGCTGCGATCGGCGCGCGTCCAGACGAGGTGTCGTTCACCGCGAGCGGCACGCAGGCGGTGCACCTCGCGGTGTTCGGCGCGTCCGCCGCCCGCGCCCGGACGGGCCGCCACCTGGTCGTTTCCGCCGTCGAGCACTCCAGCGTGCTTCACGCCGCGGCGCGCGTCTCGACCGCCGAGGTCCACCGCGTCCCCGTCGACCAATCCGGCCTGGTGAACCCTGACACCTTCGCCAGTGCGCTGCGGGACGATACCGCCGTGGCCTGCCTGCAGGCGGCCAACCACGAAGTCGGCACCGTACAGCCGGTCGCGGCGGTGGCGGCGCGGTGCGCCGGCCGCGGCATCCCACTGGTGGTCGATGCGGCCCAGGTCGTCGGCCGGCTCGCCGTGCCGGACGGCTGGTCTCTGCTAGCCGCTAGCGCGCACAAGTGGGGCGGACCGGCGGGAGTCGGTGTGCTTGCGGTACGTCGCGGGACGCGCTGGCGGTCGCCGTCACCGGAGGATGAACGGGGGTCCGGCCGGGTACCCGGCTTCGAGAACGTCCCGGGCGCCGTCGCCGCCGCGGCCGCGTTGCGGGCCCGGCTGGCCGAGGCGGAGGAACTCAACCACACCCATACGGCGCTCGTCGAACGGATCCGGGCCAGGATTCCAGAGTTCGTCCCGGATGTCGAGGTGGTCGGACATCCGACGCGGCGGTTGCCGCATATCGTCACCTTCTCATGCCTCTATCTGGACGGCGAGGCGCTACTCACTGAGTTGGACAAGGCGGGGTTCGCGGTATCCAGTGGATCGTCATGTACAGCGAGCACGCTGACGCCAAGCCACGTACTGGAGGCGATGGGAGTGCTGACGCACGGCAACATCCGGGTCTCGCTCAGCCGCACGACCACCGAGTCCGATGTCGAGCGTTTTCTCGACGTCGTGCCGGACGTCGTACGCCGGCTGCGGGACTCGACGGGAGTTGACGGATTATGACCGATCTGCCCGATCCGGATCTGACCCTGGACTGTCGCTCGATGCGCTGCCCACTGCCCGTCATCGAACTCGCCCGGAGAATCACCGAGGCCCCGGCCAGCGGCATCGTCGCGGTGGTGGCCGACGACCCCGCCGCTGCAACGGACATCCCCGCCTGGTGCCGGTTACGCGGACACGAGTACCTCGGGATCGGCGAGCCGGTCCATGGCGCGCCGGCCTACCTCGTCCGCAAATCCCGCTGATCATGCAAAAGCCGGGCGACACGCCGAATTACCCGGAATGTCCCCGGGGTGGCTCATGGAATACACCGGCGTGTCGCCCGGCTTTTGCATGATCAGCGGGTTAGGGGCGGAGCGTCTTGATGTGCGGAGCGATGTCCTCGGCGGCTGCGTCGCCGTAGCCCTTGGCGCACCGGTCGAGCACGTCGGAGCGACCCAACTCGTACTCCTGCGTCCCGACATTCTCCAAGACGTAGGCTGCGAGCAGCGACCCGAGTTGCGCGGCGCGCTCGAGGTGTAGCCCCCATGCGAGGGCCGCGAGGAACCCGGCGCGGTACGCGTCACCCACACCCGTGGGGTCAACCGCGCGGGGTTCACCCGCAGCGGGTACCCGCACCGGAGGCTCTCCGGCCTGCTCGATCAGCGAGCCCTCCTTGCCCAGCGTCGTGATACGGACCCCGACTCGCTCGAGCACTTCCCCGGAGCTCCATCCCGTCTTCTGCTCTAGCAGGGCCGCCTCGTACTCATTGCTGAACAGGTAGGACGCCCCGTCAACAAGGTGCCGAATCGACGCGCCGTCCATCCAGGCCAGCTGCTGGGACGGGTCGGCGGCAAACGGAAACGACCGGACGCGGGCTTCGTCGGTGTGCCGCAGCATCGCCTCCGGATCGTTGGGGCTGATCATCACGAGGTCGAGGCCGCCGATGCGATCGGCAATGGGGCGCAGCTCGATCTCCCGTGCCTCGCTCATCGCACCCGCGTAGAACGTGGCGATCTGCGCGTGATCGTCGTCGGTCGTGCACACGAACCGGGCGGTGTGGCGAACCTCCGACACGTGGACGCTGGCGCAGTCGACACCATGCCGCTCCAGCCAGGAGCGGTAGTCGACGAAGTCCTCCCCTACCGCACCGACGAGCACGGGCGACAGCCCGAGGTTGGCCATACCGAAGCAGATGTTGGCGGCAATTCCACCACGGTGAATGGCAAGTTCCTCGGCGAGGAAGGACAGCGACAGCTTGTCCAGCTGGTCGACGACGAGGGAATCGGCGAACCGACCCTTGAACGTCATCAGGTGGTCGGTCGCGATGGATCCGGTCACGGCGATGTTCACGGTCGCCGAGTGTATGGCCGTCACACCGCCGCCGTGAAACGACCAGGTGACGGCCTGTGTCTTCGCGGGGCGGGGTGGTTACCCGATCGGCAGCAGCCGGCTTGTCAGTGGAAGGAGTCGCCGCAGGCGCACGAACCCGACGCGTTGGGGTTGTCGATGGTGAACCCCTGACGCTCGATGGTGTCCACGAAGTCGATAGTGGCACCCGTCAAGTACGGAGCGCTCATGCGATCGACTACTACGTTGACGCCTCCGAAGTCTTCCACGATGTCGCCGTCGAGCGACCGCTCGTCGAAGAACAGTTGGTACCGCAGCCCCGAGCAGCCGCCCGGCTGCACCGCGATCCGCAGCGCGAGGTCGTCCCGACCCTCCTGATCTAGCAGGCTCTTGACCTTGGCCGATGCCTCGTCGGTCAGCACAACGGTGCGGGCCGCCTGGTCACTGGTTGCCTGGTCCTGAACGGTCATATCGCTCCTGCCTCATATCAGCGTGCGGTCGTATACGTCGAACGCGCGGGACGCGCCCGGCATTCCGCCGTCTCTCCCCATGGTTGCACACGACTAGGCCCGGCTCCACGTCCGCGCAACGCGAGCCGCCATGTCCGCCAGACTGGCGGCGGGTTCGGCGAAGGCCCGATCCACCCCTACCATCTCCACGAGCGAATATGCCGCCTCGATGCCGTTGGCTCGAAGCTCACGCGACCCGACCTGCACCTCGCCGGCCAACGCGACGCACGGTCGCATCGCCTCGCCGGCCAGAGCGGCCAAGCCGGACACGACCTTGCCGTGCATGGACTGCCAATCCAGCTTCCCTTCGCCGGTCAAGACCAGATCGGCTGCCTTGACCTGGTCGGCAAGTCCCAGCGCCTCGGCCACCGTCCCGAACCCGGGCTCGCGCCGACCGCCGAGCAACAGCAGCGCGTATCCGAGCCCGCCGGCGGCTCCTGCGCCCGCTTCGTCGGCGAACGACCGGTCAGCGAGGTGGGCGAACGTGGTGAGGGCACCGTCCACTTCGATCAACCGCTCCCGGGCGATGCCTTTCTGCGGTCCGAACACATTCGTCGCGCCGCGCAGGCCCAGCAATGGGTTGTCCACGTCGGTGGCCGCCACGAGATCGACGCCGCCCACCCGCCGGCGAGCCGGTTCGACGTCCACGCTGGTCAGCTCGGCGAGCCCGGACGGGCCGGCAGTCAGGGCACCTTCGGGTTGGCTCGTCGCGCCGAGCGCCGCCAGCAACCCCGCGCCGCCATCGTTCGTCCCACTGCCACCCAAACCGACAACGACTCGCGACACGCCGGCGTCGACCCCTGCCGCGACGAGCTCGCCGACTCCGTAGGTCGACGCACTCTCGGTCATCCCAGCCACGGGCCGGTGCCCCTGACGGGGCAGCAGGTTCAACCCACACGCCTGCGCCGACTCGACGTAGGCGGTGTCGCCGACGACGAGCAGGGTGGCCGGAACCGTCCCACCGAGTGGGCCGCGCACAGTCACGGCGTTCAACTGCCCGCCGAGCGAGGCGTGCAGGACGTCCAAAAAACCAGGCCCGCCATCGGCCATCGGAATCGTCGTCAGTTCGTCGGCGGGAGCTTGCCGGCGCCACCCTTCGGCCATCGCGTCCGCAGCCTGTACGGCAGTAAGGGTGCCGGCGAATTTGTCCGGTGCCACCAGGATGCGCATGAGGCAGAGTGTGCCGTATGCGGATTCGCCCGATGCGGCCAGACGACGTCGACGCCGTCGAGCGCCTGACCGCAGTGGCGTTCGGCCCGGACAGCCCGCTCGGTGTGCACGAGCGCACCCCTGAGCAGCGCAAGCGCTGGACGGCACGGCTGCACCACCTGCTCCACGTGGATCCGGGTGGCTGCTGGGTGTGTGACGACGGCGGGACGGTCGTGGGAGTCGCCGCGGCGGTCCGCCGCGATCTGCTCTGGGTGCTTTCGACCTACGCTGTCGAGCCCGAATTTCAGGGCCGCGGTGCGGGCAAGGCCCTGCTGGAGGTTGCCATCGCGTACGGCGCCGGGTGCCTTCGGGGCCTCATCTGCAGCACCCGCGACCCGCGCGCTGTGCGCCGGTACCGGCTCGCCGGGTTCACCCTCCACCCGACGATGCAGCTCACCGGCGTGGTCGACCGCGCATCCCTGCCGATCATTGACGGCGTACGTGCCGGGACGGACGGTGATTTGGAGTTCGTCGACTCCGTCGACCGGCAGGTACGTGGTGCGACCCACCGGCCGGACCACGCCTACCTGCAGGACTATGGGCAGCTGCTGGTCTGCGACATGCTGACCGGGCGTGGGTACGCCTACCTGGATCCGTCGCGCGTCGCCCTACTTGCCGCCACCAGCAGGGCCGTCGCACAGCGTCTACTATGGGCGGCGCTGGCCCGGACCGAACCGGGCACCAATGTGCTGATTCGCAGCCTGACCTCGGACCAGGAGTGGGCTGTGGACGTCGGGCTGGCCGCGGGCCTCCAGGTCGAGCACGACGCCTATCTCGCGCTGCGTCACATGCGGCCGCCGGCGCCCTACATCCCGTCGGTGTCCTTCGGCTAACCGCGTTGATCATGCAATTCCCGGGCGACACGCCGTACGACTTCATGGCGACGATCGGTTGCGACGGGACAAATCGGCGTGTCGCCCGGGAATTGCATGATCAACGCAGGGGTGGGTAGTCGCCGCGATCCCGGCGGATGTCTTCGAGCGCGGTGTCGATCTGGACGGCCATCCCGGCGTCGAGCCTGCCATCATTGGCCAGCGAGCGCAGGGCGTGCTCGGCCGTGGCGAGCGCCCGCTCGAGCCTCAGGACCCGGTCGGCGAGCGCGTCGGCCCGCTGCTGCACAGCGTCCACGCGACGCTGGCCGGACGACGACACGATAAGCGCTGCCACGACCGCCGCCAGGATCACGCCGGCGACCATCAACAACACTGTCCCCACACGGGAAGTCTGCCACCTCGTCGCCGGTTGTCCCTATGGGACCATTAGGTGGCTATCCGTACCGAGAGGGCTGCGCTGTGACCGTGACCGAATCTCCCTCCGCTCCTCCCCTGCCACTGCTGCTGCTCGGCCGTGGCGCGGACCCGAACAGCGAGCGCGGAGTCGAATGCCCGGGTGACCTCCCGCCCGCGAGCGATCCTGACCTGGTCGAACGTGCACACAAGGCCCGTGCGGCGCTCGGGGACCGCGCGTTCATACTCGGCCACCACTACCAGCGCGACGAGGTCATCCAGTTCGCCGACGTGACCGGCGACTCCTTCAAGCTGGCCCGCGACGCCGCCGCCCGGCCCGAGGCCGAGTACATCGTGTTCTGCGGTGTGCACTTCATGGCCGAGTCGGCCGACATTCTGACCGCCGACAACCAGCAGGTCGTCCTGCCCGACCTGGCTGCCGGCTGCTCGATGGCCGACATGGCCCGGTTGGTGCAGGTCGAGGACGCGTGGGCCCGCCTGGCCGATGCCGGCGTGACGGACGTGACCGTCCCGATCACGTACATGAACTCCTCCGCCGATATCAAGGCGTTCTGCGGGCGCAACGGCGGTGCGGTGTGTACCTCCAGCAATGCCAAGCGATCCCTGGAGTGGGCATTCGAGCAGGGCGAGAAGGTGCTGTTCCTGCCCGATCAACACCTGGGCCGCAACACCGCCCTGCTCGAGCTCGGCCTGTCGCTCGACGACTGCGTTGTCATCGACCCGCACAAGCCCGACTTCGGCGTCACGGACGAGCAGCTTCGCGACGCGACGATGCTGCTCTGGCGCGGCCATTGCTCGGTGCACGGCCGGTTTTCTGCCGAGTCAATCGCCGACGTCCGCGAGCGGATTCCCGGTGTCAACGTCCTGGTGCATCCAGAGTGCAAGCACGAGGTCGTCACGCAGGCGGACTACATCGGGTCCACCGAGTACATCATCAAGACCATCGCCGCCGCCGAGCCCGGTACCGCCTGGGCGGTCGGCACTGAACTTAACCTGGTCAAGCGGCTGGGCCAGCGGCACCCGGACAAGACGGTGGTCTTCCTCGACAAGACGGTCTGCTTCTGCTCCACGATGAACCGGATCGACCTGCCGCACCTGGTCTGGGCGCTGGAGAACCTCGTTGACGGCCGGGTAGTCAACCGGATCGAGGTCGACCCCGACACTGCCCAGTGGGCTCGCGTCGCCCTTGACCGGATGCTCGCGCTGCCTTCCGCCGACGCTGCCCGCGACTGACCCTCCGTTCGATCACGTTCGGCAGGCCGCACGACGTACCTACAGGCCTGCATGCCTGTTACGTCGTCGCCACGCCTGTCGAACGTGATCGAACCACATCAGCGGACGGGATGACCCGCGGCCGCCAGCGCGGACTTGACCTCGCCTATCCGCAGCTGGCCGAAGTGGAAGACGCTCGCAGCCAGTACCGCGTCGGCGCCGGCCTCGACCGCCGGCGCGAAGTGCTCACGCGCCCCGGCGCCGCCGCTGGCTATCACGGGCACACCGGCGACGGCCCGCACCGCGCGCAACATCTCCAGGTCGTAGCCCTCCTTGGTGCCGTCCGCATCCATCGAATTGAGCAGGACCTCGCCGGCACCCCGCCGCTCCGCCTCGATGACCCACGCCACGGCGTCCAAGCCGGTCCCCCGACGCCCCCCGTGGGTCGTCACCTCGAAGCCCGACTCGGTCCCGCCGCCGCGGCGAGCGTCCACCGAGAGCACCAGAACCTGCGACCCAAACCGCTCGGCGATCTCGGAGATGAGCCCGGGCCGCGCAACGGCGGCCGTGTTTACCCCCACCTTGTCGGCACCGGCTCGCAGCAGCCGATCCACGTCCTCGGCCGAGCGCACGCCGCCGCCCACGGTCAGCGGGATGAAGACTTGCTCGGCCGTCCGCGATACGACGTCATACATGGTCGACCGGTCATCCGACGACGCGGTGATATCCAGGAAGGTCAGCTCGTCAGCGCCCTCGGAGTCATACAACCGGGCCAACTCGACAGGGTCGCCAGCGTCGCGCAGGTTGGTGAACCGGACGCCTTTGACGACCCGTCCGGCATGTACGTCCAGGCACGGGATCACGCGGACGGCCAGGCTCACGGCAAACCCACCCCCGGCCGGTAGGCGACCGCCTCGATCTCGACCAGCATCCGCGGATCGATCAGCGCGCGGACTTCCACCATCGAAGTTGCCGGCATCGTGTCGGCGAACGCCTCCCCGTGCGCGCGACCGAACTCCTCCCACCGCGAGATATCCGTGACGAAAATCCTGGTCCGCACGACATCCGCCAGGGTGGCTCCCGCTTCCGCCAGGGCCCATTCGACATTGCGGATCGCCTGCACGGTCTGCGCGTACGCATCGCCCTCGTGGACCAGCTCGCCATCGCGCAAAGAGGTGCAGCCGGTGACCCAGACATGATCTCCGGCCGCGACCGCCCGGCTGTAACCGACGATGGGCTCCCAGGGCGCACCGGACGCGATCCGCCGGGTCACGAGGACGCCACCTCGAGTGCGTCCTCAAGTGTGAACGCCCGCGCATACAGAGCCTTGCCGACAATCGCGCCCTCCAGACCGAGCGGGACGAGCTTGCGCAGCTCGACCAGATCGTCCAGGCTCGACACGCCCCCGCTGGCAATCACGGGGCTGCCGGTCCGCTCGCAGACGGCCGTCAGCAAGCGCAGGTTAGGCCCGCCCAGCGTGCCGTCCCTGGTGACGTCGGTGACTACGTATCGGGCACAACCCGCTTGATCGAGCCGGTCGAGGACCTCCCACAGGTCGCCGCCTTCCCTGGTCCAGCCCCGTGCGGCGAGGACGGTTCCGCGGACGTCCAGCCCAACCGCGACCTTGTCACCATGGCGTGCGATGGCACTGGCCGTCCAGGCCGGATCCTCCAGCGCTGCCGTGCCCAAGTTGACCCGCGTGCAACCGGTCGCCAGGGCGGCTTCGAGCGACGTGTCGTCGCGGATGCCGCCGGACAGTTCGACGGCGACGTCCAGCCGGCCGATCACCTCCGCGAGCAACTGTCGGTTCGAACCACGGCCGAACGCGGCGTCCAGATCCACCAGATGGATCCACTCCGCTCCTGCCAACTGCCAGGCCAGCGCGGCGTCCAGCGGAGAGCCATACGTCGTCTCCGTACCGATCTCACCCTGGACGAGTCGGACGGCCTGCCCGTCGGCAACGTCGACGGCCGGCAGCAATTGCAGCGGCTTCACGACACCTTCACCGCCCGGAACCGCAGCCGCCGGTAATCGGCCCACCAGGCGCCGTCGCGCCAGAGCTTCGGGCGGGCAATCTCGACCGCCCGGTCGACCACTTCGGCCGGTACGTCCGCCATCACGGGCCCAGCGAACATCCGCAGCCACCCGGTGATGCCGTCCTCACCGACCAGCTTGGTGGGACGGTCGCGAAAGTCGAGCTCCCGCACCTCCAGCCCGGCGTCCTCGAGCATCGCCGCGTACTGAGCGGGCGACGGGAAGAACCACGGCCAGTCACGCTCAGGCAGGCCCGCTTCCCGGCATGCCTGGTCCACCGCTGCCATCACGGTCGCCACGTTCCCCGTCGCGCCCATCTCGGCCACCAGTCGCCCACCGGGCCGCAACGCATCCGACACGCAGCCCAAGACCTCCACCGCCGCGGGCATCCAGTGCAGAGCCGCGTTCGAAAACACCGCGTCGACCGGTGGGTCCACGGCAAAGTCGTGGCCATCCGCGACACGCAGGTCGGCATTCGGCAGCCGCCGCCGCGCTGCTTCGATCATCGCCGGATCGGAGTCGATACCTATCACCGTGGCACCGGTCGCGGCGATACGCTCGGCCAACTCGCCCGTCCCGCACCCGAGGTCGAGGATTCGCTCGCCCGGTTGTGCCTTCAGCCAGTCCAGCAGTTCGGCGCCGTACGCGGATACGAACGCGAAGTCACGGTCATACGTCGCCGTGTCCCACGTGTTGGTCACAGTTGCCTCACCCAGTTCTCCAGCAGCGCCGCCCCAGGGTCACCCGACTTTTCCGGGTGGAACTGGGTCGCCCACAGCGGCCCACTTTCCACCGCAGCGATGAACCGGTCGGCGGCGTATTCGGTCCAGCTCACCAGCGGCGCAGGCATCCGGCCAGCCGGTATGTCCCAGCTGCGCACACCGTACGAGTGCACGAAGTAGAAGCGCTCGTTCTCGACGCCGGCGAACATGGCACTGCCGTACGGCACGCTCACCGTGTTCCATCCCATGTGTGGCAGTGGGCTCGCGTGCAGCCGCTCGACCGTGCCGGGCCACTCGCCGATGCCGCCGGTCTGTACGCCGTGCTCGTCTCCTTTAGTGAACATGACCTGCATGCCGACACAGATGCCAAGGACGGGACGGCCGTCGGCGAGGCGCCGGCCGATCACCTCGGGTCCGCCGACCTTGCGCAGACCGTTCATGCACGCCGCAAAGGCGCCGACGCCAGGTACCACGAGCCCATCGCACTCCGCCGCGGCGCCCCTGTCAGCGGTCAACTCGACCGTTGCTCCGGCGCGCTCGAGGGCGCGAACGGCGGACCGCACGTTGCCGAACCCGTAGTCCAGCACGACGACAGGTGGCGCGCTCACCAGGCTCCTTTCCTTCCCGAGTTGTCCGGCGGGCCTACTCGCTGGCCGGGGATTGCCCAGCCTGCGACTCGGACAAGTCGGAATGGGCTGGTGGAGCCGGTGGTCACAGGGTGCCTTTGGTCGACGGGACGCCACCCTCGCGCGGATCAAGCGCGACGGCGTCGCGAAGGGCGCGGGCCACCGCCTTGAACTGGGCCTCGACGATGTGGTGCGGATCGCGGCCGGCAAGCACCCGCACGTGCAAGGCGATCTCGGCGCGGAAGGCGAGGGTCTCGAGCACGTGGCGGGTCAGCGATCCGGTGTAGTGGCCGCCGATCAGGACATACTCCTGGCCTTCGGGCTCGCCGGTGTGGACGCAGTAGGGCCGCCCAGCGACGTCGACCGCCGCCTGGACGAGCGCCTCGTCAAGCGGCACCATCGCGTCACCGAACCGCCGAATGCCCACCTTGTCCCCCAGCGCTTGCCGCAGCGCCTGGCCGAGCACGATGGCGACGTCCTCGACAGTGTGGTGTGCGTCGACATGGGTGTCGCCCTCGGCACGAACGGTTAGGTCGATCAGGGAGTGGCGTGAGAGCGAGGCGAGCATGTGGTCGTAGAACGGCACACCGGTCTCAACGTCAGCCACGCCAGCGCCGTCGAGGTCGAGTTCAACCGACACTTTGCTCTCGCCGGTCGCCCGCTCGACTTGGGCTGTCCTGCTCATCTGATCACCTCTAGCAGCGCTTGACGGAACGCGCGCATCTCATCGGACGTGCCGACGGAGACCCGCAACCACTCGTCCAGCCCGGTCTCACGGACCAGAACTCCCCGGTCCAGCAGACCCTGCCACACCAAGTGCCGGTCGCGGAATGTGCCCATGAGCACGAAGTTGGCGTCGGACTCCGGCACCTGCAGGCCCTGCTCGATGAGCCAGCGGCGCAGTTCGTCCCGCTCGAAGCGAAGCTGGGCCACCTTCGCGAGCAACTCGTCGGCGTGCGCCAGCGCGACACGAGCGATCGCCTGGGTGACCGCCGACAGGTGGTACGGGAGCCGGACGATCCGCACCGCATTGACGATCTCCGGTGCCGCGGCCAGATAACCCACCCGGGCGCCGGCGAAAGCGAAAGCTTTGCTCATCGTCCGGGTCACGACAAGTCGTGGATGATCGGCGAGCAGGGTGAGTGCGCTCGGCGTCCCCGCCCGCCGGAACTCCGCGTACGCCTCGTCCACGATCACGACGCCGGACGTAGCGTCGTGGACCTTGCGAACCAGCTCCAGCGGTAGTGCTGTGCCGGTCGGGTTGTTCGGCGAGGCGAGCAGCACGATGGTGGGGTCGTATTCGGCAACCTTGTCGAGTGCGTGCCCCGGGTCGACGGTGAAGTCCTGTTCGCGCTGCCCGGTGGCCCAGCGAGTGGCGGTGTTGCGGGCGTACTCGGGATACATCGAATAGGTTGGAGCGAACGACAGGGCGGTACGCCCGGGCCCGCCGAACGCCTGCAACAGCTGCAGCATGATCTCGTTGGAGCCGTTGGCCGCCCACACCCGGGTCTCGTCGAGCCCGTGCCCGAGGTAGGCCGCAAGATCACGTCGCAGGGCCGTCGCCTCGCGGTCCGGGTAGCGGTTCAGACCACGCGCCGTATCCGCGACGGCCGCCGCCAGGTCCGCGACGAGCGCCTCCGAGGGCGGGTACGGGTTCTCGTTGACGTTGAGCCGGACCGGGACGTCGAGCTGCGGTGCGCCGTAGGGTTCAAGCCCGCGCAACTCGTCCCGCAGCGGAAGCGTCGGTGTGCTGTCGGGACGGTCGGTGGCGCGACCCGCCATCACCGGAACCTGGCCCGGATGGCCGCGCCGTGTGCAGGAAGATCCTCGGCCGCCGCCAGTGTGGTGACGTGGTCGGCGACATCGCGCAACGCGCCTTCGTTGTACTCGACAACGTGGATGCCGCGCAGGAACGACTGCACCGACAACCCGGACGAATGGCGGGCGCAGCCGCCTGTCGGAAGCACGTGGTTGGACCCCGCGCAGTAGTCGCCGAGGCTCACCGGCGCCCACGGCCCGACGAAGACCGCGCCGGCGTTGCGCACTCGGCCGGCCACGTCGGCTGCGTCCCGTGTCTGGATCTCCAGGTGTTCGGCCGCGTACGCGTTGACGACGTCCAGCCCTTGGTCGAGGTCGTCGACGAGGATGATGCCCGACTGCTCGCCGCCCAGCGCCGTCGTGATGCGCTCGACGTGTTTGGTGGCGGCCACCTGGAGCTGGAGCTCGGCGGTAACGGCGTCGGCCAGCTCGGCACTGTCGGTCACCAGCACACTGGCCGCGAGGGGATCATGCTCTGCCTGGCTGATCAAGTCGGCGGCGACGTGCACCGGGTCGGCGATGTCATCGGCCAGCACGGCGATCTCGGTCGGCCCCGCCTCGGCGTCGATGCCGACGAGGCCGCGCAGTAGCCGCTTGGCTGCGGCCACGTAGACATTGCCGGGGCCAGTTACCAGGTCGACCGGCGCGCACACGGAGGCGCCCGACGCGTCGCGAACGCCGTACGCAAACATCGCGATCGCCTGCGCTCCCCCGACGGCGTAGACCTCGTCGACCCCGAGCAGGGCGCAGGCGGCCAGGATCGTGCTGTCTGGCCGGCCGCCGTTGGCTCGTTGTGGCGGGCTCGCAAGCGCCAGGCTGCCGACTCCCGCCTGCTGGGCAGGCACGACATTCATCACGACGCTGCTCGGGTACACCGCGAGCCCGCCGGGTGTGTAAAGGCCTACCCGGTCGACCGGCACCCACCGTTCGGTCACCGTGCCGCCGGCCGTGACCGTCGTGGTGATGTCCGGTCGCCGCTGCTCGAAGTGCACCTTCCTGGCCCGCTCGATGGCCACCTCGAGAGCGCTCCGAACGTCTGGGTCCAGGCCGGCGAGCGCGGCAGCCAGAGCGTCGCCGGGTACCCGGATATCGGTCAGTTCGACACCGTCGAACCGAGCCGCCAGCTCGATCAGGGCGGATAGGCCACGCTTCCGGACGTCCGCACAGATCGGCGCCGCCGCGGCGACCGCGGATTCGACGTCGAGCGGCGCCCGCGGTACGAGGGTGCGGTAGTCCAGCGCCTCACCGTCGGCCAGGCGCCCGCGCAGGTCGATGCGGCGCATCACGGTATTGAGTGTAGGTGGGGCGCCCGATCCGTGGACGCGGCGCTCGCATGGCAAGACGGTCTGGCGGGCATCCCGCCGTCTCCGATGCGACCTTGCCGATGCCTTCGTGCCCGAATCGGGTAGGTGATCGGTGGCGCCGATCAGCGTGATCGTTCTACTGTGCGATCGTGTCCGGATTGTGCCCGACCCACGCTGGAAATTCCTGAATGGCCACGGGCAGGATGGATGGGGTGAAGCAGACGAGCCAGACGAGGTCAGTGCAACGCCGCGCCAGCACGCCGGCTACGACCCTGTTGGAGCGTTCAGCAGTCCGCTACACGCTCCATCCATATGATCACAACCCATCCGCACGGTCCTACGGCCTAGAAGCCGCAGAAGCGCTTGGTGTGCCGGCCGAGCGGGTGTTCAAGACCCTCCTTGCGGACGTCGACGGCGAGCTTGTCGTAGCCGTCGTGCCGGTGTGCGGCTCACTTGAGCTCAAGGCTCTCGCCTCAGCCCACGGTGGCAAGCGTGCAGGGATGGCGGCATCGGCGGCCGCCGAGCGCGCGACCGGCTACGTCGTCGGCGGCATCAGCCCGCTCGGGCAGCGCCGGCGGCTGCCGACCATCATCGACATCAGTGCAATGGAGTGCGAAACGATCTTCATCTCCGCCGGCCGGCGCGGGTTGGACGTCGAGCTGGCCCCGGCTGACCTCATCCGGCTCACGGCGGCAAAGACGGCTCGGATCGCTCGCGCCGGCTGAGCCGTGCGGACCACGGTTCGTGGTCGTCGAGAAACACAGCGACCACCAGCGAGCTTATGACGGCACCGATCGGCCAGAGGAATAACGCGGCGTATGCGTTGAGGTCCAGAGGCATGGAGATGGTCGCGCCGGTGGGCAGCCCGGCCGAGCGATCGGCCACCGGGCCTGGGCCGAGGAGGGTGCCGAACCACCACTGGAGTGCCGCGGCGACGAGCCCGGCGAACACCAGCACGACAAGCGCCGTGACCGGACGGCGTCGATGCCGGATGAAGCCGACCGATCCGAGCAGGAGGCCGCCTGCCGCAGCGAGCATCGCGAACCAGCCGGCCACGCCGAACTGGCGGCGCGACTCCGCATTCGATACGACGACACCGGTCGGAGCGATCTCGCCCTGGATCTCAGGAGTCAGCACCCACCACAACAACCCTGCGGTCAAACCCAGGACCACAGCGGCCAGCAACAGCTCAACGAGCACTCTGGCCGGGCCGGCGATCGGTGCCTTGCGCATCACCCGCTGGTAACGCTGCCACGGAGCCCGGCTACCGCACCACTGATCGGGCCGTTGCCGTTGGTCACACCGTCGCCCACCGCGAGGCACGACGGACCAAGCAGCGCCTTCAAGTCTCCCATCAGCGCCGGCGACGGATTGACCCGGAGCCCGTCGTCCAGGCGCATAACTGTCGTCCGCCCGGCGCCCTGCAGGCGCAGATGGACCTCGGTCATGCCCGGATGGGTAGCGAGCACCTCCTTCAGCCGTTCGACCATGGGCGGCGTGCACCGGGCCACCGGAACGGTCACAATCACTGGGCCGGACGGCGCCTGGGAAAGGTCCGGTTGGCTCAGCTCGCTGGCGACAAGCTGTGGCGATTCGTCACGGCGGTCCACCCGACCCTTGACGACCACTATGGAGTCCTCCACCAGCTGTAGCGCGTACAGCTGGTAGGACGCCGGGAAGAACATCACGTCGACCGAGCCTTCGAGGTCCTCGACCGTCGTGACGGCCCACGTGTCGCCCCGCTTGGTCACCTTGCGCTGGATACCGGTGATCAGCCCGGCGATCGTCACCGTTAACCCGTTCGGACAATCGTCCTCGTCCGCGAGCGACGAAATCGCACGGTCGGCCGCCCCGTTGATGACGTGCTCGAGACCGAGCAGTGGATGGTCGGAGACGTACAGCCCCAGCATCTCCCGCTCGTAGCCGAGCTTGACCTGCTTGTCCCATTCCGGCAGGTCCGGCACGGCGACCTCGAACCCAGCCTGGCCGCCGTCGTCGCCGCCGAACAAGTCGAACTGGCCGATCGCCTCGTTGCGCTTGAGCACGATCACCGCGTCGACCGCGTCCTCGGCGACCGCAGCAAGTGCGCGGCGCGCGTACCCCATCGAGTCGAACGCGCCGGCTCGCACCAGCGACTCCACCACCCGCTTGTTGCAGACGGTTACCGGCACTTTGTCCATGAAGTCGGGGAAGCTCTCGAACCGCCCTGCGCTCTTGCGGGCGGCCACGATGCCGTCCACCACATTGGTGCCGACATTACGGATCGCAGCCAGTCCGAACCTGACGTCGGTGCCGACCGGGGTGAAGTCTCCCTCCGACTCGTTGACATCCGGCGGCAGGACCTTGATGCCCATCCGGCGGCACTCGGACAGGTAGAGCGCTGTCTTGTCCTTATCGTCGCCGACTGAGGTGAGCAGTGCGGCCATGTATTCGGCCGGGTAGTTGGCCTTCAGGAATGCCGTCCAGTACGACACCACCCCGTACGCCGCGCTGTGCGCCTTGTTGAACGCGTAGTCCGAAAACGGGACCAGGATGTCCCACAGCGTCTTGATCGCGCCGTCGGAATAACCGTTGGCCCGCATGCCCTCGGAGAAACCGACGAACTCGGCGTCAAGCACCTCCTTCTTCTTCTTGCCCATGGCGCGCCGGAGCATGTCGGCCTTGCCGAGCGTGTAGCCGGCCAACTTCTGCGCGATCGCGATGACCTGTTCCTGGTACACGATCAAGCCGTACGTGGTGCCCAGGATCTCCGCGAGCGGCTCGGCCAACTCAGGATGGATCGGCGTGATCTCCTGCAACCCGTTCTTGCGCAGTGCGTAATTGATGTGGCTGTTCGCGCCCATCGGGCCAGGCCGGTACAACGCACCCACAGCGGAGATGTCCTCGAAGTTGTCCGGCTTCATCTGCCGGAGCAGCGCCCGCATCGGGCCGCCGTCGAACTGGAACACGCCAAGCGTGTCGCCGCGCCCGAGCAACTCGTAGGTCTTGGGGTCGTCGAACGGCAGGTCTTCCAAGACCACCGGGTCCTTGCCGTTGCGGACGATGTTGCGCAGCGCGTCGTCCAAGATGGTGAGATTCCGCAGGCCCAGGAAGTCCATCTTGACCATGCCGAGCTCTTCGCAGGTCGGGTAGTCGAACTGCGTGATGATCGCCCCGTCCTGCTCCCGCTTCATGATCGGGATATGATCGATCAGCGGCTCCGACGACATGATCACACCGGCGGCGTGCACGCCCCACTGGCGCTTGAGGTTCTCCAGGCCCTTTGCGGTGTCGACCACCCGGCGGACGTCGGCGTCGGACTCGTAGAGCGAGCGGAACTCACCGGCCTCGGCGTAACGAGGGTGCGAGGGATTGAAGATGCCGGTCAGCGGGACGTCCTTACCCATGACCGACGGGGGCATCGCCTTGGTGACGCGCTCGCCCATGGCGAACGGGAAACCGAGCACCCGCGAGGCGTCCTTGATCGCCTGCTTGGCCTTGATGGTGCCATAGGTGACGATCTGTGCGACTCGGTCGCTGCCGTACTTCTCGGTGACGTAGCGGATCACGTTGCCGCGCCCTCGCTCGTCGAAGTCGACGTCAAAGTCCGGCATCGACATGCGCTCGGGATTGAGGAACCGTTCAAAGATCAGCCCATGCTTGAGCGGGTCGAGATCGGTGATGCCCATCGCATACGCGGCCATCGAACCGGCTCCGGAACCGCGGCCCGGGCCCACCCGCACGCCGTTGCGCTTCGCCCAGTTGATGAAGTCCGCGACGACAAGGTAGTAACCGGCGTACCCCTTCGACGTGATGACGCCGGTCTCGTATTCGGCACGCTCGCGGACCTTGTCCGGGACGCCGTGCGGGTAGCGGCTCTGTAATCCGCGCTCGACCTCCTTGACGAACCACGATGTCTCGTCCTCGCCGTCCGGCACCAGGAAGCGGGGCATGAACCGGCCCGCCTCCTCGACAAAGGTGACGTGGCACCGCTCGGCGATCTCGATCGTGTTGTCGCAGGCCCCGGGAAGATCGGCCCAAACCTTGCGCATCTCGGCGGCCGATTTGAGGTAGTAGCCTTCCCCCTCAAACTTGAACCGGTTGGGATCGGCGAGGGTGGCGCCGGTCTGAACGCAGAGCAGGACTTCGTGCGCCGCGCTGTCGGACGGGTAGGTGTAATGCAGGTCGTTGGTGGCCAGCAGCGGCAGCCCGAGGTCCTTAGCTAGCCGCAGCAGATCCTCCCGGACCCGGGTCTCGATATCGCTGCCGTGGTCCATCAGCTCGACGTAGAAGTTCTCGGCGCCGAAGATATCGCGGAACTCAGCCGCCGACGCAAGAGCCTCGTCATACTGGCCCAGCCTGATCAGAGTCTGGACCTCACCACCAGGACACCCGGTGGTCGCGATCAACCCGCCCGCATAGGTCTGCAGAAGTTCACGGTCGATTCGCGGCTTAAAGTAGAAACCCTCGATCGAGGCAAGTGAGGCCAACCGGAACAGGTTGTGCATCCCGCCCGTGTTCTGCGCCAGCAGCGTCATGTGGGTGTACGCCCCGCCGCCGGAGACATCGTCGCGGTTGTTCCCGTCGCCCCACCGCACTCGCGTCTTGTCGAACCGACTGGTCTTGGGAGTGACGTAGGCCTCCATACCGATGATGGGACGGACGCCGTGTCTGCTCGCCCTCTTCCAGAAGTCGTAGGCACCGAACACCTGACCGTGATCGGTCATCGCGAGCGCAGGCATACCCTGCTTGGCCGCCTGGGAGAACAGGTCGTCGAGCCGGGCCGCGCCGTCGAGCATCGAGTACTCGGTGTGCACATGCAGGTGCACGAAGTTCTCATCACGGCGGACCGAGTCGGGCACGACGACCAACGCCTCCTAGAGCAGGCTGACAGCGGACCACGGCCAGCCGGGGGAAGCAAGCGGCAGCCGGTACGTCAGCGAGTCTAAGCCGCGCTCCCGACAGGCTGGGCAGGGACGCGCCGGGCCGTCGCTACGCCACCCGCAGTGGCCCTACAGCCGCCAGACGGGCGGCGAACCGGCGGAACCTGCTGCCTCGGCAGCGTCGAGTCCGGCGATGATGACCGCCTCCATGATCGTTGCAAGCTGATTGCGTGTAAGCGACGGCGCCCGAGCCGCCATACCGCGAACGATCTCGGTCTCGCGGCCAGGGTTGCGGCCCGCATGCCCACCTAGCGGCTTGTGTCGCTGGACCTCACTGGCCAGTCCAACGCGGTACTCGAGCAGCGATGCCAGAACCGCGTCCACGCGGTCGATCGCCTCCCTGCAGACGCCGAGCGAGTCTCCGCGGACCTGGCGCACGATGGGCGTCAGCAGTGTCGTCGCCTCCCGGGCCGCATCGACATCGGAGGTCGTAGCCTCCTCAGCGAGCCACAGGCCGTCGGCTCCAGCGGCCACCGCCGCTCCAGCCAGCCAGGGCGTCCCGCTGACGTCGACGATGACAGGACGGCCGGACTGCTCGCGAACCTCACGGATCAGGGCGAGGTCGAGCGCCGGCTGATCGGCGCCGTACCGGCGGCTCCCGCCCTCGGCCAGAACGACCTCCTCGGTGCCCCCGGCGCGGACATACTCGACTGCGGACAGCCACTCGCCCACGGTGCAATGGGGTCCACGGTGGATCACGACCGGCAGACCGGCGGCGCCGACGGCGGTGAGCAGGCGGAAGTCCTGCATCCACTCCCCACCGACGACGAGCCCGTCGGCGTACTCGCGGGCAGCGGGCAGGTCTGCCGCCGAGAATGGCTCGACCAGTAGCGGCGCCGCCGACAGGTCGCGTACCTGGCTCAGTGCCTCGGCGGCGTTGACCGTCCCGTGGTGGCGGCGAAGGGTGATCTGAACCAGCTCGGCGCCCCGGCGCGGGCCGGCGATTACCGGCAGGCTGGGCCCGCCGATGACCTGCGTGCCGATCCGGACGCTGCGGTGTTCGACGGAGGATGACTCCTCGACTGGTGTGGTCACGGGGTTCTCCTTCTGGCGATCAGGTGGCCGACCCCGCTGTCCGCGCTGATCCGAGCCGGCCGCTGTCACGACAAAAGGCCCCAGGCGCAATGCCTGAAGCCTTCAAGCCGACTCGGATGGTGCGTGCGTCAGGTCGTTTCGACCACGCCGGCCACCCGAGCCGGCTTGGCAAACGCGAAATAGACCTGTCGCACGAGCAATACGGTACGCGGAGGAGGCGCCTGTGGTCCAGCCTCGGAAGGCGGCGGTCTCGCATAGCGGGACAAGCCGCCTCCAATGCCGTGGGGTGAACGTCTGGCCGCGAATGCTTTCGACGACCATGGTGCACGCGGTGCGTTCTGTACCGGTGTCGCTCCAACCGTACTGATCGTTATGGCTGTGTTCAGAAACGACCCTGGTTCCAACGATCAGGTGACCAACAGATCGAGGGCATGCTGCAAATCAGCCGGATACGGCGACTCGAACTCGTGCCACTCCCCCGTTGCCGGATGTTCGAATCCCAGCCGTACGGCATGCAGCCACTGGCGGGCCAGGCCCAGCCGCGACGCCAGCACCGGATCGGCACCGTAGGTGAGGTCGCCGACACACGGGTGGCGAAGCGCACTCATGTGTACCCGTATCTGGTGAGTTCGGCCGGTCTCCAGGTGGATCTCCAGCAGACTCGCCGCCGCAAAGGCTTCCAGGGTTTCGTAGTGGGTCACGCTGGGCCTGCCGCCCGCCACGACCGCCCAGCGGTAGTCGTGCGTGGGATGGCGGTCGATCGGAGCGTCGATGGTGCCGCGCGAAGGGTCCGGATGGCCCTGGACGAGCGCGTGATAGACCTTGTCGACCGTCCGCTCGCGGAACTGGCCCTTGAGCGAGGTGTACGCCCGCTCGGACTTGGCGACGACCATCACCCCGCTCGTGCCGACGTCGAGGCGATGGACGATGCCCTGCCGTTCGGCGACCCCACTGGTTGACACCCGGAACCCGGCGCCGGCGAGCCCGCCGATGACTGTCGGGCCCGTCCAGCCAGGGGACGGATGCGCGGCAACTCCTACCGGCTTGTCCACCACGACCACGTCCGCGTCGTCGTAGATGATGCGCATGCCCTCGACCTGTTCCGGCACGACCTGCACCGGCGCCGGCGGCGATGGCAATTCCACATCGAGCCAGGAACTGGCTCGGACCCGATCGGATTTCGCCGCAGGAACTCCGTCGACGAACACATGGCCGTCCGCCACCAACTCCGCCGCCTTGGTCCGGGACAGGCCGAACATCCGCGCGAGGGCCGAGTCGAGCCGCTCGCCGTCAAGTCCATCCGGTATAGGCAGCGACCGCCGGTCGGTCACTCCCGCCCGCCAGCGGCCGACTCTGGCACGGAGCCGTCATGAGTGATCCCGCGCAGGCTCAGGATCGCGATGAGCACGGCGCTTCCCACCACAGCCGCGTCCGCAATGTTGAACACCGGCCAATTCGGCAGCTCGAAGAAATCGACGACGTGGCCGCGCATCGGCCCGGGTTGCCGGAAGAGGCGGTCGATGAGGTTTCCGAACGCCCCGCCCAGCATGCCGCCCAGCGCCACCGCCCAGGGCAGGCTGGTCAATCTGCGGGTCATCCGCAAGATCACGGCGATGACCACCATGACGATGACAGCCAGTACCACAGTGAAATTGACGCCCAGCCCGAAAGCCGCGCCCGGGTTGCGGACGAGCCGCAGTTGGAAGAAGCCGTCGATGACCTGAACCACCCTGCCATCGCTGAGCCACTCGACTGCGATGATCTTCGTGGCCTGGTCGATCATCACCACGATGGATGCAATCACAGCAAGGACGCCGATCCGCCGGCGCCCACTGGCTTCAGTGATCTCGGCGTCGCTGCTCAGCGACGCTCCTCCCGCTCCTTGCATGTCATACACAGTGTCGCACGAGGGAAGGCCAGCAACCGAGCCTTGCCGATCGGGTTTCCGCACCGCTCGCAAATGCCGTACGTGCCGTCGTCGATACGGGCGAGTGCACGTTCGGTCTGGCCAAGGATCTCCCGATGGCTCGCGGCCAACGACATCTCGTGCTCGCGCTCAAAGGTCTTCGACCCCGTGTCGGCCTGGTCCTCCCCACCCGTGTCCGTGCTGTTGCGGAGCATTTCCGCGATGCCGTCCTCAGCCTCGCTGATCTCGGTTCGCAGCCGGACCGCTTCGACTTCGAGCAACTCGCGCACCTCGGCCAGCTCGGCCTCGGTCCATGGCCGCTCGCCGGACCTGACGGCAAGCTGCTCTGGCGCGGCCTTGCGGGCGGACTTGGCCGCCGCCTTGGTCGCCGGGGCCTTCGTAGCCGCCTTCTTGGCGGGCGTCTTCTTAGCCGTGGCCTTCTTCGCAGGAGCCTTCTTCGCAGGAGCCTTCTTCGCCGGAGCCTTCTTCGCCGTGCTGGCGGCCGCCTTGGCCGTCCCCTTCTTGGCGGGTTTGGCGCCACCGGAGTCGACCGATTCGGACGCCTTGCCCGCCGCGGACTTGCGCGCAGCGACCGCGTCCCGCGTCGTGGTGGCTTCCGTGGGGGCCGTACCCGCGGGGGGCTTTCCGCCATTGCCAGTCATGGCGGCCTCCTTGACATTCGAAATGATCGCTAAGGACCGTGAGGATAGGTTGCTCCGGTCTCAGGTTCAACGTGCCGCACCGGCACGTAGGTCCTGGATGCGCTCCAGGACTTCGTCCGATCCTGTCACTTCGACCACCTTCGACCGGCTTGTCGCGCCCGAGATGAGACGTACATCACGCCGCGGCACGTCGAGCGCCTTGGCGAATGCCGCCAGCGCCGCCTCAGTGGCCTTACCGCCCACGGCCTTCGCCTGCACCGCCACAATGATTGCATCGCCGTATGTTCCGCCGACGCGGGTCCTGGCGGACCCGGGTTTCACCCGGATCGCCACCCGCGTCGCCGCCATGTCGCACCATCATGACCGACCGGATCGGCTACGTCACGTGTTCCGCGCGATTCACGGCAGAGAAAACGCCAGTGACCGCGCGCCGGCCCATCGGTAGCATGGCGCGAGCGCGGGCAGGGCACAACACGGCGCTGCCCGCACGGCCGCTGCCATGCCGTCTGGAGACCCGATGACCGCGCTTTACCGTCCCGTGCCAGCCCGCGTTGACCTGCCTGGCATGGAGCGAGAGATCATCGAGTTCTGGCGGCGCCACGATATCTTCGCCAAGACGCTGCAGCAGAGCTCCGGTCGCCCGCAATGGACGTTCTACGAGGGCCCGCCCACCGCCAATGGTATGCCCGGAACCCAACACGTCGAGGCCCGGGCATTCAAGGACGTCTTTCCGCGGTACCGGACCATGAAGGGGTACCACGTCCCCCGCAAGGCCGGCTGGGACTGCCACGGCCTACCCGTCGAGATCGCCGTCGAACGCGAGCTCGGATTCACCGGCAGACGGGACATCGAGGCCTATGGGGTGGCCGAGTTCAACGCCAAATGCCGCGAGTCGGTAGAGCGCTACGTCGGGGCGTACGAGGAAATGACCGAGCGGATGGGCTACTGGGTCGACATGTCCCAGGCCTATTGGACCATGGATCCCGAGTACGTCCAGAGTGTCTGGTGGTCTCTGAAGCAGATCTACGAGGCCGAGTTCCTGGTCGAGGACTACCGGGTTGCGCCGTACTGCCCACGAGACGGCACCAGCCTGTCGTCGCATGAGCTGGCCCAGGGGTACGAGACCGTAACCGATCCGTCGGTGTACGTCCGCTTTCCCCTCACCTCTGGTCCGCTGGCCGGCCGGGCTTCATTGCTCGTATGGACGACGACACCGTGGACGCTGGTCTCGAACACCGCCGTGGCTGCCCATCCCGACGTCAGGTACGTCGCAGCGGGCAACGGCGAGGAGACACTCATCGTGGCCGAGCCGTTGTTGGCCGCCGTGCTTGGCGCGGGTTGGACGACGACCGGCGAGCGGTTCACCGGCGCGCAGATGGAGCTGTGGAGTTATCGCCGCCCGTTTGAGCTCGTCGACGTGGGCCCTGCGCACCGTGTGGTCGTCGACGACTACGTCACGACGGAGGACGGCACCGGACTGGTCCACCTTGCGCCTGCGTTCGGTGCGGACGACCTGCGGGTAGGCCGCCGCTACGGCCTGCCGGTGGTCAACCCGGTGCGCCCGGACGGGACGTTCGGCGATGACGTCGAGCTGGTCGGCGGCCTGTTCTTCAAGGCAGCCGATGCCGTGCTCGTCGACGACCTTGCTGCCCGGGGCCTCTTGTTCCGGAAGGAGCACTACGAACATGAGTACCCGCACTGCTGGCGGTGCGGAACGCCACTCCTCTACTATGCGCAGCCGTCCTGGTATATCCAGACGACGGAGATCGTCGATGCGCTCCTGAGCGAGAACGAGAAAACCACCTGGTACCCCGAGACGATCAAGTGGGGCCGGTACGGCGAGTGGCTCAAGAACAACGTCGACTGGGCACTGTCGCGTAGCCGGTACTGGGGTACGCCGCTGCCGATCTGGCGGTGCGAGTCCGATCCATCGCACCTGGTGTGTGTGGGATCACTGGCCGAGCTGTCCGTGCTCTCCGGCCGCGATCTGTCCTCGCTCGATCCGCACCGGCCATACGTGGACGAGATCACCTTCGGCTGCCGTTCGTGTAACGGGACGATGCGCCGTGAGGCACACGTGATCGATGTCTGGTACGACTCTGGCTCGATGCCGTTCGCGCAGTGGGGGTATCCCTACACACCCGGCAGCGTCGAACGGTTCGAATCCGCCTACCCGGCCCAGTACATCTGTGAGGCGCTCGACCAGACCCGCGGCTGGTTCTACACGCTGATGGCCGTGGGGACGCTGGTGTTCGACAGGAGCGCGTACGAGAACGTCGTCTGCCTCGGGTTGATCCTTGCCGAGGACGGGCGTCGGATGAGCACCCGGCTGGGCAACGCGCTGGAGCCGATTCCGCTGATGGACCGGCACGGGGCCGACGCCCTCCGCTGGTTCATGCTGGCCAGTGGCTCGCCGTGGCAGGCACGCAAGGTAGGGCACGCCACCATCGAGGAGGTTGTCCGCAAGGTCCTGCTGACGTTCTGGAACACCGCGGCGTTCCTGTCGCTGTATGGCCGAACGGCCGGCTGGAACCCTGCCGCCGGAGCGCCTGAGCTGGCCGATCGTCCAGTCCTCGACCGCTGGATCCGGTCGGATTTGCACCGGTTGGCTCGCGACGTGGACAGCGCTCTGGAATCCTTCGACACCCAGCGGGCCGGGGCCCGGCTGGCGGCCTTCGTCGATGACCTGTCCAATTGGTACGTCCGCCGCTCCCGGCGGCGGTTCTGGGACGGTGACGCCGCGGCACTGGCCACACTGCACGAGTGCATCGAGACCCTGGCCCGGCTCCTCGCACCGTTCGTGCCGTTCGTCAGCGAGCGGGTGTGGCAGGACATCGTCCGACCGGTCGCCCCTGACACACCGGAGTCCGTGCACCTGACCAGCTGGCCCGAGCACGACCCGGCGGCGGTCGACGATGAGCTTGCCGCTCAGGTGGCGCTCGCCCGGCGGCTTGTCGAGCTGGGCCGGGCGGCCCGGGCTGATTCGAGAATTCGCACCCGCCAACCGCTGGCTCGGGCGCTGATCGGCGCCCGCGGCTGGGACGACCTCGACGACGAGCTGTGCTGGCACATCGCAGACGAGCTGAACGTCGCCGAACTCGCGTCGCTCGACTCGGTCGCCGGCGATCTTGTGGACGTGTCGGTGAAGCCGAACTTCCGATCACTGGGCCGCAGGTTCGGTGCCCAGACCCCGGCGGTCGCGGCTGCGATCGCGGCGGCCGACGGGCGGGCGCTTGCGGGTGAGCTTGAGTCGGGAACGGCGCGGTTGGACGTCGCAGACGTGGGTGAGGTCCATCTCCGGGCGGACGACGTGCTGATAACGGAGACTCCACGGCATGGCTGGTCCGTAGTCCGCGAGGGCGAGACGGTGGCGCTCGACCTGACTCTCACCGACGACCTGATCCGCGCCGGCCTGGCCCGGGAGTTCGTCCGGCTCGTCCAAGAAACCCGCAAAGCCAGCGGGTTCGACGTGACGGACCGAATCGAGCTGGCCTGGTCCGCCGATGGCGAGATGGCAGCAGCAATCAGGGAGCACGCTGGCCTCGTGGCGGACGAGGTACTCGCCGTGGCGGTCTACGACTCGCTCGACTCACTCGGCGGGGAGCCCGATCACACCGACACAAGCCTTGGCCTGCGGTTCAGGCTTCGCCGAGCGCGCTAGACCCGATGCGCTGATCATGCAAAAGCTGGGCGACACGCCGGACATCCGGTGACCTCGCATGCTTGTGTGCCGCAGAGCCGACCGGCCAGGTCGGCGTGTCGCCCAGCTTTTGCTTGATCAGCGGCTTGTAACTAGCGCTGGTCGTCCTCCAGCAGGCTGGCCACCGAGCGCGGCGAACCGCCGCCTCCGGTGGTCGTGGCGGCATTGCTGCTGCCAGTGTTGCTGTTCACAGCCGGGTTAGGTGCCGGGTTCACGTTTGCGGCCGGCTGCGGCGGACCGGCGGGTGCCGCCACCTGAGCCACTGGGACGGCGACCTCGTCCACCGCGCCGGTCTCGAGCTTGCGCAGCTCGGATTGCAGGTAGGCCTTGAGCCGGCTGCGGTACTCACGCTCGAAGTCGCGCAGCTCGTCGCGCCGCCGCTCGAGCTGTGCGCATTCCTGTTCGAGCGCGCCGAACACATCCTGTTTGCGCTGGGCGGCCTCGCGCTCGATGGAGTCGGCCTTCTGCCGCGCCTCCGACTCCAACTTGCTGACCTTCGCCTTGATCTCCGCGTCGATCTTCTCGGCGCGCTGGCGAGCGTCGGATAGCAATCGGTCGGCCTCGGCCTTAGCATCGGCGACCAGCTCGTCGGCGGTGCGCTGCGCAAGCGCGAGCACCTTCGCCGCGGCCTCGGAAGGCTGCCCTTGGGCGGCCGGCGCTGGCGGCGGTTCGGCCGCCGGCGGGATCATTGCGGGCTGCGGCGGCTTCGGACCCTCACCCGAGCGGGCCGGCAGTGGCTCCGCCGAGCCGATCAGACCGCCTCCGCGAGTCACGGCCGCGAGCTTGTCGCGCAGCTCGTCGTTCTCGCGTCGTAAGCGCTCGAGCTCGGCCTGCACCTCGTCCAGGAAGTCGTCGACTTCCTCCATGTCGTAGCCCTCTTTGAGACGGACCGTCGCGAACTGCTTTTCCTGGACGTCCTCGGGCGTCAATGGCATAACGTCACCCCTGGGTTGTGCGGTCAAGGTGTCACCGTACCCCGTCATTGCAGCGCTCCCACAACCGATAGCGCAATGTACACCGCAATGAACAGGATGATGAACGCTAGGTCGAGCGCGATCGACCCCAGCCGGATAGGTGGCACGAACCGCCGGATGAACTTCAACGGCGGATCGGTCACCGTGTAGACGGCCTCCAAAACGACGAGCACAGGGCCGCGTGGCTGCCAATCCCGCGCGAACACCTGGATCCAGTCGGAAGCCAAGCGTGCCAGCAGCGCAATGAAGTACAACCAGAGCAGCAGCTCGAGAATGCTGGCGACAGCGGACACGAGAGAACAACCTACCGGAACCAAACCTGCGGTGGGAGCTTGGGGCGAACGCCAAGCACTCCAACTGGGTCGAGCGCCTAGCTGGGACCTGCCTGCCCGCCTCCGTAGACTCGTAGGGCCGACCGAATACGCGCGCAACAAGAGGACCGATGAGCCAGCAGCCGACGAAGGAGCAGCGTCGCACGCGTCAGCGTGCGGCGGTCGACGAAGTGCTCGACGAGATCGACGACTTCACGAGCGCTCAGCGTCTGCACGCGATGCTGCAGGAGCGGGGGTCTCGAGTCGGCCTAGCGACCGTCTACCGCACGCTCCAGACGATGGCTGAGGACGGCCGGGTCGATGTGCTGCGCACCGATTCCGGTGAGGCCGTCTACCGGAGGTGTGGCATCGAAGATCACCACCACCACCTGGTGTGCCGTTCGTGCGGCGCCGCGGTCGAGATCGCGCGGCCAGCGGTCGAGTCGTGGGCGAACCAGGTGGCGCGCGAACACGGATACGTCGACGTCACTCACACAGTCGAGATCTTCGGCCGGTGCCCCCGCTGCGCCTAACTCGTGGATGAAAAATCAGGACTGGTTGAAGAAGCCGCCGCTAGCGATGCGGGCCCGGTCCTCCGCGGTGACTTCGACGTCGGCCGGCGACAGTAAGAATACTTTCGCCGTCACCCGGTCGATGCTGCCCCGCAACCCGAAAATGAGGCCGGCGGCGAAGTCGACGAGTCGCTTGGCGTCCACGTCGTCCATGTCAGACAGGTTCATGATGACCGGAGAGCCGTCGCGGAAGTGCTCACCGAGAGCGCGGGCGTCGTTGTAATTGCGTGGATGCAGCGTGACGATGCGCGGCGCCTCAACCGGACTCCGCGATGCCGCGACCGACATCGGCCGCCGCTCCGCGAGCGAGGCGACAGTCGCGGGCCGCTCGGGCCGAGTGTCACGAGACTCTGCGTCACCACCGTCGGGACCCATCTCGTCGAACGCCTCGCCGGCGTACTCATCGAACTCATCGTCGTACTCGTCGTAACGGCCGTGGTCCTCGACGAGGCCGAGGTACGCCGCAACCTTGCGCATTGCGCCGGCCATACTCGTGGATCCTCCGATAGTGGACGGTGTTGTCGCGAAGTCGGGTTCGGCCTTCGCACTACCGACCCTAGACCCGCGGTGGCCGCTTCCCGAGGATTGCGCTGCCGACACGCAGGTGTGTCGCACCGTGGCCGATCGCCGATTCGAAGTCGCTGCTCATGCCAGCAGAGATCGACAACGCGGCCGGATGTCGGGTTTGCACAAGTTCTGCAAGGCTCGACAGGCGTGCGAACGCGGCATCTGGATCCGCTTCCAACGGCGCCACCGCCATCACCCCGGCCAACCGCAGGGGGTCGGCCGCGGTGATCCGGTCGGCCACCTTGAGGATCTGCTGCCCGCTCGCCCCTCCCCTGCCCGGCGCGTCGTCGAGCGAAACCTGGACGAAGCAGTCCACGAGTCGGCCGGCCGCCTCGGCACCTCGAGCCAGCGCGTCCACCAACCGCACGCGGTCGACCGAGTGGACCACAGACGAATAGCCCGCCACCGCCGCGGCCTTGTTCGTCTGGAGTTGCCCGACGAAGTGCCACCGAACGGGCAGCCCCGCACACTCCTCGATCTTCGGCGCGGCCTCCTGATGGCGACTCTCACCGATATCGGTGACTCCCAGGTCGGCCAGCAGCCTGATATCCGAGGCAGGGAAGGTCTTCGTCACCACGATGAGCGTGACCTCGGACGGATCCCGGCCGGCGGCCGCGCAGGTTCGGGCGATTCGAGCATGGACCTCCCGCAGTCTCGCGGCCAGCTCCTCACGTCGGGTCAGCTCAGCCACGCCACTCCCGCGAAACGGCCGGTGGTGTGGTCTCGCCGGTACGAGAAGAGCCCAGGGGCCTCGATCGTGCACTCGGGCAGCCGCTTGGAGACCACGCCCGCAGACCGTAGTTGGGTCTGCACGCCTGCTGCGACATCGACCGACGGTGTCCCCTGCCGCGTGGCTGCGAACGCTTCAGGCGCGACAGCCGCCACTTCGGCTCGCATCGTTTCCGGCACCTCGTAACAGAGCCCGCAGACCGACGGCCCGACGCGCGCGGTGATTGCCCGCGCCCCCAGGCCCATCATCGCTTTCACGACGGCGGGTACAACCCCTGCCACCAGGCCAAGCCGACCGGCGTGCGCGACCGCGACCACGCCGGCGTCCGGATCGGCGAGCACGAGCGGAACGCAGTCGGCCACGAGCACCGCGACTGCGAGGCCACGCTCCCGTGTCACCAGCGCGTCAACATGCGGCACTGGACCGTCCCACGGCCCATCGACGACAGCGACGTCGGCGCCGTGGACCTGGTTCATGTAGAGGACGTGATCAACCGGCAGCCCAATCCTGTCGGCAACAAGACGGCGATTCTGGGCGACCGATTCGCCGGCGTCTCCCACGTGGCCGCCGAGGTTGAGCTCGGCGTAGGGCGGGCGGCTCACTCCGCCGTACCGGTCGGTGAAGGCGAACCGAGCGCCGTCGAGGGCCTCCTCGTAGCGCAGCGGAACCGTCACTTGAGGAAGTCTGGCACGTCCAGATCGTCATTCGACGGGGGCATCATTCGCCGTGGCTCGCGCGCCGGGGCGGGTGCCGGCTCGGCCACGCCACCGCTGCCGTTGCCGACGCTGCCGACGGTTCCCGTGGACCGGGGGGTGGGGATGTCCTTGTCGGTGTTGCCGCCGGGCTCGTCGCCACCGGACGGGTTGCTCGCAGTGTTCATGCCACCGTCGGCGGCATCGGAGCGAGCCCGCACCGGCTCTGGACGGTGCAGTTGGCCGGCGTCGCGACGTCTGGGCATGCCACCGTCGAATCCAGCAGCGATCACTGTGACCCGTACCTCATCGCCCAACGCGTCGTCGATCACGGCGCCGAAGATGATGTTCGCTTCGTCATGCGCGGCCTGCGCCACGAGGTTGGCCGCCTCGTTGATCTCGAACAATCCAAGGTCCGAGCCGCCCGACACGGACAGCAGCACGCCGTGAGCTCCGTCGATGCTCGCCTCGAGGAGGGGGCTCGAGATCGCCATCTCGGCTGCGGCCACCGACCTGTCCTCGCCGCGGGCGGAGCCGATGCCCATGAGGGCCGAGCCGGCATTGCTCATCACCGACTTGACGTCGGCGAAGTCGAGGTTGATGAGACCAGGCGTCGTGATCAGGTCGGTAATGCCTTGGACACCGGACAGCAGCACCTGGTCCGCGCTCTTGAACGCGTCCAGGACGCTCACCTGACGATCGCTGATAGACAGCAGCCGGTCGTTCGGGATGACGATGAGGGTGTCGACCTCTTCGCGGAGCTCCTCGATGCCCACCTCGGCTTGCAGCGCGCGACGGCGACCCTCGAACATGAACGGCCGGGTGACGACACCGATGGTCAGGGCGCCGAGCGAACGCGCGATCCGCGCCACCAC
>DASTNZ010000032.1:0-2276 GCA_035762665.1 Jiangellaceae bacterium | reverse complement strand
CGCCCAGCGCGCGCGCCAGCGCCAATGAATGCCTGGCGTCGAGCGCGGTCGCCCATGTGATGAAGATCGCGTTCACGGCGGCCAATGCGACCAGCATGACCGTGATCACCAGCAGCACCCGGTTAGCCGCATGAAGCTCGTCCGTCCCAACGGACGCGGCGAGCTGGGCGCGGGCTGCCAGCGCCGCGACGATCCCGCTGACGGTGATCGCGATACTGGCAACGCCCAACACCACACGGCGTGGCCGCCGGCCGGACACCCGCAACCCGAGGAGCAGGGGGACCGGCAATCGCGCCGAGATCGGGATCAGCCACGCCCCGCGACGAGGTGGGCGGGCCGAGTCGGCCAGTGCACGGACCGTGCTAGTGCGCGCGGCGCGGATGGCTGGAACGGTGGTCGCGATGACCGCGACCACCAGTGCTACCGCCGTCACCAAGCCGACCCTGGACACGGTCAGGGACGGCGCAACTGCGCTGCCGACGAGACTGGCACCACTATCGGTGAGCAATGGAGCGGCCAGCCACCCGGCCGCGAGCCCCGCCGCCGTGGCGAGGAGGGCCACGACGACATACTCCGCGAGCAGCACGGCGGCGACCAGCCTTGGTGTGCCGCCGACCGCTTTGAGCAGCCCGACACGTCGGGTTTGGTCGGCCATCCGGCCTCCGGCCATGACGGCGATGCTGGCCACGGCGAGGCTGCCAACCAGCCAGCTACCGCTCAGCAGCACTAGCTGCTGGTCCTGCACCACATTGGTGTGCATGTCGAGGATGTCCTGCCATGTCGCCAGGGCTGGTCCGCTTATCGTGGCGTGTGTGTTGACGAATGTCGGCGCTTCGGCCGGGTCCGTCAGCTTCAAGTTCACGATGTAGGACAGGGCTTCCGCCGCTGGGGCGAGACCGCGGGCGTCTGCCTCGGTGAGCCAGACCAGGCCGGAATCGCCTACCAGCGGCGCGAAAGTGACGATGTCGTCCGGTTCAGCGACCGGCTGAGACTCGGACTCATCCGGCGGCGGGGGCAGTTCCTCTTCATCGGGCTCCCAGGCGCCGAACCAGCACGTGGCGTAGCACACATCCGGGTACGGCGTCGCGGCGGCCGTGACCGCCACACCGACGACGTGGAATGAGTGGCCGTTCACGGTGATCTGATCACCTTCGCCGACACCGAGCGCGTCGGCCAGGCCAGCCTCGACGACCACGCCGCCGTCGCGCACCCAGCTGCCCTGGGTCAGCTTCGGCTGGTCGATCGAGGCTTCTGCGGGGTCGCGCCCTTGTGCCCACACGCCCGCCGTGTCGCCGGACGCCTCGAGTTCCGCCCCGATCATCGGGTACGGCCCGCTGTAGCCGACGACGCCGGGAGCGTCGGTCAGTGCCTCCAAGCTGGCGACATCGGCAGGTGTCCCGTCGTTCGGGCCGGTGCTCGCGATCACGTCAGGCCCGGCCGTGGCCTCCCTGGTGCTCTGAAAGGGATCGCTCCCCGCCTCGCGCAGGAAGAGCCCGAGGGTGAGTGTCGTGGTGGCCGCCATGATGGCAAGCAACAGGAGCGCCGCTTCGACCGGGCGCCGCCGCAGGTCACGCAAGGCGAGGCGGCCCACGAGTAGGAATCGGCCCACTGGTTCAGCCCTCCAGTCCAACCAGGGCGCCGAGCTTGCCGCTCGTGCCGCCGGTCAACCTGGTCTCATCAATGAATCCGCCGTCGCGCATGGAGATCAGCCGATCGGCGGTGGCCGCGATCCGCTCATCGTGGGTGACGATGACCAGGGTCTGTCCTGCCTCGTGCAGGTTCTCGAAGAGGCGCAGAACCTCGACGGTGGCGGCGCTGTCGAGGTTGCCGGTGGGTTCGTCGGCGAACACGACCAGCGGCTCGTTGCACAGCGCTCGAGCGACGGCGACCCGTTGACGCTGGCCACCCGACAGGGCGGAGGGCAAGAACGTCGCCCTGTCGGCGAGCCCGACGCGTTCCAGCAGATCCGTGGCTCGCCGTCGCGCAGCCTTCGGCGAGCGGCCCGCCAGCAGCGCCGACAGCTCGACGTTCTCCACGGCGGTGAGCTCCTCCATCAAGTGGAAGGCCTGGAAGACGAAGCCGACGTCGGTTCGCCGCATCCGGGCCAGGGCCTTCTCCCCGAGCTGGTCGATGCGACGCCCAGCCAGCGACACTTCTCCGCCCGAGGGCCGATCCAGCCCGCCCAGCAGGTGCAGCAGCGTGGACTTTCCGCAGCCGCTGGGTCCCATCACCGCCACCGTCTCTCCGGCGGCGACGTCGAGGTCGACCCCGTCGAC
>DASTNZ010000031.1:0-2464 GCA_035762665.1 Jiangellaceae bacterium | reverse complement strand
CGCCCGCGCCGCCTGAGTCCGGGCCGTCGCGAGTTCCGTCGCGCCGCGGCGTAGGCGGCGACCGCAGCGGCCGCCGCCTACCCCACTCAGGCCCATCTTCGACAGTGGGTTTTGCTAAGTAGCTGAGCGCGAATGACAATCGGCGCCGCGACCGCGGCGTGGCACTACATCCCGGGGGAGGATCAGCGGGTCAGTCGTCCGCGAGGGCCTGGACGGTCGGCGGCAGGGCGACGCCGGCGGCGCGCAGCGCGAGGCTGGCGGCGGGGCGCGGAGCAGCGCGCACGAGGAAGCGCCGGTCGTCATGGACGATCTCGGTCTCGGTCAGCGAGTCGAGGTCGGCGCGGATCTCGGACCACGAGCCGTCGCGGCCGAGCGCGGCGATGCGCTGCTCCAGCTCGCTCTTGAGGACCAGGGCGAGAAAGGAGCAGAACACGTGGCCGCGGATGGTCTCGTCGAGTTTATGGAAGATCGGCCGGGTGGCGAGCAGGTGCTTGGCCGTACGGAAGGCCGCCTCCACGGTCCAGAGCTGCTTGTAGCGCAGCATGGCGGCGAGCGGATCGAGGTCGGTGTTGGTGCGCAGCACGAAGACGCCGTCGAACTTGGCGTCCTTCTCCGCCTTGGTGGGGTCGATGGCGAAGTGGCCGTGGCCTTCGGTCTTGAGGAAGCGGCGAAAGCCGGTGTTGCCGACCAGCGCCTTGTCGCCCTTGGCGAGCTGACGTTCGAGGCTGGCCAGGATGGCCACGCGGGCGGCGGCATCCCTCTCGGCCTCCTGATGGTTGCGGCACAGGATGTAGCGCTGACCGCCTACGGTCACTGCCTTGGCTTCGTAATCGATCTCGTGACCGCGCTTGGTGATGGTCAGCGGCACGCACGGCGCGGTGTCGGCGAGCACGACCTCGCGCACCACCTTGTCGGTGCGCTCGCGGGTGCCGAGCAGATAGAGGAGCTTGCGCGCCTCGAGCGCAGCGATGGTCTCGGCGCTGATCAGGCCGCGGTCGGCGACCACGCAGATCCGGCCGATCGCGAAGCGTTGGCGCAACCGGTCGATCACCGGGATCAGCGTGGCGACGTCGGCGACATTGCCCGGCCACATCTCGGAGCACACCGGCCGCCCGTCGCCATCGATCAGGACCGCCAGGATCATCTGGGGGAGGTCCGGACGATGGTCCTTGCTGTGACCGTGGCGCCCAAGCGTCTGCCCGCCCGCGCCTTCGAAGTAGAGGCTGGTGGTATCCATGAACACGAGATCGAGACGGCTGAACAGGTCGCGCCGGTGGGCGAACAGCCGCTCCTCGACCAGGTCCTTGGTGCAGCGCGGCGCGAACGGCGTGCGCGTGTCCTGCTCGGGCTTCGGCAATGCCTCGCCGAGCCAGGCCATCGCCCGGTAGAGATGGTGGAGCTCCAGCGCCTCGACGCCGGCGATCCGGTAGTCCTCGCGCCAACGATCGGCAGCCAGATCCGAGCCGCCACCCATCAGCCGGTGCAGCACGGTCAGGAAGACCGCGCGCTCCAGCACGAACTCGTGCCTGCGCTCCCTCGCCAACTCGTCGATCACGGCGCGACAGCCGGTCTCGGCCCACAGGCGCTCGAACACCAAGGCCGGCCCGATCCGCCGCACCGCCGCCGTCGGGTCGTCCTGCGCCGCGGTCACCACCAGCGCCCGCGTCGCGAAGCGCGCCCCCGAGCGCACCAGCCGCTCCAACTGCCCGCTCGCCTCCAGTGCATCGAGCCGGCCGAGGGTGGCGATCACTCGCTGGCGGACCCCGCCGCCGACCCGCCGGCTCGCGGCGATCTGGAGGTAGACGCGGCCGCCCGAGGTCTTCTTGCGGAAGTACATCGAGGCTCCAACATGGAGCGTACACAATCGCCGTACACATCTTAGAAATCAAGCAGAATCAATCCGCAACGTGGCACTACACCTTGAGTTCCAATCACCCCTGAGCCCAGGAAATCTGCGGCTTTCAGGACGCCTCGCCGGCCCAAACTGTCGAAGATGGGCCTGATCGTCGTCGATCTCGCCGAGGCCATGGCCGAACAGGTCCGAGAGCTCCCGCAGATTGTAGCGCCGCTCGGTCTCCACCGGCCCGCGCTCGCGTAGGCTCGAACGCACGCGCGCCAAGTCGGCCTCGTCCTCGACGCTGCTCGCCAGCAGAACCGCGCCGTCGACCTCGAGAAGCTCGGGCCAGAACAGCCGGGCATAGAGCAGGGCGTCGATCGGCGAGCCTGCAGCGTAGAGGAAATCCAGAACTGTGAAGCCGGTGGTGTCGTGCTCCGCGAGACGGCGCGGGAGACCGTCGAGCAACGCCTCGTCGGCCGTCGCCGCGTCGGTCGTCGCCGCGCGGGAACTCATCCGGCCGCGGCGAACGCGCCCGCGTCGGCCGGGCACCTGCTCCCTTGCCAGGTCTCGGCTCGAGGATGAAGGGCGGATCCGCTTCGACATGAGCCCGGCCCTCGCCACGGAAGC
>DASTNZ010000030.1:0-24520 GCA_035762665.1 Jiangellaceae bacterium | reverse complement strand
GACGGTCTTCTTCGGGCCCTTGCGGGTGCGGGCATTCGTGTGCGTGCGCTGACCACGGACCGGGAGGCCGCGGCGGTGCCGGATGCCTTGGTAGCTGCCGATCTCGACCTTGCGGCGAATGTCCGCCTGGACCTCGCGGCGCAGGTCACCTTCGATCTGGTAGTTGGCGTCGATCCAGTCGCGGAGCTTGACCAGCTCCTCATCCCCGAGATCGCGGACGCGCATGTCCGGGCTGACGCCGGTCTGCTTCAGCGTCTCGAGGGCGCGGCTGCGGCCGATGCCGAAGATGTACGTGAGGGCGACCTCGAGGCGCTTGTCGCGCGGAAGGTCGACTCCGACGAGTCGTGCCATGCGGGCTCTTACTCCTTGTTCTCATGCGGAGGTGTCTGGTGCACCGCGTCCCATCTGCATGTGCCCGCCGATGGGCCCCGGCCTCCGCCCGGGGGACGTCCGCTGCCGATGTGCTCGGCAGGGTTGCTGGTGCGTTGCCTGTGCAGTTATCAGCCCTGCCGCTGCTTGTGCCGCAGGTTCTCACAAATGACCATCACGCGACCGTGGCGGCGAATCACCTTGCACTTGTCGCAGATGGGCTTGACGCTCGGCTTGACCTTCATCAGATCCCTTGCCTCGGGGTCCGTGGGGGCGGAGCCCCCCACGTGTACGTTTACTTGTAGCGGTAGACGATCCGACCGCGGGTCAGGTCGTAGGGGCTGAGCTCCACCACTACCCGGTCCTCGGGAAGGATCCGGATGTAGTTCTGGCGCATTTTGCCCGAGATGTGAGCGAGCACTTTGTGGCCGTTGGAAAGCTCAACCCGGAACATGGCGTTCGGGAGAGCCTCCACCACGGTGCCCTCGATCTCGATGACCCCGTCCTTCTTCGGCATAGCCTCCGCACTTCGTCGATCGAAATAGTTCTATCGTTTCGCCGTCTCGTGGGCTTGCACTTGCGCACACCGGCCACCCTGCCTGCGGTCGAGGGGATGGACGTACGGACACGCGAAAGTGCGGCCACAACAGGCCGACATGGCAGTTTACGTCAACAGACGCGGCAAAGGCCAATCGAGCGGGCTACTGTCGCGGCGTGCCACGGCGGTAGGCGAGTTCTCCGGCCAGCAGCACAATCCCCCACGGACCAGCGACCCACAACGGCCACGGGTATGGCGCGTCCTGCTGGGCGATGGCGAGGATCGTCCAGACGATCACGTTGATGCCCACCGCGATCCCCCAGAACCACCAGGAGGCGTTGAGCGAGACCCGGGCCGCGCGGCGAGCTTTCTGGCGAACCGGTCCCGGCGGCAGTGGTGGAGCGCTGATCGGCTGCTGGCGAGCCCTGGCGAGCGCACCTTGCGACCTTGCCAGCGGCAAGTCGGCTACAAGACGATCGAGTTCCTGGTACGTGCGGGCCGTAAAGGTCGAGTCCAGCCGGTCGACCAACTCGTCCTGGGTGAGCCGGCCCTCGGCGTGGGCGTCGCGCAGGACTCCCGCGATGCGGTCGCGGTCATCGTCGGACGCGCGCATTTGAGACGGCTGAGCCATGCCTTCCAGTATTGCTCGCCCATCCCCAATCTCGCCATCGGGGACTTCCCCGAACTCGCCCTGAGCTTCGACGCGGGGCCTCCCGTTGGCCGCGGTCACGTGATCAATCGGTGATCAGGTGGCCGTCGCCGGTGTGGGGACGCCGAGTTGGGACAGGCGTGCCGCGCCACCGTCGAGGGCCGTCAGCACCCATGGGCCATCGGCCGTGACGGCAATACTGTGCTCGAAGTGTGCAGACCATGAACCGTCGGCGGTCTTAACCGTCCAGCCGTCTTCAAGCAGTACGGTGTCCGGTGAGCCAAGGTTGATCATGGGCTCCACGGCCAGTACGAGCCCGGGAACCAGCCGCGGACCGCGATGGCGAGTCCGGTAATTGAGGACGTGCGGGTCCTGATGCATCTCAGTGCCGATACCGTGCCCGCCGAACTCCTCGACAATGCCGTAGGGGCCGGACTGTCGCACGCGGCGCTCCACTGCCGCGCCGATGTCCCGGAGCCGCCCCCCGGCGTGCATGGCGGAAATACCGGTCCAGAGTGCGTCCTCACAGGTTTCCAGCAGCGCCGACACTTCGGCCGGGACGTCTCCCACGGGCACGGTCACTGCCGCGTCGCCATGCCAGCCATCCACAATCGCGCCGCAGTCGATCGACACAATGTCCCCAGCCTTGATCGGCCGATCCCCCGGTATGCCGTGCACGACCTCGTCGTTGACCGATACGCAGAGCGTGGCGGGAAAGCCGTGATAACCGAGGAACGACGGCTCCGCGCCGCAAGACCGGATCTCCGTCTCGGCAAGAGCGTCCAGGTCCCGGGGCGTTACACCGGGAGCCACCGCGGCGCGTACCGCGGCAAGCGTCTCGGCCACGACGAGGCCTGCGGTCCGCATCTTGGCGACCTCGGCCGGGGTCTTGATCTGGATCACTCGGCGTCGGCACCCAGCACTGCTGCGATCCGGGCGGCTACTTCATCGACCGTGCCCATGCCGTCGACCTGCACGAACAAGCCGCGATCGCGGTAGATCGTCGTCAACGGCGCGGTCTCCCTGGCGTAGAGCGCCTGCCGGTACCGAATAACGTCCTCGGAGTCGTCGTCACGCCCATCTTCGGCGGCGCGCGCAAGCAGGCGCCCGACGACCGCTTCAACATCCACGACCATCTCGATCACCCGGTCGAGCGCCACGCCCTGCTCGGCCAGGACGGAATCGAGGAACTCCACCTGGGCGACCGTTCGAGGGTAGCCGTCGAGCAGGAATCCGTCCGTCACATCGGCTTCGTTGAGGCGATCACGGACCATCTGGTTGGTGATCTCGTCCGGCACGTACTTGCCGGCTTTCATATACCGCTGCGCGTGTTGGCCGAGGGGTGTGCCCTCAGCGACGTTGGCCCGGAAGATGTCACCTGTCGAAATCGCCGGCATGCCGTAGCGCTTGGCCACAATATCCGCCTGGGTTCCCTTGCCGGACCCAGGCGGACCCATGATCAGCAGCCGCATTACCGGAGGAACCCTTCGTAGTTGCGCTGCTGCAGCTGGCCCTCGATCTGCTGGATGGTGTTCAGCCCGACCCCGACCATGATCAGGATCGAGGTGCCGCCGAACGGGAAGTTCTGGTCGGCGTTGACCAAGGCAATCGCGATGAGCGGGATCAACGCCACCATGCCCAGGTAGAGAGCGCCCGCTGAGGTAAGCCTGGTGAGCACGTAGTCGAGGTACTCGGCCGTCGGCCGGCCCGCCCGGATACCTGGGATGAACCCGCCGTACCGCTTCATATTGTCGGCGATCTCAACTGGATTGAACGTGATCGAGACGTAGAAGAACGCGAAGAAGACGATCAGCAGGAAGAACGCGATCATATAGATCGGGTGGCTGCCGGTCACGAAGTAGCGTTGAATCCAGGTGGACCAGTCGGCCGTCTGGTTGAACTGGCTGGCCAGCAACGGAACGTACAGCAGCGACGACGCGAAGATCACCGGGATGACACCCGCCTGATTGATCTTCAACGGGATGTAGGTGGACGACCCCCCGTACATCCGGCGACCGACCATCCGCTTTGCGTATTGGACGGGGATCCGCCGTTGCGACATCTCGATGAATACGACCAGCACGACGACGACGAGTCCGATCGCGGCCACGATGGTGAACGTCGTCCAGCCCTGCGACTGCTGAATCGCCCACAGCGAGCTCGGGAAGGTCGCGATGATCTGAGTGAAGATCAGCAGCGACATTCCGTTGCCGACCCCACGTTCGGTGATCAATTCGCCGAGCCACATGATCACGGCCGTGCCGGCGGTCATCGTAATGACCATGATGATGATCGTGGAGATGTCGTCGTTGATCAGCAGCGACGTGTTCGACTGGAGCAGCGCGCCACTGCGGGCCATCGACACGATGGTCGTCGACTGCAAGATCGCCAGGCCGATGGTGAGGTAGCGGGTGTACTGAGTGATCTTCGTCTGTCCGGCCTGCCCCTCCTTGTGGAGCAGCTCGAGGCGCGGGATCACCACGCGAAGCAACTGCATGATGATGCTCGCCGTGATGTACGGCATGATCCCTAGGGCGAATACCGCCAGCTGTAGCAGGGCACCACCGGTGAACATGTTGAGCATGCCGTAGAGACCGCTGCCCTGCACCAGGTCGCGCTGGATGTTGACCGCCTCGACGTCCACACCCGGCGTCGGAAGCTGGGATCCGAACCGGAAAACGACGATGATGCCCAGCGTGAATAGGATCTTCCGTCGCAGGTCAGGCGTCTTGAACGCCTGAAGGAACGGGGTGAGCACTTCTACGGCCTCCTGCGCGCCTGGCAAAGCGTCAGCGCGGTGGTACGTGCGCCGCGGCCCGACTCGGTCGCGACGCCCTGACGATAACAGTCACTCACGGAATACAACGAAACACATCCCTCGCCCGTTTCGACCGCTCCGTTCCGGTGCTGCTGTTCGATCACGTTCCTAGAGCTCGGTGACCGAGCCACCCGCCGCGGCGATCTTCTCCTTGGCCGAGCTGGAGAACGCGTGCGCGCTCACCTGCACAGCGACCGAGATCTCGCCGGAACCCAACACCTTGACTGGTGCGCCAGAGCGAACCGCGCCCTTGGCCACCAGGTCATCCACCGTCACCTCGCCACCCTTCGGATACAAGGCGGCCAGCCGGTCCAGGTTCACGACCTGGTACTCGACCCGGAACGGGTTCTTGAACCCCTTGAGTTTGGGCAGGCGCATGTGCACCGGCATCTGGCCGCCCTCGAAATTGGCTGGGATCTGGTTGCGGGCCTTGCTGCCCTTTGTCCCACGACCGGCGGTCTTGCCGCGAGTACCGGCTTCACCCCGGCCGACCCGCGTCTTCGGGGTCTTGGCGCCCGGGGCAGGGCGCAGGTGGTGCGGCTTGAGTGGGGCCCCCTGTGCGGAATCGCCCATGCTTACTCGACCTCCTCGACAGCGACCAGGTGGGTCACTGACCTGACCATGCCGCGGATCTCGGGACGGTCCTCCTTGACGACTTCGTCGCCGATGCGCTTTAGCCCCAGCGAACGCAGGGTGTCGCGCTGGTTGGACGTCCTACCGATCGCGCTCTTGACCTGGCGGACCTTGATCTGGCCCACCTTCTTCTTCGCCGGGCTCATGCGCCGGCCTCCACCCGGGCCCGCAGCAACGCGGCGGGTGCTACGTCCTCGAGCGGCAGGCCGCGACGAGCGGCCACCTGCTCCGGCCGCTCGAGGCTCTTGAGCGCTTCAACCGTCGCGTGCACGATGTTGATCGCGTTGGACGAGCCGAGTGACTTGCTCAGCACGTCGTGGATGCCCGCGCACTCCAGGACAGCGCGGACCGGGCCACCGGCGATCACACCAGTACCGGGCGACGCCGGGCGTAGCAGCACGACGCCCGCAGCTTTCTCACCCTGTACGGGGTGCGGGATCGTGCCACCGATGCGCGGAACCTTGAAGAACTTCTTCTTGGCCTCCTCGACGCCCTTGGCTATGGCCGCCGGCACCTCCTTGGCCTTTCCGTAGCCCACGCCGACCGTGCCGTCACCGTCACCGACGACGACCAGGGCCGTGAAGCTGAATCTACGTCCACCTTGGACGACCTTGGCGACCCGGTTGATGGCAACGACGCGCTCGATGTACGCGGTCTTCTCCGCGTTTCCGTCACGACGGCTGTCGCGGCGGTCGCGGCGCTCGCCACCGGCACCGCCTCCGCGGCGCTGTGGTCCGGCCATGATTCCCTCTCTCTCGCGTACTCGTACCGTCAGACCGTCAGGCCGCCCTCGCGGGCACCGTCGGCTACCGCGGCCACGCGGCCGTGGTAGCGGTTGCCCGCGCGGTCAAACACGACGCTCTCAATACCAGCGGCCTTGGCCCGTTCGGCGATCAGCTCGCCGACCTTGCGCGCCTTGACCGTCTTGTCTCCCTCGGCGCTGCGCAGCCCCGCCTCCATGCTGGAGGCCGACACCAACGTGCGACCCGTGGTGTCGTCCACCACCTGGGCCACTATGTGGCGCAGCGACCGGGTGACCACCAGGCGCGGCCGCTCGGCCGTCCCGGAGATCTTCTTGCGGACCCGCAGGTGCCGGTGGCCGCGGGCGCCGGCCTTGCCGCCGTGGCCCCGCCGGGCGTTGATAGCGATGCCCATGTCTTACTTACCAGCCTTTCCGACCTTGCGCCGGACCTGCTCGCCCGCGTAGCGAATGCCCTTGCCCTTGTACGGCTCGGGCTTGCGCAGCTTCCGGATGTTCGCGGCCACCTCGCCGACCTTCTGCTTGTCGATGCCGGTCACCGTGAACTTCGTCGGCGACTCGACCGCAAAGCTGACGCCATCCGGCGGTTCGATGACGACCGGGTGGCTGAAGCCGAGCGCAAACTCGAGGTTCGAGCCCCTGGCCTGCACTCGGTAACCGACGCCGACGATCTCGAGCTTCTTCTCGTAACCCTGGGTAACACCGGTCACCATGTTGGCAACGAGTGTGCGCGACAACCCGTGCAGCGCCTTGCTCTCCCGCTCGTCGTCCGGGCGAGTGACCCGGAGCGAGCCGTCCTCTGTCCGCTCGAGGCCGATCACCTCGGGCAGCGTGTGAACAAGCTCGCCCTTCGGCCCCTTCACGGTGACCGTCGAGCCGTCGATATCGATCTCGACACCGCTGGGGACGGGGATCGAGAGCTTGCCGATGCGCGACATTCCTCGTCCTCCTTCCGTCACCAGACGTAGGCGAGGACTTCCCCGCCCACACCCTGCTTGGTCGCCGCCTTGTCGGTGAGCAGGCCGTGCGACGTCGAGATGATCGCGACGCCGAGCCCGCCGAGCACCTTCGGCATGTTGTTCGCCTTCGCGTAGACCCGCAGGCCAGGTTTGCTCACCCGGCGGACGCCGGCGATCGACCGCTCACGGCTGGGGCCGTACTTCAGCGTCAGCACCAGGGTCTTGCCCACGGCGTCCTCGTTGTCCTGAACGGTCCAGTCTGCGATGTAACCCTCCTGCTTGAGGATCTCCGCGATGTGCGACTTGATCTTGCTGTGCGGCATCACCACGGTGTCGTGATACGCCGAATTCGCGTTACGCAGACGGGTTAGCATGTCTGCGATCGGGTCGGTCATGGTCATTGTTCGTTAGCCGCTTTCCCGCCGCGGTTTCCGGTTGTCGCCCGGACCTTCGGCGATCTCGGTTTTGGTGGGTCTGCGAGCTCAGCCACAGACCCGGGGGTGTGCGGGGGTGGCGCCCCCGCAGGTTGGGTTACCAGCTGGATTTGGTCACGCCCGGCAGCTCACCGCGGTGCGCCATCTCCCGCACGCAGATCCGGCACAGGCCGAACTTGCGGTATACCGAGTGCGGGCGACCGCACCGCTGGCACCGGGTGTAGGCCCGGACCGCGAACTTCGGCTTTTGCTTCGCCTTGTGGATCAGAGCCTTTTTCGCCACGTCAGTTCTCCATACTTTCGGTCGCTTTCGTACCGCTCAGCTCGCTCACTTCGTCACTGCTCCTTGAACGGGAAACCCAGGTGCTTCAGCAGCGCTCGGCCCTCGTCGTCGTTGCCGGCTGTCGTCACGACCGTGATATCCATGCCACGAACCCGATCGATCTTGTCCTGGTCGATCTCATGGAACATCGACTGCTCGTTGAGGCCGAACGTGAAGTTGCCCCTGCCGTCGAACTGTTTCGGAGACAGCCCGCGGAAATCCCGGATCCGCGGCAGTGCAATGGTCGTCAACCGGTCGAGGAACTCCCACATCCGGTCGCCCCGGAGCGTCGCGTGCGCCCCGATCGGCATCCCCTCGCGCAGTTTGAACTGGGCAATGGACTTGCGCGCCTTGGTGACGGCCGGCTTCTGACCGGTGATCACCGCAAGATCGCGGACGGCGCCCTCGATCAGCTTCGCGTCCCTAGCCGCATCGCCAACTCCCATGTTGACCACGACCTTCGTGACCGTGGGCACCTGCATGATGTTGGCGAACCCGAACTCCTGGCGCAGCGCGGGGACGATCTCCTCGCGGTAGCGCTGCTTGAGCCGTGGCAGCGTCATCGCGTCAGTCATAGTGTCGGTTTCTTTGATCATTAGATGTCCTTACCGGTGCGCTTGGCGAACCGGACCTTGTTGCCGTCGTCGTCGATGCGGTAGCCGGCCCGGGTGCCGACCGTCTTGCCGTCGACCTCGACCGCCAGCATCACGTTGCTGACATGGATCGGCGCCTCCTGGTGCACGATTCCGCCGGCCTGCGAGCCGCGAGCGGTCTGGACCGGCTTGGTGTGCTTCGTGATCCGATTGACCCCCTCGACCAGGACCTTGTCCTCCCGGGGGTAGGCGGCGATCACCTTGCCGACAGTGCCTCTGTCCTTGCCCGCGACCACCACGACGGTGTCGCCTTTCTTGATGCGCATGGCTTACAGCACCTCCGGAGCGAGCGAGATGATGCGCATGAACCTCTTGTCACGCAGCTCGCGGCCGACCGGACCGAAGATTCGGGTTCCACGCGGGTCGCCGTCGTCCTTGAGCAGCACAGCGGCGTTCTCGTCGAACTTGATGTAGGAGCCGTCCGGGCGGCGCCGCTCCTTGGCGGTCCGCACGATGACGGCCTTGACGACCTCGCCCTTCTTGGCGCTACCACCCGGAATGGCGTCCTTGACGGTCGCCACGATGACATCGCCGATACCGGCGTACCGTCGGCCCGAACCGCCGAGCACGCGGATGCACAACAGCTCCTTGGCACCCGTGTTGTCGGCGACTCGAAGTCGCGACTCCTGCTGGATCATTTCACTGGCTCCTGGTTGTCTCGCTGGTTCTCACGCTCGCCGCGCGAGCCTGGCGGAACGGTCAATGGTTACGCGAACGAATCGCGGGTTGCGTCACTGGGCCTTCTCCAGGATCTCCACGACGCGCCACCGCTTGGTTGCGGATAGCGGCCGGGTCTCCATCAGCCGTACGCGGTCGCCCACCCCGGCGGCGTTGTCGCCGTCGTGGGCCTTGAGCTTGCTCGTCCGCCGCACGACCTTGCCGTACAGCGGATGCTTGAACCGGTCCTCGACGGCCACGACGACGGTCTTGTCCATCTTGTCGCTGACGACGTAGCCCTCGCGGACCTTCCGGAAGCCCCGGTCGGCCTTGGCACTCATGCCGACTCCTTCTCTTCAGTCACCACGGGGGTGATGCCCAGCTCACGCTCACGCATGATCGTGTAGATCCGGGCGATGTCGCGACGGACTGCCTTGAGCCGGCCGTGGCTCTCCAACTGCCCGGTCGCCGCCTGGAAACGCAGGTTGAACAGCGCCTCCTTGGCGTCGCGTAGCTCCTTGACGAGGTCCTCGTCGGACTTGTCGCGAAGGTCGTCCGCGGCCAGACCCTTCGAACCGATTGCCATCACAGATCACCTGCCTCGCGCGTGACGATGCGGGCCTTCATCGGGAGCTTGTGGATCGCACGCGTCAGCGCCTCGCGAGCCACCTTCTCGTTCGGGTAGGAAAGCTCGAACATCACTCGTCCGGCCTTGACGTTGGCAACCCACCACTCCGGCGAGCCCTTGCCGGAACCCATCCGGGTCTCGGCCGGCTTCTTCGTGAGCGGCACGTCGGGAAAGATGTTGATCCACACCTTGCCGCCACGCCGGATGTGCCGGGTAATCGCGATACGGGCAGCCTCAATCTGGCGGTTCGTCACGTAGTGACCCTCTACCGCCTGGATGCCGTACTCGCCGAAGGCCAGCGACGTGCCACCTTTGGCCATACCGCGGCGCCTCGGGTGGTGCTGCTTGCGGTGCCTGACCCGCTTGGGCATCAGCATGGTCGTCAGCCCTCCTGCTCCGTGCTGGTTGCCGTGGCGTCAACAGCCTCGACGGCAACCTCGGTGGTCGCCGGCGACTCGACGGCCTGGTCAGAGCGGCGCTCACCCCGTGCAGGGCGGCGGCGCTCCGGTCGGCGGCGCTGCTGCTGGACGCGGGCCTGCGCAGCCGCGGCCTCGCGCTCGGCGCGCGAACCCGAAACCTCACCCTTGTAGATCCAGACCTTCACGCCGATCCGGCCGAAGGTCGTGCGAGCCTCGTAGAAGCCGTAGTCGACGTCCGCACGCAGCGTGTGCAGCGGCACCCGGCCCTCACGGTAGAACTCCGAGCGGCTCATTTCGGCGCCACCGAGGCGGCCCGAGCACTGCACCCGAATGCCCAATGCGCCGGCCCGCATGCTGGTTTGGATGGCCTTGCGCATGGCGCGGCGGAAGGCCACGCGGGCGGACAGCTGCTCGGCCACGCCCTGGGCGACGAGCTGGGCGTCCAGGTCCGGCTGCTTCACCTCGAGGATGTTCAGCTGGACCTGCTTGCCGGTCAGCTGCTCCAGCTCCGAGCGGAGCCGGTCGGCCTCCGTGCCGCGCCGGCCGATGACGATGCCCGGCCGCGCGGTGTGGATGTCGACCCGAACCCGGTCGCGGGTGCGCTCGATCTCGACCTTGGAAATGCCAGCCCGCTCCATGCCCTTGGACATGAGCTTGCGGATGGCGACGTCCTCGGCCACGTAGTCGCGGTACCGCTGACCGTCTGTCGTGCTGTCGGCGAACCACCGGCTCTTGTGATCGGTGGAAATGCCGAGCCGGAACCCGTGCGGGTTGATCTTCTGACCCACTAGCGGGTCCCTCCCTTCACACCGGCGCGCTGTGGCGCGTTGTCGTCGTCGAAGCGTGGCTCTACCACCACGGTGATGTGGCTGGTCCGCTTCCGGATCCGGTACGCCCGCCCGTGGGCACGGGGCCGGTACCGCTTCATGGTCGGGCCCTCGTCAACGTAGGCCTGCGTGATGACCAGGCTGTCCGGGTCGAGGCCCTCGTTGTTTTCGGCATTCGCCACGGCGCTCTCGATCACCTTGCGCACCGGCTCGGCAGCCGCCTGCGGCGCGAACTTGAGGACCGCAGCGGCCTCGTCGGCCCTCATGCCACGGACGAGGTCCACCACGCGGCGCGCCTTCATGGGCGTGACGCGGACGTAGCGCGCCGAAGCCCTGGCTTCCATGGTTACTCCTTCTCTCGTGGTAGACGTCGTCACCGGCGGCGAGCGCGGCGATCGTCCTTCTCGTGACCCCTGAAGGTCCGCGTCGGTGCGAACTCGCCCAGCTTGTGGCCGATCATCGACTCGGTGATGAACACCGGGACGTGCTTACGGCCATCGTGGATGGCGATCGTGTGTCCGAGCATGTCGGGCACGATCATCGACCGGCGGGACCAGGTCTTGATGACATTCTTGGTGCCCTTGTCGTTCTGCTCCTCGACCTTCTTGGCCAGGTGCTCGTCGACGAACGGGCCCTTCTTCAGACTGCGCGGCATCTTCCTACCAGCTCCCGTCAGCGCTTCTTGCCGGTCTTACGGCGCCGGACGATCTGCCGGTCGCTCGGCTTGTTCTTCTTCCGGGTCCGGCCCTCCGGGCGGCCCTTCGGGTTAACCGGGTGCCGGCCACCGGAGGACTTGCCCTCACCACCGCCGTGCGGGTGGTCGACCGGGTTCATGACCACACCACGGACGGACGGGCGCTTGCCCTTCCACCGCAACCGGCCGGCCTTGCCCCAGTTGATGTTGGCCTGCTCGGCATTACCCACCTCGCCGACGGTCGCACGGCAGCGCACGTCGACATTGCGGATCTCACCGGACGGCATCCTCAGCTGCGCCCAGGTTCCTTCCTTGGCGACCAGCTGGACGGACGATCCGGCGGAGCGGGCGATCTTCGCACCGCCGCCGGGCCGCAGCTCGATGGCGTGCACGACCGTACCCACCGGGATGTTGCGCAGCGGCAGGTTGTTGCCAGGCTTGATGTCGGCACCGGGCCCAGCCTCGACGCGAGCGCCCTGCACCAACCTCTCCGGCGCGATGATGTAACGCTTCTCGCCGTCGGCGTAGTGCAGCAGCGCGATCCGAGCAGTGCGGTTCGGGTCGTACTCGATGTGCGCGACCTTCGCCGGGATGCCGTCCTTGTCGGCCCGCCGAAAATCGATGACCCGGTACTGGCGCTTGTGCCCGCCACCCTGGTGGCGTGTGGTGATGTGACCGGCGTTGTTCCGGCCTGCCTTCCTCGGCAACGGCCGCAGCAGCGACTTCTCCGGCGTCGAGCGGGTCAGCTCGCTGAAGTCAGCGACGCTGGCGCCACGCCGGCCCGGAGTCGTCGGCTTGTATTTGCGGATACCCATATCTGCTTTCCCCTACGCTCAGGCGACTGGTCCGCCGAAGATGTCGATACGCTGTCCCTCGGCCACGCTGACGATCGCCCGCTTGGTGTTCGGCCGCTTGCCTACGCCGAACCGCGTGCGGCGCCGCTTGCCCTCCCGGTTGAGCGTGTTGACGCTGGTGACCTTGACGTTGAACACCTTCTCGACCGCGATCTTGATCTCGGTCTTGTTGGCGTCCGGACGGACGATGAACGTGTACTTGTTCTCGTCCAGCAGGCCGTAGCTCTTCTCGGAGACGACCGGCTTGATCAGGACGTCGTGGTCGTCCTTGTGAACCGAGCTCACTTGTCCTCCTCCTCACCGGCGGTGTCCTTGTCCGCGGCCGCTTCGTCCGCGGTTGCCTGGGCCGCTGTCTTCTTAGCCGTCGTCTTCTTAGCCGTCGTCTTCTTAACCGTGGACTTCTCGGCCGTGGTCTTCTTGGCCGCCGCCTTCTTGGCCGGCTCGGCGGCGGTCACCTCGACCTCGATGCCGCGGCCGGAAAGGAAGTCCTCAAGCGCCGCCTGCGTGAAGATCACGTCATTCGCGCACAGCACGTCGTACGTGTTCAGCTGGTCGGCGTGAAGGAGGTGGACCTCAGGAACGTTGCGCAAGCTCTTGGCAGTGAGCTCGTCACCGCGGGATACAACCACCAAGGCATTGGCCCGTTCAGTGACCTTGCGCAGCGCTGTGAGGCCGGCCTTGGTCGACGGTGCATCCCCCTCGACGAAGCTCGCGATCACGTGAACGCGACCGTGACGCGCGCGGTCGGATAACGCGCCCCGTAGCGCGGCGGCCTTCATCTTCTTCGGTGTGCGCTGCGAGTAGTCCCGAGGCGTCGGGCCGTGCACCACGCCGCCACCGGCGAACTGTGGTGCCCTGATTGAACCCTGACGGGCCCGGCCGGTGCCCTTCTGGCGGTACGGCTTGGCACCACCGCCGGCGACCTGGCCGCGGTTCTTCGTAGCGTGCGTCCCCTGCCGGGCGGCGGCCAGCTGGCCCACCACGACCTGGTGGATCAGCGGAACGTTCACCTGCACGTCGAAGATCTCAGCAGGCAACTCGACGCTGCCGGCCTTGCCGCCCTTAGCGTCCAGTACGTCGATCGTCGTCATGTCAGGCCCCCTTCGCGGCGGTCTTGACGAGGACCAGGCCACCGTTCGAGCCGGGGATAGCGCCCTTGATGAGCAGCAGGCCCTTCTCGGCGTCGACCGAGTGGACGGTCAGGTTCTGGGTGGTGATGCGCTCGCCGCCCATCCGGCCGGCCATCCGCACACCCTTGAACACACGGCCAGGAGTGGCGCAGCCGCCGATCGAGCCCGGCGAGCGATGCTTCTTCTGCACACCGTGCGACGCGCGCAGGCCAGCAAAGCCGTGCCGCTTCATCACGCCGGCGAAACCCTTCCCCTTGCTGGTGCCGACCACGTCGACGACCTGCCCGGGCTCGAAGACCTCGACGGTGAGCTCCTGGCCGAGGGTGTACTCCGAAGCGTCGGCGGTGCGCAGTTCGACAGTGTGCTTTCGCGGCGTGACGCCGGCCTTGTCGAAGTGGCCGCGCATCGGCTTGGTGACCTTGCCGGTCCGCGTGGCGCCGTATGCGATCTGGATGGCGTCGTAGCCGTCCTTCTCCGGCGTGCGGACCTGGGTCACGACACACGGCCCCGCCTTGACGACCGTCACCGGGACGATCCGGTTGTTCTCGTCCCAGGCCTGGGTCATGCCGAGCTTCTCGCCGAGGAGGCCCTTCAGGCCCGCCTTTGCTTGAGTAGTCATCGCTGGCGCGTCCCTTAAAGCTTGATCTCGATGTCGACACCGGCCGGCAGGTCGAGCCGCATCAGCGAGTCGACCGTCTTCGGCGTTGGGTCGATGATGTCGATGAGCCGCTTGTGAGTGCGCATCTCGAAGTGCTCGCGGCTGTCCTTGTACTTGTGCGGCGACCGGATAACGCAGAACACGTTCTTCTCGGTTGGCAGCGGCACCGGGCCCGCGACCTGCGCACCAGTGCGCGTCACCGTATCGACGATCTTGCGCGCCGACGTGTCGATGACCTCATGGTCGTAGGCCTTGAGCCGGATGCGGATCTTCTGTCCCGCCATGGCTGCTTTTCGTCCTTCTCTCGTACCGCTGGTTTGCGAACCGACACCGCTGCTTCAGCCCTACCCGACTTGACCCAGCCGTCCGACCCCCGCGCTCGGGCGTGTCGTTTGATTCGGACCGCACTGCGGCGCGATTCATCGACTCGTTGAGTAGCGGATGTTCGGACGGCCCGGCGCGCGGCCAGGCATCATGGTGAAGGTCTCCGTACCGGCGGCGAGCCTTGCCGGCCCGCGCCACGGCGGCCTTTGCCGAAGCAACCTGTCTAGTATGCCAGAGGCGCTAGCCCCTGAGCCAATCGGGCTGTTGCTCGCCCGGTTCGATCACGTTCAGCAGGCCTATCGGTGCCGTACCAGGCGCGTGTGCCTGGTGCAATGCCGATACGCCGAAAGGACGTGACCGGTCGGACCTGTTGACGTCACGTGGCTCGGGGCCGTCCTCCTGAGGGGGACGGCCCCGAGCCGCACGCCTTACTTGACAATCTTGGTCACCCGGCCGGCACCAACGGTGCGGCCACCCTCACGGATGGCGAAGCGCAGCTGCTCCTCCATCGCGATCGGCTGGATGAGCTCGACCTTCATATCGGTGGTGTCACCCGGCATGACCATCTCGGTGCCCTCGGGCAGGGTCACCACGCCGGTCACGTCGGTCGTCCGGAAGTAGAACTGCGGACGGTAGTTGTTGAAGAACGGCGTGTGCCGGCCGCCCTCGTCCTTGGACAGGATGTAGACCCGCGCCTCGAACTCGGTGTGCGGCGTCGTCGAACCAGGCTTGGTCACGACCATGCCGCGCTCGACATCCTCCTTCTTGGTGCCGCGAAGCAGCAGGCCGACGTTCTCGCCGGCGCGCGCCTCGTCCAGCAACTTGCGGAACATCTCGACACCGGTGACGACTGTCTTCTGCGGAGAGCCCTCGCGGATGCCGACGATCTCGACCTCTTCGTTGATCTTCAGCACGCCACGCTCGACGCGGCCGGTGACCACGGTGCCGCGGCCGGTGATCGTGAAGACATCCTCGATCGGCATCAGGAACGGCTTGTCCGTCTCCCGCTGCGGCTCGGGGATGAACTCGTCGACCGCGTTCATCAGCTCCATGAGCTTTTCGCTCCACTCGGCGTCGCCCTCGAGCGCCTTGAGCGCGGAGACACGCACGACGGGAACGTCGTCGCCCGGGAACTCGTACTGGGTGAGCAGCTCGCGGACCTCGAGCTCGACCAGCTCGAGGATCTCCTCGTCGTCGACCATGTCGGCCTTGTTGAGGGCCACGACGATGTACGGCACACCGACCTGGCGGGCCAGGAGGACATGCTCCTTGGTCTGCGGCATCGGACCGTCGGTGGCGGCCACGACGAGGATGGCGCCGTCCATCTGCGCCGCACCGGTGATCATGTTCTTGATGTAGTCGGCGTGACCGGGGCAGTCGACGTGCGCGTAGTGCCGCTTCTCCGTCTGGTACTCGACGTGCGCGATGGAGATCGTGATACCACGCTGCTTCTCCTCAGGCGCCTTGTCGATCTCGTCGAACGGCGTGAACGGGTTCAGGTCCGGGTGCTGGTCGTGCAGGACCTTGGTAATCGCCGCGGTCAGCGTCGTCTTGCCATGGTCAATGTGACCGATGGTGCCGATGTTGACGTGCGGCTTGGTCCGCTCGAACTTCGCCTTCGCCACTGTGGGTCCTCCTGTTTAGGACTTCGTACTTTCTGATATTTGCTGCCGGGGCTGAAGAGCCGAGGCGGTGTTACTCGCCCCGGACCTTCTTGATGATCTCCTCGCCGACGTTCCGTGGAACCTCGGCGTAAGAGTCGAACTGCATCGAGTAGCTCGCACGACCCTGCGTCCGGCTTCGGAGGTCGCCAACATAGCCGAACATCTCCGACAGCGGGACGAGCGCCTTGACGACTCGGGCGCCGGCGCGCTCCTCCATGGCCTGGATGTGGCCACGGCGGGAGTTCAGATCGCCGATGACGTCACCCATGTAGTCCTCGGGTGTGGTGACCTCGACGGCGAACATCGGCTCGAGCAGCACCGGGTCGGCCCGGCGGGCCGCCTCCTTGAATGCCATCGAGCCGGCGATCTTGAACGCAAGCTCCGAAGAGTCGACATCGTGGTAGGCGCCGTCCTGCAGCGTCACCTTGACATCGACGAGCGGATAGCCGGCGAGGACGCCGAACTCCATGGCCTCCTGGCAGCCCTCGTCGACGGCGGGTATGTACTCGCGTGGGATGCGCCCACCGGTGATGTTGTTGACGAACTCGTAACCGCCGTCGCCGTCACCGCCGGTCGGCTCGATGTCGATGATCACCCGACCGAACTGGCCCGAGCCACCGGTCTGCTTCTTGTGGGTGTACTCGACCTTCTCGACCTTCTTACGGATCGTCTCACGGTAGGCCACCTGCGGTTTGCCGACATTGGCCTCGACCTTGAACTCCCGCTTCATCCGGTCCACCAGCACCTCGAGGTGAAGCTCACCCATGCCGGAGATGATCGTCTGGCCGGTGTCCTCGTCGGTTCGAACCTGGAAGGTCGGGTCCTCGTCGGCCAGCCGTTGGATTGCGGTCGACAGTCTCTCCTGGTCGCTCTTGGTCTTCGGCTCGATGGCGACCGAGATGACCGGCGCCGGGAAGGTCATCGACTCAAGGATCACCGGGTTGTTCGCAGCGCAGAGCGTGTCACCCGTGGTGGTGTTCTTCAACCCCATCACGGCGACGATCTGGCCGGCACTGGCTTTCTCGATCTCCTCGCGCTTGTTGGCGTGCATCCGGTAGATCTTGCCGACCCGCTCCTTGTGGCCCTTCGTGCTGTTGAGCACCTGAGTGCCCGCGGTCAGCGTGCCCGAGTAGACCCGGACGAACGTCAGCTTTCCCAGGTGCTGGTCACTCATGATCTTGAAGGCGAGCGTGGACAGCGGGGCATCCTCATCCGGCTCACGGGTGATGACCACGTTGTCGTGTCCGACCGCATGGCCCTCGATGGCGCCGACGTCGATCGGCGACGGCAGGTAACGCACTACCGCGTCGAGCATCGGCTGGACGCCCTTGTTCTTGAACGCCGAACCGCACAGCACCGGGGTGAGGCTCCCGGCAATCGTCGCGCGGCGAATGGCCGCGATCAGGTCCTCCTCGGATGGCTCCTGGCCCTCGAGGTAGAGCTCCATCATCGCGTCGTCGTTCTCCGCGATCGTCTCGAGCATCTTGTCGCGGTACTCAGCGGCCGCCTCTACGTGCGTCTCGGGGACGTCGACGGTGTCATACATCTCGCCCAGGGCGGCCTCGGCACTCCAGACCAGAGCCTTCATGCCGATCAGGTCGATGACGCCGCGGAAGTCTGCCTCGGCGCCGATGGGCAGCTGGATAACCAGCGGCACGGCATTGAGCCGTGACACGATCATGTCGACGCAGCGGTGAAACTCCGCGCCGGTGCGGTCCATTTTGTTGACGAAGCAGATCCGCGGGACGCCGTACTTGGTGGCCTGCCGCCACACCTGCTCGGACTGCGGCTCGACGCCGGCGACCCCGTCGAAGACGGCCACGGCGCCGTCGAGCACCCGCAGGCTGCGCTCCACTTCGACGGTGAAGTCGACGTGCCCAGGGGTGTCGATGATGTTAATCGTGTGGCCGTCCCACTCGCAGGTCGTCGCAGCGGACGTGATCGTGATGCCGCGCTCCTGCTCCTGCTCCATCCAGTCCATCGTCGCGGCGCCGTCGTGGACTTCACCGATCTTGTAGTTGATTCCGGTGTAGTAAAGAATCCGCTCGGTCGTCGTGGTCTTGCCCGCGTCGATGTGGGCCATGATCCCGATGTTCCGGACCTTGGCCAGGTCAACCGTGCGAAGATCAGTCGCCATTGCCGTGCGTTCGCTTCCTTGTCGAAGTTCTCGGCTGGCCTGGTTTACCAGCGGTAGTGGGCGAAGGCCTTGTTGGACTCCGCCATCTTGTGGGTGTCCTCGCGTCGCTTCACGCTGGCGCCCAGGCCGTTGGAGGCGTCGAGGATCTCGTTCATCAGGCGCTCGGTCATGGTCTTCTCGCGCCGGGCACGGGAATAGCTAACCAGCCACCGCAGAGCAAGCGTCGTGCTACGGCTCGCGCGCACCTCGACGGGCACCTGGTAGGTCGCGCCACCGACTCGGCGGCTGCGGACCTCTAGGGTCGGCCGGACATTGTCGAGCGCGCGCTTGAGCGTGATCACCGGGTCGGTGCCGGTCTTCTCGCGGCAGCCCTCGAGGGCGCCGTGCACGATACGCTCGGCCACCGACTTCTTGCCGTCCGTAAGCACCTTGTTGACCAACTGAGTCACCAACGGCGAGTTGTACACCGGGTCAACGACGATCGGTCGCTTCGGGGCTGGACCCTTGCGCGGCATCAGCTCTTCTCCTTCTTCGCGCCATACCGGCTGCGCGCCTGCTTGCGGCCCTTCACGCCCTGAGTGTCGAGCGAGCCACGAACGATCTTGTAGCGGACACCCGGGAGGTCCTTCACCCGGCCACCGCGGACGAGCACCATCGAGTGCTCCTGCAGGTTGTGCCCGACGCCCGGAATGTAGGCGGTGACCTCGATGTCGCTGGTCAGCCGGACACGCGCAACCTTCCGAAGTGCCGAGTTCGGCTTCTTCGGCGTCGTGGTGTAAACACGCAAGCACACCCCGCGGCGCTGCGGGCTCCCCTTGAGCGCCGGGGTCTTGTTCTTGGCGACCTTGTCCTGGCGGCCCTTGCGGACCAGCTGCTGGATCGTTGGCACTACGTCTCCGATGTCCTTCGTGCGGATACTGGCGTCGGTGGTCTTTGGTGTGTCGGCTGGCTGCCGGGCGATGACGGGGCGTGTTCGCGGGTCGGCTTTGAGCACGACCCCCGCGGTCGGGCGTGTCGCGCCCGCCCACCCCGACACCGTGGAGGAACCAGACGGTGTGGTTGGTCTTGCTCCGTCGTGCACGCCCGATGCGCTGCAAGTGCGTCGATGGCACGACGGACGGCCCGGAGCATTCCAGGCACGAGGAGTAAGGTTACCCGCACGGGTAGGCGCAGGTCAAAGCGAGACCCAAGTCGCCCCGGGCCTCACGCTCTGTTGGGACGGTACCCCATCTGCCTGCCGCCCGTCACCACCCGTCTCACCCTCGTGTGTCGCGGCCAACCTGACGTTTGGTCACCTGATCGTCGATATGTCACCTGATCGTCTTCCTGTGGGCGATCAGGTGCTGTGAGCCGCCCTCAACCAGTGTCGACGTGCACGTTTCCCATCTGATCGTCGAGTTTCGTCTGGTACGGGAACGATCAGGTGACTCGGCAGGTCTCTGACCTTCGCCGTTAGCAGATTTCCTCATCTGATCATTTGCACCTCAACGAACTGAAAGGCTTCGGGTCCGACAAGGTCTACATCACCGTTCCATGTGGCACGTCAATGCCGAAGCTCACTGGGCTCGATCCAATCGTGCATTACTCGCGATTCTCGACACGGAGGATGTCAGTCCGGTAACGGAACCACGCCGCATTCGCCCAGCTTGTGGTCTTTCGCTAGTGCCGCCGCGGTGACGCCCACGCGTAAACGATCAGGAGACAAACCCACGCAACGGTGCAGGTGAATACTGGCACAGCTCACCTGATCATTCTCATTGGACAGGCGACTGAACGATCAGGTGACCAAGGTCGGGTGGAACGCGAGAGGGGGCGCCGGCCCCCAAGATTAGGAGCCGGCGCCCTCGTGTCTTTCGCAGACTGTCAGCTGTACGAGCCGAAGTCGTAGTCCTCAAGCCGGACCGCCTCGCCCGAACCCTGGCCGAACGGGTCGTACTCGGTCGGGTACTCGGTGCCGTAGTCGACCATCGAGTACATCGCCGCCTTCGCCTCTTCGGTGGGCTCAACCCGCAGATCCCGGTACCTGGCCAGGCCCGTACCGGCCGGGATCAGCTTGCCGAGGATGACGTTCTCTTTCAGCCCGATCAGCGGGTCGGACTTGGCGTTGATCGCCGCCTCGGTGAGCACTCGCGTGGTCTCCTGGAACGACGCCGCGGACAGCCACGAGTCGGTCGCCAGCGAGGCCTTGGTGATGCCCATCAGCTGCGGACGGCCGGATGCCGGGGTGCCGCCCTCGGCGACGATCCGACGGTTCTCTGACTCGAACCGCGACCGCTCGACCAGCTCGCCCGGCAGCAGGTCGGTGTCGCCACTCTCCAGCACGGTGATCCGGCGCAGCATCTGCCGGACGATGATCTCGATGTGCTTGTCGTGGATGGCCACACCCTGCGACCGGTAGACCTCCTGCACCTCGTCGGTGAGGAAGACCTGCACTGCCCGCTGCCCGAGTACACGAAGCACGTCGTGCGGGTCGGGCGTGCCGGCATGCAGCAACTCGCCCACCTCGACGTGGTCCCCGTCCTGGACTCGCCACTGCGCGATGCCCGGGCTCCGCCGGTTCGTCCACTCGTAGACACGCCGCGAGATAGCGAACGACTGCTCCTCCGAGCCGTCGTCGGGCACGACCACCAGCCGGGGCCCCTTTCCATCGTCGTCGACGCGGATTCGCCCGGCAGCCTCGGCGATCGGCGCCTTGCCCTTCGGCACCCGCGCCTCGAAGATCTCCTGCACCCGAGGCAGACCGTGGGTGATGTCCTCACCGGCGACACCACCGGTGTGGAACGTCCGCATCGTCAGCTGGGTACCAGGCTCACCAATCGACTGGGCGGCGATGATGCCCACCGCTTCACCGACGTCGACGAGCTTGCCGGTGGCCAGCGACCGGCCGTAGCACACGGCGCACACGCCCGTCGCACTCTCGCAGGTGAGCACGCTCCGGACGCGGACCTTCTCGACACCGGCCGCGACCATGCGGCGGATCTCCGCGTCACCGATGTCGTCACCAGCGGACGCGATAACCGTCCCGTCGGAGGCGGTGACGTCCTCGGCGAGCGACCGCGCGTACACGCTGGTCTCAGCGTCCTCGGCGGTCACCAGCTCACCCTCGGCGCCGGGCGTTGCGATCGTCAGCGTCAGGCCACGCTCCGTGCCACAGTCCACCTCGCGGATGATGACGTCCTGCGAGACGTCGACCAACCGGCGGGTCAGGTAACCGGAGTCGGCGGTCCGCAGCGCGGTGTCGGCCAGACCCTTACGGGCGCCGTGCGTGGAGATGAAGAACTCCAGCACGGACAGCCCCTCGCGGAAGCTGGACTTGATCGGCCGCGGGATGGTCTCGCCCTTCGGGTTGGCCACCAGGCCACGCATGCCCGACAGCTGGCGGATCTGCATCCAGTTACCGCGGGCGCCCGAGTTCACCATCATGTGGATGCTGTTGTCGGACGCGAACGCGGTCTTGATCGCGTCGTCCACCTTGTTGGTGGCGTCGGTCCAGATGTCGATGAGCTCCTCGCGGCGCTCACCGCCGGAGATGACACCGCGCTCGAAGTTCCTCTCGACCTTCTGCGCCTTCTGCTCGTACTCGTCGAGTATGCGAAGCTTCTCCTCCGGCGCAACGACGTCGTCGACCGCCACCGTGACACCCGACCGGGTGGCCCAGTAGAAACCCGCCTCCTTGAGCGCGTCCAGCGTCGAAGCCACCTGGACCTTCGGGTACCGCTCGGCGAGCTCGTTGATGATCACACCGAGCCGCTTCTTGTCGACCTCGGTGTTGACGTAGCCGAAGTCGAGCGGCAGCGTCTCGTTGAACAGGGCCCGGCCGAGTGTCGTCGACAGCCTGATCGGCTGACCGTCCTCCCATCCCTCGGGAACCTCCCAGCCCTCCGGCGGCACGATGTCGCGCAGCCGTAGCATGATCGGCGACTGCAAGGAGATCTCGCCGGCGTCGAACGCCCGGATGGCCTCGGCTATGGACGCGAACGCCCTACCTTCGCCGGGCTGGTTCGCCCGGTCGGTCGTCAGGTAGTAGATACCGAGGACCATGTCCTGGGTCGGCATCGTCACCGGACGGCCATCGGCGGGCTTGAGGATGTTGTTCGCCGACAGCATCAGGATCCGGGCCTCGGCCTGCGCCTCCGCGGACAGCGGCAGGTGGACGGCCATCTGGTCGCCGTCGAAGTCCGCATTGAACGCGGTGCAGACCAGCGGGTGGATCTGGATGGCCTTGCCCTCAATCAGCTGCGGCTCGAAGGCCTGGATGCCCAGCCGGTGCAGCGTCGGCGCCCGGTTCAGCAGCACCGGGTGCTCGGCGATGACCTCCTCGAGCACGTCCCACACCACGGGGCGGGCCCGCTCGACCATGCGCTTCGCGCTCTTGATGTTCTGCGCGTGGTTGAGGTCGACTAGCCGCTTCATCACGAACGGCTTGAACAGCTCCAGTGCCATCTGCTTGGGCAGGCCGCACTGGTGCAGCTTGAGCTGCGGACCGACCACGATGACCGACCGACCCGAGTAGTCGACCCGCTTACCGAGCAGGTTCTGCCGGAACCGGCCCTGCTTGCCCTTGAGCATGTCCGAGATCGACTTCAGCGGGCGGTTGCCGGGCCCGGTGACCGGGCGGCCGCGGCGGCCGTTGTCGAACAGCGCGTCGACCGACTCCTGCAGCATTCGCTTCTCGTTGTTCACGATGATCTCGGGTGCGCCAAGGTCCAGCAGCCGCTTGAGCCGGTTGTTTCGGTTGATGACCCGCCGGTACAGGTCGTTCAGGTCCGACGTGGCGAACCGTCCACCGTCGAGCTGCACCATCGGCCGCAGGTCCGGCGGAATCACCGGGACGGCGTCGAGCACCATGCCGCGCGGGTCGTTCCGCGTGGTCAGGAACGCCGAGACGACCTTCAGCCGCTTGAGCGCCCGAGTCTTCTTCTGACCCTTGCCGGTGCGAATGATCTCGCGCAGCCGCTCAGCCTCCGCCTCGAGGTCGAACGTCTCCAGCCGCTCCTTGATGGCCTGGGCGCCCATTCCACCGCGGAAATACTGGCCGAACCGCAACTGCATGTCGCGGTACAGCATCTCGTCGCCCTCGAGGTCCTGAACTTTGAGGTTCTTGAACCGGTCCCACACGGCGTCGACGCGGTCGAGTTCGGCGTCGGCGCGCTTGCGGAGCTGGCTCATCTCCCGCTCGGCCGATTCCTTGACCTTGCGGCGGACGTCGCCCTTGGCGCCCTCCGCCTCGAGTTCGGCCAGGTCGGCCTCGAGCTTCTTGGCCCGCGCCTCGATATCGGCGTCGCGGCGCTGCTCGATCTGCTTGCGCTCGACGTCGATCTGGCCCTCAAGGGACGCCAGATCACGGTGCCGGGCATCCTCGTCCACCCAGGTGATCATGTACGCCGCGAAGTAGATGACCTTCTCCAGGTCCTTCGGGGCGAGATCAAGCAGGTACCCCAGGCGCGACGGGACGCCCTTGAAGTACCAGATGTGTGTAACAGGCGCGGCCAGCTCGATGTGACCCATCCGCTCACGACGCACCTTGGCGCGCGTGACCTCGACGCCGCAGCGCTCGCAGATGATGCCCTTGAAGCGGACCCGCTTGTACTTGCCGCAGTAGCACTCCCAGTCGCGGGTCGGGCCGAAGATCTTCTCGCAGAAGAGCCCGTCCTTCTCCGGACGCAGCGTGCGGTAGTTGATGGTCTCCGGCTTCTTGACCTCGCCGTGGGACCAGGTGCGGATCTGGTCCGCCGTCGCCAGCCCGATCTTGAGCTGGTCGAACATGTTCACATCGAGCATTGGGTTCCTGCTTCTCGTGTCGTTCGGTTCGTGTGATGTGAGTGGGATCAGTACGCGCGCACGGGGCGGCGGTCGCTGTCGTCGTCGTCGGCGCCGCGCTCGGGCCGGGAGATGTCGATGCCCAGCTCCTCGGCGGCGCGGAAGACGTCCTCGTCGAGCTCGCGCATCTCGATCTCGGAGCCGTCGTCGGCGAGGACCTCGACGTTGATGCAGAGGGCCTGCATCTCCTTCATGAGGACCTTGAAGCTCTCGGGCACGCCGGGCTCGGGGATGTTGTCGCCCTTGACGATGGCCTCGTACACCTTGACCCGGCCGAGGACGTCGTCGGACTTGATGGTCAGCAGCTCCTGCAGGCAGTACGCCGAGCCATAGGCCTCGAGCGCCCACACCTCCATCTCACCGAAGCGCTGGCCGCCGAACTGGGCCTTGCCGCCCAGGGGCTGCTGGGTGATCATCGAGTACGGGCCGGTGGAGCGGGCGTGGATCTTGTCGTCGACGAGGTGCGCCAGCTTGAGGATGTACATGAACCCGACGGTGATCGGGTTGTCGTAGGCGTCGCCGGTGCGGCCGTTGTAGAGCGTCGTCTTGCCGTCGGCGCCGATGAGGCGGTCG
>DASTNZ010000029.1:0-5010 GCA_035762665.1 Jiangellaceae bacterium | reverse complement strand
GGTTGCCCGCGGGCTGACCATCTGCCCGGTCCCGACGTACGCATGGAACAGCTGAGGCTGCTGCTGCACGGCAACGACCCCGAGGATCGTGCCCCAGGACTGGCCGACCAGATAGATCTGATCCCGGCCGAAGCGATCCCGTAGGTAGTTCGTCATCTCCAGCACGTCGCTGACCGCGGCGTCGAAGGTGAGCGTCGACGTGGGGTCGAGCTGGTCGTAGGACTTGCCGGTGCCGCGCTGGTCGTAGGTCACGACTACGAAGTCCTGCTCGAGGGCCGGGAGGTGCCGGCGCATGGCGCCGAGCTCGGTGCCTCCTGGCCCGCCGGCCAGGAACAGCAGCACGGGGTTGTCAACGGAGTCGCCGCGGATCATCACCGCCAGGTCATGCCCGCCGATCTCCACGCGGGACAGCTCGGCGATGCTCCCAGCCAGCGGCTGGCCGTCGTCGGCAAGGATCGGGTCGGTGCTGGCGGGGCGGGCCACCCCGACCGCCAGGACGAGCAGCCCAACTGTCAGCAAGCCAACCCCGGCGCGGCGGCCGTACAGGGCTACCTTTGCCCACCCCCGCCTGCTCGCGGCGGCGTCGCTCAAATGGCGGGCCAGCGCGGCGCCCAGTGCGGCGCCGAGCACCATCGTGGGTATGGCCAGGAGGCCATGGAAGCCGCGGCCGGTGCCGAACGCGATCCAGCCGTACGTGGTGTCGAGATGGAGCCCATCGACGGTCGGCCCCGCGATTGGCATCCGCATGAGCTCGAACACGGCGACAAATGCCACCGGGGCGACCAGCATCGCCCACCGCGACCGCATCACCAACCCCGCGATGCCGCCGACAACGACGCTGACGACCATGGCCGTCAACGCCTCGGCGGTGGTGAGCGGGCCCCGAGGAGTCAGCCAACCGGCCAGAAGCCCATAGGCGACCGGCGCCGCGACGGCAATGACCGCGCTGATGCGCCAATCCCTCCAGACCTGCTGAAGTAGGCTACCCAGCTTGCTGGTCCGATCGGCGGACACCGCTGGCCGGGCTTCGTCCACGGTCAGCTGCTCTGCGGGTCGGTCGGACAGAGGTCGGGTGGCGGCGGCATGACCAAGTTTCATTACGGACTCCCTGCATTCGTATTCCCTCCCACCGTCACGACGCGAGGGACGCCGAAACCAGAGGCAAAAGACACCACCACCACAGAGGCAAGAGCCACCATGCCCAAACCGATGTCGCCAGTCCGAACGCGCAAACGAACTCGTCGAACGCATCATCCGGTAGCCGGCGGCGTTGAGACCGTCAAGGTGGTCATCAAGACCGTGCAGCAGGTCGGCCCTGCCGATGGGTCGGTCGACTGCGTGCTCACACGTGGCTGCGCCCCCTAGATGCGGGCACCCCGATACGTTCGTCTGGACGGCGAGGCGGACCCATCGGTGTCAGGCCGATCATCGTCTGCTCGAACTCGGTGCCTCTGGTCGGCTCCAGAATCGGAGCGTCGACAAATCCCGGGTGTACGGAGTTGACCCGAACCGTACATGCAATGACGACGGTGCCTTCGACCCGCGTCTGTCGGCAGATCCCTCGGCGTGAGCCACTCGTCCATCGCCTCGCCGCCGCTGCGGACCTCATCCGCACCGGCTCACACCGCATGCCTGCCGCGCCACTGCGACCCGCAGGACGACCTAGGCTGCACCCTTGTGCTCGGGTGGCCTCGCGAGGAGCGGCGAACGGCCCGTCGCACAGGTCCGAACGTCCCTCCGCGCCCCGCGTGGTGTCAGGACGCGATCGTGGCGTCCAGCTGGACGTTCGATACACGGCGTCACCGGGCCATTCGGCGGATCCCCTGGCCGGTCCCCCGGGTGCCTACTGCAGGCTCTCACCGTGGGAACCGAGGAAGTCAGCAACCTCACGCGTGGCCCAGGAGTGGTCACCGAACATCAGGTGACCGCCGCGCTCGATCGTCAGCAGTCTCGCGCCCGGCATCTGCCCGGCCATGTACGCCGCACCGTCATATCGGGGTCCGGGGTCATCCCGAGCGTGGACGATCAGCGTGGGAATCGCGATGTCGGAGAGAGGGACGTCGTTGACCGCCGGATTCGACTCGTAGGCATCGAACAACACGCCTCTCATCCGTGGGGCTGCCGGAAACACGCCCCTCCTCGCCGCTGCCAGCGCGGCCCGGTCCTCGTCCGTCAACGCTAGACCCTTGGGGACGCCGATCAGCCTATCCATGGCGCCCGACAGATACGACTGAAAGGCCCAGAGCAAGAGATCGTGCGAGAACAGCAGCTCAAGCACGAACCTGGGAGGCGGCCTGCCCTGGGGCGGCCCGGGAACCATGGGCGACACGAGCACGAGACCGCTCACCCGGTCAGGATCTCGGAGCGCGAACTGGAGGGCCGAAGGGCTTCCGGCGGATGCGGCAAGGACGCATGCTCGGGGAATCTCGAGTGCATCGAGTAGAAGGGCGAAGGCGTCCGCCTGCATCTCCGGGGTCGCGTGAAGCGGGAGGTCAGAGCCGAGGTATCCGAAGCGCGAGGGCACGATGACCCGAAGCCCGCGAGGGACCCACGGCTTCACCAGAAGCTCCAACGCTCCGTCCGTGCCCTGAGTGACTCCGTGGACGACGAGCACCGGCGGGCCCGTGCCCCGATCGACGTACCGGACCAATCCGAAGGGCGTCGATAGGCTGGCGAACTCCAGCGACGCGAGCCGAGATCGCGCCGCTCGTGTCTGGGCTCTATAGCCCGACAGGGGGCGGGGAAACCTGACCGCCGTCTCCTTCCGATTCGTCGAGCACCGCGGCAGTCTCGAACAAGTGCCGGAGCGTCTCCGCGAACCGTGCGGCCGGAGCGCCGTCGACCACCGCGTGGTCGAAGCTCAGGGTGAGCGGGAGCAGCTCCCGCTCCACCAAGACCCCGGCCTCGAACACGGGACGGGTGGCGATCCCCCCAACCGTCACCATCGCGGTCATTGGGGACAGAGGGATCCCCCACCCCCCTCCGTGGCCGAACATCCCCAGCGAGCTTATCCCGATTGGGGGCCCGAAGCGGGCAACCGCCGAGGGGAAACGACCGGCCACCCGCGCCCGGAGTCGCCGAAGGCACTTGGCATCGCCGTCACCGCCCGCGTCCCGGCGAGATCTCCGGCTGTCGAGACCGCGCGGTCCCGAGCCGCCTGGATCTCGGCGGAGATCTCGGCGCAGGACTTGGTGCCCGCCTCCCTCACGGCGTAGGGCATGGGTACTGGGGTCCTGTCCAGGGGTCGCTCGACGGTCACCACCACGTCCACGTCGTCGAATAGGACAAGACGCCGACCCGCCCTCCTCGCGTTGACCTCCGGGTGGCCCTGGACTGCCCTGGCCACGGTGGCCACCACGAAGGAGGTCAACGAAGGAGGAGGGGCCATCGACCGCATCCGCTCGCGAGCCGCCGTGACGTCAACCTCGAGCAGACCGTGCACGGTGTACTGGCGGGCCGCGACGCTGAGCACATCGAGAACCGCCAGCCGGTGGCGCGGGAACGGCACGACCCGATACCTGTTGCGGTCAGGGCGTTCCTCTAGCGATCCGCCTCGGGGAGATCGCACTCCTCCTCCCTGCTTTCATCGCTCAACCGCCGAACACCTCCCGACTGGGCCACGAAAACCACACGACCCCCACGATCAGACCGATGATGGCGACCGGTGCGATGAGCCACGCGTTTGCAGCGGCCTCGGGGAAGAGCACGACCAGCAGCAGCGAGACGCTTGCTGCCATCACGGTCATCGGTCCCCACCATCCCGCAAGGAGGAGCAGACCGAGCGCAGCGAGGACAAGCAGCCACGTCGCCGCAACCATGAGCCCGTGACGAGCGCGCGCTGGTCGCCAAGTAGCCATGAACGGTTGGGGTTCGTTCCCTGTGCTCGTGCCGTCTTCGATGATCCCCACAGGGGGATATGCACCAGCCCTTGAGCGACCAGAAAACCCGATCAACAGCCAGCGAAAGCATGTCCCGCCTCCTGGATCTCGAGGCCGCGTCCAGCCTACGCGCAGCCGCCCGCCGGCACCAAGATGCCGGATGTGACCAGCCGGCCCGAGGTGATCAACTCTTCGTTACTCGCCGCCAGCCGGAAGTTGCGGGTCACGATGCACGTACTAGTCGACTAGGGCCACGATCGACGGAGCGCCATGAGGCGCTGGACTCGGGCACGTGATCACGTCCTCCGGTCGAACCGAGTCCGGTGATCCCACTGCGCGGCGGAATCGCCTTGCCGGTCTTATCCAACAGGACCCTGAGGAGAACAAGAAACGATGGCCAGCCCCGGCGTGCCTATAGTCCCGGCTGCCGGGGCCTTCCGACCCTCCCTGGTCCGCGCGGAACACCGGATCGTGGCTGAAAAGGGGCTCATGCCTGGCTGTTCGCGCCGATCAAGCAGCACGCTTGTTGGGAGCGGCTCGCCGGCGCAGCAAATGGCTGTGGAGCCCGAGACTGAAGGGAGTTGTCATGAGCGTGCTACACGACACAAGATCGCCGGAGACGGCTCGGGTCCGCGATGGGCCCATCTCAGGCGGAGCAAAGCGAGCCGGTCGTTTCGGCCGCCACTTCCTGGAGATGTGTGCCGTCATGTGCCTCGGCGGCGGGCTGCTGATCGCGCTGTTCTTCGGCGCCGCAGCCTTGCTCGGGTTTTCAGACCTGCGACAGCAGGCTCCCGTGCTGTCGGCGCTGGTGATCGCCGTCATCCTGGCCGGGGCAATGGTCGCCTGGATGCGGTTCCGACGGATGGAGTGGCAGCCCACCCTGGAAATGGCGGGATCGTCCATTGCGGCTGGGATGCTGCTCATCGCGGGCTACTTGCTCGGCCTGGTGTCTGCGAGCGCCCTGGTTCCGAGCGTGTGTGGCGCGGCGTGCGTGGCCATGGTTGCCGTCATGCTGTTCCGCGTCCCGCTCTACTCGTCCAGCCATGCCGGCCACCGCGCGCACGCAGGATGACCGAAGCGCCCCGTTCCCGAGAGCGTTCGCTCGGTTCAACCTGAAGGTCGCGAACCCGGT
>DASTNZ010000028.1:0-40348 GCA_035762665.1 Jiangellaceae bacterium | reverse complement strand
ATCAACTCTTGAGCTTGTCGTACAGGGATGCGGCGTTGAGAGTCTGGATGTAGCTCATCATGTACTCCTGCCCTACATCCACGGGGTATCGGTCTGAGAAGTTGACGCGCTCGATCGTCTCGTCTCTGGACCATCCGCGGTCGATCGCGTCCGCAACTGCGTCGACCCAGTCAGTGAGGACGCTGCGCTGGGTGCCGAGGTAGTCGAGTGTGGTTACGGGTCCATGTCCAGGAACCACGTGGTCGACATCAAGCTCGCTGATGCTGTCAAGCGCGACGAGCCACTGGTTGACATCCGACGTCATGAGCCACGTCTGACATTCGCTGAACACCGTGTCACCGGTGAAGACCACACGCTCCTCTGGCACGTGGACCGCGATCTGTCCAGGGGTGTGTCCAGGTGTGTGAAGGAGATGGAAAGTGCGGTCCCCGACGCGGAGTGTGAGGTCCCCCGTGAACACCACCGTGCCCTTGTTGGGGTCCTCGTAGTACTCGTCCCGTTCCGGGAAGATCGCTTCTCCCTCAGGATCGTCGCTGGGGATGGCCTCAGCAGCGTAGGCGAACGGGTCCAGCTCCGGCGTGGTCACCATGAAGTTGTCGTACACACCCTGATGGTGGACCACCTCCCCCGCGCCTTTGAAGTAGTAGTTGCCAAAGATGTGGTCGACGTGGTGCTCAGTGTTGATCACGTAGCGGACCGGCCCGAGCCGCTCTGCCTCCTGCCGGAACGCCACCGCCTTGGTCGGCAGCTGTGGGGTGTCGATGACCACGACGCCCGCGCTGGTGCGCACCAAACTGGGGTTGCAGCCACGGAGGCGGGTCTCCGTCGTCACTCGGTCTGTGAGCCGTTGCATCATCCATTCCTCCGGGCCACTTGCGCCGACTCGTCAGCGGTACCTGTCTGCGCGCGTGCAGCTGCAGTCGGTGTCGGCACACCACCCTTTGACCTTGTGTCCTAGAAACGATACTCGATTATCGGTGATCGATGAAGAGCCGGAACCCGTAGTGAGGTCTTGGTGTGGGGTGTTTGGTCGCCGACTCTTCCCACCGTGAGGCTGTCGGGGCTAGTCAACAGAGAACGTTTACTGTAGGGTCATCGCAGGCTGAGATTTCGGGCGCTGGTTGCCGGAGTTCGCAACGAATGGTCGGACCGGACCCCTCTTATGAAAGGAGTCTGTCTTGGCCGTCGAACCTGTAGATGCCCTCATTGTTGGCGCCGGGGCATCCGGCGGCGTCGTCGCCAAACGACTCGCCGAAGCCGGCTTCCGCGTCGGCTGCCTCGAGCAAGGCGACTGGCACGACAAGGGTGAGTACCCGGGCATCCACCTCGACTGGGAGCTGGCTGCCCGCAAGCAGTGGGCGACGAGTCCGAACATCCGCGGCCTCCGTGAGGATTACCCGGTCGTCGAGGACGACTCGCCGGTCTCGCCGCTGATGTTCAACGGCGTCGGCGGCTCGATGCTGATCTTCGCCGGTGCATGGCCGCGGATGCTGCCGTCGGACTTCCGGGTGCGCTCGCTCGACGGCATTGCCGACGATTGGCCGCTGACCTACGACGAGCTTCTCCCCTTCTACAGGCAGACCGATCGCGACTTCGGCATCTCGGGCCTCGCCGGCGACCCGGCCTACCCGCCTGACGACGTGGATCCGCCGATGCCCCCGCTGCCCATCGGCTCGGCCGGGCTGAAGGTCGCCCGCGCCCACACGCGGCTGGGCTGGCACTGGTGGCCCGAGTTCAACTCGATCAACTCGGCGCCCTACGACGGTCGCCGGCCGTGCGTTCAGCGGAGCACCTGCCAGTCGGGCTGCAACGAGGGCGCCAAGGCATCGACCGATCTGACCCACTGGCCGAAGGCGATCGCGAAGGGAGCCCGCCTGGTGACCGGCGCCCGCGTGCGCCGCATCGAGACGAACAAGCGCGGGCTGGCGACCGGCGCGACGTGGGTTGACCGTGACGGCAACGAGCACTTCGAGCCCGCCAAGGTCGTGATCCTCGCCGCGAACGCGATCGGCACAGCACGGCTGCTCCTGCTCTCCGGCGACGCGCGCCACCCCGACGGCCTAGCTAACTCGTCCGGCCTCGTCGGCAAGCGGCTGATGATGCACCCGTTCGCCAACGTCGCCGGCTTGTTCAACGAGCCGCTGATGAGCTGGCAGGGGCAGTTCGGCGACCTGATCGAGTCGCTCGAGTTCTACGAGACCGATGAGCGGCGCGGCTTCGTCCGCGGGGCGCGGTGGGGGCTCGCGCCGACCGGCGGTCCGATCAACACTGCGCTGCCCAGCCGCGCCGGCACCCAGGTGTGGGGCCCGGACCATCACCTACACGTGCGCTCCCACCTGGGCCACGGCGCGAACTGGGGGCTGTTTGGTGAGGATCTGCCGGACGAGGCGAACCACGTCGCGCTGTCGGCGACCGTCACAGACTCATCCGGCATCCAGGCGCCGGAGATTCAATACGCCATCAGCGAGAACTCGCGGCGAATGCTCGACTTCCACATCGAGCGGGCGACCGAATCACTGCTCGAGGCCGGCGCACACACGGTCGAGGTCGACCGCCTGATGCGCTATTCGGGCTGGCACCTGCTCGGGACGGCGCGGATGGGCGACGACTCGGCGGCGTCGGTTCTTGACCGCTGGAACGGGACCCACGACGTGCCCAACCTGTATGTCGTCGACGGCAGCTGCTTCGTCACCTCGAGCGGCGTCAACCCGACCTCCACGATCGTCGCCCTTGCCCTGCGCGCCGCGGAGCACATGATAGAGACGCGCTTTGATCAGCGGGTGCCAGTATGAGCACAAACCAGACCGACCCACTGGCCACGCTCGACGCCGACGCGCGAGACACCTTCACCGCGATCGCCGACCGGCTCATACCAGCAGCGCACGGCATGCCGTCCGCAGCCGAGGTCGTCGGCGACGACCGGCTGCGTTTCGTGCTGCGCGCACGGCCTGACCTGGTCGAGCCGTTCGTCGCCGCCTTGCGCCCGGAGCTGAGCGCCGATCCACAGGCGCGTCTTGACGCGCTCGAACGCGACGAGCCGGCCGCCCTTGCCGCACTTCAGCTGGTCATCGTCGGCGGCTACTACACCGAGAAGCGGGTGCGCGAGCTCATCGGCTATCCCGGCCAGCTGGCGATTGAGGTCAGGTCGTGGGAGTACCCGCCCTACCTCGAGGAGGGCCTGATCGACGCGGTCCTGGCGCACGGACCGGTGTGGCGCGATCCGGAGACCGGCATGCGAGCGGTCGTCGATGGCGCGGCGCGGACCTACGAACAGCGGTACCGGGCGGCCGAGCGGCCCACGGAAGGAGAAGACGATGGTCGCGAGGGTTCCTGAGTTGACGACGGAGGGCGGTGCCTCGGGCTGGCTCGACGGGTTCCTATCCGACTGGCGCCCGGGCTCGGGTAAGGCGCGCGAGATGCGCGAGCCGGCGACTGGACGCCCGCTCCTGTCAGTCCCCCAGTCGACGGTCGACGACGTCCGCCGGGCGATCGCCGCCGCAGCCGCCGCCCAGCCGGCGTGGGCGGAGATGAACTACCAGGAGCGCTCGGCGATCCTCCGCCGCGCGGCCGATATCTACGAGGCGCACCGGCCCGAGTTCGGCACGTGGACGCAGCGCGAGACCGGCGCCCACCGAAACAAGATGCACCACGAGCAGAACTTCACCACCCAGGAGCTGCTCGCCGCGTCGACAATGCCCTCGCAACCGCTCGGCTCGCTCCTGCCGTCGGCACAGCCCGGGCGCCTGTCGATGGTCCGCCGCGTCCCGGTCGGCGTCGTCGCCGCGATCACGCCCTGGAACTCGCCCAGCGTGCTCGGCATGCGCGTGATCGCGCCGGCCCTCGCCTTGGGCAATGCCGTCGTCCTGAAGCCGGACCCACAGACGCCGGTCTGCGGCGCGGCCGTCTTCGCCGCCATCTTCGTCGAGGCTGGGCTGCCCGAAGGCCTGCTCCAGATCGTGGTCGGCGACGCCGAGGTCGGGGAGGCGCTGGTGACGGACCCGAACGTGAGCATGGTCTCGTTCACCGGCTCGACCGAGGTCGGGCGGCGCGTCGGCGGCCTCGCTGGCGGGCTGCTGAAGAAGGTCTCGCTTGAGCTTGGCGGAAACAACCCGTTCGTGATCTGTGACGACGCCGACCTTGAAGCCGCCGCCTCGGCCGGCGCCTATTCGTCGTTCCAGTTCCAGGGTCAGGTCTGCTTCGCCGTCGGCCGTCACATCGTCCACCGCTCGGTCGTCGACGACTACGTCGACCTGCTCTCGGCGAAGGCCAGGCGGCTGCGGCTGGGCGATCCGTACCGCGAGGATGTGGACCTCGGCCCGATCGTCAACGAGCAGCAGCTCGCGCGCGTAGACGGCATCGTCCGCCGCTCGGTCGACGGCGGTGCCCGCGTCGCCGAGGGCGGCACCCACGACGGCCTGTTCTACCGTCCGACTGTGCTGGCCGACGTGACGACCGAGCTGCCCGCCTGGACCGATGAGATCTTCGGCCCGGTCGCGCCGGTCATCACCTTCGATACCGATGCCGAGGCGATCGCGCTCGCCAACTCAAGCGAGTACGGACTCGCCGCGGGCGTCTACTCGCGGTCAATCTCGCGCGGCCTGTCGATCGCGAACAAGATCAAGGCCGGGATGGTCCACGTTAACGACCAGACGATCAACGACGAGGCGATCATCCCGTTCGGCGGCTTCGGCGTGTCGGGCAACGGTAGCCGCTTCGGCGGCGAGGCGAACTACGAGGCGTTCACGGGGTGGCAGTGGGTCACCGTTCGCGACGAGCCGAAGACCTTCTCGCATCCGTACTGAGCGACTGATGGCATCGATCACCGAGGTTGCGCGGCTGGCCGGCGTCTCGATCGCAACGGCCTCGCGCGTCATCGGCCAGGCCGACTATCCGGTGAGCGCCGCCACTCGGCAACGCGTACTCGACGCGGCCGCGACCCTCGACTACGTCCCGAACGCGCTCGCTCGCGGCCTGAAGCGTCAGATCGCCGTGGTCGGCGTCATCGTCCACGACATCACCGACCCGTACTTCTCGGAAGTCGTGCGCGGGGTCGAGGATGCGGCGGCGCCCGGCGGCTACCTGGTGATCACCTGCAGTTCGGACCGCGATCCGGAGCGCGAGAACTCGTACGTTCGGCTCCTGCGGTCGATGCGCGCCGCCGCCGTCATCTTCGCCGGCAGCGGCATCGACGACCCGGACCGCAACGAAGAGCTCGGCCGGCACCTGGCCGGTATCCGAGCGAACGGCGCGTCAGTCGTCCACCTCTCGCCGCACGCGTTCGGTGCGCCGGAGGTAGGCGTCGACAACGCGGCCGGCATCGCCGCGATGGTCGGCGCGCTCGCCGGGCTCGGCCACCGACAGATCGCCTTCCTGGCGGGTCCGACCACGCTGTACGTCGCCCGCGAACGGCTCGACGGGTACCGCCGCGGGCTGGCGGAGGTGGGGATCACCGCCGACGAGCGCCTCGTCGTGCACACAACCTTCGATCGCGCTGGCGGCGCGATCGGGGTGGACACGCTCCTGGCGGGCGAGGCACGCTTCTCCGCCATCTGTTGCGCGAACGATCTGCTCGCGCTCGGCGCGCTTCATGGCTTGGCCGAGCGCGGGATCAGGGTGCCAGAGGAGATCTCGGTCGCCGGGTTCGACGACGTCTCGGTGGCCAGCATGACGGCACCGCGGCTGTCAACGGTGCGGCTCCCGCTACGCGAGCTCGGCCGGCGCGGCTTCGAGCACGCCGTTCGCCAGCAGTCCGGCGACGAGGTCAGCGCGGAGGTGCTGCCGACCGACGTCGTGCTCCGCGACTCCACCGGCGCGCCACCGCAGACGACCACGACGAAAGGGACGGCATGAGCGTCAACCTCCGCGGGATCGTCCCCGCGTGCATCGTCACCTTCGAGGCCGACGGGCGGTTCGACGAGGCCGCCTACCGACGCTACCTGCAGTGGCTGCTGCCACAAGGGCCGGTGGCTTTGGCGATCAATGCCGATACCGGGGAGGGGCCTCACCTGTGGCCCGACGAGCGCGAGCGCGTCCTTCGCGTTGCCGTCGAGGAGGCCGGGGAGATCCCCGTGGTCGCAGGACTGTCGGCGACCTTCACCGCACAGGCCGTCGAGGAGGCGAAGCGGGCCGAGCAGGCCGGCGCGGCGGCCCTGCTCGTCTTTCCCATCCCCGCCTACCAGGGGACCCCGCTCGACCCGGCGATTCCCGTTGCGTACCACGAGGCTGTAGCGTCCGGCTGCCGGCTGCCGCTCATCGCCTTCCAGCTCCAGCCCGCTCTGGGCGGAGTGATCTTTACTGAGGAGACGCTCCGGCGCATCGCCGCTATCGACAGCGTCGTCGCCTTGAAGGAGGCCTCGTTCGATGCCCGCCTCTACCTTGCGACGCGGCGGATGATCGAGCGCCTCGAACGCCCGATCGACCTGCTGACCGGCGACGACAACTTTGTCTACGAGTCGTTCGTCATGGGTGCCGAGGGCGCTCTTATCGGCTTCGGCACGCTTGTTACCGACCTCCAAGTCGAGATGCACCGCCTGACGTGCGAGGGACGCTGGAGCGAGGCGCGCGCCATCTGGGAGCGCATCAGGCCGCTCGAGGAGGCGGTCTACGGACCGCCGGTCCGCGACTACCGCGCTCGCACGAAGGTGGCGCTACGCGAGCTGGGCGTCATCGACAACTCTGTGGTGCGCCCGCCCCTCCAGCCGGTCGGCGATGAGGCTGCCGCAGCAATCCGGGCGGCGCTCGTGACGGCGGCGGTGGCCTGATGGGCGGAGCGCTCTCCGGCCGCGTCGTCCTCGTGACCGGTAGCAGCCGCGGCATCGGCGCGGAGGTCGCCGTCAAGGCCGCGGCGGAGGGGGCTCGCGTCGCGGTCCACTACCACCGCTCGGCCGACGACGCGGACCGGATCCTCGATCGTGCGCGGCGCGCGGGCGGCGACGGCGAGGCCTTCCACGCGGACATCGCCGACGGGCGGCAGGCGGAGGAGCTGGTCGAGCGCGCCATCGGGCGCTTCGGCCGCCTCGACGCGCTCGTCAACAACGCCGGCCACACGCAGGTCGGCCCGTTCCTCGAGATCGCGCCGGCCGAGTGGGACGCGGTCATTCGGACGGATCTCACCGCCGCCTACTACACGTGCCGGGCTGCGCTCCCGTCGATGGTCGAGCGCGGCAGCGGCACGATCGTCAACGTCGCCTCGCGGCTCGGCCAGGTCGGCGTCGCGCAGACCGCGGCGTACAGCGCCGCAAAGGCCGGCCTCATAGGCCTGACGCGGGCCCTCGCACAGGAGTTCGGCCCACGTGGGATCCGCATCAATGCCGTCGCCCCCGGGTTCACGATCACCGAGATGACCGCTGAGCTCGCCGAGGACGAGGAGGGCCGGCAGCGCCTGCGCGCCATGCCGATCGGCCGCTTCGGCCGCGCCGACGAGGTGGCCGACGCCGTGATCTTCCTGCTTTCCGACGCCTCGTCGCTCTTCCTGGGTCAGACGCTCAACCCGAACGGCGGAGGGTACATGCCGTGACGAAGCTCATCGACGTCCGCACCGCGGTCGGCCTCGTCCCCGATGGGGCCACGCTCCTCATCGGTGGCTCGGGCGCCGGCCACGCCCTGCCGCAACGCTTCATCGACGAGCTCGCCATCGTCTTCACGGCCGAGGGCCGACCGCGCGGCCTCACGACGGTGCGTGTGGTCGGCATCGGCGACTTCGCCGATCGCGGGTTTAGCCAGCTCGGCCTGCCCGGCCTCATGCGGCGGACGATCGGCAGCAACATCGGCAATGAGCCGCGCCTGGGGGCACTCGTCGAGTCGAACCAGATCGAGGCCTACTCGTTCCCGCAGGGCGTCCTCAGCCAGCTGACGCGCGAGATCGCTGCCGGCCGGCCAGGCTTGCTCACCCACGTCGGCCTGGGGACGTACGTCGATCCACGGCAGACCGGTGGCAAGCAGAACGCGATCACGACCGAGGATCTCGTCGAGGTCGTCACGGTGCGCGGCCGCGAGTGGCTCCTCTTTCATGCCTTCCCGATCGACGTGGCTGTCATCCGTGGCACGACCGCCGACGAGGACGGCAACCTGACGATGGAGGGCGAGGCCGTCCAGGGCGAGATGCTGTCGATGGCGATGGCGGCGCACAACAGCGGCGGAATCGTGATCGCCCAGGTTCGCCAGCTGGCCCGCCGCGGCAGCCTTCCGCTCCGTGATGTCAAGGTACCCGGGGCGCTCGTCGACCATGTCTACGTCGATCCCGACCAGTGGCAGACGTACATCACCCGCGACTCGCCGTACTACGCGGGCGCCCTGCGCAAGCCGGTCACCAACGAGCCACCGCTGCCGCTCGACGTCCGGAAGGTCATCGCCCGCCGCTCGCTGGTCGAGTTCCCGCGCGGGGCGGTCTGCAACCTCGGCTTCGGGATCAGCCAGCTAATCGGCCGTGTGGCGTGGGAGGAGGGAATCACCGACCAGCTCGTGCTGACCGTCGAGCAGGGGATCTTCGGCGGCGTGCCGGTGGCCGGCAACGAGGGCGGCGCCGGCTTCAACTACCAGGCCATGATCGACCAGCCCTACATGTTCGACTTCTACGACGGCGGGGGGCTCGACATCGCCAGCCTGTCGTTCGCCGAGGTCGACGCGGTGGGTAACGTCAACGTCCACGCCTTCGAGGGCCGGGTCCGCGGCCCGGGCGGCTTTCCGAATATCAGCGTCCGGACCCCACGAATCAACTTCGTGGGAACGCTCACCGCCCAGGGGCTCGAGCTTGAGATCGACGACGGGGTGCGGATCGTGAGCGAAGGCCGCCTGGCGAAGTTCGTCCCGGAGGTCCGCGAGATCTCGTTCAACGGCCGGCTCGCTCGCGAGCGCGGCCAGGAGGTGCGCTACATCACCGAACGTGCCGTCTTCGCCCTGGCCGACGACGGGCTAGTCCTGACCGAGGTCGCGCCGGGGATCGACGTCGAGCGCGATGTCCTGGGCCGGATGGGCTTCCGGCCGCGGGTCGCCAACGACCTGCGCACGATGGACCGCCGCCTGTACGCCACCGAGCCGATGGGCCTCGCGGCCGACTTCGGCATGCCCGTCGGAGCGAGCCGGTGACCGAACTCGTCACGCTCGAACTCGGGACGATCGCCCGCCTCGAGCTGGTCAACCCGCCGCTCAACCTCGTGACCCGTGAGCTCACCGAGCAGCTCCGCGACGCCCTCGCGCGGCTGGCGACCGGCGACGACGTCCGCGCCGTCGTAGTAAGCGGGCAAGGCGGCCGCGCCTTCTGCGCCGGTTCGCACATCGGCGAGTTTGAGGGACTCCGGGGACGCGTCACCGAGGGCAAGCTCCTCCTCGAGAAGCACGTCTACCGCCAGCTCGCGGAGCTGCCGATGCCGACGATCGCGGCCATCGAGGGCGACGCGCTTGGCGGCGGGCTCGAACTCGCCCTGTGCTGCGACCTGCGAATCGCCTCCGAGCGAGCGCGGCTCGGCATGCCCGAGGTGCGTCTAGCGGTGCTCCCCGGGAGCGGCGGCACGCAGCGCCTTCCGCGCGTCGTCGGCCCGGCGCGGGCCAAGGAGCTCATCCTCACCGGCCGGATCATCAGCGCAGCCGAGGCCGAGCGGATCGCCCTCGTCAACCAGGTCGTCCCGGCCGGTGAGGCCCGGCAGGCGGCCGAGGCGGTGGCAGCGGAGATCGCCGAGCGCGGGCCGCTCGCCGTCCGCGAGGCGAAGCGGCTGATCGACGCCGCCGCCGACCTGGACCTCGATGCGGGCCTCGCCGCCGAGCTCGACGCGTCGGAGCGTGTTTTCGCCAGCGAGGACATGCTCGAGGGCGCGAAGGCCTTCTTCGCCAAGCGTCCTCCCACATATCGGGGCCGATGAGGCCAACCACCAGCAAGGAGTCATCACATGAGTGAGATCGGCCGATTCGGCGTCTTCCTCCCGTCCTTCATCTGGGCCGGCGACGGCCCGGAGCGCGCGCGCGGCATCCGTGCGTTCGCGCGGACGGTCGAGGAGCTCGGCTTCGACTCGCTCTTCATCACCGATCACTTGCTCGCTGCGAGACAGTTCTACTCGGTGTCGTTCCTCGAGCCGCTGTCGGCGCTGGCGGTCGCCGCGGGCGTGACCGAGCGCGTCCGCCTCGGGACCTCGATCCTGATCATGCCCCTCCGCAACCCGGTCCTCCTCGCCAAGGAGCTGGCGACCCTCCAGTTCCTGAGCGAGAACCGGATGGTCCTCGGCGCCGGGATCGGGTGGAACGTGGCCGAGTATGCGGCGGTCGGCGTCCACAAGCGGGAGCGCGGCAAGCGGACCGACGAGATGCTCGACATCTTGATCCCGCTGCTTAACGGCGAGACGGTGACGTACCACGGGCGCTACTACTCGGTCGAGGAGCTCTACATCGAGCCGAACGCGTCGCAGCGACCCGAGATCTGGATCGGCGGCGGGTCACAGCTCACCGACCCGAAGTCGCCCGACCTGCCGTACTTCGTCGAGGCGGTGAAGGCGCGGGTCCTGCGCACCGATGGATGGATCCCTCGACCCACCTGTCCGCCCGAGGACATCGCCCGCGACTGGTCCGAGCTCCAGGACTACTATCGCAAGCATGGGCGCGATCCGGACGAATGCGTCGTGGCGCACGAGAACTTCCTACACCTCGTCCTGACGAACGACCCCACGAAGGCCCGCGAGGAGCAGCACCACGCCTTCCTGAAGGTGATGAGCACCGAGCGCGGCTCGAGGTACCTCGAATCGGTCTACCTGTTCGGCACGCCGGATGAGGTGATCGCCTCGCTCCAGGCGCGCATCGACGCCGGCGTGCAGTACTTCATCCTCCACACGATGACGCCGGACGAGTCCCAGCTCACCGACTGGATCGACGAGATCATCCCGAACCTGACATTCCCGCCTGCCGCCGGTCCCGTGCGCCGGATGGCGCCGGCAATCCCATGACCCGCCGGGTCGCCCTGCTCGGCACGCCGTTGAAGCGGCGGCACTCGCTCGTCATGCATAACGCCGCCTTCGCGGCCGCCGGCATCGATGCCCGGTACGAGCTGCTCGAGCTCGAGGCCAGTGCCGTCCCGAGCGTCGTCGCCGAGGCACGCGGGCCGGACTGGCTGGGGCTCCAGGTCACCGCGCCCCACAAGCGGCTCGTCGCGGGTCTGTGCGACGAGGTCGAGGCCGACGCCGCAGCGATCGGCGCAGTCAACAGCGTCGAACGCTCGGCCGACGGGCGGCTCATCGGCTTCAACACCGATGCGCCGGGCTTCCGCGCGGGCGTCGAGCTCGCGATGGGCCGGCCGCTGGCCCGGGCCGACGTGGTGGTTGCCGGAGCCGGCGGGGCCGCGCACGCCGTCGTCTTCGCCTGCCTCGAAGCCGGGGCGCGGCGGGTGACAATCGGGAACCGCACCGCCTCGTCGGCTGTGGAGCTTGCGCGGCGCTTTGCCGGCGTGGGCACGGGCCAGGTGACGGCGGCCGCGCTCGACGACCCGCGCTTCGTCGCCGCGCTCCGATCGGCGGATCTGGCAACCAACGCCACCACCGTCGGCATGCTCGATCCCGGCATGACGATTCCGGTCGACGAGCTGCCGGCGACGGCGACCGTCTTCGACCTCATATACGTGCCGCCCGAGACGCCGCTCCTCCGGGCGGCGCGGGCCCGCGGCCTTCGTGCGGCAAACGGCTCGGAGATGCTGATCCAGCAGGCGGCCATCGCCTTCGAGCGCTGGACCGGGGTCGGCGGCATGGCCGGTGTGATGCGTGACGCGGCGGCGCCGCTCCTCGCCGACACGACGGTGCAGGCCTGAGCCATGCGCCTCGCCAACGTCGTCGACGACGGGCGCGCATCGGTTGCGGTCGTCCGCGGCGAGCGTATCCTGCCGCTGGCCCTGCCCGACCCGGAGCTCGACTCGGTTCGGGCGATCGCCGCCGCGGGTGAGCCGGCGCTGCGCCGGATCGCCGAATGGGCCGAGCGCCAGCCAAAGCACGCGTATCGATGGCTCACCGAGGTCAAGCTCGGCCCGGCGATGCCCGACCCCGGCGCGATCTACACGATCGGGCTCAACTATGGCGTCGCGGGCGAGCCGGATGATGCGGGCCCCGAGCGGCCCCTCGTCTACGGCAAGGCGGTGACCTCGGTGGCGGGTCATCGGTCGGTCCTTACCTGGGATCGCTCGCTGACCGCCAACGTCGACGCCGAGTGCGAGCTGGGTGTGATCATCAGTTCACCGGCTACGGACGTCTCGCTGGCCGAGGCGATGGAGCACGTGTTCGGCTACACGATCATCAACGACGTCTCGTCCCGCGACTCGTGGCTCGACGGCGACCAGTGGCTGCTCGGCAAGTCGATGCCCGGCTTCTGCCCGATCGGCCCATGGATCGTGACGCGTGGCGAGGTCGATCCGAATGACCTGCGGCTGGGCTGCACGATCAACGGCGTCGCCATCCAGGACGGCCGCACCTTACAAATGCGCTTCCGAATCCCTGAACTGATCGCCTACCTCAGCCGCCATGTGACGCTCCGCCCCGGCGACGCGATCGCCACCGGGACGCCGGCACGACTCGAGGGCCCGCTGGGACCGGGCCGCCTGGAGGCCGGAGATGTCGTGACGGTCTGGATCGAGGAGATCGGGGAGCTGACCACCGTTATCGCCTGATGCACGACAAGGAGGAATCTGACGTGAAACCGCCAACGGTCTTCCTGGGGGAGATGACCAACCCCGAGGTCGAAGCGTTCCTGGACCGGCACCAGACGGTGATCGTGCCGACCGGTTCGACCGAGCAGCACGGACCGCATGGGCCGCTTCTGACCGACGTCCTCATCCCGCAGGAGGTGGCCAGGCGGATCGCTCCGCGGGTCGGCGCGCTGGTCGCCCCTCCGATCAACTACGCCCTCTCGTACCCGCATGTCGGCTTCACCGGCGTGGTCCACATCCGGATCCCGACCTTCATGGCGCTTGTCGAGGACCTGTGCGTCTCGCTTGCGGCGGTCGGCTTCGGGCGGATCGTCTTCCTCAACGGCCACTACGACAACACGTACGCCATTGCCTACGCCTGCGCCAACGTCCGCGACAGGCTGCCGGACGGGGTGGTCACGTTCCCGATCAACTACTGGGACGGCATGACGCTGGAGGAGGCAGCCGAGTTCTTCGGCCCGGAGACCGGCCTCCATGCCAACCGTGGCGAGACCTCCGCGATCCTCGCCATTGACCCCGCGCTCGTAGACATGGAGCGCGCGAACGCCGAGATGCCGCCGTTTCCCGAGGTCACCAGCCCGGCGCCGGTGCACACCGCGTTCTTCTTCTCGGCGCCCGGATCCGTCCATCGGGCCACCCACTCGGGCACCTGGGGCGATGCCCGTGAGTCGACGGCCGAGTTCGGCGAGCGGTACCTGGGGGTCGTGACCGAGGCGACGGTTCGCATGCTCGACGACATCGAGCGGACGCAGGCGGCGATGCCGCCGCGCTGACCGGAATACTGTCACCACCCACCGCCGCAGCAAGGAGACACAACATGACCAACGAACAGGCCGACCAGCGACCCAACCAACCACCGCTTGGTGTTGGCTTCGTCGGCAGCGGGTTCGTCGCCAACTTCCACGCCCGGGGTTGGCGGGCCGTCCGCGACGCGGACATCACAGGCGTGTACAGCCGTAACGAGACGACCGCTGCGGAGTTGGCGGAGACCTGCCGGCAACTGGAGGTCGGTGACCCCAGGACCTACACCGACTTGCGGGAGCTGGTGCGCGACCCGGCAGTGGACGCCGTGTGGATCACAACCCCGAACCACCTGCGCGTGGAGCACATCGAGACGATCTGTGAGGAGGTGTCATCCGGGCGCGCGCAGCTGCGGGGCGTGGCCGTCGAGAAGCCGCTGGCCCGCAACCTAACCGAGGCTAGGCGGGTGCTCGCCGCACTCGAGGAGGCCGGAATTAATCACGGTTACCTGGAGAACAACGTCTTCGCCCCGTCGATCAACCGCGCCCGGGAGATCGTCTGGACCCGCGGTGCCGCGCTGGCCGGGCCGCCGTACCTTGCCCGCTGTGCCGAGGAGCACAGCGGACCGCACCGCGCCTGGTTCTGGGACGGGCGGCACCAGGGCGGCGGCGTCCTCAACGACATGATGTGCCACTCGATCGAGGCCGGCCGCCACCTGCTTACCCCGCCCGATGGCGACAAGGCCACCGCCCTCACTCCAACGAGTGTGAACGCGACAATCGCCGGGCTGAAGTGGACCCGACCCCGCTACGCCGACGAGCTCGCGGCACGCTACCCAGGCGAGGTGGACTACCGGAATCACCCGGCCGAGGATTACGCGCACGCTGTCGTCTCCTACGAGACCGCGGATGGCAACTCCGCCATCGCCGAGGCCACGACCTCGTGGGGCTTCGTCGGCGCCGGCCTGCGGCTCCACTTCGAGCTGCTCGGCCCCGAGTACTCGATGGCGGTCGACACCCTGCAGACCGAGGCGCAGGTATTCCTGTCCCGTAACCTGCGCGGCGAGGCGGGTGAGGACCTGGTCGAGAAGCAGAACGCCGAGCAGGGGCTGATGCCCGTGCTCGCCGACGAGGCCCTCTCCTACGGCTACGTCGACGCGGATCGGCACATGGTCCGAGCCTTCCTCCGCGGCGAGCGGCCCGCAGAGACCTGCCATGACGGCCTGGTGGTAACCACGCTGCTCATGGCCGCATACCTGGCGGCCGAACGCGGTGAGACGGTCATGCTGCCCGACGCGGCGCTGGAGACGTTCGTCCCCCAGGTGGCGCAGGGGACGTGGGCCCCTCGGCCGGTCACGCGCTGATGATCCGGTAGACGAGGCCTCCCATGTCCTCGTCCTTGACGATCATCTTGCGTTCGCTCGCAGGTGGCCCGCCAGGGTTGATACGAGATGGCACCATCGCGGAGATCCACGGAGTCGCACGAGGCGGGCGCGAGGTAAGCGCCGTAGTACCGACCGGCGAACGGCGAAAGACAGCCATCAGCAAGGCCGCCGCTCGCAAACGCCTGATCCTGACCCGTTACCTCGGTTGGGCTCAAGGCACTAAGTCTGCCCAGGGTGTCACAGGCCTGCACGATCTCCGGCATAGCGCCGCTTCGATCATGTACATGACCGGAGTGAACCTGGTAACTATCTCGCGGACGCTGGGTTATAGCACCATCCAGATCACGGCGGACACGTACACAAGCGTGTTTCGCGACGTGGTCCGGGCGGCAGCCGAGGCGACCGCAGCGGCGATCCCCCGCGTGGCGGTGACTCGTGACTGACCTCGTGAGCACCCATTGGGTTCCCCAAGCGCCTGGGGGTACCTGGGTATCCCCAGGCCGAACCGCAAGGCGCAGGTGAGAGCCTTGTCGATCAGTGCCCCCGGTGGGATTCGAACCCACACTTCCCGGATTTTAAGTCCGCCGCCTCTGCCGATTGGGCTACGGGGGCTTGAACATCAGCTTATGGCCCGCGGTCTTGACGCCACGAAGTGCTCGAGCTGGCCCGCGCTTGGATCACAGGTACGTCCGCCGCGGGTAGACCGCATGCGCACCCGGCACCCGGTCGAGGAAGAGCAGGCCGGCGCAGTGATCGATCTCGTGCTGTAACGCACGGGCCTCGAACGCGTCCGCTTGTATCGTCACTTGCTCCCCGCTGCCCGGCAGGGCACCAACCACCGTAAGCCGAGACGCTCGTTTCACGTCGCCGGTCAGATCCGGCACGGACATGCACCCCTCGCGTGCCTTCTCCCGGCGGGTCGCCTCCACGATCTCCGCGTTGCACAGCACGAATGTTCCGTGATGGGTCCGCGTCTTGGGATGTGAACTCACGTCGACACAGAACACATGCCAGCCAACTCCCACCTGGGAGGCGGCGAGGCCCACGCATCCCGGCGAAATCCGCATGGTCGCCACCAAGTCGGCGGCCAGCTGGACGACCTTGGGATCGGTTGAATCGACCCGCTCGGATGGGGCTGCCAACACCGGATGCGGAGCGGTCACCACCGGGAGGACATGCCCGTCGACGCCGAGATCCCGCTCGGACCATTCGGAAAGCGATGTCACAGGACGTCGGTCTCTTGCGGGCGCAGGGTCACGCCAACGCCGAGCGACTCCCCTGTTGCCACCAGCCGGCCGGTGAGCGCGTCGACGTCCACGTCGGCTGGCAGCTCCACCTCCGCCACCAGTAGATACAACGAGCCGGTCAGCCGAGTGGTCAGGTCGGTGATGTTGCCTCCCACGGCGGCCAGGGCGCGCGTAACCGCAGACACGATCCCCGGACGGTCGCCTCCATGGACGGTCAGCACGTACGGAGCGCCCATCGCGCCGAGATCCGGCTCAGGAGGCACCTCGCGAGCGGAAACCTGAAGCGAGCCGTCGGCCGTCAGCGGCTCCAGGGCCTTCTCGAGCTCAGGTGGTGACGGCGGGCCGGCACAGATAAGCATCATCGCGAAGTGACCTCGCAGGAGCGTCATCGTGGAGTCCTCGAGATTGAGCCCGAGCTCGGCGAGGACAGCGGTGACGTCGGCGATGATGCCCGGCCGGTCGTGACCGATCACAGTGACGGCGATGAGACTCACTGGATTCCCAACCAGGACGTACGGGTCAGTGGCAGGTCGCTGCGGCCATCGTCGTGCCGGCGGACGGCCAGCACCTGGGTGATGCCGATCCGTCCTGCATCGAATGAGAGCGCCGAACCGGTCATGTACAGCCGCCACACCCGCGCACGCCCGGCACCGGCCAGTTCGACCGCTCGGTCCCAGGATCGTTCGAGGTTGGCGACCCACTGGCGCAACGTCCGAGCGTAGTGCTCCCGGAGGTTCTCCACGTCGCGCACCTCCAGGTCGGCCTGCTCGATAGCAGTCACCACGTCGCCGAGCGGCAGCACCTCGCCGTCCGGAAAGACGTAGGCGTCGATGAAGGTGCGGCCCACACGCTTTGCACCGGGCTTGCGGACGATCTGGTGGTTCAGCAGGCGACCGCCAGGGACCAGCAAGTCGTGCAGGCGTCCGGCGTACTCGGACCACTTCTCGGCACCGAGATGTTCGGCCATACCGATGCTGGCGATCGCGTCGAACGGCTCGTCATGGACGTCCCGCCAATCTTGGACACGGATCTCGACCTCGGCGGTCAGCCCGGCGGCGACCACGTGCTTACGCGCGTATTCGGCCTGCTCGTGCGACAACGTGATGCCGACCCCCCGCACGCCGTGCTCGCGAGCCGCGTGGATGACCAGCGCGCCCCAGCCGCAGCCCACGTCAAGCAACCGCATGCCGGGACGCAGGCCCAGCTTGCGGCAGATCAGCTCCAGCTTGTCGCGCTGAGCGTCTTCGAGCGTGTACGACGGATCATCCGGGCCTGCCCAGTAGGCGCACGAGTACACCATCGACGGACCGAGTACGAGCTCGTAAAACTCGTTGCCGACGTCGTAGTGATGTCTGATCGCATCCTTGTCGCGACTCTTCGAGTGCCGGTCTCCGCCCAGATCAACTTCCTCCAGCGGGGCCGTCGGCGCCGGTCCCACCGCTCCGAGCAGGACGGCGGCTCGGTACACCTCGGCCCGCTCGAGCGCGGTGAGATGGCGCCGGCTGGCAAGATCACGGCCGATAATGTCGAGTGAGCTGAGCGCGGTCTCGAGGTCACCGTCCAGATCGATCTCTCCGGCCACCCAGGCACGGGAAAGCCCGATTTCGTTCGGGTGCCACAGCAGCCGCCGGATCGCGCGGCGCGATTTGATGATGAGCGTCGGGACGCCACGCGGGCCGGCTTCGGTGCCATCCCAAGCCCGAATCCGCAGCGGGCTGGGTGCACCGAGCAATCTTTCGATGACGAGCGCGACCCGATCGGCCGCTCCGACCCTGCCTGGCGACATGGCGCTGCGGGGCCTCCTCCGTGCGTCGCTGATCCTTCTCTGCGCCAGCGTACGCTGTGATTGACGTCGAGGTCGGCCCCGCGGCACCATTCAGCGGTTGGTTACGAGCCGGTAATCTCCCTGCGCTCGCCGGAGTGCGCAATCTGGATCTTGCGCGGCTGCGCCGCCTCCATCACCGGAATCTGGATGGTGAGGACGCCGTCGCTGTAATCGGCTTCGAGCTTCTCGACGTCCAGCGTGTCGCCAAGGAAGATCTGGCGGCTGAACGATCCTGTCGGACGCTCGGCAACGGTCAGGTCGACTCCTTCCAGAGCCGGCCGCCGCGCCTGGACGGTCAGGACGTTCTGTTCAACGGTGACATCGACAGAGTCCGCGTCGATGCCGGGCAAGTCGAACTTGATGTAGAACATGTTGTCCTGGCGGTAAGCGTCCATTGGCATGACGAGCACGCCATTGCTCGGCCGGAGCAGCTGCTGGGTGAGCCGGTCGAGTTCACGGAACGGATCTGTGCGCATCAACATCGCTACACCTCCTACAGTGCTGGCATGTGCCTTCGATGGCAGAGGTTAGTTATGATGTAGCACGTAACAAATCTATGTGTCAAGCCAAAGGTTTCGGGAGGTTCGCCGTGACTTCCGGCTCGCGCCGTGACCGCCATCGACGCGACTACTACGCCGTACTTGGTGTGCCTGAAACCGCTACGCACGACGAGATCATCCGCGCGTACCGTCGCCTCGCGCGCACCAGCCATCCGGATGTCGACATCGGCAACCCACAGGCGACGGAGGAGTTCGAGCGTTTGGTCGCGGCCCGGGAGGTGCTGGGCGACCCGGCAAACCGTGCCGCGTACGACGAGCTGCGGGCATCGCGCGCCAGAAGCGCCCCCCGCGTGGCGAAAAAGGTTGATGCCCTGCTTGAGCCGGCTCGAAGCCACTGGCCAGAGCCCGCGATTCGGCCCGGCCCCGTCGTGTGGACACCAGACACACCGAGGTGGACGCAACCATGAGCATGCCGAGTCCCGACCGAGGCTTGTACTCAATCTCGGTTGCCGCGGAGCTGACGGGGGTCGGCCCGCAGACACTTCGCCTCTATGAGACCAAGGGCTTGGTGGATCCGGCTCGCACCGATGGCGGCACACGCCGATACAGCGATCAGGACATCCAGCGCATTCAGCGCATCGCCGAGCTGACGGCGATCGGCCTCAACCTGGCAGGTGTCAGTCTGGTTCTTGGCCTCGAGGCCGAGAACGACTCGCTTCGCGAGCAACTCGCCGAAACCCACGGCCACCAGTGAGGGATTGAAGACGGCGGACGCGCTCGCCGTCGGCGAGCACGGTGTTGCGGTGTGCCATCGCGGTGTGCCATCGCGGTCAGCCGTGCTGCGAAATTCGTCGGCGTACCGAACACGTCACCGAATCTCGCCACCACAGGACCTGTTGCCAAGCCCACCCGGATGTCTGGCATGTCCGGCTTCTCGCCTATGGCCGTCACGAGGTTGCAGGCGATGCCCGCCGCGCCGGCGGGCTCATCGGCGACGAACAGAACCTCGTCCCCGAGTGTCTTGACGACGCGACCACCTCCTTCGGCGATCACGTCGTGGGTCGCCGCCTCGAAAGCCTCCACCAGATCGGCCAGTGCCTGGACCGTCAACCCGTGGGAGAGGCGGGTGAACGACACCAGGTTGGCCTCGATGTCCCAGATGGTGAAAGCCACGGCCTCGCCCACGTCCGCGAAGCCCAGGGCGCGCCAGTCTTCCGGGCCTCGTCGACCGTCAGCCCGACATCCTTGGCGACCTGGTCGCGCGTGTAGGCGCGTGGCGCTCCCAGCAGCAGTCGTTCTAGATCGTCTGGGGATGGTGACCGCACCATACCCGGCATCCGGCACGCCCTACTGCGTTCGCAGGTGAATGATGTCGCCCGCACCAATCGTGCATTCTCCGTTGGGAGTGGATAGGACCAGCCGCCCGTCGGCGTCGATACCGGTGGCCCGGCCGGTGATGGTGCCGCCCCCGGGCAGCACGACTCGCACGTGCCGCCCGAGCGTTCCGCAGGCGTGCTGGTACGCCTCGGCCAGCTCCGCGCCACCCGGTGCCGCCAACCATCGCTGGTACCAGGCAGCAAGCCGGGTCAGCAGCGCGTCCAGAACAACGTCTCGGCCGGCACCGGTATCGGCGAGCGACACAGCATCCTCGGGCGCCGCCGCGATGTTCATTCCTATGCCTGCCACCGCTGCCGGCCCGGTAGGCGTCTCCACCCGCTCGACTAGGATGCCGGCCAGCTTGCGCCCGTCCCGCTGGACGTCATTGGGCCATTTCAGGACGGCCTCGACCGCTGCGGAATCCCGGACCGCCTCCACCGCTGCTACGCCGAGCAGCAGTGGCAACCACGACCACGCCGTGGCCGGCACATCAGCTGGTCGCAGTAGGACGGACACCGACAGGCTCGTGCCTGGCGGCGACGACCATCGGCGTCCCAGCCGGCCCCGGCCCGCTGTTTGCTCGTCGGCGACGAGAACGTACCCCTCGGGTTCGCCGGCCCGCGCAGCGTCAGCGACATCGGCATTCGTCGAGGCGGTCGAAGCGACTCGGCTCACCCGCCACACGGCGTCCAGAGTAACGATTCGCGGCGACCGGACAGGCGGCAGATGGCCGCAAGCGAAGGGGTCACGCCGACGTCCGGCGCGTCCCCGAGAGCAGGGCGGCCAGGTCGGCCGCATCGGCCGCAAACCCGTCGGAGCCCGCCTCGGCCGCTTCTTGCTCCGAAACGACTGCCGGACCACCGATCAGCACCGGCGTCTCGGGCGCGGCCGAGCGGACCGCGGCGACCACCGCCTGGGCCGCCTCGAGCCGATCCTGCGAGCTGACGCTTATCACCACGCCACGCAGCCGCTCACCGGCGGCTTTTACCTCCGCAAGGACGCTGCCCTCCGGAGTGTTGCCGCCCAACTCGACGACGGCATAACCGTGCCCTCTCAGCACCGAAGCGACGATCGCAGTCGGCAGAGCGTGCGAGTCGCCCGGTGCGGATGCGACGACGACCGTGCCTCGCGGCCGGCCTCGGCGGACGAACATCGGGCCGAGCCGGCCCACCAGCCGCAGCGCCACGGCGGTGGCTCGATGCTCATCACCGACGCTGAGCTCTCCGCGCTCCCACCCGTTACCGATTTCTCGCATGGCCGGTGCGAGCACGTCCAGCAGCGCCGCCTGCGGATTTCCGCCAGACACCAGGAAGGTCTCGACGAGCTTCCACGCGCCGGCTTCATCGCCGGCCAGCATCCGGTCCCGCAACCGCTCCCGGTAGGGCTCAGGCTGCGCATGGCCGCGCCTTGCTTCCGACGCGGAGCGACCGGGTTGCAGCCGGGCCAGGTCATTCGGGTCGACAAGCCATCTGCCGCCGTCCTGGGTGGCGGGTAGCCGGCCCATTCGTACATACCGGTAGGCGGTCATGTAGTGGACCCCGAGCCGCTGGGCCGCTTCGCGCAGATCTATCAACGCGTCGTTCATCGAAGTCACCTCCCTTATTTAGCACTAACCAGATCTCGGCGCCATTCACCGCGCCATGGCACGACGCACTTTCCGGCCCTGACGGGCGTCAGGCCGCCTGATCAAACTCCAGCCGGGTCCGCAACTGCGCGAGCGACCGCCGGATGTGGCTTTTGACAGTGCCCAGCGGCATCCGCAGGGATGAAGCGATCTCGCCGTGTGTGAGGCCGTCGTAGAACGCCAGACGCATGATGCTGCGCTGAGGCTCGGCCAGCCGGGACAGCTCGTCCGTCAGCAGCATCCGGTCGACAAGCTCCGCTGAAGACGGCGAACCTTCGGCCGTCAGGGGCGTGGCTGTCGCCGTGCCATTCAAGATCTTGCGCTCTCTGCTGCGAGCCGCCCACGCATCGGCGATCTTGTGGCGGGTGATGCCGATGAGCCAGCCCGCAAGTCCGCCGGCCGTCGGCCGGTACCGGGCTCTGCCCTGCCAGGCGGCGATGAAGACCTGCTGCGTGACGTCGGCGGCCTCGTCGGGATCGCCCAGGGCACGCATGGCAACCGACTGGACCAGCGCCCCGTATCGCTGGTACATCCGGGCCAAGGCGAGGTCGTCGCCCGCACTGAACTGGAAGGCGAGCTCTAGATCGGCATCAGCAGCAGCGATCGGCTCAACGGTGGCAACGGACTGGCTCATCGACGGCTCATTTCGGTTCGGCGGTGACAATGGCGTTGTCGCTGTAATGGCTGCCGTCGAAGTCACCGGCACAGGTGATGAGAAGGAGGCGCTCCGCTCCGTCCCGGCTGAAGACGTCGGCGACGGGCAGTTCCGTCTTCGGGATCCTCTGGACGTCCACGATGGTGTACTGGTGGACGGTTCCGGCGTTCGTACGGACCACGACCTCATCCCCCACCTCCGCGTCGGCCAGTCGGGCGAGTTGGCCCAGACCGTAGCGGCGCGAATCGACGTGCCCACCGATGACGACCGAGCCGGCGCCGGAGCCGGCAGCAGGTCCGAATCGATACCAACCGACCACGTTCGGGTCCTCGGGTAGTTCCATCTGCCCGTCCTCGGCGGCGCCCACCGACACGACCTCCGCGTCGATGTCCACAGCGGGCACCTCGACCGACACCGGAGCGTCCACCTGGCGCGGAGCGGGTGGGGTAGCGCGGGACCGGCCGATCGGGGTGGCTGAGCTGGTGCGCTCATCCGGCCCGGTTGACGGGACCGGGCTGGTTGGTGCAGCCGGTGTGGCGTCGGCCTGAGCCGACGGTGCGGAAGGAGGCTCGGCGCTGGGCCGAGCCTCCTCCGCGCAACCGGCAAGCAGAGCCAGGAGCGCTCCTGTAACCAGCGGTGCGATCCACCGGATGGCATTCCTGGCCCGCATGGGATCAGACCCGCTCTGCCGCGGAGCGGCGACGCAGGAACAGACCACCGATGGCGGCCATGGCGGCCAGCGCCGCGCCGAACAGCCACGGCGTCATCGACGAGTCGTCGGCGACCAGACCGGCCTCCCCACCGGGGACACCGCTCGGAGCGCCGTGCAGCCCGTCGATGGTCTGAACCGCCAACTCCAGGTTCTGCTCCTCTGCGCTGCCCCAGGCGTAGACGATCGTGTTCGTGCCTTCGGCCAGCTCGAGGTTTGCCGGGCCCAGTGCCACATCTTCCGTTCCCGCAAGCACGACGTCGGCCTCAATGGTGCCGGCGGCGACGTCAGCGGACGCCTCGTTCGGGTTGGTCAGGCCTTCGAACGTCGGGGTGCCGTTGACCCGCACGTCGACAGCGGGCGCGGCGGCGGTGTGGCGCACCGTCACCCGGGCATCGCCGGCCGCGAGTTCGGACACGTCGTTGACGAACACCGAAGCGGTCGGTGCCCCACTCTCGTCCAGGTGCGCGACGATCGTGGCGTTCGCTCCCGCGGGAACCTCGACGCCGGGAGCCTCGATCGCCGGGTCACCGTCCGGACCCTCGCCGTCAGCGAAGATCGCGATGTCGTAGCTGCCCGCAGGCAAGGCCAGCGGGTCGGTAAGAGTGCCGGGCGCGAAGTCGGGGATGAGCTCGTCGCCGTTGGCGTAGACGTCGACGGTGAGGCCGGGGACGCCGTGCAGGACGCTCACGGTGGCCTCGTCGGCGTTGGCGGCCATGGCCGTGCCGGCTGTGGCCAGAGCAAGTGGCACAAGCAGTGCCCCTGCGATCGTTGTGCTGCGGTACATGTCTCCTCCTTGGAGTCTTCTGGGACGTACCTTCAACCCCTTCTTCGGAGCGGGCTGTCGGCTTGGATGCAAATTTAGCACTAAAACTTCAGAACAGGTAATCGAGGCGGTATCCGGTTCGCGGGAGCACCAGCCGGGTACCCACATATGTCGAGGTCGCGGTTGCCAACATGGCGGCCGCCAGGCATGGGATGTGCGATGGACAACATGACCGCCGCTACAACGGCGCAGCGGGCCGCGAACAGCGACTTCCTCGAGAAGTTGGCCCGGGTGGGCTTCGTCGTCTACGGCGTGGTCCACCTGCTGGTTGGCGTCACGGCGACACAGCTGGCCTTCGGCGGAAACGGCCAGGCCGACGAATCCGGAGCGATGGCGACATTGGCCGAGACCGGGTTTGGCAAGGTGGTCCTGTGGGCCGGCGCCGTCGGTTTCGCGGCACTGAGTGTGTGGTGGCTCATCGAGGCGATCGCCGGCTCGCGCGGCCCCGGTGGCGCTCGCCAACTCGGCGACACAGGGAAGAACGTCGGGAAGGCAATCCTGTTCGCCGCGTTCGCATTCTTGTCACTGCGCTTCGCCATCGGCTCCGGTGGCGGCGGGCAGAGTCAGGAAAGCGCGACTGCGACTGTGTTGGAGTGGCCCGGCGGCCGGTTCATCGTCGGTGCCGTCGGCCTGGGCATTGCGGCCGTCGGCGTCTACCACGTGTACAAAGGCGTTACGCGGAAGTTTCTCGATGACCTCTACTCCGCCGCCGATTCCGGCACCAGCGGTACGGCGATCACGGCCATGGGCGTATTTGGCTACTCGGCCATGGGTGTGGCCATCGTCCTGGTTGGAGCGCTCTTCGTGGTGGCGGCAATGGAGCACGATCCGGACGAAGCCGGCGGTATGGACGAGGCACTCAAATCGCTCCAGGATCAGCCGTTCGGGCCCTGGCTGCTCCTGATCATCGCCGTAGGGATCGCGGCCTACGGGATCTACTGTTTCGCCCGAGCCCGGTACCAGCGCAGCTAACCCAGCGGCGCGTCACAACCACCGGCGAATGGGAGCGACCGCCGTTTCGAGCACGCGCTGGCCGACCGAGCGGTTCTCCCACCGGGTGAGGTCGATGAGCCGGCTGCGTTCGAGGTCCTCGCTGAAGTGACGCTGCAAGGTCTGCACCGCCTCCTGGTCGAGGACCACCATTGCGACCTCCTCGTCGTGGTCGAGTGACCGGCGGTTCACATTGCTCGATCCGACGAGGGCGGCGCTGCCGTCCACGATCATTACCTTGGTGTGCAGCATCGAGGGCTGGAAGTTCCACACCCGCACCCCGCACGAGACGAGTTGGGAGTACGTCGCCTCGCTCGCCAACTGCGTGACCCGCTTGTCCGCGTGCGGACCGGGAACCAGGATGTCGACTTCGACACCACGCGCGGCGGCCTCGCAGAGCGCGTCGATCAGCGGCTGATCGGGAGAGAAGTAGGCGCTCTGAAGTTGGATGCTGCGACGGGCGGAACGCATCAGCACGTACCAGACCATGTGGATGTCGTCCCAGCCGATGCTCGCCGACCCGCGCACGACCTGGATCACGGCCTCGCCGGGTTGTGGCTGCGCCGGGAAGCGATCACGTTCGTCGTAGAGGGCGCGGTCCGTCTCAGCCCAATCCTGAGCGAAGGCAGCGGCAAGGCCGTCGACTGCCGGGCCTTCCACGCGGAAATGAGTGTCCCGCCACTCTGTCTCGTCTCGGGCATCGCCACACCACTCTTCGGCAATGCCAACTCCCCCGGTGAAGCCGATACGCTCGTCGACGATAAGGACCTTGCGGTGGCAGCGGTGGTTCTGCTTGAACGGGGACTTCATCCACGGACTCCGGAACCACTGCACGTCAACCCCGGCGTCAGCCATCGAATCGACGAGTCCGTCCTCGATCTGGAAGCCGCCCACGGCATCGATCAGCAATCGGACTCGGACCCCCGCGCGAGCCCGGTCCGAGAGCGCGTCCGCGAAGTCGTGCGCCGGCTGACCCTTCCAGTAGACGTAGGTCATGAAATCGACCGTGCGCTCCGCATTCCTGATCGCTTCGAGCATCGCCGGGAAGATCTCGTCCCCGTTTCGCAACACCGTGACCGCATTGCCCTCGGTGAAGTGAACCCCGATCAGGCACTCCAGAGTGCGGCGGAGCTGTCGTTCGGATTCTTCGGCCTGTTGCGGGCTGGGACTGACCATGGACACATTCCCCCTTTACCCCGGAGACCTCGGGCGACACACCCTTCTGCTAACCGTGAATACGCTTCAATGATGCGCCAGGCGTGACCAGACACTTGCCAACGGACCCGAGGAGGCGTAGGAACGGCGCACGTGTTGTCACGACACGTCGACGGGTTGGGGGCACGCCATGGCACGACACCGTGCGCGAAGGAAGCGGTTGAGATGGCTGGTGACAGCGGCGCTGGCAGCGGCGGCGGTAGCGATAGCCGCGACCGCCGCCGCGTTGTTACGCGAGCCCGAGCCGCCTCCGCGAGCAGAACAGCCAGCCGACCCTGTGGTCGTTGACATCTGCACGACATTGCGGGTCGTGACGGCCACATCGTTCGAGCCTGTCCTCTCCGAACTGGCACCAATGCTGTCTGAGGGCGGCGACTGCGTTCGGCTCGACGTCGAGGTAGCGGACGGGCAGGCCGCCGAAGCGCGAGTGGCCGAGACTGCTGCCGATGTGTGGATTCCGGACGACGCGGCGTGGGCCGGTGTAGCCCGTGCCGCCGAGCTGGATCCGGAAGCTGCCGGAGCCGGGACGGTCGTCGCCACCAGCCCCATCTACATGGTCACCGACCAGACGACCGCCGCCCGGCTGAACCAGGCCGGCGGCGGGTGGCTCGATCTGGCCGAGCTGCTCACCGCCGACACCGGCACCCGGCTGGTGGTCCGTGACCCGGCCGGCTCAGGGGACGGCCTCATCGGCGTGGGCGCGGTCGGCGAAGCTGTTTGGCTGGACGCGGGCATGGATGCGTCCGCCGAAGCGCTCATGACCGCCTTCCCGTCGACCCTGACGGTGACCGAACATGCCGTGCCGGCCGAACAGGGCGATGTCGGGCTGGTCGCGGAATACGCCCTGAGCACTCTTCTGGCAGGAGGGGGCGAGGCCGCCACGACTATGCGGTCGGCCACCGTGCTGGCCGGCAGCGACTACTCAGCCGTATTGCGGTACACCTGGTTGCCGACGGTCACCGGCACAGCCGACGAGGAATCCAGCGCGGCGATGGACCGGTTACTCGACCTGCTGACAGGAGATGACTCGGCTGCCGCATTGGCCGAAGCCGGCCTGCGCGGCGCCGACGGCCATCCCTTCGACCAGGCGGGCGACCCGTTCCCGGCCGTGGACGCGCCCGCGTTCGATGTGCTGGGAACACACAAAGTCGATCATGTCTTCGCCACCTGGTACTCCGAAGAACGAACGTCCGACGTGCTAGTAGTCATCGACGTCTCAGGGTCGATGGCGGCACCCGCGCCCGGGTCGGACACCCCGCTCATCGACCTGGTGCGCGAGGGCGTGCTCGGACTAGCCGAGCTACTGCCGGACGACTCCGAGCTCTCGCTCTGGCAGTTCGGCGCGCAGCTCGACCCGCCGCGGGATTATGTCGAACTGCTTCCCCGGGCCCAGCTCGATGCGGGGCACCGCGGGGCACTGCGCGACTCCGCCAACGAGATGGTCACGACCGAGACCGGGACAGGACTGTACGACACGACGCTGGCTGCCTACCTGAATGCTCGCGAGTCTTACCGGCAAGGCATCCCGAGTCATGTGATCGTGTTCACTGACGGCCGCAACGAAGACCGGCCAAACTCGATCAGCATCGAGCAGCTTGCCGCCGATCTTGTCGAGGGGACTGATCCGGCCCGGCCGGTCCAGCTCACGATCATCACCTTCGGGGGCGACACCGACGCCGAGCTGCTCGAGTCCGAACTCGACGAAACCGGCGCCTACATCGCGCACATCACCAGCGCCGAAGAGGTCCATGCCGTCTTCATCCATCAGGCTGCCGGCGGCCGGCACTGAGGGCGCAGGAGCCGGTTTGCTCAGCCGGTGTTCTGCAGTCCAGCGGCAATGCCGTTCACGGTGATGTGCAGCAGTTGGCGCAGCGCATCGGTGTCGTCAGCATCGTCCCCGTCGGCTCGCAGCGCGCGTAACGCCCTGACCTGCAGGTAGGACAGCGCGTCGACGTACGGATTGCGCAGGGCCACCGCCCGTCCCAACACGCGGCGGTCCTCGAGCAGGCGGGTGTGGTCGGTGACGGCGAGCACCCAGGTGGTCGTGCGGGAGTGCTCAGCCAGGATCATCTCGGTCAGGTCGGGGCGCTCACCGAGCGCAAGGTACTGTTCGGCGATCCGGCGGTCCGTCTTGGCCAGTGACATCTCAGCGTTCTCGAGCATGACCGTGAACAGCGGCCACTCGTGGTACGCCCGGCGCAGCAGCTCGATATCGCCGACCGCCTCCAACGCGGCGCCCAGGCCGTACCAGCCCGGTAGATTGACGCGAGTCTGCGCCCAGGAGAAGACCCAGGGGATCGCCCGTAGGTCGTCCAGGGACTTGACGGTGAGCCCGCGCCTCGCAGGGCGCGAGCCTATCGGCAACGAACCGATCTCTTCCAGCGGCGTAACGCGAGCGAACCAGTCTGGAAACCCGGCGGCCAGAATTAGCTCGTGATAGGCGTCGCGGGCCGCGGCGTCCATGGTCTGCGCCACAGGGGCGAACTCGATCGCGGCGGCCCGAGCCCGCTCCTCGACGGCTGGGGTCGAGGCCAGCAGCACCGCCGAGGCGACCTGCTCGATGTGCCGCCGAGCGATCATCGGGTTGCCGTACCGGGCGAACACGACTTCACCCTGCTCGGTGACCTTGAACCGGCCGGCGACCGACCCGGGAGCCTGTGCCTGCACGGCCCGGTTCACCGGTCCCCCACCACGGCCGAGGGCGCCGCCACGGCCATGGAACAACGTCAGCCGCAACGCGTGTTTGGCCGCCCACGCGGTCAACCGGTCTTGGGCCGCGTACAGCGCGAGAGTGGCGGAGACCGGCCCCACGTCCTTCGCCGAGTCGGAGTACCCGAGCATCACCTCATACCGCCGCCCCGTGGCGGACAGCCGGCGGCGTACGTCCGGCAATGCGATGATCTCTTCGAGCGTGTCGACCGAGTGCTCGAGGTCCTCGCCGGTCTCGAATAGCGGCACGACGTCGAGGACGATCTCCCTGGCACCGAGGGCGTGCCGGGCCAGCTCGTAGACGGCGGCGACATCGGATGCGGACCGCGTGAACGACACGACGTAGCGGCGGCAGGCGTCCACACCGAATCGCTGCTGCAACTGGGCGACCACCCGCAGCGTTGCCACCAGCTCTTCGGTGTCCGCAGACAGCTGGCCGCCCGCCCCGATCTCTTCCAGTGCCTCGGCATGGACCTTGCTGTGCTGGCGGATCTCCAGTTCGGCCAGGTGGAAACCGAAGGACTCGACCTGCCAGATCAGGTTCTGAAGTTCGCCGTAGGCTTGGCGCGGGGCTCCGGCCGTTGCCAGGCTGTTCTGAACGATGCGAAACTCGGCCAGCAGCTCGGCGGGCGAGGCATAGGAGAGGTCGGCGTCCCGCCGCCGGGTCGCGGCAATGCGCTCCGCGGCGAGCAGGAGCACCGCCCGATGCGGTTCGTCCGGCGAGCGCAGTGTGGCTTCCTCGACAAGATCTGGCTGGACGGCGGTCGCATCGTCGAGCAACCGCCGAACCGCGACGGACGGCGGCGTGCTCTGCGCGCCCACGGTCAGCGCGCTGCCGACCCGGCGGCAGGCCGTCTCGAGCGCTGTGAGTACATGATCGGCCTGGATCGACATCGCCTGGCGGGTCACGGCGCTGGTGACGTGCGGATTGCCGTCCCTGTCGCCACCGATCCAGGACCCGAGCTTGACGAACGCCGGGATCGACGGCGGGCGGGTGCCTGCCGCCTCACCGGCCAGTGCGGACTCGGCCCGGCGGTACACCTGCGGCACCACCGAGAAGAGCACCTGGTCGAAGGCGGCCATGGCGGTGCGCACCTCGTCCAGCGGCCCGGGCCGGTCGGGACGCACCTGGGCGGTACGCCACAACACGTCTACCTCTTCCAGCAGCCGGCGCCGCAGGTCGATCTGCTCCGAGGCGGCCAGCCGCGGGTCGTCGCGGTACTCCAGCAGCTCGGCGATGCGGCGGATCGCGTTGACGACCGCCCGCCGGCGCGCCTCGGTGGGGTGCGCGGTGAGCACCGGCCGGAACTCCAAGCCCTTCAACAACGCGGCGGCCTGCGCCTCTCCGTGCAACCGGGCGACCTCTTCGACAGCCTGCGCCACTGTGCCAGCAAGCGGTCGGTCTGGCTTTTCGTTGGCCCGCAGCGAGCGGATCCGGTGGTACTCCTCAGCGACGTTGGCGAGGTGGAAGTAAACCGTGAACGCCCGGGCAACATCCTCGGCCCGGTCCAACGGCCAGGACGCCACGAGCTTCTCTGCCTGGACGGCGGCGTCATCGGCGACCGTCGCGTCCTCGTGGTGGGCTGCGATGGCCAGCTCCCGAAGCCGCTCGACGTCATCCAGCAGGCCTTGACCGCCGTACTCTCGCAGGATCTCGCCGAGGGCGTCGCCGAGCATCCGGACGTCGGCACGCAGCGTGTCCGGCATCTCGAAGCGGGCAACCTCGCGGGGCCCGGTGGCGCTCGAGGGCACGACACCAGCGTAATCAGGAGCGCGTATTCGGCGTCCGGTCGTCCCAGCGCATGGACGCTCGTCTAACCTGCCCCGCATGACCACAACCGACCCGGGCCTCGATCCGCACACCACCGCGGGCAAGCTCGCCGACCTCAATCGCCGCATCGACGACGCCGTGCACGCCGGCTCCGAGCGCGCGGTTGAAAAGCAGCATGCCAAGGGCAAGTTGACCGCCCGAGAGCGGCTGGCGATGCTCCTGGACGAGGGCAGCTTCGTGGAGTTCGACGAGTTCGCCCGGCACCGCTCGGTCTCCTTCGGCATGGATAAGAACCGCCCTTACGGCGACGGTGTCGTCACCGGCTTCGGCACCGTCGACGGCCGGCAGGTCGCGGTGTTCGCCCAGGACTTCACCGTATTCGGCGGGAGCCTGGGCCAGGTCTTCGGCGAAAAGATCGTCAAGGTCATGGACTTCGCGCTCAAGACCGGTTGCCCAATGGTCGGGATCAACGACTCCGGCGGCGCGCGGATTCAGGAGGGCGTCGTCTCGCTCGGCCTCTACGGCGAGATCTTCCGCCGCAATACCCTCTCCTCCGGGGTGATCCCACAGATCTCGCTGATCATGGGGCCGTGCGCGGGTGGCGCTGTGTACTCCCCCGCGATCACGGACTTCACCGTCATGGTGGACGGCACGTCGCACATGTTCATCACCGGGCCCGACGTCATCAAGACGGTCACCGGCGAGGACGTCGGGTTCGAGGACCTCGGCGGGGCGCGCACCCACAACACCAAGTCCGGAAACGCCCACTACATGGCCACCGACGAGAGTGATGCGATCGACTACGTCCGCGCGCTGCTGTCGTACCTGCCACAGAACAACCTGGACGAACCACCGTCGTACCAGGCCGATGCGGTGCTCGAGGTGACCGACACCGACCGGGCCCTCGACGTGCTCGTGCCGGACAGCGCCAACCAGCCGTACGACATGCACGACGCGGTCACGGCCGTCCTGGACGACGGCGAGTTCCTCGAGGTCCAGTCGATGTTCGCGCCGAATATCATCGTCGGCTTCGGCCGGGTCGAGGGACGGTCGGTGGGTGTGGTCGCCAATCAGCCACTTCAGTTCGCGGGGACATTGGACATCGATGCGTCCGAGAAGGCGGCGCGCTTCGTCCGGACCTGCGACTGCTTCAACATCCCGGTGCTGACCTTCGTCGACGTCCCCGGCTTCTTGCCCGGTACCGACCAGGAGTGGAATGGGATCATCCGGCGCGGCGCGAAGTTGCTGTACGCCTATGCCGAAGCCACCGTGCCCTTGGTCACCGTCATAACCCGCAAGGCGTACGGCGGGGCGTACGACGTCATGGGATCCAAACACCTCGGCGCTGACATGAACCTGGCCTGGCCGACCGCGCAGATCGCCGTCATGGGAGCCCCGGGCGCGGTGAACATCCTCTACCGGCGAGACCTGGCCGAAGCCGAGGACCCGGATGCCCGCCGGGCGGAGCTGATCCAGGAGTACGAGGACACCCTCGCCAATCCTTACGTCGCGGCGGAGCGGGGATACATCGATGCTGTCATCCCGCCGTCCCGCACTCGGATTTCGATCACCCAGGCGTTGCGGGCGTTGCGCACCAAGCGCGAGACACTGCCGCCGAAGAAGCACGGCAACATCCCGCTGTAGGGACGCCTGCGGCCCCAAGGGGCGGCAGGCGCTGATGGCGGGGAGCCGCCGGACACTGTCACCTGGTTCGCGCCGCTTTGCAGTGCACACCTGGGGGAAGCGCTGCCTACCGGTGCGCATTGCAAAGCCTGGGCGGCGCGTGCCGCCGCCCCCGGAGTTAACCGCCTCTGCAGGGGAGTTACTTGACCCGGTAGCGCGACGGACTGACCCCTAGATAGTTCCGAAAGTGCCGGGACAGGTGTGCCTGGTCGTAGAACCCCGCCCGCACGGCTGTCTCGGCCGGTGGAGCGCCCGAAAGCAGCAGGTTGCGTGCCGCCTCGATGCGACGTCCGGTCAGGTAGCGGTGCGGCGGCAACCCGTACCGGCGGGTGAACGCCCTGACCAGGTGCGTCGGATGTGCCTGCAGCAGCGTGGCCGCCTCGGCGAGTGTGACACCTTCCACCAGCCTGGCGTCGAGGAGCTCGCGCAACTGCGCCGCCAGGCCTTCGGCAGGCGGTTGTACGGTGCTGAGCGCCGGACGTAGATGCCGGCGAAGGCGCTCAGAGATGAACGCCAGCCGGCTCTCAGCCTCAAGCGAATCGGCCGGATGCGCCAGCGCTTCATGCAGTTGATCCACCCGTCGACGCAGCACGAGATCAGGCAAGGAGGGCCGATCCACAGCTGCACCGATCAGGCCGTCATCGAGCACCGTCCGGTCCAGGTAGACGACTCGCTTGGTGAACCCCCGCTGGGTGCCCGGGCGCCCGTCATGCGGGACGTCCGGCGGCAGCAGTGTCACTGTCGATTCGACAACGCCGTGCTCGTGGCGGTCGAGGTCATAGCTGATCACGCCGTCGTCGACGATGAGCAACGTCCAGGAGTCGTGGGTGTGGGAAGGGTAGGCGTGGTCGACGAACCGCGCGTGGAAGACCTCTGTGACACCGTCGACGGCGGGCCGCCAGGCGGTGACGACGTTGCGTGCGGTCAGGGCGGGACGGCGCCACCCGGTCATGTCAAGAACGTACAAGACGACGGCGACCAACTCGACCACCATGGCGATCGTGAGTGAACAGCCCGTTCGATTTCCCACCAAGATCGCCATCCTCCTCCGCGACGACCTGGAGTCCTGGCAGCGGCTCAACGTCACGGCGTTCCTTGCCAGCGCTGTTGCCGGAAGCGATTCGGAGCTGATCGGCGAGGAATACCAAGACGCGGATGGCACGCGCTACCTGCCGATGTTCCGCCAGCCGGTCCTCGTGTTCGCCGGCGACAAGGAGACGCTAAGTGCCGCGCATGCCCGTGCACTTCGGCGCCAGCTACGTTTCGCGATCTTCACCGCCGACCTGTTCGACACCGGCAACGACAGGGACAACCGGGCCGCGGTACGAGCGGTGCCGACCGACCAGCTCAACCTGGTCGGACTTGCGTTGCAGGGCCCGAAGAACGCAGTCGACAAGGTGCTGGCCGGTGCGAGGTTGCACGACTGAACACCGGTAAGCGGGCCGGCCAGCGGCCATAGACTGGGTCTCGTGACCGAGAACTCTGACCAGTCGCTGCGCGTGGTCAAGGGCGAGCCCACGCCCGAGGAGCTGGCCGCCGTGGTCGCCGTCGTGTCCGCCAAAGTGGCAGCGGCCGGCGAGAAGCAGCCGATCCGGCCGTCGAACTGGGCCGCCTACTGGCGCAGCGTCCGGCGTCCCCTGCCCACCGGCCCGGGCGCGTGGCGGGCGAGCGGCCTGCCCCGGTAGCCGGCGATTCAATTCGACGTGACTGCTGTCAGGGCCGTCGCATAGGGTCGGCCACGTGACTGACGCCCGAGCTGCTCAAGAACCTACTGTCGATGCGATCGCCGAGGCGTACGTCGACGCTGTAGCCGCCATCGACCCATACGAGGCCACGTTCGTAGGCATCGCCGGCCACGATGCCGAGAGCACCGACCTCTCACCGGACGGATTCGCCGAGCGCACCGCCCTCGCGCGGCGCACACTCGCCCAGCTCGACACCGCGAGCTCCCGCGACCATAGGGAGCAGGTCGCCGGCGACGCCATGCGGGAACGGCTCGGTCTACAGCTGGAAATGCACGAAGCAGGGCTCGATCGCTCGCTCAACAACGTCGCCTCCCCCGTGCACGGGGTGCGGGAGGTGTTCGACCTGATGCCGACGGCGACTGAGGCGGACTGGGCGAACATCGAGGCCCGCCTGCGTGCGGTGCCCGATGTGCTCGCCGGATACCAGCGCACCCTTGAGGCCGACATCGCGGCCGGTCTCCCACCGGCCGCACGGCAGGTCGGAGAGGTGGTCACCCAGTCCAGGAGGGCCGCGGAGGACTTTTTCCCCTCACTCGTCGGGCCGGCGCCCGAGGCGTTACGAAACACGCTGGACACCGCCGCGAGCCTGGCCGCCGACGCGTTCACGGGCTTCGCGGATTATCTCGCAACCGACATCGCGCCCCGTGCGCGCACGCATGACCCGGTCGGCCGCGACGTCTACCGGGTCGCCAGCCGCTACTTCCTGGGCGCGGAGGTCGATCTGGAGGAGACGTATGCCTGGGGCCTCGAGGAGTTCAACCGGATCGAGGCCGAGATGGTGGACGTGGCGGCGAAGATCTCCGCGGGTGGCGGCATCGACGACGCCATCAAGGTGCTGGACGCTGACCCGGCGCGCACGGTCGCCGACGTGGCGGCGTTCCGAGGGTGGATGCAGGAATTGTCCGACCGCACGATCGCCTCACTCGCCGACCGGCACTTCCACATTCCGGATCCGATCCGCACGCTCGAGTGCAAAATTGCGCCGACTCATGACGGCGTCATGTACTACACCGGCCCGAGTGAGGACTTCTCCCGGCCGGGTCGGATGTGGTGGTCCGTGCCAGAGGGTCTGGAGAAGCTCACCACCTGGCGTGAGACGACCACGGTGTTCCACGAGGGCGTCCCCGGCCACCACCTGCAGGTCGCACAGGCCGTGCTCCAGCGCGAGGTGTTGAACCGTTGGCAGCGCACCATGTGCTGGGTATCCGGACACGGAGAGGGCTGGGCGCTCTACGCCGAGCGGCTGATGGACGAGCTGGGCTACCTCGACGATCTCGGTGACCGGCTCGGCTTTCTCGATGCCCAGGCATTGCGTGCAGCCCGCGTTGTGGTCGATATGGGCCTGCACCTGGAGCTGGAGGTACCGGAAGAACTGGTTCGACGTGACGGACTACCTGCCGGCACGTGGACGCCGGAAGCGGCCTGGGAGTTCATGCGCAAGCACATCCGCCAGGACGAGACGATCCTGGCCTTCGAGTTGAACCGATACCTGGGGTGGCCAGGCCAAGCTCCGTCTTACAAGATCGGCGAGCGGATCTGGCTTGAAGCCCGGGCGGACGCGCGGCGCCGCGAAGGTGGCGCGTTCGACCTGAAGAGGTTCCACCGCGCCGCGCTCGACCTCGGCGCGCTCGGTCTTGACCCACTCAAAGCCGCGCTGGCTCGCCTGTGACGTGAGGTTGCCGTGATCCACTTCGTGCTCGCCTCGTCCTCGCCGGCACGCCTGGCGACGCTGAAGACTGCCGGCATCGAGCCCCGGGTCGTGGTCTCGGGCATCGACGAGGATGCGGTGCTCGCAGCGGCCGTCGCGGAACACGGCAAGCTGACGCCCGCCGAGTCCGCGCTACTGCTCGCCCGCGCCAAGGCCGAGGCGGTGCGCGACGGGTGCACGCTGGTTCTGGGCTGCGACTCCGTCCTCGAGCTGGACGGCCAGGCGTACGGCAAACCGGCCGACGCCACCGAGGCCGTGGACCGGTGGCGTGCCATGCGCGGCAGATCCGGCGTCCTGCACACCGGCCATTGGCTGGTCGACAATCGCGCCACGGGCCCGCGTAGCACCGGGGACGTCGCATCGACGACAGTCCACTTCGCCGACGTCTCCGACGAGGAGATCGAGGCCTACGTCGCTACCGGTGAGCCGCTGCAAGTCGCCGGTGCGTTCACGATCGACGGGCTGGGTGGCCCGTTCGTGACGGGCGTCGAAGGCGATCATCACGCGGTGGTCGGGCTCTCGCTGCCCCTGCTCCGGGTCTTGCTGGCCGAGTTCGGCATCCGCTGGCACGAGTTGTGGTGACCTGGCCGGGCCCAACCCGACACATAGATTGCCGAGTACGTTAGCCGTCACACATCCTGTAGGGCACGGACGGTGCCGCTGCACTGATTCAGCGTAGGGGAATGGCATGGCAACTCAGCCGGACGAATATGGCGCGGCGTTGGATACCGCCATGGCTCGGACTCGCGATTGGCTGGCGAGCCTGCCCGACCGCCGGGTGCCCGCGTCCGCATCGGTGGACGAGATCGTCATGGCACTCGGACAGGCTCTCCCGGATGGCCCGACCGATCCGGCCAAGGTGATCGATCTGCTCGCCGAAGCAGCCGAACCGGGCCTGGTCGCCACACCGTCCGGGAGGTTCTTCGGGTTGGTCATCGGTGGTTCGCTACCTGCTGCTCTCGCCGCAGACTGGCTGGTGAGCGCTTGGGACCAGAACGCTGTGATGCTCGCAAGCAGTCCGGCTCACGCGGCCATCGAAGAGCTCGCTTCGGCCTGGCTGCTCGACATCCTGGATCTTCCGGCCGAGTCGGCCGTCGGGTACGCCACCGGTGCGACGATGGCCAACTTCACCTGTCTCGCAGCGGCCCGGGACGCCACGCTGAACGGCGTCGGCTGGAATGTTCGGACCCGCGGTTTGACGGGCGCGCCACCGGTACGGGTGCTCGTCGGCGCCGAGCGGCACGACACTGTCGACCTGGCCTTGCACTACCTCGGGCTGGGTGCGCCGGAGCCGGTAGCGGCCGACGAGCAGGGCCGACTGCGGGCGGACGCGCTGGCCGAAGCCCTGGCCGCCGATCGCGACCGGCCGACGATCGTATGCCTGCAGGCCGGTAACGTCCATTCAGGAGATTCCGACCCGTTCGCCGAGGCGGTACCGCTGGCCAAGCGAGCCGGAGCCTGGATCCATGTCGACGGCGCCTTCGGCCTGTGGGCCGCCGCGTCGCTGCGGACGAAAGCTCTTACTGCCGGCATGAGCGAGGCGGACTCATGGGCCACCGACGCCCACAAGACGCTCAACGTGCCGTATGACAGCGGGCTGGCGATCGTCCGGGACAGCGCGGCGGTTCGCGGTGCCATGAGCTACCACGGCGACTACTTGATCACTGACGACACCCGGTTGGAGTCGTACGAGCGAGTCCCGGAGTCGTCCCGGCGAGCCCGTGCAATCCCGGTATGGGCGGCGCTTCGATCACTCGGGCGCTCAGGAGTCGCCGAGATGATCGACCGGTTCTGCCGCCATGCGCGGGCACTTGCCGACGGTGCGCGAGAACTGCCCGGCGTCGAGGTGCTGAACGACGTCGTGTTCACCCAGGTGTGCCTGTCGTTCGGGACGGACGAGCGCACCCGCGAAGTCGGCCGACGCCTGATCGACGATGGCACAGTCTGGATGACCGGCTCGAAGTGGCGCGGTCGGGACGTGCTGCGAATCTCGGTGAGCAACTGGTCCACCGACGAAGACGACGTCGCTCGCAGCCTCGACGCACTCCGTCGCGCCGCAGCCTGATAACCGCCCACGCCTCTGCCGGGCCGATACCGCGGCCAAGCCGCACGGAGCTGCCTCGGTGCGCGCCCAACCTGCACCGAGGCTCCACGCTGTCGCGACCAACCTGCACCAAGGTTCCACGCTGTCGCGACCAACCCGCACCGAGGCTCCACGCTGTCGCGACCAACCCGCACCGAGGCTCCACACTGTCGCGACCAACCCGCACTAAGGTTCCACGGTATTGCCGCAGCGACATCATGGAACCTTGGTGCCGGTGTTCAGCGGCACCGTGGAAGCTTGGTGCGAGGATGCGGCCGCTGCCGCCGGTACTAGCCGAGGAAGGCGTTCAACTCCTCGAGGAACCGCTGCCAGGCCGGCTCGTCCGCTTGAAGGATGTGGTTCGAACTATCCAGCGTTACGAGGCGGGCATCGGGTATGAGCGCCGCCAGCAGCCTGCCCTGCTCGATCGGTGACCGCCGGTCACCGCGCGCGTGCAGCACCAGAGTCGGCACGTGCACCTGCGGCGCGATGTCGACCACGTCGACCATGCCGGTCGCCGCCATGATCCGGGCCGCGTTCTGGGGCGAACTCGTCCGGCGCTGCAATTCGTCGAAAGCCTCCCACTGCTCACTGGTGCTATCTGGCATGAACTGCGTGGTGAAGACGCGGCGGAAGGCCGGGTCGTCCTGACCCCACCCGACCTCGGCCAGTTCGAGCATCAGCTCGGCCTCCCGCTTTGCGGCGACAGTCCGCGCCCGGATCTGGCGACCCTGCGCGAACGCGCCGTAGAGAACGAGGTGCGTGACCCGATCCGGGTGGAGCGCGGCATAGGCGACCGACGTCGGCCCCCCACCGGAGATGCCGAGCAGTTGGAACTTCTCGAGGCGACAGGCCTCCACCACCGCTTCGAGATCAGCGATCTTGCTGTCCAACGACAGTCGCTCGACGTCCCAGTCCGAGAGACCGCAGCCGCGCTCGTCGTAGCGGACCAGCCGGTGGCGCTGGGACAGCGAATGCAGCCAGTGCCGCCAAACCGGGCTCTCCCAGTCGTAGTCCAGGTGCGACAGCCAGTTGGCGGTCTTGACCAGGGCGGGTCCCGAGCCGGAGGTGGCGTAGGCGACCTGGACGCCGTCCGCAGACCGGCAGAATCGGATGTCCTGGGTGATCGGTTGGTGACCGTTGGGCTCCGGGCCCAGTTGCGGCTCATCCTCCGCCGCTGCGAACGCCTCGACCGGGGCGACGAACCGGTAGCCACGCCCGTGCGACGTGCGGATCACTCGTTGCGCGCTGCCGTCGTCGCCGACGGCCTGGCGCGCCGCCTTGATCCGGCTCGTGAGCGTGGCATCGGTGACAAAGCTCGTCCGCCAGACCGCGTCGAGCAGTTCCTGCTTCGACACCACGCGGCTGCGGTGCTCGACGAGGTAGGCCAGCACGTCGAACACCTGCGGCTCGACGCGTACGACCTCCCGCGAGCGACGCAGCTCATGAGCGTCGACGTCGAGCTCATAGTCACCGAACGTGTAGATCACCCAGGCCCCCCTGTGCCAAGGCTAGACCGGCGGAACACCGTGGCGGCGGTCCGAGAACCGCCGGTCCTTGGTGGCCGCCGCGGCGAGCCGGGCGACGAGCTCTTCGCGCAGCGACTCTGGCTCGACGATCGCATCGATGATCAGGTCCGACGCCAGACGCAGGATGTCGATGTCGATCTCGTACTCTTCCCGGAGCCCGGCTACGTAGGTTTCCCGCTCGGATTCGTCCTCGATGGCTGCGATCTTGTTGAAGTAGACCGCATTGATCGCCGCCTCCGGACCCATCACCGCGATCTTCGCCGTGGGCAGCGCAATGCACGCGTCCGGGCCGAACCCAGGCCCGCACATCGCGTACAGCCCAGCGCCGTAGGCCTTGCGGACGATCACGGACACTGTCGGTACGGTGGCCTCGGAGACCGCCGTGATCATCTTCGCGCCGTGGCGGATGATCCCCTGCTTCTCAACCTCGGATCCGATCATGAAGCCCGGGACGTCCGCCAGATAGATCAGTGGGACGTTGAAGGCGTCGCACAGCCAGATGAACCTGGCGGCCTTGTCCGCGGAGTCGACGAAGAGCACCCCACCCTTGACCGCCGGCTGGTTGGCGACGATCCCGACGACCTGGCCCTCGAGCAGCCCGAACCCGGTGACGAGCTCGGGCGCGAACAGCGGCTTGATCTCGAAGAACGAGTCCTCGTCGACGATGCCGTCGATGACCGCGCGGATGTCGTAGCCGACCGACTCCTCGGCTGGAACGGCATCCCTGGTCAACGGCCTCACCGGGCCGGCAGAAGCGTACGACGGCGGATCGGCTCGCCAGTTGCCGGGCAGGTAGGAAAAGTACGCCTTGGCCAGTTCGATCGCCTCGGCATCGTCAGCGGCCAGGTTGTCACCACAGCCCGAGACGGTCGCGTGCATCCGGGCGCCGCCCATCTCCTCCAGAGTCACCGTCTCGCCGACGACCATCTCGGCCATCCGCGGCGAACCCAGGTACATCGAGGCGTTGCCCTCGACCATGAACACCACGTCGCAGAACGACGGAATGTAGGCTCCCCCGGCCGCGCTCGGCCCGAACAGGCAGCAGATCTGCGGCACCTTGCCGGACAACGCGACCTGGTTGTGGAAGATCCGGCCGGCGCCCCGGCGCCCAGGGAACAGGTCGACCTGGTCGGTGATCCGCGCGCCGGCGCTGTCGATGAACCAGAAGATCGGCAGCTCGTCGCGCAGCGCGATCTCGGTGACTCGGACGATCTTCTCGACGGTCCGCGCGCCCCACGACCCTGCCTTCACCGTCGGGTCGTTCGCCACGACGAGCGCAGGCCGTCCCTCAACCAGCCCGCGCCCGGTGACGACTCCGTCCGCCGGTAACCCGGTGGCCTGTGCATTGGCCAACTGGCCG
>DASTNZ010000027.1:0-2812 GCA_035762665.1 Jiangellaceae bacterium | reverse complement strand
CGCCATGCCTAAGATCACGGCTCAGCTTTTCGTCTCCGTCGACGGCGTGGTCGAAGCCCCGGAGATCTGGCACTTCGACTTCTGGAACGACCAGATGGAGGCAGCTGTCGGCACCCTGCTCCACGCCGCCGACACGATGCTGCTCGGCCGCGCCACCTACGAGATCTTCGCGGCGAGTTGGCCCGAACGCGGCAGCGACGACTTGTTCGCCGACCGGATCAACTCGATGCCCAAGCTCGTGGCCTCGAACACTCTGCCGGAGGTGACCTGGCGCAACAGCCGGCTCATCACGGGTGACGCAACCACCGAACTGACCCGCATCAAGGCCGAACCGGGCGGCGACATCATGCTCACCGGCAGCCCCACCCTGGTGCAGTCCCTGCTCGCCGCCGGCGTCCTGGACGAGCTGAACCTGCTCGTGCACCCCGTCGTACTCGGCACGGGACGGAGACTGTTCGACGGCAGCCCCCCCAAGACGGCGCTGACCCTAACGGAAGCCGTCACCTTCACCACCGGCGTGCTCAACCTCACCTACACCGCCCGCGTGGCCGGTGTGGCGCCCGGCAATCAGCAGCGCTCGCGCGCATCGGCCACCTTCTCCGCAACGCGCGCGTCCGGTCGCGCATCGAGGTAATCACCGGCACCGCACTCATGCTGCTAGCCGTCCCGCTTGCTACCACCACTGACCCCTAGCCACGACGTCCAGCCGCCCGCAGGACGGCACGGACCCACAAGGCCCCTCCCCCGGGGCATCAACACCACGTCAAGGAGTGACCATGGACATGTCCAGCGCCACCCACGCCGGCCGCGCCCAGGGCGCCAACCCGCACGTCGAGCTCGTCAGCACTCGACTGCTGCTGGCCGCGGGCCTGATCGCCGGTCCCTTATACATGATCATCGGTACTATCCAGGCCGTTACCCGCGACGGCTTCGACATCAGCCGACACGCCTGGAGTATGCTCACCCTCGGCTCCTACGGCTGGGTGCAGACCCTGAACTTCCTCGCCACGGGTCTGCTCATCATCGCCGCCGCCACGGGGCTACGCCGCGCCACGGGATCCCACTGGGCCAGCCGACTGCTCACCGTGCACGGGCTCGGTGTGATGGCCGCCGGCGTCTTCGTCCCCGACCCAGCGCTCGGATTCCCACCTGGCGCGCCGGAAGAAACCCAAGCGATCAGCTGGCATGCCATCGTGCACTTCACCGTCGGCGGCCTCGGCTTCATCTGTTTCATCGCGGCCTGCTTCGTTATGGCGCGCATGTTCAGCAGGTACGGCGACCGCGCACGAGCTGGCCTGAGCCGGGTAACCGGGACCATATTCCTGGCAGCGTTCGCCGGCATCGCATCCGGCTCCACCGGCCCCGCAACCTTGGCCTTCGTCGGCGCCATCCTGCTCAGCTTCGTTTGGCTGACCGCGACCTGCCACTGGGCCTACGCGCGGCTCTAGGCAAACCCCAGCATCGCAACCAACCCGTCGCCCCACACCAGGGACCGAAGGGCCGCGAACAGGCCCAACCCCCACTTCCGCCGACCGGACCCGCATCATCCACAACCGATCCGGGTCCAGTCCATCGGTGCACAGCCAGCAACCTGCCCCAACGACCGCGGAGGGCTGGCGAAGAACTCCTCGGTTTGCCGCTACGACCAACACCGTCGGAACGACACCACGACGAGCGAGTCCACCGAGGCCGAGCCGATGCCCGATGCCGCCTAATCCACGTCGACCGCCCGCCGGTACGTAGGAGTCCAGCCGATGTCCGAGTTCGTTGTGGGCGCCTCGACTGCACTTTGAGCCACTGCCCACCGACAGCGATTAGCCACCGGCGACACCACCGCGATCTCCCGCCGCATACCGAGACGAACCGAAGGAGAGGCAGATGAGCAACGTAGGTACGACGATCCCGGCGCCGGCGCGCTCGGTGACGAAGACCGGCGGTCGGGCTGATGACCGGCGCGATCGTGACGAACCGGGAGGTGCCGGACGTATCGGCGCTGCTGCCGGCCGGATATCTGCTCGCCGGGGCGCTCGTCGCGTGGTTCCGCCGGATTTCGATCCTGAAGGGGTGTACACCGATGACCAGCACGGCGGTCTCCCCGACGCATCTGCCGTTCCGGATCGTGACGTGAGATGACCGAGCTGCTGATGCGCGGCGTGCGCCCCGGCGACCCGGGGTACGACGCCGCTCGCAAGGTGTGGAACGCGATGGTCGACCGCAGGCCGGCCCTGATCGCCCCGTGCGGCACAGCCGCGGATGTGATCGCCGCCGTGCGGTACGGGCGCGACGCCGGGCTGGAGATCGGCGTGCGCTGCGGCGGGCACAGCGTGCTCGGCCTGCCGGTCACCGACGGTGGGCTGCTGATCGACCTGGCACCGATGAGCACGGTCCGCGTCGACCCCGGCAGCCGCCGGGCACGGGTCGGCGGCGGTGCCCTGCTCGGTGCCCTGGACACCGCCGCCCAGCGGTACGGCCTGACCACCACCGCCGGCAACGTCTCGCACACCGGCGTCGGCGGCCTGACCCTCGGTGGCGGCGTCGGCTGGCTGGCCCGAATGTACGGACTGAGCTGCGACAACGTGACCTCGTACGATGTGGTCACGGCCACCGGTGAGCTGGTCACGGCGAGCCCGACCGAACGGCCGGACCTGTTCTGGGGACTGCGCGGCGGCGGCGGGAACTTCGGCGTCGTCACCGAGTTCGAGTTCCGCCTGCACCCGGTCGGAACCCAGGCACTACGGGTAGACCTGGTGCACGAGCTCGACGACGCGGCCGCGGTCCTGCGCGGCTGGCGCGAGCTCCTGGCCGAGGCGCC
>DASTNZ010000026.1:0-3826 GCA_035762665.1 Jiangellaceae bacterium | reverse complement strand
GCGGACGTTCACGACCTGGTTCAACGCGGGCACCGGATCGCAGGTCAACTTCGCCGAGTCCATCGACACCGTCCAGCAGAACCTGGCCGAGGTCCAGCCCACGATCGTGTTCTCCGTACCCCGCATTTGGGAGAAGATCCTGGCCGGCGTGCACCTCAAGCTGGCTGCCGCTTCCTGGCCCAAGCGGCTCGCGGCCAGGCAGTGGCTGAAGGTGGCCGGCTGGATCGGTGACACCCTGGTCCGGACGGGAGGCCGGCACACCGTGCCGACCCGGCTGGTGTACGCGGTCGGCTGGGTCTGCTGGTATAGGGCGCTGCGTGATCGGCTCGGTCTGCGCCGGGTCCGGGCCGCGGTCTCGGGCGCCGCCCCGATCGCGCCGGACGTGCTCAAGTTCTTTATGGGCATCGGGGTGCCGATGTTCGAGGCGTACGGCATGACCGAGAACGCAGCGATCGCCACGTCAAACCGGCCCGGCCGGGTGCGGCTGGGGACGGTCGGCGAGCCGCTCGGCGGCGCCGAGGTCCGCATTGAGGAAGGCACTGGAGAGATCCTTACCAGGCATCCCGCGGTGTTCGCCGGTTACTTCCGCGACGCCGAAGCCACCGCTGAGGTGCTGTCGCCCGATGGCTGGCTGCGCACAGGCGACGTGGGGGAGTGGCTTGACGGCACTTACCTGAAGATCACTGACCGGGCCAAGGACATCATCATCACCGCCGGTGGCAAGAACATCTCGCCGTCAGAACTGGAAAACGCGATGAAAGCGTCTCCATACATCAAGGAGGCTGTCGTCGTCGGCGACCGGCGGCCGTACCTCACGGCGCTGGTCGGCATCGAATTCGACACCGTCGCCGAGTGGGCTCAGCGGCAGCGCATCGACTCCACGACCTACCGAGACCTCACTGAGAAGCCGGAGGTCATCGAGCTTGTCCGCGACGTCATCGACGAGGTGAACAGTCGGTTCGCCCGCGTGGAGCAGGTCAAGAAGTTCCGGCTGCTCCCGAAGGAACTCGACCACGAGGACGGCGAGCTGACCGCCACCCAGAAGGTGAAGCGCCGTGCGGTCAGTGAACGGTACGCCGAGCTGGTCGACGACTTGTACTCGAGGAGGTCAACGTGATCACCTTTTTGGAGGCCGTGGCCGACGGACTGGGCCGTGGCAGCGTGTATGCGTTGATCGCCCTCGGCTTCGTGATCATCTACAAGTCGAGCCGAGTGATCAGCTTTGCTCAGCCGGGATTCATGATCGCCGGAGTCGTGCTGGTGAGCTACCTGGTAGAGCTGCCATGGCTCGGGTTCTGGGGCGCCGCAGCGCTCGGGGCCGTGCTAATCGGACTAATGGGGCTCGGAGTCGAGCGGACGGTCATCCGCCCGATGATCGGCCGGCCGATCTTCGCCATCGCGATCATCACGATCGGCCTGGACATCATTGTCCGCACGGTGGCGCACGCCTTCATCGGCATCAACGTCCGCCATGTCGACGACCCGTGGGGACTGGACACCGTCGAGCTGGGCCCGGTCACTGTGCAACAGCGGCACGTCGCGACGGTCATCACCGCGACGGTGATTGTGGCGTTGCTGTTCGCGTTCTTCCGGTACACCCGGATGGGGTTGGCCATGCGAGCGGTCGCCGAGGATCAGGAGGCCGCGCTGGCCCAGGGTGTGAGCGTGGGCGCCGTCTTCGCTGTGTCGTGGGCGCTCGCTGCCGGGCTTGCGGCCCTCGCGGGCACGTTCGCAGCCGCCGGTGTCAGCGTTGACAACACGTTCTGGCCGGTAGCCCTGTACGCCCTGCCGGTGATCATTCTCGGTGGCCTGGACTCACTCGAGGGCGCGATCGTGGCAGGACTCATCGTCGGCGTGATTCAGTCGCTGGTCGCCGCCTACCCCGAAGCGGTGTCCTGGCTCGGCAACAACCCGTCGGTGATCATTCCCTGGCTGGTGATGGTGATCGTGCTCGTCGTGCGGCCGTACGGGCTGTTCGGCACCCGGGAAGTGGAGCGAGTGTGATGCTGACCAGGAATCCTGCGGCAAAGCGACCGCTGCTCTTTACGTCGTACACCAGCGAAACGGCCTTACTCAACACCAGGGCGAAGCGCACCACTGTCCTTGTGTTGCTGCTGGTCGCCTTGTACTTGCCACTTGTAGTGGCAGACCCGGAGCTCACGATGCTGGCTCGCGGCTCCGCTTATGCGATAGGCGCCATCGGGTTGGGTCTGCTCACCGGCTATGCCGGACAGATCTCGCTGGGACACGCGTTCTTCGCCGGCGTCGGCTTCTACGCCGCGGCCGTCATTGCCGGGGACCCTGACGGTCGCGCGCTCGGCTTTGGCATCACCGAGATCCTGGTATGGCTACCTGCGGCCGGCCTGGTCGCTGCCACAATCGGCGTGGTCGTGGCACCGCTCGCCACCCGGTTGCGCGGGCTTTACCTGGCAATCGTCACGCTCGGGCTGGTCTTCATCGGTGAGCATGTGTTCGCGCAGTGGGAGACGGTGACCGGCGGGCCCGCCTCGGGCCGGCCACCACCCGCCGTCCAACTGTTCGGTTACCGGCTCGACGTCGACGGCACGATGTTCACCAGGGCCCAGCAACTGTACTGGCTGCTGCTGGTGCTGATGGTCATCTTCGCGGTGGCGGCGCGGAACGTGGCTCGCTCCAATATCGGACGCGCGTTCACCGCGATTCGCGACCGTGACGTCGCAGCTGGCGTGATCGGCGTCAACGTGGTCAAGAAGAAGACCTTGGCGTTCGCCATCTCGTCGTTCTATGCCGGATGTGCTGGAGCCCTGCTCTACACGACGTTTCTCAACGTAAACCCCAGTCAGTTCGACCTGTTCCTGTCGGTGCTGTTCATCGTGATGGTGCTGATCGGCGGCGCAGGGACGATCTCCGGTGCCATCGCTGGGGCGTTCTTCATCGCAGCGCTGCCCCGCCTGACCGAGGAACTCGCGACGGTGCTGCCCTACATCAGCACCCGGGCGCAGGACATCCCGAACGTATCCCACATGCAGGCCGTGATCTACGGCTTGCTGATCATCGCATTTCTCATTTTCGAACCCAGAGGTCTGGTCGGCATCTGGGTCCGAATCCGGAACTGGTGGAAATCGTTCCCATTCTCATACTGACGTCTTCGAGACGAGCGGGAGGAAATGATGACAATACACAGAACACTGCCGGTGATGGCGGTGATCGCGCTAATGGTGGTCGCATGCGGTCGCGACGAGAACCCCTCTGCCGACGAGGCGGCGGCGAATGGTGGGCAAGGCTCGTCCGTTGCCACGGACGTAGGGGTCACCGAGGAACCCTGCCCGGATGGCGTCAACCAGGAAAACGGCTGCATCTACCTGGGGACGCTGACGGACCTGACCGGCCCGTTCGCCGGGTTCGGGATTCCCTTGACAGCTGCCCAGGAGGCGTTCTGGCAGCGCGTCAACGAAGAGGGCGGCATTACGGCCGATGGTAGCGATAAGGCCTACGACGTCGATGTGACCACGTATAACCAGGACACCGGCTACGACGCCACCGAACACGCGCGGCTGTACGAGGAGATGAAGCCGAGCGTGTTGGCTCTGGCGCAGTCCCTCGGCACGCCGACGACCCAGGCGATCTTGCCCGACATGCAGGCGAGCAGCATCCTGGCCGCTCCGGCCGGCTCGACGTCCCTGTTCAACTTCGAGGATCTGATCCTCGAGTCGTCGGCGAACTACTGTGTTGAGACGATGAACTCGGTCGACTACGCAGTAGAGACCTACGGCGTTCAAAGCGTCATGTCGGTGTACTTCGAAGGCGACTACGGCGGCGACGCGGCCGGCGGCGCCCAGATCGCCGC
>DASTNZ010000025.1:0-10927 GCA_035762665.1 Jiangellaceae bacterium | reverse complement strand
GCCGGCTTCGATTACCCGTCCGGGAGCGAGGTGCGACGGCGGCGGGTCGAGCCCTACCGCCTGGTCGCCTCCGACCGGCGCTGGTACCTCCTCGCCTACGACCTCGATCGCGACGACTGGCGCAGCTTCCGCGTCGACCGGATGACCGATGTGTCTGCACGGACCTGGCGCTTCCGCACGCGCGCGGCGCCCGACGCGGCGACGTACGTGCAGGAGGGTGTGGCCAATCGGGTCTACCCGCACCAGGCGCGCTTCGTTGTGCACGCGTCCGCCGACACGGTGCGCGCGCAGATCCGGCCTCGGCGGCCGTCGTACGACGGCGAGGGAGCGAGCTCTGCGAAGTGCTCAGTGGCGCCAGCAGCCTCGACTTCGTGCTCATGCACGTGCTCCTGCTGGGGCACGACTTCGAGGTACTCGACCCTCCGGAGCTCGGGAGGCGTTGTCGCGCACTGGCCGAGAGACTGCTGTCGGCCGGTGCAACGATCTCACCGGTGCCGGACATGGAGGAGTCATGAGGCGCGACCACGTCAATAAGGTGGTCAGGTTGAATGCCGCCCAGGTCCGGAGTGCTACCTCATCAACAACGAGACCGAGTTTTGTGCCGTCTGCTGGCTCTTCGGGCGCGCGAATTCGGTCGCAGCAAGGCTCGACAACCGCCCGGAGCAGCCAACGCGCTCCGTGGCGAGACTCTGATTTACGTCATCGGCATTGCGAACAATGGTGAAGTCGTGCGGATGTCGGAACAAGAGCCCAGCGACTGGCACGCTGCCATGGCCAGCGCAATCGACTCCGACCCGGTTGATTTACTTCTTCATCGCATGGTGTCAGTCGGCGAGGATGGCATCGACACCGTGATGGCACTCGCCTTCGGAACCGGCAGGTTCCCCTAAGTCATGACCGTGAAGGGCGAAGATCGGCGCGAAGTGCCACTGCGAGTCGCCGCGGGCACGGTCAGCGCCAACTTCTACGCATCCTTCAACCTACTCTCGACCTTCCTGCAATGGCGATCACGGAGGCCAGCGTGTCAGTGACCTTGACGGCACGGGGCATCGCAGGATGAGTCGACGACACGGCCGATAACGTGGGCGAGTCAACGCAGTCAAGCGCCCGACAACGCCATGGTGCTATGTTCCGACGGCGCTTGGGCGGTCCATCAGCGCCACGGAGGTACAGCCGAGTGAACCAGGTTGATTCGCAGCCTCACCCGGCACGGCCAAACGTGCACCCTTTTAGGAGGAGCTTCGCCGCCGCGGGCGGAATGCTACTCATCGCGCTGCTTCTCGTGACCGCTGGCCTTGGTCGGCCGGACTCCGCAGAGAGCTTTGGACGAATCGTCGGCCGGCTGGCGCTGCCAGCAATTGTCGCCGCGCTTGTCACGGGACTCATCGCCCGCCGGAGCCGGAAGCCTTGGTCGTGGTGGAAGTACGTGATGATTGTTCTGCTCGTCAGCCTGGCCATCCTCATCCTGGCAGCGGTGGGACAGACCGACATTACCTGAGCACGGGTCGTTGGGTGGGGCCCCGGAGGTCAAGGAGGGAAAGCTCCGCTGGTAGTAGCGGTGCCCTCCTGACTCCACTGACCGGATCAGTCAGCTGAGGAGGGCGCGATGCAGGACGTCAGCGAGTCGTGATCGGGATGGATCCCCACAAGCGGTCTGTCACGATCGAGGTGATGGCCGGCGATGAGCACCGGTGTCTCGTTGTGCAAGGCTGGCGTTATGAAGCCGAATCTCGACCGGATTCCCGGCGAAGGCGACATGCGGGCCCGGGCGATTCTCCGACATCTACCTCGGTTGGTCACCTCATCGTTCATTGAATCACTCGACACTCAAGCCGGCTCGACTTTGGGCCAGTATGGGGCGAGGCAGCCAACCATTGCGCTTCGCACGGGCTCGGCGGACCACCTTCGCGATGCTCTGATGGCCACCGCTCTAGCTGCCGTGCTGCACGATGACGACCCGCGTGACACGATGATCGGTCTGGCAATCCACTTCCATGTTGCACAGATGCTGGGTCTTGCACCTTCGACTCTTTTCGACGATGCCGCTGACAGAATCCCAGCCGGTGATGTAGCTACATTGCTTCGAAGGTTCGGCGCTCGTGACGACGTCACGCTCGAAGCATTCGGATGGCACACGGTCGAGACACCCGACGGCCCCGATTTTGTTCCTAGCTGGTGAAGTACCGAGTCGCACGCACATCGGCGGTCATGCGGTCAGGGTCATGACAGGACGTCTGAGGCTGTGTGGCCCTCTGACTAGGTTCCAACGTCGTTGTTCAGATCCGCCACAGAAGCACACTAAGCGCCGGCTTCATGATTCGTTGCGTCAGGCTGTGTGGCGCGGCGAGCGCGGACCTGGCGCAGCTTGGCTGATTCGGTCACTTGACCGTATTCATTGGCCGATCAGGGTTCCGTCCGGGGCGTGGTTCTCCTTCTTCGGAGACCTTGAGTCGCCTGTCGGTGGCGACGGCTAGAGTGTCCGCGCCCGCCTCGAACAACGCACGTGGAGATGCCGACTCACATGATCGCACGAAGAAGACCAACCCTGCTGACATCAGCGCTCGTCACCGGCCTTGCACTTGTGGGATGCGGTGGCGACGACGGCGATTCCGCCGATGACGTCGCCGCGCCGGCAGAGAGTACGGCTCCGGAAACCAACTGGGCCGAGCACTTGAGCGCCGATGAGATCTTGGAAGAGGCCAAGGACGCTGCCGCCGCCGCGGACTCTGTGCGGATATCCGGTGAGGTTGTCGAGGACGGCAGCACCATCGTCATCGACATGCAGTACAGCGAAGACGGGTCGACCGGCACCATCAGCGCAGACGGCGCCACCGTCGAACTGCTGCGGGTGGGCACGAACCAGTACTACATGAAGGCCGATGCCGACACCTGGGAGCAGCTGACCGGGGAGGCGGCATCCGGTGACATCTTCGCCGACCGCTACGTGAGGATGCCCGGCGACGACGAGAGCCTCGGAGACCTGACATCGTTCTTCGACTTCGAGTCGTTCGTCGAAGAGGCCCTCAACCCAGATGGCGCGATCGAGCAGGGCGAGACCGCCGAGGTGAATGGCGTTCAGGCGATCGGCCTCGTCGACCGGGATAGCCAGGATGGCGGCACGCTCTGGGTGGCTCTCACCGGAGAGCCGTATCCGCTGCGGATCGAGTCGCCGGAAGGCTCCGGTGAAGGAGCCGTCGACTTCCTCGACTGGGGAGAGCCGGTTGACATCAAGGCTCCGGCGAAAGACGAGGTGATCGACCTCTCTGAAGTAATGGACTGAATATCGGCACCGGGACGCCTGCGAGCGCGGCGAGGTCCTGATGTGGACGGGCTGTACGGCACGGTGTGGACATACGGCCCGGTTATGGTCGTGGTGATCGGCAACGACCAGACCGACCCGACGCGGTGGTGACGGGCATCATTGACGCGATGCTCCGCGGAGCTGACGCATCGCAACCAGACGACGCATCAGCGTTGGCCGGGAGCGGCTAGGCGGCGCAGTGCTGGCAGGCGGTGATAGCGCAGCCGGGTAGCGTGGGCCTCGTGCCCGACACGTGGGATCCCAAGGGCGCTGGCGTGTTGCGGCTGCCATCTGGCCGGCTGGTCAGAGGCCGTGGTCTGCGACATCCGGTTCCGCCCGGGCCTGCGCCCACCTTCGCCGTGTATCTGCTCGGGAGGATCCCGCCGGCCGTTGTCTGGGAGAGCCGCTGGCTACGGTGGCCAGACCTCTGGGTGCCTCGCGATCAGGTAGAGGTGCGGACGATCTTGCGTGAAGCCTGGGACCGTGCGCTCACCGAACGGGTCGAGATCGCCTGCCGCGGTGGCCTCGGACGGACCGGCACAGCTCTGGCCTGCCTCGCTGTCATCGACGGAGTACCGGTGGAACAGGCAGTCGCCTTCGTCCGACGGCGCTACGACCGGCATGCTGTCGAGATGCCGTGGCAGAAGCGCTACGTCGTTCGCTTCGCTGCCCTTCTGCCACGCCGTTGACCCGTCCCCAGTGAGATCATGGCCGAACGCCTCACGAGGACTATCCGCAACGGGAACTACTCCTCGCCGTCCGCGCCCGACCTCTCGAGCCTTGAAGGTAGCTGCGGTGCGGTCTGGGACCTGCAACTTGAGCAGCACCTGGGAGACGTGGTTGCGGACGGTCTTCTTCGACATGCCCAGCCGCCGCGCGATCTCGTGGTTGCCGACACCCGGCGGCCAGTCCTTGAACCGAACGCTCACGTGCGCAAGGCTGCGCCAGACCACGTAAGCAGTCCGTAAAAATCACCCGCGGCCGATGTCACGACCATTGACGTGCCGTAATGGTGCGGATCGGCGGACATGCTTTCGTTGCGGGCATCCGAGCGGGTCCCGCAGTTACTACGCATCCGCGGACGCCCTCAAAGGTCGGCTGCACCCGCCGCGCAGCCCCATTGCGTTACCTGGTTGCGCCAGTCCGTGGCCCCCCGCGATCGACTCGACGGGTGATCCCTCGTGGCCTTCTGCCGTCGACAGCCTCGGGCCTTGGCTCACCCGGTGTGATCGTCTTTGGGGTTACTCGCTCATCGGCCATGACTGCCTATTTGTGCCGGCCGCTGGTCCCGCGCGCCTGAGTAAAGCCGGCGAAGCATGGCCGGTCAGGCCCTCGCGTCAGTTGCTGCCCTCGCTTACTCCGGCCGTGCCTTGCGCTCACTGGTACGAGGCGAGGATCAGCCGCCATGACGCTTCCCACACCGCGCAGGATCGTTACGGGCCACAACGACACGGGCAGTTCCGTCGTGCTCTCCGACGCGCCGACGCCGACCACCGCATCGTTGGCGAACGGAGCCGCGTTCCACGAGATCTGGGCTACAAGTGAAACGCCGGCGCCCATCGCCGCGGCTGAGGCCGCGGAGCCAACGGCACGGCAGTTGCAGGTTCCGCCTGATGCCGGGGGCACGATCGTCCATGTGCCACCGCGCCCAGTGACTGTCGGTGGCAACCAGTAGCCGCCTGCGCCACATCGCCGGCCAGCTACCTGGCCAGACCAGACGGGTGGTGGATCGGTCGCGGCAGCTCGGCAAGACGGTGCGGGCGATCTCACGGACGTTGGCCCGGCGCACCGTGGCCTGGGCGCCGCGTCCACGAGCCGAAGCCATCGGTTGGTGGCTGGGCGTCCCGATCGCCGAACTCAATTGCCCGCCATCGGCGCGAGAGAACGGCGTCCAGTAATCCGCTTCAACACCTGTCCTCGTACGTACAGAAACCGGATAGCACGACCGAGGGGCGCCACGGAGAAGTGCTGCACATGCGGGTCCGCCGAAGATTGCGCCGGCCGGACTCGTGGAGAAGGGTGTGCCGGCTGATCGCGCCTGCCGGGTTAACCGCGTCCGAACCGAGCGAGGGCAGTGGCATGCTTGCCTTTGTTTCCTTATTCTCCCGTCAGACGAGTCGGGCAAGGAAGACCGACGGATGGAGCGGATGGAGGACCCGGATCGCCTCGGACAGCGCCTGGATCAGCTGCTGCACCGCCTGGCCGCCCGGAAACGGGTGCCTCACGCGGTTGTCGGGGTCGAGCGCGGGGACGGCTTCCGCTGGGCCGGGGCGGTGGGGAACGGCTGGCCGGGCGGCCCTCCCATGCAAGCCGACACGCCGTTCTTCATCGCCAGCGTCACCAAGCTCTACATCGCCGCCGTCGTGATGAAGCTGCACGAGGGCGGCCAGGTCCGCCTCGGCTATCCCATCTCCGGGTTCCTCCCGACGGAGCTGACGACGGGCCTCCACCGGCTCGGAGGCGTCGACCGCACCGGGGAAATCACCATCCGCCACCTCCTCGGCCACGCGTCGGGCCTCCCCGACTACCTCGAGGAGCGCCCCGCCGGGCGCCGCAGTCTCTTGGAGCGTGTCGTGGAGGAAGGCGACAGGGCATGGGACATCCACGACATCGTGGAGATCGTCCGGGGTCTCAGGCCCCATTTCCCGCCCCAGCCACTCCAGCAGGGCCGGCACAGGATCCGCTACTCGGATACGAACTACCTGCTGCTGATCGCCGTGATCGAGACCGTCACGGGGCGGACCCAGCACCAGGCATTCGAGCAGCTGCTCTTCCGACCGCTCGGCCTTGGCCACACGTGGCTGCCCGGCCACTCCGACCCACTGGCCCCCACCGGGGACCCAGCCGCGATCTGGTACCGGGACCGGCCGCTCCACATCCCACAGGCGATGTCGTCGTTCGGGGACCTCTACAGCACCCTCGACGACACGCTCGCGTTCCTCCGAGCGCTGGTGCGGGGCGAGGTCTTCGAGGATCCGTCCACGCTGGACCTCATGAGGTCAAGGTGGACTCGGTTCGGCCTTCCCAGGGACATGGCGGCCATGCGTGCGCCCGGATGGCCGATCCGGTACGGGCTCGGGATGATGGGCTTCCACTTCCGGGTCCCAAGGGTTCGCACGCCCGATGGGGTGGTGCCGGAGCTGATCGGCCACTCCGGATCGACGGGCTCCTGGCTGTTCTGGTGTCCGCAGCTCGACCTGTTCCTCTCCGGCACCGTGGACCAGGCCACCGCGGGTGCCCTACCCTTCCGGTTCCTCCCCAGGCTCCTCCGCTTGGCCGGAAGGGCCGCCGCGTAGACAGCCCCACGGGGATGCCGCCGTGACCGGCCCCTCATTTCAGCGACATCGCCCACCTGCGCCGGCCCAGCCCGCCCTCAGACCTCGCCGGCCAGTCGTCGTCCAGGTCGAGGCTCGCCCGGGCCATCTCCAACCCGCCGTAGCTGCCGGTGGTGCTGGCCGGCTGGCTGGCCAGGTACCAGATCCCCATGACGACGGCCTGCCCGACGTCGCCGTGCCCGTCCGCACCCCGCTGGTCGAACTCGATGCGGACCTGGCCCACGCCCTTCTCCACGATTTGCATGTGCAGGAAGTCCTCCAGCAGCCCCTCCGTGTCCGGGTAGTCCAGCCCACCGTCCCGGAATCCCTGGTACACCGCGCGGGCGGCCTCGTTCTGCTGCGCCGGGGAGCCGGTGAACGCGACCGCGGGGAGCTTCAGCCTCTCCACCATCGACTCCGCTTGTGTCGGGTCGCAGACCAACTTGCCCGCGTGGTACCAGGCCGCCCAGTTGCGGATCAGCTCCTCCACTTCCCCAGCACGACCGGCGGGCGGAACCGCTGCACCCGGTCCACCACGTACCGGCGCCCGCCGCTGGCGGCCTCCGAGTGCAGCACGGCGACCCCGGTGTGGTCGTGCTTCCAGCCCAAGTCCAGCGAGATCACGTACCAGCGGGCCGGCACCCGCTCCAGGAAGCCCTCGCGGGCAGGCCGTTCACACCGAGCGTCCGCATACCGATGTCCTCCTGCGCTGTGAGCACGCTGTGATCAGAGATCTGACACTTCAGGCAAACAGGAACGCAACTGACTCCATCGTTGCTGGTCAGACGACCTGCTTCGAGTGCGCGAGGGGGGAGTTGAACCCCCACGTCCTTGCGGACACACGGACCTGAACCGTGCGCGTCTGCCTGTTCCGCCACTCGCGCCTGCCGACGCCTGCACGCCGCAGCCGAAACAGGTTAACACGCGCGAGAACGTACTCTGACCACCGAACCTGCGCCGCACATGTCACCGTGTGCGACATCACCTGGTTACCATCGGTGCGGACGCTTGCGGGTACGGAGGGAATGCCCACGGGCGGGTCGTGGACGAGTACGGAACGGGAAGGGAGCTGGCCATGAGTGTCTTGCGGCGCTTCGAGGCGCGCCTCGAAGGCATGGTGACCGGCGCCTTCAGCAAGGCGTTCCGTGCCGAGGTCCAGCCCGTCGAGATCGCTGCGGCACTGCAACGTGAGCTAGACAACAACGCCCAGATCGTCACCCGCCAGCGATCCCTTGTCCCCAACGACTTCGTGATCGAACTCGGCGGCCACGATTATGGCCGGCTCGCCCCGTATACGGGGACGCTGGCGCACGAACTCGTCGACTTGGTCCGCGAACACGCCGAGTTGCAGCGGTTCGCATTCACCGGCCCGGTCAACGTCCAGTTCGAGCAGCACGACGATCTCGGCACCGGGCAATTTCGGGTTCGCAGCCAGGTCAAGGCGGGAGTCGATCGGGGGTCGTCCTATGTTCCCACCCCGAACAGTGAGCGAAGCGCCGCCGCGTACCTGGTCATCAATGGCACCCAACATCCCGTGGTCCCCCCGGGGCTTGTCCTCGGCCGCGGGAGCGAGTGCGATCTGCGCATCGATGATCCCGGCGTGTCCCGGCGCCATGCCGAGATCCGCGTCCACGGTTCGGGCCCTGATGCGCAGCTGATGGTGGTGGACCTCGGCTCGACCAACGGGACGGTCGTGGACGGAGTACGGGCCGCCCAGGCTCCGCTTGCCGATGGATCCCGTATCGTGCTCGGTTCAACCGTTGTGGACGTTCATCGACGGGCGCCGCGACGCTGAGGCAGGTCTACAACCTGGTGAGAAGCGGATGTTTGGGGTGAACCGGTGTCCGAGCTGACACTTACGGTCATCAAGCTGGGCTTCCTGGCCATGCTGTGGCTGCTGGTGATCTCGGCGACGTCGGCGATGCGCGCCGACCTGTTCGGTGTCCGGCCCGCCAAACCCGCCGCCTCCCCGCAGCGAACGGCACACAAGGCCAAGGCTTCCCGCGGCGCACCGTCTCGGGTCGTCATCGTGGATGGCCCGGAACGCGGTCGTGCCGTCCCACTGACCGGAGCACCGGTGACGTTCGGCCGCGGCAGCGAGTGCACTGTCCCGCTGTCCGACGAATACGTCTCGACCCAACATGCTCGCCTGCTGTTTCACGACGGCCAGTGGTACATCGAGGATCTTGGGTCCACCAACGGGACCTATTTGGGCAATGAGCGACTGACCCGCAGCATCCCGGTCGGCGCACGGACTCGGATACGGCTGGGCAAGACCGTCCTCGAGCTCCGGAAGTAGGTCTGAGATGGCCTTGATCCTTCGCTCGGTTGCTCGCTCGGACGTCGGCCTCGTCCGCGAGGGCAACGAGGATTCCGGATATGCCGGGCCCCGGTTGCTGGCCGTCGCCGACGGCATGGGCGGGCACGCAGCGGGTGAGGTTGCGAGTTCGGCCACCATCGACGAGTTGGTCCATGTCGAGAACGGCGTCGGCGAACGGGACGCGCTCGAAACCTTGAATGCCGCGGTTGTCGCTGCCAACGACCGTATCCGGCAGCTTGTCCTCGACGATCCGCGCCGGGAAGGCATGGGCACCACCCTTACTGCCCTGCTGTGGACTGGAGCGGACATCCGGCTCGCCCACATCGGTGACTCTCGCGCCTATCTATTGCGTGATGGCGAGCTGCGGCAACTTACCCACGACCATACGTTCGTCCAAACCCTTGTCGATGAAGGACGCATTTCGGCCTCCGAGGCCAATATCCATCCCGCGCGGTCGCTCATCCTCAAGGCACTCGACGGCAAGCCGGATCCGGAACCGGATCTGGACGTCCTAGAGGTTCGGCCCGGTGACCGCTTGCTGGTGTGCAGCGACGGACTCTCCGGCGTGGTCAGCAACGAGACTTTGCGCGACACGCTGATGAGCCGGCGAGATCTCGGCCAAGCCGCCGATGCGCTTGTCGAGTTGGCCATGCGCGGAGGGGCGCCGGACAACGTTACCGTCGTCGTAGCGGATGTCGTCGAAACTGCGAGTCCGCCGGCGTCCGATGACACAGCAGAGGCGTACCTGGTTGGCGCCGCGTCGGGCGGGGAGGACCCGCCAGTCCGGTCCGGGCGGCGGCGGCCGTCCACAGCCGTCCGCAGCCTGCTCGGCTCGTCCGGCGCGGCGCGCGCTGAGCCGGATACCGATCCGGAAGAGCTCCGGTATGCGCCTCAACCGCCGCGCCGCTTCCGCTGGCTGCGCCGGCTGGCCTTGGTCCTGGCTGTGGCCGGCCTGGTGTGGGTCGGCGCGCGGTTGGCCGAAGACTGGCTCCGGACCCAGTACTACGTGGGTGAGCTGTCCGGTCACGTCGCGATATTCCAGGGGGTGAGCCAGGAGATCGGTCCGGTGACGCTGTCGCGAGCACACGAACCGGTCGAGGGCCTGCCGGTCGGCGCGCTGCCTGACGTGTACCGGGAGCAGGTCTCCAATACCATCACCGCCGACAACTATTCCGAAGCCATGGGCATCGTCGAGAACCTGCGCAGTGCGGCGTGCGCAGCCCACGCCGTGCAGGAGCCACCTACGACGGAACCGCAGACCGGCACGGATGCAGGCGGCGCGACGAACGAGGCAACCGGGACGGAGGGCTCTACCGCCCGCGTGGGTGCAGGTGTGGCGCCAACCGAGCAGCCCACCCAGGCTCCTACCCCCACCCCCACGCCGAGGCCACTGCCGACCGCCCCGCCCGGTTACCCCGGCCTGGAATGCCCGGAGGGGTCGTGACCAGCGACGACATACTGGTTCCACGGCGCGGGCGAGGCACCGAACTTGCCCTGCTGATCTTCGCAATCGCCATCGCGACAGCGGCATACGTTTCTGTCGACCTTGGCGCGAACGGCAACGTTCCGGCCAACGCCGTGGCGTACATGACCGGGCTGCTGGTCTTGACCGGAATCGCGCACGTCGTCATCCGGCGTTTCGCGCCGTACGCCGACCCGCTGATCCTGCCGATCGTCGTCACTCTCAACGGCCTCGGTCTGGCGATGATCCATCGGCTGGACCTCGCGGACGGCACGACGAACGCCGCGACCCAGCTCACCTGGATGGTCGTCGGCGTCCTCGGCTTCGTCGCGGTCGTTGTATTTGTTCGCGATCATCGGATCCTGTCGCGGTACACCTATACCGCCGCGCTGCTCGGCATCATCCTGCTGATGCTGCCGATGCTGCCGGTGATCGGTCACGAGGTGCGAGGCGCTCGCATCTGGATCCAGATCGGCTCCATGACGTTCCAGCCCGGCGAGGCCGCGAAGATCGTGCTGATCATCGCCTTC
>DASTNZ010000024.1:0-2398 GCA_035762665.1 Jiangellaceae bacterium | reverse complement strand
TTGCAGATCCTGTGGGTGAACATGATCGTCGACATTCCGATCGCGGTCGCGCTCGGCTTCGACAAGGAGACCAAGGGCCTGATGCAGCGAGCGCCGCGTCCCGTGCGCGCGCCGGTGCTTTCGGCAGCCAACTGGGTGCGGATATGCGTTCAGGGCTTGGTGATGACGGCCGGCACACTTGCGGTGTACCCGCTGGCCGAGGAGAACTTTGGGGCCGCGACGGCGAACACGATGCTGCTGACCACGCTGTCGTTGTTCCACCTGGCGGCCGGCTATCTGGCGCGCGACCAACGAAACACGATTTTCGACCGTGACACACTGCCGGGTGCCACTCAGCTTCGCCGGTACGGAGCAGCGCTGCTGGCGATCATCGCGGTCACCACGATCCCGTTCCTGCAGCGAATTGCGGGGACCGTCGATCTGACCTTCGCGCAGTGGTCGATTTGCGTCGGCATCGCGTCGAGCATCGTCGTCGTCGAAGAACTGATCAAGCTCGTGTTGCGACGGCGTGAACGAGCGCAATCCGCCCCGACCGCGCCAGTTCGGCCCGCGTGGGCGGTGTGAGCTGGAAGGAGACCAGCCATGGGGTACAACCTCAGAAACCGCAGCTTCGTCAAGCTGCTCGACTTCACTCCGGCGGAGCTGAAGTTCCTGCTCAGGCTCTCGGCCGACCTCAAAGCCGCGAAGTACGGCGGTCACGAGCAGCAGCGGCTGGCCGGCAAGAACATCGCGCTCATCTTTGAAAAGACGTCCACTCGGACCAGGACGGCGTTCGAGGTGGCCGCGTACGACCAGGGAGCACAGGTCACCTACCTCGAACCGAGCGGCTCCCAGATCGGGCACAAGGAGTCGATGAAGGACACTGCCCGGGTGCTCGGCCGCGTATATGACGGGATCGAATACCGCGGGTTCGCTCAGGAGACTGTGGAGATCCTGGCCAAGTACGCCGGTGTGCCGGTGTGGAACGGGCTGACCAACGAGTTCCACCCGACACAAGTGCTCGCCGATGTCCTGACCATGACCGAGCACTCCGATAAGCACCTGTCCGAGATTTCGTACTGCTACCTCGGCGACGCCCGCAACAACATGGGCAACTCGCTCATGGTCGGCGGCTGCAAGTTCGGGATGGACGTCCGGCTGTGCGCCCCAGAGCACCTGTGGCCTGGGGAGGAGTTGGTGAAGACCTGCCGCGATATCGCGGAGACGACCGGCGCCCGGCTCACCCTGACCGCGGACGTTGACGACGGCGTGAGTGGCGCCGACTTTCTCTACACCGACGTCTGGGTCTCGATGGGTGAGGACAAGTCGGTGTGGGAGGAGCGGATCAACCTGCTCAAGCCGTACCAGGTGAACGCCGAACTCGTGGGCCGGACTGGAAACCCGAATGTCAAGTTCATGCACTGCCTGCCCGCCTTCCACAACCGCGAGACCAAGGTCGGCGAGGAGATCTTCAACAAATACGGCCTCGATGGCATGGAAGTCACCGACGACGTCTTCGAGTCCGAGCACTCGATCGTCTTCGACCAGGCGGAGAACCGGATGCACACCATCAAAGCCGTGATGGTCGCGACTCTGGGCCACTGAGCGGAGGACCGCCATGAGGGTAGTCGTTGCACTCGGCGGCAACGCCCTGCTCAAGCGGGGTGAGCCGATGACCGCCGAGGTTCAGCGCGGCAATGTGCGCACAGCAGCCCCGGCGCTGGCCGCCGTCGCACGCAAGCACGGCCTGGTCTTGTCCCATGGCAACGGCCCGCAGGTGGGTCTGCTGGCCCTGCAGGCGGCGGCGTACGAGGACGTCGAGGCGTACCCGCTCGACGTCCTCGGCGCACAAACCGAAGGCATGATCGGATACGTTCTCGAGCAGGAACTGGGCAACATCCTGCCGTTCGAGGTGCCGTTCGCGACCATCCTCACGATGGTCGAGGTGGACCCGGCAGATCCCGCGTTCACGAACCCGACCAAGTTCGTCGGACCGGTCTACGACAAGGATTACGCCGATCGGCTCGCCGCCGACAAGGGCTGGACGTTCAAGCCGGACGGCGACCGATGGCGGCGCGTGGTGCCGTCGCCGGAACCGCAGCGCATCTTCGAGATCCGGCCGATCCGGTGGCTGCTGGACAAGAACGTCGTCGTGATCTGCGCCGGTGGGGGCGGGGTGCCCACTATGTACGCGCCGGGCATCGAGCGCACCCTCGTGGGTGTCGAAGCTGTGATCGACAAGGACCTGGCCAGCGAGTTGCTCGCGCGCGAAGTAGGTGCCGACCTGTTCGTCATGGTTACCGACGTGGACGCCGTTTACGCCGACTGGGGTACCGCGAATCAGCGGCGGCTGGACCGGGTCACGCCGAGCGAACTGCGCAAGTACGACTTCCCGGCCGGCTCGATGGGGCCGAAGGTC
>DASTNZ010000023.1:0-2539 GCA_035762665.1 Jiangellaceae bacterium | reverse complement strand
TCGCTGAAGAACCGTCCTACTTGCCAGCGGTACATGCGCCGAAACACCAGATCGCCGAACAGGCGCGAGACAGGGCGGGCGACTTGTCGGACCAGTGGGGTTGAGAACAGCCAGATCGCCTCGGGTGGCCGTAGGCCGGGCATGCGGCAGTAGTAGGTGTTGAGCAGCACCAGCCCGGCGACACGATCGGGGTTCTCCAGCGCCCAGTCGATCCCGGGTGGGCCGGAGGCGTCGTGGACCACGAGGGTCACTTGCTGCAGGCCGAGCTGGTCGATTACCGCGTCTAGGTCGCGGGTCTGGTTGGTGGCGGTGTAGGGGTAGCCGGCGGGCTTGTCTGACGTCCCCCACCCCAGGAAGTCGAAGGTGATGACCCGCCTCGACGGCTTCAGGTGCGGCAGCAACCGGTCGTACAGGTGCAGGTCGTCGGGGAAGCCGTGCATCAACACGATCGCTGGCTCCGGCCCCGGATAATCCCGTGCGTAGATCCGGTGACTGTCGCGGCCTACCCACGCCTCCTCGTACGTCATGGTCACACCATCCGACACAGCGCGAGCTCACAGCCCATCCGAGCATTCCGCCGCTCAGGCCAAACCGGCGTCGCCACAGAGACCCGGTCAGCAACGCGTGTACTCATCCTTCCTCCTCGCAACATTCCAGGCTCTTGGTCTACCGAAATGACCCGTAGCCCGGGGGTACGTGGTGCGGGTCCGGTGGACGTCCCCGCCGTCGCGCAGCAATACACTGAGCAGCACGCCGCAACTGCCATCGCAGTCGTCGGGGCAAGACGTGCCGTGCGACGACCCGAACGGCATCGTCCGGCCCATCCGCTCCTTGTAGGTTTCGATCTGCTCGAGCGTGCGGGTGGCTTCGTTCTCGGCGACGAGCAGCTCATCGCAGGCCCGCGGCCACACCTCCGCCGAAGCGATCTCGGTTTCCCTACCCGCCGATCTGTCGGCCCGCCGTCGGCGAACAACCGCTTGCGGCTGCCGAGCAGAACCGGGCACACCCACAGGTCGAACCGGTCGACCAGAACCTGTTGCATCAGCGCCTGGACGAGCATGCCGCTGCCGCTGGTGTGGATCTCTTCGTGGTTCTGCTTGATCCGCGCCACCTCCTCGGCCAAATCGCGCTCGATGAGCCGACCCGTGACGCCTCCTGTCTATGTGCTTTCAGACCGTTGTGCCGCCGCTGCAGGCGGAATGTTCTGGTTGAGCCGGAACAGGTTGTCAGAGTCGTACCGGCGCTTGATCCCCGCTAGCCGATCCCAGGTGTACCCGGGTAGGCGGCCCGGACCCGAGCAGGCCCCTCGTCGGCGATGAAGTTGACATATCCCGAATTGTCGCCGCCGGTCAGGGCAGCCGTGAGGTCGGTGACCCAAGCCAGGTGCGTTGACGTGTCGCCGCCGGGTTCGTAGATCGCGGCGACGTTCACCAAAACCCGCCGGCCGCGGTGGGCGTAGGCGGTGGCGTCGTCGGGCACCCGGGCGAGCGCGCCGCCGAGGACCCGCAGCTGGGTGACCGCAATGGCCGCCGACGATTCTGCCAACCGGTCGACGATCAGTTTCGCGGCGGCCCGATCGATACTGTCGACGAAGGACGTGCGGGCGACCGAGACGGGGAGGTAGTCCTCCGGGTCTGGCGGGAACATCTCGGGGTACCGAATCGGCCGGACCATGTCGGCGATCGGGTCGGCGAGCGCGCGGAACGGGGCCAAGGCACGCTTGGCCTGGTCCGCCGGGCCGGCGAAGCACATCATGCCCAGGATCACGGGCTGGCCGTGGTACTCGGCCGGAACGAACGGCATCGGCGGCGCCGGCATCACGTTGGCGATGGTGGTCAGCTCGTCGGGCGCGGCCTCGGCTTCGGCGATGAAGGCCCCGATGACCTCCGGCGTTGCGGGCAGCACCAGCATGCCGCCGACAACGGACTCCAACGGGTGCAGCCGGTACCGGAATCGGGTGGCAACGCCGAAGTTGCCGCCACCGCCGCGGATCGCCCAGAACAGGTCGGATTCGTGACTGGCGTCCACGTACCGCGTCTGCCCGTCGGCGGTCACGACCTCGGCGGCGAGCAGGTCGTCAATGGTGAGCCCGTGCTTGCGCGCGAGGAACCCGACGCCGCCACCGAGCGTCATGCCGCCGATACCGACCGAGGCGGAGTCGCCGAACCCGGTGGCAAGGCGGTACTCAGCGGCTGCTGTGGTGTACTCCCCAGCGGTCGACCCGGTCTCGGCCCACGCCGTGCGGCCCTCGACGTCGATGTCGATCACGCGCATCTGCGAGAGGTCGAGCAAGATGCCGCCTTCGCTGACGCTGTGGCCGGCGCCGCTGTGGCCACCGCTGCGGACCGCGAGCTCCAGCCCGGTGTCGCGGGCGACCGCGACGACGCGGGCGACCTCGTCGGCGTTGGTGGGCCGGACGATGACCGCGGGGAACCGGTCGATCCCGCCGGCGAACACCGCGCGGGCCTGGTCGTACCGGGGATCATCCCGATCGATGACGCGGCCATCGAAACCGGCTCGCAACCTCGCGATCGAGGAT
>DASTNZ010000022.1:0-6991 GCA_035762665.1 Jiangellaceae bacterium | reverse complement strand
CGGATCATCGAGCCGACCAGCAAGCTGGACTCGGTGCGGGTGCTGGAGGAGGTCGGTGTTCCGGCGGCGTCCTACCGCACGATGAAAAGGCGACTGCCGGTGTATGCCACGGCGGGCTGGCGGGAGTCGCTGGCGGCCGCGTGCGCCCGGCAGGCGGAGCTCGGCCCGGCGAGCCTGGTCTTGTTCGACGTGACGACGCTGTACTTCGAGACCGATGCTGGTGACGGGTTCCGCGAGTCGGGGTTCTCCAAGGAGCGGCGCCTGGAGCCGCAGATCACCGTGGGCCTGCTCACCGACGCGGCGGGGTTCCCGCTGATGGTCAATGCGTTCGAGGGCAACCGCGCCGAGACGACCACGATGCTGCCGACCATCAAAGCGTTCATGGCTGCTCACGGGCTGCGCGATGTGGTGATCGTCGCCGACGCCGGCATGGTCAGCGACAACAACATGAAGGCGATCGAGGCCGAGGGCCCGTCGTTCATCCTCGGAGCGAAACTCACCCGGGTGCCCTATGTGATCGAGGCCTGGCACGCCGACCACCCTGGTGAGCAGGTCCCGGACGGGCACATCTTCACCCAGCCATGGCCGGCCGGGCCAACCGACAAACGCAAGGATCAGGTCTTCTACTACCAGTACAAACATGACCGGGCCCGCAGAACGCTCAAGGGCATCGACGAGCAGGTCGCCAAGGCCGAGAACGCCGTGGCCGGCAAGATCCCGATTAAGCGGAACCGGTTCATCCAGCTGTCTGGCGGCACCAAGACGGTGAACCGCAAGTTGGAGGCCAAGGCGCGGGCGCTCGCCGGGGTCAAAGGTTACGTGACGAACATCGCCGACCCGACGTCCGAGTTCGTGATCGACGCCTACCACCGGCTGTTCCAGATCGAGAAGAGCTTCCGGATGAGCAAGAGCGATCTGGCCGCCCGCCCGATCTACCACCGCACCCGCGACTCGATCGAGGCGCACCTGACGATCGTGTTCGCCGCCCTGGCGGTCTCCCGGTGGGTCGAGGATGCCACCGGCCGGTCAATCAAGAAGTTCATCAAGACCCTACGCCGCTACCGCACCATCCAGATCCAAGCCGGCGAGCACACCATCACCGCCGCCGACCCCCTACCCGACGACATCCAGACCGTCATCGAGGCGATCAAGACCCGAGCTGCTGCACACTAATCTGGCCCAACTCGGGTCTGACGGACCTGCCCTCCGTACTCGCCGACCCACCCTGGCCTGGGTTCGCGATCTCGCAGAGCCGCTCGCAGTGGCGGACCGCCGGTGTGGAGGCTGACCGTCGTGGACGGCAAAGCGGTTCGCACCGCGAGTGCGGCGGCCACAGCATCGCCGTCGTTGTGGAACGTCGCACTTACTCGCCCTGGCGCGTGCGGGCCCGGGCTGCCACCGCGATCCGCCAGCATGCCCACCGCCGCGGGACGCCTTTGCCGGACAGCATCACGGTTACGAACGTCGCCAAGCCGGGGTGCGAGGACTTCATGCGACTCGCTGATGTGCGGTCACGTGTTGTCACGCTACTGACCGGACCCGGCGGTTGCGTCACGCAAACGTGGAACGCGTCCCGAAGTTGCTCTCCCTCGCACCCGAACTAGCCGCGCTCACTGTTCTGCGGCCCGACCGGCTGACTCCGGCCAAACAGATCCCGGGCCTGCGGCTCAAGGTCCGGCGGTTGCCGGTCACGTGATGTCGCGAGGAACGAGCCCGCCAAGATAAGGATGAAGCCGACGCCGGTGGCGATCGACATGGCCTCGCTGAGGACGATGACGCCAGCCGCAAGTGCTACGGCCGGGTTGACGTACGTGATGACCATGGCGCGGGCCGGGCCGACTTCGGTGATGAGCTCGACGAAGACGACGAATGCGATTGCTGTGCAGACGACCGCCAGGCCGATCACAGCCACCCAACTGCCGGTCCGAAGAGAAGGCGGCCACTGGGCGAGACCAACCGGCGTGTAGAGGAGTGCTGCGAGCAGCAACGAGCACGCGACCACCCCTAGGCCCGGCAGTTCACTGAGATAACCAGCGACAATGATCGGCCCGACCGCGTAGCAGACCACGACGACAGCGACGGCGAGTACCGCCGAGGTGTTGGCGGAGCCGACATCAAAGCCGACGAGTGCCGCAACACCGGCCAGACCGATCAGCAGGCCGACGAAACGCCGCGACCCGAGAACTTCGTGGCCGGTCGCTTTCGCCAGTACCGCGCCGACTACTGGAACCGCCGCAACCAGCAGGCCGGTGAGCGAGCTCGACAGCCGCAGCTCCGCGAAGCCCAGCATGAACCACGGGACACAGATCTCGACAATCGCGAACGCGACAAGTGGCCGCCACTTCCGGAGTATCGGTCTGATCTGACCTCGCATCGCAGCCACGGGAAGCAGCAGCAACGCCCCGACGCCAGTGCGGCCGAACACGACGGACGCGGGGGTGAGTTCGTCGACGGCGATCTTGATCAGCAGGTATGGGATGCCCCAGATCAGGCCCATCGCGATGAACAACGCCCAGCCCCGACGCGACATCGTCTCTCCTTGGCAGTTCTGACCGGTTCAGGGTTGAGGCTGATGGCCGGCCAGGTCATGCCGCTCACGCCTGACCGCTTTCCAAGGCGCGACGCTTGGCACTGCGCGCTGGCTTCAACCGACTGATAAGGAGCCGGACACGCCGCCCCGCTCCGCTGCGGCGAGGCCGTGCCAACGCCGCGCGCGCGAGACGCTCCTGGTCGGCCTCGCGCCGCCGCTCGGCCATCACCGCGTCCACCAGCCATTCGCTGGGCAGCATCGTTGCCTCCTGGGGAGTGCGCCATTCGGTCGTCGACGCTATGAGGGGGAGGGCGGCTGGGGCATCACGCGAAGGTGGAGCACCCAGTGGAATGTTTGCCTGCCGCCTGGGCTCAGGACGGTAGAGTGGACCAGCAGGAGCGGATCGTCACCAGGCGCCGGCCGTGATGGGATGGCCGGACCACGTAGAGCGTCATCGGTAGCCGCCCGCGAGCGCGACGAGCTAGTGTCCACAAAGCTCACAACTCCTCGCGTTCGCCCGGATCGCGTTGCCCGGTCACGTTCGGTCGAGGCGCTCAACAACGCCACCACTCGCGAACTGGTCTTGGTGCACGCCCGCCGGATTCGGAAAGACGGCCCCTGCTGGTCGGGTTCGGCGTCCAGCATCGCCGGCAGAACCGTCGCCATCACGGGTTCGCCGGTTGCGGTCGTCACGGATATCCGACGTTCGGGCGCGTGGAGAGCCGGATGCCCGGCCAGCGGGTACGTCCGGTTCGGCGGGCGGTCTGAGGAAACGGGCAGGTCGAAAGGCCAGTACCTCGCCGCGGGCCGACCCGACTGGGGACACGGCCCGCGGGTGGCCGGGCGGGCGACGCTGTCGCCGACGTATGCGTTGACTGACAACGTGCGCGGCTGCTGGTCTAGCGGACCAGGCCGAGTTGCCGGGCCCGGGCTGCGGCTTCGGTGCGGTTGGCTGCGCCGAGCTTGTCCAGGACGTGGCCGACGTGCTTCTTGACGGTGTCGAGGGTGACCACCAGCTCGGCGGCGATCCGCCGGTTCGACCGGCCGGCGGCCAGCAGCTCGAGCACCTGCAGTTCGCGGGCGGTCAACGCCTCGATCGGGCCGGGCGCGGCCGCGACTGCCGGGCCCGGGCGCGCCGCGCGTGGGATGGCGTCGACGGCGTGCAGGATCCGGGTCAGGTGGTCCAGTGGCAGCTCGGCGGCGGCGTGTCCGGTGTGTGGGGTCGCCACCAGCAGGCCGAGCAGGTCGGCCATCGCGAGTGAATGGTCGGATCGGTCTTGCGCGAGCAGCACCAGATACGTCGGCTCGCGGAGGGGGCTCGGCTCGTCCTCAGCGCCGCCGTCGCCGCGCCGCCGAAAGATCTCACGTGGTCGCAGGTCGCGCATCTGGACCGGTTCGGATCCGCTGGATGTCCCGTCCGCCATGTGATCCCCTCCTCGGGCTACCTCGGCAAGGTAGTGACCGGCCACGGGGCGCAGAATCCAGCACGCCACCGACGGAGTGGACGCACGTAGCATGACCTGCGTCTGCGCCGTCGGTACCTCTCCGTCGCCTACCTGTCGGGCCAGCGCAGCATCCCGCTGCCGGCCATCCCACTCGCTCGCGCCGCCGGCACGACCAATCGCACGCTGCGCCACTACGGCGCGATCGGGCTGCTCCCGTCCAGCCGGATCGGCAGCACCGGTCACCCCCACGAGGCTAGAAGTCGACGTTTCGTCAATGTCAAGCACTGTCCGCTCACCCCTCGACCGCCGTTGATCACGGAACAACGCTAATTTCGCTACGCCCGACTTGTAAGACACCGGATCGGTGGTCTTCGCGCCATCCCCAATACTGGGGACTCTCGGTGAAGCTGCTCATCGTTTCCTTACCCTCGCCGCGGTCGCCACGAAGGCGGCGCCGGTGACCAGGTGCATCGTCGCCAGGAGTGCGCCGGTCGCGGTGTCGTCCGTCGCCGACAGGGGACCGCCGGCCGACATGACGGCGACCACGGCAGCCGCGGCCATCACGATGCCCACCCATCGGCGAGTACGTCGAGCGGCCAGCGCGAGGCCGCCGAACCGACGGCGAACGCGTGAAGCGTGGCCAGGAGCCCCTGGACGACCCCGACCTGGCTGGCCGGGTCGCCGACGGACGGGCTCACCAGGAAGCCGACCTCCGCTGCGCGTCCGCCGGCCCACAGCGCCACGTTGGCGGCGGTCGCCGCCAGGGCACCGGGGCCGGTCAGTGCCGTGCAGGGCGACGGCCCCTCACTGGGGTCCTTGCGAGGTCGTAGAGCGTGGCCAGGACTGAAGGCGCGACCGGCACGGCCATGTCGCGTCCAGGAACAGTGCCGCGCGTAGCGCGCTCGAACGGAGTGATTGTGGCTATGACGGGCAGCCGCACCGAGATACTCCGTCTTGCAGAGGGTCGGTCTACACCAGGCCCGAAGGTCGAGGCGGCACACCGGTCACGCGGGACGAGGTGACCGCCCCGGCTCACCGGGTCGAGGGTCACGCTGCCGTAGGTGGTGCTTCGCCTTCCAGCCGTCGTAGGTGAGCAGGCCGGTCATCCGATGCAGAGCTCCGGCAGGGGTGATCGTCGGGTGGGTGCCGGCGTGCCGGCGTCGCAATGCCCTGGCGGTGGCCAGGCCGAGCAGGACGACCACGCCGCCGGCGATGCCGTCGACGATGTAGTGGTTACCGGTCAGTACTATCGCGCCGAACATCGCCACTGGCAGGACGGCGGCGCTGGCGCGGACCGCGCGGCTGCGTCCAAGCTTGATGATCGCGATGCTTACCAGGAGGACCCATCCGACATGCAAGCTGGGCATCGCCGCGTACTCGTTGACCAGTGCCGAGGCGTTGAAATCGCGGTATCCGGCCGAGTTGGCCGCGATGGTGTCGACGAAGCCATGCTCAGGGAGAAACCGTGGCGGCGCGAGCGGGTACAGCGCGAAGATCACCAGGCTGACAGATCCGGACGTGAGCACGGCATTGCGGTAGAGCGGGTAATGCCCGGGGTGCCGAAGTAGCACCCACACGAGCGCACCGACGACGATCGGCCAGTATGCGATGTACACGGCGTTGACGATGTCGACCACGGACTCGCGTTCGAGCACCGCGGCCTGCAGGCCCGGCTCGACGAAGATCCCGAGATCGCGTTCGAACGAGATGACCCCGTCGGCGTTGGCGAACGCCACTGGGACCCGTTCGTCGGTCAGTCCGCGCACAAGCGTGTACAGCAGCGCCGCCGTGGCGATGAACGCTAGCTCCTGGACGGTAGTACGCCATCGCCGGCGGGCGTCGAGACCCGGCGAACGGTGCTCGAGCTCGCTGGGGTCGAGGAAGTCTCCCGTGCTTGTCACGGTCGGCCTCTCGATCGATCCATGCTAATGCCACGCTGTAAACCGGCCGAGGCGGCCCAGTCAGCGGAGGTGCGGCCGGCGCGCGATCTTGCGTTCGGGGACCCGGTGGTGCCTGTTGTTCGCGCGTGGTTGGCAACCTCCGCCTCGGTCCACTCCACATCGGCCGAGCACTCCTGGCAGAGAAGCCGGTTCTGCACTCGATAACCGGTCGAACCCGCCATCAGCAGCGCTCTGCAGTCAGCACAACGGGAGTCCCACGACAGCCGGTACGCGATCACGCCGCGCTCCCGTCCTGCTCGCGCAGCATTTGCCTCGACCTCGGTGCCGCGCTCAGCCACCCGGCGGGTGCACAGCTCCTCGTACATCCGCACCGTCAGAACGTGGAACTGTTCCGCCAGCTGTGTGAGCTCTTCTGTGGGGATCTCCTCGAGTCGATCCACGCTGATCTCGGTGCGGTGCGTGCTGTAAACATCGCGCACCGCGCTGCACTTGCCGATCACGAGGCGTGTCCCGAGAACCACGATCCCGATGCTTGCCATGCCGAAAGCGAATGACAGGAGCAGGCTCATCACAGTCCACCCCCGCCGATGGGCACACCGTGGGCGGGGCCTTCACCAGGAGTCAGGACGGCCAACTCGAACTGGCCATCGTGACCGCTGTCGTCATGCACACGCCGAGCCACCGATGTGCCGTATCCGTCGGCGAACCTGCCCATGCGCAGTCCGTCAACGCACGTCAGGCGAGTCTCGATCTGTGTGTCGGTCATGCGCTGACTTCCTTCCGCCGTTCCCGCCGCACCTGTCCGTCGTTGATCTGCACGGCGGGCGCTGTCCTGTTTCACAGCGGGGCCGGGCTGCCGGAGCCGCACGAGGGGGCTTGACTCGACAGCGGCCGGCCCCGCGGTCCACGGGGCCGTGGTTCTGTGGACGGTATGAGTTGGCGGTGGGCTGGACGTCATCCAAAAGTGGACTTGCTGGTGGAATCTTTGCCGTCGGCTTTGGACACGAAGGTGCAGGTGCCGTCGGCGGTGGGGGCGCCGGGCTAGCTGATCAGGCCGAGTTGCCGAGCCCGGGCGACGGCTTCGGTGCGGTTGGCCGCGCTGAGCTTGTCCAGCA
>DASTNZ010000021.1:0-5360 GCA_035762665.1 Jiangellaceae bacterium | reverse complement strand
GTCATGCCCGGCAGTGGTGCGAGGGCCTGTGGAAGGTGCGCGTCGCCGATCGGCAGGTGCATGGCCGCGTTTCCGGCGGGGCTGAACTGCAGGTTGTCCATGCGGGACTTGGTGATCATGTCGAAGCCCCAGAAGGTGAAGAACATGTGTGTCTCAACGCCCTCGCCCAGGGCGGCGTTGGCGAGCACCAGGCCGGGGTAGGCCATGTCGAGGTTTCCCTTGGAGCAGATGATCGCGAGCTTGCGACCACCGCCGGTCTCCTCGTCGAAGTTCGGCACTATCGCCGGGCGGGTCTCGGTGGTTGTCATCGTCGGTTCTCCGTTCACACGCAGCCGTGCGGCTTGGGCAGACCGGCGATGTAGGCCATCTTCTTCGCCGGCTTCTTCGGGAACAGCGCGAACTGCTCTTTGACCGGCACTCCGCCGACTGCTTGGACGCGACGGGTGGTGGCCGTATCACCCTGGGTCTTGTAGTCCTCGCGCAGGAACCGGATGACCTTCCAGTGGGCATCGGTCAAATCAATGCCGATCTGGTTCGCGAGTACGACGGCGAGGTTCTCGTCCCACTCGTCGTATTCGGTCAGGAAGCCTTCGTCGTCGACATGGATCTGATGGCTGTTGATCTCGGTGACAGGCCTGGCCCGCCTACCTTTCTGGACTCGAGACGGTGTCGAGGGGCTCGCGGCGTTTGCCGGCCATCGACATCAGCGCCGGGACAGGCATGGGCCGGCCAGGCAGCAGAAGGTGCCAGTATGCCCAGCGGAACCCGAGCTTGCCCCAGTGGTTGATGTGGCTTTCTTCGAGCAGCGTGAACGGTCCGATGCCGGGCATCGGGTACTTGCCGGGCAAGGGTTCGGTGTCGTAGTTGAAGTCGATCAGCAGGCCCTTGCCGTGTCCCGACTCGATGAAGCAATTCGCGTGTCCGTCGAAGGGGTGCGTCATGGGTCGGTCGTGCACGTGCTCCAGGAAGTTCTTCGCGAACAGTTCGACCGAGAAGTGCGCGACCGAGCCGGCTTTGGAGGCCGGGATGTCCGAGGCGTCGCCGATGGCGAAGATGTTGCGGTGGGCCTTGGACAGCAGGGTGTGCTTGTCCACCGGTACGTAGTTCAGCTCGTCGCCGAGCCCGGACCGAGCGACAAAGTCGGCACCCATGTTGAGCGGCACGGTGACGAGCAGGTCGAACGGGACCTCACGCTCGTCCATCGAGACCAGTGTTCTGGCGTCTGGATCCACGCGGTCGACCACGAAGTCTCCTTCGATCGCGATCTTGCGCTCGTCGAGCATGCCGCCGAGATGCCGTGATGCGACCGGCTGGGTGAACGCGCCCTCCAAGGGCGTGACGTAGCTAATCTCGACACGGTCGCGCATACCCCGCTCGGCGAAGAACGCATCGGCGAGAAAGGTGAACTCCAGCGGTGCGACCGGACACTTGATCGGCATCTCCACCACGTGCACCACCAGACGACCGCCCTCCCAGGACTCAAGCCTGTCCCGCAACGCGATGGCGCCGTCGAGGGTGTAGAAGTCGAAGATGCTCTTGTGCCACTCGCTCTCCGCCATGCCGGGCGTCTGGTCCGGACGCGGGGACGTGCCCGTAGCGATGACGAGGTAGTCGTACCCAAGCTCACGGCCGTCGGCCAGATGCACACTGTTCTTGTCAGCGTCGACCCGGTCGACCTCCCCCAACACGAGGTCCACCCCGGCGGGGATGAATCGCACGCGAGGCTTGACCAGCTCTTCGGGCTCATAGACTCCGAACGGGAGCAGCAACAAGCCCGGCTGATACAGGTGCTCGCCGTCCTGATCGACCACAGTGACGGACCATTCGGCGCGGTCCAGCTGGGGCCGAAGCTTGTTCACCACCATCGTGCCGGCAGTGCCAGACCCAAGAACCACGAGCCGCTTCATCGCTTCCCCTTCCTGCCGCTCCACATGCTCACAAGGCCATCCTCCCGTGCTACCGCCGCAACCGGCAGGGTCGAAGGCCCTTACCCCGTGGGGTATCTAGCCATCTCGAGAAATGTCAACTTGACCTGAAGTGCAGGGATCTTCCAGAAGCTCGATCTGGCCGACACCGAGGACGACAACCGTCGCGTCCTGGCCGTGCTCGCCCTCCTCGGCCGCTGAGCATGGCGGGAACCCGCCACACACCTGGCGCCTAGCCACCACCCGCATGGCGGCGCGCAACCTCCCAGCAGACCGGGCCCACGGCATGCTTTCTGTGGCATCCACCCCGGAAACAGGAGATCTAATGAGCCTCGAAGTGCAAGCCCTTGAGACAAGCTTCGACCTGGTTGCGCCACGCGGCGACGACCTCATGGACGTCTTCTACGCACGGCTGTTCGCCGCGGCCCCAGCAGTGAAGCCGCTGTTCGCCGCCACCGCCCTGCGCCGGCAGAAGGCCATGCTGCTCGCCGCGCTCGTCCTGCTGCGCAAGTCGTTGCGGGACCTGGACACCGTCGTCCCCAAGCTGCGCCAGCTCGGAGCCCGACACGTTGCCTACGGAGCCCGGCCTGAGCACTACCCCGTTGTCGGTCAGGCGCTGATCGCAGCCATGGCCGAGATCGCCGGCACTGCCCGGACGCCGGAATACGAGCTCGCGTGGAGTGAGGCGTACGGAGTGGTAGCGGCCGCGATGATCCAAGGCGCCCAGGAAGCAACGCCGGTAGCTGCCTGACCACCGCTCGCCCAGTATCAGCATCTAGGAGAAGCAGAGAGAAGTGCAGATAAGATCAACTAACGGATGGCCAGTCGACCAGAGAGTCCAGGCCAAAAACGCCGCGCAACGAAGGCAGCGACTCGCCGCCAAGCGTGCTCGTCGTGCCTCGGCGCCAGGGCGGCGCCAAAGCCCTCTCGCGCAGTGGCTGCTCGTCCGGCGCAATCATGTTCCCAGCTGCCGTTCAATCACACCGCACGACGGAACGCGGCTGAGGCGTAGTCGCCGACGAAAGACGCAGAATTCAGGTGGAGACGTGGCACGAGTTCGTCGACGCCGGCCTGCCCCGACCGCTGGGTCAGTCCGGTCGCCGTCGACGCGCTTGACGGGCACACCGGGTACGCGACGTTCTCTGGCTACCGCGCCGGTGAGGCGTCATCGCACGTTCCAAAACGACAACAATCGGCCTGGGAATGTAAAGGTCGACCTCGACGAGTAGCGCAGGTCTGCCCGTGGCCTTCCCAGGCCGCGTGTCGTGGCGGATACTGCCAAACGGGGGTGATGGTCGATCGAAGGAGGCTGTCGTGCGAAGGATCGGTTACCTGGCGGTCGCCGGAACGCTGGTGTTGGTGTCCCCGGTAGCTCCGGCCGTGGCCATCGACGGTCTGGGAACGGGAGACGACCTGCCGACCCCGCCGCCGTGGCTGCTGCTCGAGAACGGTGTGAGCGCGCCGCAGTTCTCGCTCGACGATGCCATCGAAGAGTCCATCTTTGTAGAGACGTCGGTCGACAGCGATCTCGACGGCGAGCTTGACCGGGTCCATCTCCGGCTCTCGCGGCCCGGGGAGACCGAGACGCTGGGCATCAAGGTTCCGGTGATCTTCGAGCACAGCCCGTACCGGTTCGGCGTCGACGGGGCGCCGAACCACAACGTTGACTTCGACGTGCTGCCGCAGGAGTTCATCCAGCCCAATGGGCGCGGCCGGCAGGCCGTCGAGTCCGCGACAGGTCAGACGCTGTCCGCCGCCGAGGCTGCGGTGCTCAAGGCGACTCCTGACCTGCCGGGGTCGCTGGACAACTTCTGGGTTCCCCGCGGTTACGCGGTAGTGCTCGGCGAGAGCATCGGCACCGCGTTCTCCGACGGCTGCCCAACGATCGGCGATATGAACGAGACGCTCGGCACCAGGGCAATCATCGACTGGCTCAACGGCCGGGCGAAGGCGTGGAACGACGCCGGCGAGCCGGTGACCGCGGACTGGACGACCGGCGACGTCGGCATGATCGGCACGTCGTACAACGGCACGCTGCCGAACATGGTGGCGACCACCGGTGTCGAGGGCCTGCGGACGATCGTTCCGGTCTCCGCCATCTCGTCGTGGTACGACTACTACCGGGCCAACGGCCTTGTCCGAGCACCACACTCCAACCAGTCCGGCACCGGCACGAACGAGTTCCAGGGCGAGGATCTCGACGTGCTCGCGATCTTCACCCAGGGCGAGTCACGGTTCGACAAGTGCGCGCACATCACCGACCAGCTGCTCGTTAACCAGGACCGGATCACCGGCGACTACAGCGCGTATTGGCACGAGCGTGACTACCTGCACCGCGCTCAGGGCGTCGGGGCCAGTGTGTTCGTCGTGCACGGCCTGGAGGATTACAACGTTATGACCAAGGCGTTCGCGTCCTGGTGGTCCGAGCTCGAGCGCTACCAGGTTCCGCGCAAGATCTGGCTGCACAAGGACGGGCACGGCGGGCCGCGCGGCGTCACCGACTACCAGCTCACGCTGAACCGCTGGTTCGACCACTGGCTGTTCGGGGTCGACAACGGGATCATGGATGAGCCGATCGCCAACGTGCAGCGGCCGGATGGGACGTACCACAAGTACGCCGACTGGCCGGTGCCTGGCACCAAGTACACGACGCTGCATCTCGGTGCGACAAGCGTGACCGACCCGGGAACGCTCTCCAGCCAGCAACAGCCGAGCGGGTCGACATCGCGACAGAGCTTCATTGATGCGGGACGCGAGCTTGACACCGATGTCGCGCTGTTGCCAAACCCGGATATGGCGCACCCGAACCGCCTGATCTACCTGTCCGACGAGCTGTCCAGCAGCGTGCAAATGAGCGGGACGCCCTGGGTGCAGCTGCGGGCGTCGATCGACAACCGGTACGCCGCGAACCTGACCGCGGTCCTCGTCGACTACGGCCCGGCCGGCAGCGCGGATCCGCCGGTCATGGTGACCCGCGGGTGGACGGACCCGCAGAACCGTAACGGGCTGAGCAAGAGCAAGCCGATCGTGCAGGGAGAGGAGTACTCGTTCCGCTGGGATCTCCAAGCCGACGATTACATCTTCCCGGCTGGCCACCGGATTGGGCTAGTCGTCGTCTCAACCGACTTCGACTACACGCTCCGGCCCCTGCCGGGAACGCAGCTGACGGTCAACCCCGCGAAGAGCACGCTCGTGCTGCCAATCGCCGGCGAGATCTAGCTACTTCGACCTGAAGAAGTCTCCGGGCTGAGATTGGCCAGGTATGGCGTTCCTCGGCGGCGTTGCGCGAACCGGTGGGCTATGCAGCCCAGCCGGGTAAATGGCCAACGGGTGAGACGCGGGCGACTAGGCGGCCGACCTGCGCAACTCATGCTCGACCGCCCGACGAATCCATGATGACACCGACCGGTCGTCAGCGTCGGCAGCCCGGCGTAC
>DASTNZ010000020.1:0-6972 GCA_035762665.1 Jiangellaceae bacterium | reverse complement strand
CTTCGTACGGAAGTTGTACTGCGCCGAAGCGACCGACTCGTCGATCGTCACGCCGAAGTCGTAGTTGAAGTCGCTCCCATATGAGGAGTACCAGGGCACGTCCCACCCCTTCTTCGCCTTCCATCGCTGGAGCTTTGCCAGTGGCGCCCGGGACACCATGGCGTAGCTGGTGTCACGGATGTGGAGGTGTTCGATGAAGCCGGGCGACAGCTCGTCGGTGCCGGCGGTGCAGCTCGAGCAGCCGTCTTCCCACTCCGGGTCGAACATGAAGTGGTAGATGATCAGCTGCCGTCGGCCCTCGAACATGTCGATGAGGCGGACGGGCCCGTCCGGGCCGGCGAAGACGTAATCCTTCTCCACTTCGACCATCGGCAGGTTCCGCCGCTCCGTGTTGAGCGCGTCGCGTTGCCTGGTCAGTTCCTTCTCCTTGGCGAGCAGCTCCATGCGGGCGGCCAGCCACTCGTCTCGACTGGCGATCCTGGGAAGACTCATCGGGTTCTCCTCACGGTCGTTGGCCGGTGCATTGGTCTACACCTAGTTATGACCGGAGGACGCGCACAGACTCATCGCAGAAGCGGTGGCAAGCCGAAGCCACGCCGCCATAGGGCCACACTGCGCCTGGACCGAACTTCACCCGCGCGAGGCAAGCAACCGAACTACTCGGGAGGCGAAGGCATCGAGATCCGCCCAGATCGCCCAGGCGGTCCTGGACATGTCGACGTCCCCGTACTGATGCACGAGCACATTGCGGAACCCAACTGCGGCGCGCATGCGCTCGGCAAAGATCGGGCTCGAGCACACCGTGACGGCCGAGGACGAGCATTGCGTCTCCGTTGTCCCGGGGCGGACCCCAACCCTCGGACGAGCAGACATGCTGCGCTACGTCGATGCACGCCTCGATAGCGGTGACGAACGCGTACTTCACTCCGCGCAACCACATCTGATCGGCTCGCCGCTCTTCCTTAGCGGCCGCCTCTGCACGGAGCACGCTTCATCACAGCCTTCGGAGGTAGCCTGCTCCGGTGGACGTAGCCGGCCCGGCCTCGACACGCCGATCTCCTGGCGACCCCGTCGGGAGTTCGAAGGAGGAGAGTCGGCCGACGTGATCCATGGCCGCTGTCCCCGGCACACTGCATTCAGACGGGAGCTGCGTGACAGCGCCGCCCGGTCTCCGCTTCGACGTTGGCTTACCGCCATAGGTCGCTGATGGGGAGCGCGGCGAGTCGGTCGCCGAAGGAATGCCGGTGCGGACCGGTGTGCAGGACGATGCCTACGAGGAATGGAACGCCGGCGAGGTCGAGTCGGTCACGGAGGAACTTCAAGCCTTTGAAGTCGTCGGATCGTGCCGTGGTGGCGGCTTTGACCTCGACGCCGATCACGCGTCCGTCGGCTGTCTCCATGACCAGGTCGACCTCGCGTCCCTCCCGTTCACGGAGGTGGAAGAGGCGTGCTTCGGTGTTGCTCCAGCTGAGTTGTCGTGTGAGCTCCCCGGCTACGAGCGTTTCCAGCAGTGGTCCGGCTGCTGGCTCGGTGGGGCGTAAGAGTGCGTGGGAGTCGCGGCCGATGAGCGCAGCAGCCAAGCCTGTGTCGACCATATAGATCTTGGGGCGCTGGACGATCTTGGCGGTGAGGCCTCTGCCCCAGCCTGGAGTGCGTTGGATTAGGAAAACCCGTTCGAGCCAGGGCTGATAGCGCTCGGCCGTGTCGCGAGCGATGCCGAGGCGGTTAGCGACCCTTGTCATTACGAGTTCTTGTGCGGTCGTCGCTGCGAAGTACCGGACCATGGACTCGAGAGCCTCGCGGTCGCGGATGTCGCGGGAATCTGTGATCTCGCGGTCGAGCACAGTCTTCAGATACGCGGAGAACCAGCGGCGTCGTGAGCGGTCGGTCATCGCCCGGGCTTCGGGGAATCCTCCCCGGCAGACAAGGTCGAAGTAGTCCTTGCGGACCGCCGGTTCGGCGCTGTGGCTCACCATGGCATCCGCGCCGTCGGAAAGCACGCGGTCGACGAAGGTAGTGGAGTTGTTGAGCTCGCTTTGCGCCAGCGGCCAGAGTTCGACGATGTCGGTTCGGCCTGCGAGCGTCTCTGAGATGGCGGGGACAGTGAGAAAGTTGGATGACCCAGTCAGCAGAAATCGACCCGGGCGTGGGTCTCGGTCGACGGCGCTCTTGACGGCCAGGACCAGCGGCTCGCCTGCCCGTTGGATTTCGTCAAGGACCAGCGGCGGTCCGTAGGCGGCGACATAGCCATCGGGATCGGCTTGGGCGGCGGCTCGTTCGGCATCGTCGTCCAGGGTCGTATAGGTGACACCGAGCCGGTTGGCGATCAGGCGTGCGAGGGTGGTCTTTCCAGCTTGGCGTGGACCGTGCAGGACGACTGCGCGGAACGCGCCCAGGGATTCGACGACGATCTTTTCGGCGTGTCGCTGAACGAGCTGCTGACCTGTCTCCACGAAACTCGATCTTAGCAGGCTAGTAGTCAATTTTCCGAATGCATGTCCTACAATTTTCCCAGAACTAACTAGTCAATAATCCCGGAGCAGCCCGGCCGGAGACGTTGTCCGGGTCCGTGTGGAACTTGAGGTGGCGGTCCCCCACCTGGGACTCGCCGAGTGGTAGGTCTCGGGTGATCCGCCAAGGACACCCACTGGAAGGGGACCGCTCGATGAAGACCGTACCTGCTGTTCGCCTCGCCGGAGTTGCCGCCGGGGTGCGGGAGGTATTCGGCGACAAGGCGGCCATCCAACGCCGCTGCACAAGCGCCGGAACATTGCCGACCACCTGCCTGAGAAGGACCAGGCGTGGGTGGACGCCAAGCTGGTCAAGGCCTTCGGCCACCCCGACCCCGACTAAGGGCTGGCCAACGCCAAGGCGCTGGCTTGTGTGCTGGACAAAGCACACCCCGGCGCCGCCGCCAGCCTGCGCGAGGGCCTGCAGGAGATGTTCACCGTCTCCCGGCTCGGCATCGACGACCGGCTCGCCAAGACACTGACCACCTCCAACCCGGCGGAGTCGGTGATCTCAATCGCCCGCACCACCAACCGCAACGTGACCCGCTGGCGCGACGGGCAGATGGTGCTGCGCTGAACCGCCGCCGGCATGCCCAACGTCGAGCGATCCTTCCGCCGCATCAAGAGCTACAACCCGAGCCTGTCGTGCCTGCCAGTTCCGTTAGCCGGCGTTCGAGGAAGCGCCGTTCGGCACCGTCGTCGGTGAGTTGTCTCGCACGTCGATAGGCGTCACGCGCTTCGTCGGTCCGCCCTAGGCGCCGCAAGAGTTCGGCCCTGGTCGAGTGCAGGTAGCGGAAGTCGTCGAGATCGAGTCCGTCGACGATCCGCAGGCCGGCCTCCGGTCCTTCGGTCTCGGCGATGGCGATGGCGCGGTTCAGCTCGACGACCGGCGAGGCGGTCAGGCGGGTGAGCTCGCCGTATAGGGCGGCGATCTGTGCCCAGTCGCACGGCGTCTCTGCGTGCAACGAGGCGATCGCGGCCTGCAGGACGTAGGGCCCGCGGCCGCCCAGGGCGATCGCCTGGTCGAGCTCGGTGCGTCCACGGGCGAGCTGCGTGGTGTTCCACCGTGACCGGTCCTGATCGCCGAGCAGCACAAGCTCGCCGTCGCGGAACCGCGTCTCGCGGCGGGAGTCGTGTAAGAGCATCATCGCCAGGAGCCCGCGAACCTCAGGGTCGCCGGGTAGCAGTTCGGTCAGCGCGCGGCCCAACCAGATCGCCTCGGCCGCGAGCTCGTCGCGACCGCCGTAGCCCTCGTTGAAGATCAGGTACACGACGGCGAGAACGGCGTCGAGACGCTCGCGGAGCAGATGCTGCGGTGGCACTCGAAACGGAATCCTCGCCGCCTTGATCTTGCGTTTGGCCCGCACCAGTCGCTGCGCCATGGTGCGCTCCGGTACGAGAAAGGCGCGGGCGATCTCGTCGGTGGTCAACCCGCCCAGGGTGCGCAGAGTGAGCGCAACCTGCACCTCGACCGCGAGCGCCGGGTGGCAGCACGTAAAGATGAGCTCCAGACGTTCGTCGGGAAACGTCGTGGTGTTCATCGGCACCTCAGCACGATCGTCTGCGACGAGCAGGCCGAACTTGGTAGCGAGGGCCCGGTCTCGGCGGATGCGGTCTGTGGCTCGGTTCCGAGCCGTCCTGATCAGCCAGGCGCGTGGGTTGCCGGGGGTGCCGTCGCGCGGCCATTGGTCGGCGGCGATGGCGAACGCCTCGGCCGCGGCTTCCTCGGCGAGATCGAAGTCGCCGAGGACGCCGATCAGGGTGGCCAGGACGCGGCCCCATTCCTTGCGGAAGACCTGGTCGAGTGTCGTTACCAATAGGTCTCCGAGGGTCGAATCTCGACGGCACCACCGTAGCGCGCCGCCGGGACGCGGGCGGCCACCTCGATGGCCGCGTCGAGATCGTCGGCCTCGAGGACGAACAAGCCGCCGACGGCCTCCTTCATCCCCACGAACGGGCCGTCGGTGGTCAGAGTCTTGCCGCCTTCGACCCGCACGGTGGTCGCGTTCTCGGGCAGACCCATCGGCAGCCCGGGGGTGACGCCCGGCGTCTGGTTGATCCCTTGGTAGTCGGCGGAGACCTGTTTCTGCTCCTCCTCGGTGAGCGCGGCCTGCCGCTCGAGCGCGGTGCCCTGATAGATCAGCATGACGTACTTCATCGCTACCTCCTCATCACATTGAGACTCGCAGTAAGACGAACGGCGAGCCAGGAAATCGACAGCTCGACACTGGAAATCATGACCTCCCCGTATAGGGTGGGACGCCCGATCAGCCAGCGGGCTGTTCAGCGCCTGATCGAAGGTGTTAAGAGCCCGAAGATCGCAGCTGGTCGCAGCGGCGGCCGGGGGGATACACGTTAGGGCTCGTTCCGAGCCGGTCATCAAGACGATCGCATCACGCATGACCGCAACGTCACGCGCTGGCGCGACGGACAGATGGTGCTGCGCCGGACCGCCGCCGGCATGCTCAACGCCGAGCGGTCCTGCCGCCGCATCAAGAGCTACAAGCAGATACCCCAGCCCGTCGCTCCACTCCACCGACACGCCCACCCCGACCAGCCCGAGACTGTCGGCGCCGTCGCCTAGAGTTCACCGTGGATCGTCACTCAAGTTCCACACGGCTGGGGACATGCTCCTGCCGGAGGACCTCCTCTCCCACGCCGAGTCCTTCATGCAGGCCGCGACGGTGAAATTCTCGAAGACCCGGTTCATATAGACGAGGAACGTACGCTATTGCCGGACCCGATGATCACCAATATGTTCAGGTCCGCCCAGACTGCCCTCCACGAGCGTGTCGCCCGTCCTACGGCGGGCCAGCTTGAGTGGGCGAGATTCGCGGGCCGGCGCCGCCATCGCGATTAGCGAGCGTCGCTGCATAGCCAAGAGCCTGCCTCACATCCTCGGACTCGATGAACGGAAAATCTACCTGTATGTCCTGAACCGAAGGGCTGGCAGCGAGCAGTTCCAGCAAGTGCTCGACAGTAAAGCGGAAGCTGCGTCTGGTCACCTGCCCCGGTATGATCTCGGGATCGACCGTCAGGCGATCGAATCCCGGCAGCGTCTGTGCCATCCGCTGGCCGTACACTCCGCCGACCAGGCGATTCGCGGACGTCCGGGTCAGATGGGTCGGGCCCCGAGCCAACCAGTCCGGTCGTGGTCTCCGGCTCGTGTCCTCGGCGTACCATCGAAACGCTCACGCGGTCGGGGGGCGCCATGGCGACAGCAGCAACACAGCACGTCGCGACGTACTGTCCCCTGTGCGTCTCCCGGTGCGGCGCGAAGGCCACCGTCCGCGGCGGCACCCTCCTGGCGTTGGAGCCGGACCCGACGCACCCCACCGGCAAGGCGCTGTGCGTGAAGGGCAAGGCGGCGCCCGAGATCGTCCACCATGCCGAGCGGCTGCTGCACCCGCTGAAACGCACGCGGCCGAAGGGGGCGGAGGATCCCGGCTGGCAGCGGATCTCGTGGGACGACGCGCTCGACGAGATCGCCACCAGGCTGCTGACCCTGAAGCGCGAGTCCGGCGCTGAGACCGTCGTGTTCGGCAGCGCCTCGCCCTCCACCTCGGCGATGAGCGACTCCGTCGACTGGGTGATGCGCCTGCGCCGGGCGTTCGGCAGCCCCAACCAGTGCGTCTACATGGAGCTGTGCGGATGGGGCCGCTACCTGGCTTCGCTGTACACGTGGGGCGCATCTGTCCCCGGTGTCTACTTGCCCGACCTGGATCGGGCCGGGTGCATCCTGTTCTGGGGCTACAACCCGTCGGTGTCCCGGCTCACCCACGCGACCGCCACCGTGGCCGCGCTCGCCCGCGGCGCACGCCTGGTCGTGGTGGACCCACGGCGCGCCGGGCTGGCCACCAAGGCGCACCACTGGCTGCGGGTCCGCCCGGGCACGGACGCCGCGCTGGCGCTCGCACTAACGCACGTGATGATCGAGAACGGATGGTACGACGACAGTTTCGTCCGCCGCTGGACGAATGCACCGCTCCTGGTCCGCACCGACACGGGCCGCCTGCTTCGCGCCGACCAGCTGGCCGGGGACTATCGCGCTGACGCCGGGAGCCGCGAGCAGTACGTCGCCTGGGACGACGCCGACGAGCAGCCGGTGGTGTTCGATCCCGCACGCGGCCGGTATCCGCTGGATGAGGCCCGGCTGGCGCTGCGCGGCACCCGCGAGGTCACCACGATCGACGGCCCCGTGAACTGCCGGCCGGTCTTCGACCTGCTCGCGGAGGAGTGCCGGCGGATGGCGCCGCAAGACGCCGAGCAGGTCACCGGCGTCACGGCGGCCGACATCGAAGCCACCGCGCGGACGCTGTGGGAGTCCCGGCCGGTCGCGTTCTACGCCTGGAGCGGACTGGAGCAGCACAGCAACGCCACGCAGACCGTGCGGGCGATCAACCAGCTCTACGCCCTCACCGGCAGCTTCGACGCGCCGGGCGGAAATGTACGGTTCGCGAGC
>DASTNZ010000019.1:0-3027 GCA_035762665.1 Jiangellaceae bacterium | reverse complement strand
GAATACAAGATCGCGGAGAATACCTGCCCAGCGCCCAGCCAAGCTGATCAGGAACGTGCGAGTTACGCCTCCCACAACCCGACACTGACCAGGAACCTGGCCTTGGTGACCTGGCACTCGGGTGGTTTTCAGGTCATCGACATCGAGGATCCCGGCCTGATGGATCAGGCAGGGTGGTTCTCGCCCGATCCACTCTCGGCAGTGGCGAACGATGACCCTGCACTCTCGATGGGCACCAACAAGGTCGTCATGTGGAGCTTCCCGATCATCAAGGACGCGTTGATCTACGTGGTCGATGTGCGGAACGGCCTCTACATCCTCGACTACACCGGACCCAGGGCCGAGGAGGTGGAGAGCCTCACCTTCCTGGAAGGGAATTCCAACCTCGGCGATGCAATCCGCCTCGACAAGTCAGCCGGCGAGGAGTGATACCGACCGCCACTGCCAACGCCCGAATTAGGCCGAAGTTCAGCCTGTGTTGAACGCGTGAACCCCCTGTTGAGCAGGGGGTTCACGAAGTAGACCACTGCGCAGTCGAATCACGCGCGAGACGGCCCTGGCCGGTATCTGGTGCCGGATTAGTGTGCGCAGTCAGCCACAACACCGGGCATCCTCGATCGCCACGAACAGCACCTCCACGTTTCAGTGGCGCGATCTGCTCACCGTTGACGACACGGTGGGCGTGCCGTGGACACCCCGACCACCGCGGCGTTCTCCCGCCGTAGTGGTCGGGGTCTCACGATGCCGAACAGGAAGGCTCCGAGTGCACCCAACCCGTTCGGTGATCAGAAATTGCAGCCGCTACGGGATCGTGGATTCCTGGGTCTGCGGGTTCAGGTGGCCGAGCTTCTTCGCGCTGGCCACCGCCTTGTCACTAAGATCCCAGATGAACAGGCCACGAGTCATGTCGGACTCGTAGATCCGCCCGTCGTACCAGTACGCAGACCAGTCGCCGCCGCCCTCGATGGCGTTCGGGTTGTCCGGGTTGATCAGCGGGTCGGGATCTGCGTACGCGATCTCGAAGGCGTTCGACGGATCTGAAAAGTCCACCACGCTGATGCCCGACTGGTAGTTGCCGGACACCAGGACGTACCCATTGTCGGTAGGCACGATGTTGTAGTTGTGCCAAGTGCAGTTCTCGAGGGCGGTCTGTGGGCGCGGGTGGACGAATGTCCCGAGTGGATCGCCGGTGCGAGCCTCGAAGAAGAATAGCGACCGGTTGACGATGCTGCTTGTCGCCTGGCACTGGGCCTGGCCGCCGCCTCCTGGCTCGTGACCGAATACGAGCACATCTCCGTCCCAGGTGAAACCCGCCGAGTGCCCGATGCTGACGCCGGAGATGATCTTCGAGTACAGAATCGCCGGGTCCTCGAGCGATCCGCCGTCGGCAGGGTCGAGGCTCCACACTGTAAACCCGTCACCGCCCGCGCACGCGACTAGCATGGCGTCGCCGAGGATGACTCCCGTGTCGTGGCACGAACGGTCAGGCATTTCAGGCTGCTCGGCCGCGCGGACTGTCCCGGTCGCCGGCAAGCCGGCCTTGATAACGCCACCGTCCGCCTGGGACACCATCACCGAGGGAATCGTGATGGTCGGGTCGGTGCCACCCATGGTGATGGGAGCGCCGGGGGCGTTGTTGGCCACTACCATTGCCACCGCGCCGGCCGCCTGTGCGTTCGCCGCTTTGACGACGAACCCGCACGTGCCCCGATCGACGACGGCGATCGCGCCGGCCGGGAAGCCGACGAACGGGTTGCATCCCTGGTTCGTTCCGCTCCCGTCCTCAGCAAGGACGAGCTCGCCACTGACGCCCGTCTCATCGGCGGCTGGCCCGAATTCCGCTCCGGTGGCCTGGTAGCTGCCGGCGGCGCCCGACGGAGCGTCGACGACGACCTCGAACGGCAAGGGCCTAGGGTCGCCGGATGGCTCGAAGCGAAGGTAGGCGGCAGACGTGGGATTGCTCAGCGGCACCTCGATGATGTCTATTCCGCGGCAGCCGACCGCGCCACTCGACGAGCTGTTGTAGACGAGGAGCCGGTCATTGGCGAGATCAGGCACCCCGGTAGCCGTGTGGGATCCGCACGGCGTCGCTACGAAGCGGAGGCCGACTGGGTTGAGAGGATCGCTCACGTCGAAGATGTGAACGCCCTCCTGGCCGGCGGGCGTGAACAGGTTGCCGCAGAAGCGGCCACCCGCCGGGGTTGGCGAGTTCCAGGACCGGACCAGGATGTTCTCCCAGACGATGACGTCACCCTGGTTGCCTGTCGTGGTTCCCTGGACACAGTCCGTGAAGTTGTTGACCTCGACTGGGTTGTCCGGCTCACTGATGTCGATGATCCGGAATCCTTCGTACGTGCCTTCGAACGCGTGCTTCCCCCAGAATGCAAGATCGGAGTTGAAGACACCTGCGCCAGGCGCGGCATTCACAAGTGGTACAACCCGCGGCGAGTAGCCCCTGGGATGCATGTTCTGGGTATAGGCGAAGTTGCTGATCTCAGGAATCCGGAGCGAATCTTCTGCGTGCTTTTCCGGGCTGACCGGCTGCAATGTTGGCTGTGCCATCGCCGATACTGGGAGCGCCAGAAGCGCGGCCAGCGGGCTCAGCACGAGCAGTGTGCGGATGCGTTGCATCGGCTACCTCACTCTCTGTAACGGTGACCCAGCTGGGTTTGCGATCCGCCCCGCACGGTGGAAGCTCTCGGCTACTCCTACCTGCGAGGCGGCGACATCGCCGAAGGGAAGCGGGGGTGCGCCGATCCGGCGCCGGTTACTCGAAATCGCGAGCTCGCCCTGCGTGACAGCACGCTAGCCCCCCGATAATCTAGGTAGTGCCACGGTAGTTACGTCTCCGGTGTGCGACAAGACTCAATTTCGACTCTCGGGCGCTTTGACACTTTCGTCATTATTTGACGGGTCGTCGCGCGTGCCGAGGCCTTGCTGAATCAGGACGCCGGGGTTGAGGATTCCGGCCGGGTCGAGCCGATCCTTGATGGCGCGCAGCAACTCAACGCCTAACGGGCCGATCTC
>DASTNZ010000018.1:0-5559 GCA_035762665.1 Jiangellaceae bacterium | reverse complement strand
ACCGACCTCCGAGGCGTGCTCGGCGAGCCAGTCGGAGAAGACGATGCGTCCCGTGGCCGGCCCGTCCGTGGTGACCAAGCCGGCCATGAGCCCTTCGAGCTCGTCCCGGGTGAGTAGCACGTCCCCGAGGACGCGGCCGATGACGCCGGTCAGCGGCGAGACGAGCGGAGCCGGTACCTGGACCAGCCACGACCGGGCACCGACTGCGTCCCGAACCAGGGCGACCCAGTAACGGAACGTGAAGGTCTCGGGGCCGACGGCGTCCACGGTGCCGTTGCCCTCCCCCGCGGCGGCCTCGACGCAGAGCCGTGCCACATCGTCTACATGAACGGGGCGGACGCCGTAGCCGCCCGACCCGGGGATCGCGAAGACCGGGAGCCGCCGGAGCAGCCACGCCAGGTTGTTGACGAGGACGTCGCCATGGCCATACACGAGGGCGGGACGGACAACGGAGTACGCCACACCGACCGACGCGAGCTCTCGCTCCGCCTGGGCCTTCCCCCGATAGTACGGCAGCGTCGGGGCCGCGTCGGCTTTCGCGATGCTGATGTGGACGATCCGGCGGACGCCGGCCTCCCGCGCCGCTTCGAAGAGAGTGCGGGAGTTTCGCACGGCCTGTGCGAAGGTGGCTCGTCCTCGTTCGAACCGGACCCAGTAGGTGTTGTAGAAGTTGGTCACGCCCTCCATGACCTGGGCGAGACGCTCCGGCTCGTCGAAGGTGTAGGGGGCCGCCTCGATCGGGCCAGCCAACGGGTTCGGCCGATCGGGGTGGGCGGTCAGCGTCTTCACCGCGCGTCCGGACTCCAGCAGCCGAGCCGCGATGGCCCGCCCCGTGAAGCTGAACGCGCCGGTGATTAGGTCGAGACCAGTGTCGCCCGCCATGCCTACGGCCGCTCCGAGTCACGGCCACGTCTCACCACACCGAGTCTACGTGGGGCGCTCCGAACCGCCCGGCGCGCACGGCGCCGATGGTGAATCATGGTGACGAAGCGAGGTTGCCACGTCCGACAGGGGCCGATCGACGCGACCGAGCGCGTCCGGAGCCGTAGCCTGTGCTCGACTCAACACGTCGTGCGTGACGGTCTGCTCGTGCGGGCGCCCGTCGTCGATGCCGTGTTGCACGGTGAACCGACTGAGCGGTCTCTGCGCACCGCACAGCGACACTTCGTGCGGACGACCGGGTTGACCCACGGTGCCGTGCGCCGGATCGAGCGCGCCCGCTACGCAACCACCCTCCTACAGCAGGGCGTCGCGATTCTCGACACCGTGCACGAGGCGGGCTATTTCGACCAGCCGCATCTCACCCGATCGCTGAAGCAGTTCATCGGCCAAGCGCCGGCCCAGATCATGGGCAGAAGCAAGGCTGCGCAGTTGTCGTTGCTGTACAAGACCGCACCGCTGCACTGAGATACGTTCGGCCTGTCCGCACCTGCTGGGCCCACAGGCGGACTGGTCAACCTCAGCTGGGGCGAGGACCGTGGCGGCAGTCCGGGCCATCGCACACCCCGTCGCCGGTCGCCGGCGCACACCGCTCACCACCCGCCGGTGCTCGCGGCCCGACCGGCCGCGCCGCGGATGCCGCGCCGATCGCCCGCATCGACCAGTCCACGTCAAGACCAACATGAACGGAGAAACCGATGGGCAGGATCGTCGTAACCGAATACATCTCCGTCGACGGAGTAGTCGAAGCGCCGAGCGGGACCGAGAACTTCGAACGTGTCGGCTGGACCGACGCCTTCTCCCGCGGCCCGGAAGGCGAGAAGTTCAAGCTGGACGAGACAATGGCCTCGGACGCGCTGCTGCTCGGCCGCGTCACCTACGACGGCTTCGCTCCCGTCTGGCCGCACTACCAGGGTGAGGTCGCCGACAAGTTCAACACCATGCCCAAGTACGTCATCTCCTCCACCCTCGTAGACCCCGGAGTGGAACAACACAACCGTGCTGCGCGGCGACGTGGTCGACGAAGTCACGACGCTCAAGCAGCAGCACGACGGCGACATCGTCGTCCACGGCAGCCCGCAGCTGGCGCAGACGCTGATCGAGCACGCCTCGTCGACGCGTTGCACCTGCAGGTCTATCCCGTGATCGTCGGCGCCGGCAGGCGGCTCTTCGCGGAAACGAGCAACACCAAGCGGCTGCGGCTCGTCGAGGCGCGCACGGTCGGGGACGGCATCCATATCCTTATATACGAGAGGGATGCCTAAGACCCGCACGCCTCCGAGTCGCTCTCTCGAGTGGAGTGAGTTCAGGAACACGGACGCTCGCTCGGATCGCGCGGCCGAAGCGGACGACGACTGCACTCGTTGTCTGGAACACAATCCGCTCGAATCGAGCCAACCCCGGGACCTCCAGGTCCTGAACCTCCCCGCACAACGAGCAGACAAGCGTGGGCATGGATCAACTATCGTCCGTCGGCCGACATTCGTCATCCACACGGGCCGTTCGCGGCTGTGAGCGGAGGTCGTGGGGGATCACGGGTCTGGGTCGCCGCAGGAGATAAGTCGCCTCGTCCGAGCTCCCTGCCATGATGATGGCGTGGCGGTCGAATCTGGCGATTTCGAGTTGAGCATGGACGAGCTCCGCATCGTCGCTCGCTATGCCGTTGAGGCCGCCCAGGAAGTCCTGCCCTTCTTCGAGGAGACTCACCCCAACGACCGACGAGCTCGCGCCGCCGTCGACGCGGCGTGGACCTTTGTTGAGGGTGCGAACCGGACGAAGCTGCAACGCATCACCGCCCTGGATGCGCACAAGGCCGCGAGGAACGCGACCAATGAGGTGGCCAAGCACGCGGCCCATGCGGCCGGAGACGCTGCCTCCGCCGCGTACCTGCACCCGCTCGCCACGGCGACCCAGGTCGGACACATTCTGCGTGCCGCTGCGCACGCAGCACGCGCGGTCGAACTGGCCGCCGACGGCGATCCAAACGTGGGAAACCAGCGCATCGAGCAGGCTCGTCAGCGCGCAACGCCTGCTCTCGTTGACGTGCTCAGGCGCTACCCCGTCGCGCCAACCGGCAAGAGCCGTGTCGCACAGCTGATGAAGACTTTGGACACCGCACTACGTTCGCACTGAGGCGGAGCGCTTGGCCCGGCGGAGACCAGGAAGGCCACGGAACCCCGCCTGACCATCGGACCGCTTGGCATGACCTCAATTCGGTACTGCTTGCACTACGCGGCTGGTCCGGCGTTGGGTCAAGCGGCCTTGGGTGTCAACGTGACGACCAGGTCGGCGCTGAGGGCGGCGGCGAGGCATTCGAGGACCCCGATGGTAGGTATGGTTCCGCCGGCTTCGAGAGGGGAGATGGGGGATTGGGTCATGCCTGCTCGTTCGGCAAGTTCAACCTGAGACAAGCCGAGCTCGAGCCGGCGCGCCCGTACGGCCAGGCCGAGTTCGTAGGCCCGGCTGGCCGCTTAGTGGCCGGCGCGCACGGTTTCGCTGTCCCGGCCGCGGCGGCGTCGGACGAACCACCCCAGATCGGAGCGTCGCGCAGACTGCGGGCCCGCGTCAGCGGCTGCTGGGTTCGCTGGGCGGAGGTGTGCGCGCGCCCAGCGCCATGCGGCGCCAGGTGTGGCGACGGCCTCGTACCGCAATCGAGTAGGCGTGCAGGAACTCTGGGTCACCGATACCGTAGTAGCCGGCGTCGCCGATGTGGTGGGCGTCGACGCCAACCTCCTTGGCGGTCAGCGTCAGCGACCGGGCCAGCTTCGCGGTGGCGCCCTCCTGAGAGGTGCCGATCGTGCCGAGCACAATGGCACCCCGATCGTGCAGCGCCTCGGTCGCCGCGGTGGCCAGCTCGCGGGTCACTCCAGGGACGGTGCCAGGGATCGGCACCAGCACCCCCGATGCGCCCGCGTCCACGAGCGGAAGCAGCGCGTCCGGCGTGACGCGCTCCGGCCGCCCGGCATGGTGCATCTTGCCCGACCAGATCGCGCCGTCATCGCCAAGCGCGTCGCGCAGCTCCTTGGTGGCGTCGACAAGACCGGCATACGACGCTCCGGTGCCCGGGTTGGCGGTCACCACGAACAACGCCGCGCCGGCGTCCCGCAGAGCGACTGCGTTGTCGGCGGATGCGCGTCGCGGCGGTGGGATCTGGTCAGCCTGCGGGTCGGGCTCAAGGTTGATGCCGACCGGGCGCCCGATCGTCGACGCCAGCGCAGTCAGGCTCGGCAGTGCGCCCAGGTTCGGAAAGCTCCATGCGCCGGGCGATGTCCACGCTGTCTCGATGAAGTTGAGCACGATGATGTCGGCGCCATACACCGCCATGATCTCGGCGTTGTGCACGCCGTCCACAAGGCTGGTCCCGGCGGCGAATACCTCCGCCACCATCGTCCGTCCTTCGCTGGCGCGCACCGGCGAGTCCAAGGCCGGTCCGCTCAGTGCCGCCAGTTCCATCCGCGGCAGGTCGAAGATCCGCGGCAACGCCATCACATGAACCTCCAGCCGTCGGATACAGGTACTCCAGACGTCACGATCCCACGCCAGCGACGCGCGCGCTGGGCGGTGCGGCCGCTAGAGCTACGCCGAGGACGGCGGCCGTGACGACGGCCGCCAGCGGATTGAGGTGCATGGCCGCTGCCTGCCAGGTCCGCTGGCGGCATGGCGCGGGAGGTCAGCGCTGCCGGGTTATGGGCAGCGCGGTACCGGTGCGCTCCAGCTGGTGTTCGATCGGTTGGACACGTAGTAGTCGCTGACCCAGCGGCCGTCGCGCAGCTTGTTCCACACCGATGTGGTGCCGACCTTGCTGCCGGCCTTCTGGCACATCACGTACGCCAGGGCACCGCGTGGAAGCGGGTTACCAGTCGTCGAGTACGACGCACCCGGTCCGGTCCGGGCGTTGAGCGAGGCTGTCGTCACCTGGCCGGGGTAGGTGCAGCGGGGCAGTTGCGAGGTGAACCCAGTGCTCGAAGGCGTCGAAATGTAGTAGTCGCTCACCCACGCGCCGGTGGTGAGCCGGTCCCACACGGAGGTCGTGCCGACCTTCTGGCCGCTGGTCTGGCAGACGACCGAGAGGTCCTTGCCGGGAGCGTAGCTGGTGACGACGGCGTAGGCAGCCGACGGACCCTTCCGGGCGTTCAGCGGCGTCGTGCTGGTCACCTTGTAGGAGCGAGCGACGGTGGCGACCGGGCCGTTGATGACATCGTTGTCGATGTTGATGGTCACTCCGCCCCAAGTCTCGTTGTGGTCGCCCCGGTACTGCTTGGCGCGCTGCCAAAATGCCCACTGCGAGTTCGGCGCGGTCGGCCAGCCGGTCAACGACTGGTTGCCGTCCCACCGCGCCATCCACACCGCATCCGGGCGAGCGTAGGTCGTCGAGTTGTAGTTCGCGGACAGGTCGCGTAGCCCGGAGTCCTGGTGGACGTAGACACCGGCGAGGTAGCCGGACGCGTGAAGCGTCTTCGTCCAGGCCGACACGTAGCGCAGCACCGCCGTGCGGCAGGAGGTGTCGGTGCGGTCGTAGTGCTCGACGTCGGCGTACAGCGCACTGCCGGCGAGCAGGCCCAGGGCCTTCGCCTGGGTCACTGCGTCCGTTGCGTCCGCGGTGCCGCGGGACGTCGCGTT
>DASTNZ010000017.1:0-6736 GCA_035762665.1 Jiangellaceae bacterium | reverse complement strand
GACGGTGCGGGCCACTGGCGCACGTTGTGGTCCGTACTGCTACCGGTGGGCCGGCCGGCCATGGTCACGATGATCGTGCTCATCTTCATGTGGACGTGGAACGAGTTCCTGATCCCTCTTGTCATGGTGACCGACGAAAGTCTGCGTACCGCGCCCCTAGGTTTGGCCTTCTTCCAGGGCCAGTACACGGCGGACGTCCGCCTGCTCGCTGCCGGCGCCGCCATCGTGGCGGTGCCCGTGGTGATCGTCTACCTGTTCCTGCAGCGTCACTTCATCCGCGGCATGCTCGAGGGTTCCACCCGCGGCTAGCACCCGGACTCTCCCCCTGCCTGCGTCAGCCCACCTTCCGGAAGAACGTGCTCGACGGGTCGGTTCCGTGAGACTGGGAGAAGAACGGCGTGAACGTCTCGCCGATGTTGGAAAGTCCTTCGTAGTCACCGGTGAAGAAGCCAACAGCGAACGGCGCGAGACGCATGTCGAAGGACGCGTCGGTGACCTGTACTTCGTCTGTCCAATTGGCCGAGTCAGCGCAACTCGTCGGAGTGGTCGGATGGCAGTGCATCAGGAAGTAGTCGGTCGGCAGGGTGTCCGGCGAGGGCGTGTTGTTGCGGAAGTCGTAGTACGTCACGGCAACAGTGCCGTCCGCGGCCACATGGACCGACGGTGTAAAGGCCTGCTGATTGCCGGGCGGCAGATCATCCGGTGTGAGGTTCACCTTGATCGGCCGCGACCACGTCAATCCACCGTCGAGCGATTGTGAAAAGGCGATGCTGTCGAACTGGCCCCCGCCGAAGCGCGCGTCCTGCCACACGACGGACAGAGCCCCACTGGACGGATCGACCGCGATGTCCGGAATGATGTCGCCCGTTCGAACCGGGTCGCCGGTATCCGGGTCCGTGATCTCGATGGTTCCGAGCCGGTTCACGAAAACCGGCGCCGACCAGGTGACTCCGCTGTCAGTCGAGCGCATCACGACCACGTTGCCGCCTCGCCGGCCGCTCCGATTGTCGTTGCGGATCTCGTTGAAGACGTTGACCAGCGTTCCGTCGGGCAGGACGACAATCTGGTTGCCAATGGTCTGATCGTTCTGCCCAGGGTCGTAGATCTGCCGGGCAGGCTCCCACGTGAGGCCGCCGTCGGTGCTTCGTGCGAACCAGGCCGGCCCCCTGAAAGCTGCCGTGACGAAGCCTGCGATCACGCTGGCCCGCTCGCTGGGCGGGAAGATCAGCCGGTCCCACACGGCGTACACCAAGCTGGGGTCCGTCGGGTCGGCGGTGATCGTCTGCTTGTCATTGAAGACGTTGGCGTCAAGATCTCGGATGACCTCGACCGGGTCGCTCCATGTCAACCCGCCATCGGTGGATCGGCTCGCCAACAGCGCGTGGTCGAAGTCGCGTGGTTCGATCGGCGCAGCGATGTCGTTGAACGACAGCGCCAACTGGTGCAGCGTGCCGTCCGGCCCGAAGGTGACCCACGGATCGGTGGACCGGTCGTAGGTCCCTCCCGAGCACAGCGTGATTCCGGGGATGACGACCTCTTGCCAGCTCGCTCCACCATCCTGGCTGACGCCGGTCACCAATCCTCGCGCTCCGCCGTTGGACCATCGGTCCTGCTGCCAGATCCCAACGACGTTGTCAGGGTCCGTCGGGTTCACGTCGATCCACGGCTCGACCTCGCTGTTGAGAAAGACGGTGCCGGACTGCGCTCCGACGTCGTCGGCCGTGCAATCCAGGAACGCGCTCGTACCGGAGACCTGGACTAGAGGCTCTGCGACCAAGGGGCCGGCGATCGCCGGCGCCGTCCCGGCCACGATGAGCGACCCACCTGCTATGAGCATTACAGAACGCCGACTGGGCATGATGTCCCCTTTACATTGCTTAATGCCCCTGCATCAACATCGCACCATCGATGAGCCCCTGCAACCCCCCGTTCCAGAACATTGCCGACGACACGGGGGTCGTTCAGGTCATCCAGGGGCGGGTCGGTGATCCCGGCCGGTGTCGCCGCTAATCCTGTGAAGGTTATTACTCCGCGAGCGCTGGTAAGGTCAACTGGTCGCCAACTGACGAGGGAGCAGCGTGCTCGTCGTTCACGCAACCTGGCGTGGTTCTGCGCTCGTGTTGTGGGCCGAGGACGCCAACCGACCGGTGAGCACCCGGACCCGAGCAGATGTCCGTCCCCATCCATACGCAGCACGGCCTGTTGAGCTCATCGACGCTCTTGGCGTCCACGGCGCGAACACCGAACTCTCGCTGCTGCTTCCAGGGACGGTTACCTCACCGATGCCGTCACCCGATCTCGGCCGTCAGACGCCGCGAACCCGCGGCCATCTCCACCGCTGGCAGGTTCCCGCCCTATCCGTCGTCCCACGCGCCGCGCTGGCCGTCCTTGCGTCTATCGACGACGGCAGTAGCACCGTCACGTACGCATCGGACGTCCGGTACCTAGCCGTGATCGCGGGCTTCGCCTGCGACCTCGTGCACCGCGGACGCATCCTTCCGAGCCTCGTGATCGAACCGGACGGCCCAGCCGCCCGCTGGCGTCCCGTCCTGATCGGCCCAGACGCGGCCCGCGTTCGCACGTTGGCCGAAGCGATGCCGCCAATCTGCCGCGCGGTAAAGCCAGCGACACAGCCTGCGCCTTCCTCGTCCGAGATCATCGACCAGATGCTGACGAGCATCGCGGACTCCGTCGTACGGGATCGACTCAACGAACCGCTCGCGCGGACGCCCCGGCGGGCACCGACGCTGGCGGAGCGCTGGCTCGCCGGACTCACCGGCCCGCCGGTCTTCGCGGATCCGAACGAGGACGTCACCATCCTCCAAGACCAACTCGACGCTTGGTACGACGAGGTCAGTCGAGCCACCGGTCCGGTTCGGGTGCTGTTCCGCCTGGCCGAGCCGGGCGGCGATGGCAGCTACGACTGGCATGTCGAATTTGCTCTGCAGTCCACGAGCGACCAGAGCCTTGTCGTCCCGGCCGAGCAGGTGTGGGACGGCGCTACGGTCGGGACCGTTCACCCCGACGAAGCACTCCTGGCCGGGCTCGGCCGCGCCAGCCGCCTATACCCACGCGTCGACGACGCCCTCCACGAAGCGAGGCCTACCAGCCTGGCCCTGAGCACCGAAGATGCGTACCAGTTTCTCAAGCACCACGCTCCGCTGCTGCGCGCCGCCGGGTTCGGCGTCCAGCTACCGCGCTGGGTCGGTACGGCACGACTCGGCGTGAGGCTATCCACCCGGTCGAACACGCCGACCGATCCCCTCGCAACAACAAGTCGCGGCGGGTTCAGCCTGGAGGACCTGGTGGAATTCCGCGCCGACCTCGCGATCGGCGACCACATCATCTCCGCCGAGGAGCTGGCCGAGCTCGCTCGCCTCAAGGTTCCGCTCGTTCGAGTCCGCGGCCAGTGGGTCGAGCTGGACGACCGCCAGCTCGCGGCGGCACTGAAGTTCCTCGAAGGCCCGCTCGAAGGCACGATGACTGGCCGCGAGGTTCTCCAGGAAGTGATCCATGGCGGCGGGGACTTGCCGCTCACCCAGTTGGAGGCGGACGGCCCGCTCGGTGACCTGCTATCCGGCCAGGCCGATCAGCGGCTCTCCCCCGTCCCTACCCCGGACAGCCTCATTGCGACTCTACGTCCGTACCAGGAGCGGGGACTTGCCTGGCTCAGCTTCCTCGACCGACTCGGGCTGGGCGCCGTCCTCGCCGACGACATGGGCCTGGGGAAGACGATTCAGGTCCTGGCCCTGCTGGCCAGCGAGCGAACCGGAGACAGTGCTCCAGCGCCCACGCTCGTGGTCGCACCCATGTCGCTCGTCGGCAATTGGCGCCGGGAAACGGAGCGCTTCGCGCCTAGCCTGCGCACGTACGTCCACCACGGTCCGGACCGCCGCCGCGGCGACGATTTCCCGACCGCGGCCATCGCAGCCGACCTGGTGATCACCACGTACGGGACGGCGACCCGCGACCGCGACCTGCTCGCTGGCGTTCGCTGGGCGCGGGTCGTCTGCGACGAGGCCCAGGCGATCAAGAACAGCGCCACCAAGCAGGCCACTGCCGTCCGGAGGCTCCCTGCCGACGGGCGGGTAGCTCTAACCGGCACGCCCGTCGAGAACCGGCTCGGCGAGCTGTGGTCGATCATGGAATTCGCCAACCCAGGTCTGCTGGGTCCGGCCGCCACATTCCGCCGCCGCTTCGCCGATCCGATCGAGGACGGCAACGACCCCGAGGCAGCCGCGGCTTTGAAGCGCGCAACGCAGCCATTCTTTCTCCGGCGGCTCAAGACGGACCGGACAATCATCTCCGACCTGCCCGAGAAGCAGGAGATCAAGGTCTGGTGCAACCTGACGCCGGAGCAGGCGTCCCTCTACCAGGCGACCATGGACGACATGCTGGACAAGATCGCCAACTCGGAGGGCATCGAGCGGCGCGGCCTGGTGCTGGCCGCCATGACCAAACTCAAGCAGGCCTGCAACCACCCGGCCCATCTGCTCAAGGACGGCTCCGCGCTGCCCGGTCGCTCGGGCAAGCTTGCGCGGCTCGAGGAGATCCTGGATGAGCTGCTGGCCGAGGGTGACAAGGCATTGGTATTCACTCAGTACGCCGAATTCGGTTCACTGCTCCAGCCGTACCTCGCCGCGCACCTTGGCCGCCCGGTGCTCTGGCTGCATGGCGGCGTCCCGAAGAAGCGCCGCGACCAGCTGATCGAGCGGTTCCAACACGACGACGAGCCCACGGTCTTCCTGCTGTCACTCAAGGCGGCCGGCACCGGCCTTAACCTCACTGCGGCCAACCATGTCATCCATGTCGACCGGTGGTGGAACCCGGCGGTGGAAGATCAGGCGACCGACCGTGCGTTCCGGATCGGCCAGCGGCGCGACGTCCAGGTCCGCAAGTTCATCTGCATCGGAACGCTTGAGGAGCGCATCGACGCGATGATCGACCGCAAGAAGGCGCTGGCCGAGAGAATCGTCGGAACCGGCGAAGACTGGCTGACCGAGCTCTCAGTGGCCGAGCTGCGCGAGATCATCTCGCTGGCCCCGGAGGCGGTGAGTGAGCAGTGAACTGGTACTTCAACGAGCCGACGAGCCGCCGTCGAGTGGAGGGCGGCATCAAGGCTCGCACGAAACGGGGCCAGATCGGCGAGCAGTGGTGGTCGCGCCGGTTCATCGACGTCCTGGAGTCGTACGGGGTGGGCGGCCGGCTCCAGCGGGGACGGACGTACGCCCGAGCGGGGCAGGTCGTTCACCTTGCGCTCGGGCCGGGGGTCGTGGTCGCGACCGTGCAGGGATCCCGGGCCGAGCCGTACCAGGTGACGATCCGGGTCGAGCGGCTCGCGGACGAGACGTGGCGCGAGGTCGAAGCGGCGCTGGCCGCGCGGGCGGTGTTCCGGGCCAAGTTGCTGGCCGGCGAGATGCCGCAGGCGATCGAGGACGTCTTCGACGATGTCGGAGCGCCCCTGTTTCCCGAGGCGTTGGCCGACTTCGACATGGAGTGCTCGTGCCCCGACTGGGGCCTGCCGTGCAAGCACCAGGCGGCGGTCCTGTACCTGCTGGCCGAGCGGTTCGACGACGATCCGTTCCAGGTTCTGCTGTGGCGCGGCAAGGAGCGAGACGATCTGCTGAACGCTCTGCGGGCCCGGGCGCCGGCCGCTGCATCCGAAGGCCCGCCACCGGTTGTCGACGCTCCGCTCGAGGATTGTCAGGATGCGTACTGGGAGCCGCGGGTCAGCCTGGCCCGGCTGCGCACCCACGTACCGACGCCGCCCTCGCCGCCCGACCTGGTGCTGCGACTCGCCGAGCCACCGACGCTTCAGGTTGGCCGGCGCCGGTTGGCCGACGTCCTCGCCACGGTCTACCAACACTTGGGTGGCTCCGACGACGAGTAGTCGATGCTCGTCACGGCATGTCCGTCATCGGGTGGGACGTGGCCGGGTCGTAACTCAGGCGACTTCGTGCTCGCGGATGCGTTGGCTGATCAGGGCTGTGACGCCGTCGCCGCGCATAGACGCTCCGTACAGCGCGTCGGCGATCTCCATGGTGCGCTTCTGGTGGGTGACGATGATCAGCTGCGACCGCTCGCGCAGCTGCTGCATCAGGCGCAACAGCCGGCCCAGGTTGATGTCGTCGAGGGCCGCCTCGACCTCGTCCAGGATGTAGAACGGGCTCGGCCTGGCCTTGAAGATCGCGATCAGCAGCGCGACGGCGGCGAGCGAGCGCTCTCCGCCCGAGAGCAGCGACAGCCGCTTGATCTTCTTGCCCGGCGGGCGCGCCTCGACCTCGACGCCGGTGGTGAGCATGTCCTCCGGGTCGGTGAGCACCAGCCGGCCCTCGCCGCCGGGGAACAGCACCGCGAACACCTGCTCGAACTCGCGCGCCGTGTCGTAGAAGGCGCTCGCGAAGACCTCCAGGATCCGGTCGTCGACGTCCTTGACCACGGTGAGCAGGTCGCGCCGGGTGCGCTTGAGGTCTTCGAGCTGCTCGGACAGGAACTTGAACCGCTCCTCCAGCGCCGCGAACTCCTCCAGCGCCAGCGGGTTGACCTTGCCGAGCAGGTTCAGCTCCCGCTCCGCCTTCGCCGCCCGCTTCTCCTGCACCGCCCGGTCGTAGGGCACCGGCTCCGGCACCGGTTTGTCGGCCGCCTCGGCGGCGGCGACCTCCGGCGCGGTCGGCGGCACCGGCACCCTCGGCCCGTACTCGGCGACCAGCGTGTCCGGGTCGAGCCCGTACTCCTC
>DASTNZ010000016.1:0-35493 GCA_035762665.1 Jiangellaceae bacterium | reverse complement strand
GCCGTTGTTCAGCACGGCAACGCGCTGCCCGAGCGTCATGGCCTCGACCTGGTCGTGGGTGACGTACACCGTGGTGACGCCCAGCCGCTGGTGCAGTAACGACAACTGCGCGCGCATCGTCACCCGAAGTTTCGCGTCCAGGTTGGACAACGGCTCGTCCATCAGGAACACCTTGGGTTGCCGCACGATCGCGCGCCCCATCGCGACACGCTGCCGCTGCCCTCCGGACAGCGCACCGGGCCGGCGGTCGAGCAGGTGCTCCAGCCCGAGAATGTCGGCTACCTCGTGCACTCGGCGCTCCCGTTCCGGCTTGGGAGTGTGCCGCATGCGTAGCCCGAAACCCATGTTGCGGCGTACCGACATACGTGGGTAGAGCGCGTAGCTCTGGAACACCATCGCCACGTCCCGATGCTGCGGCAACTGGGTCGTCACGTCCTCGTCTCCGATGTAGACGCGGCCGCCGGAGACCTCCTCGAGGCCGGCGATCACGCGAAGCAGCGTCGACTTTCCGCACCCGGACGGGCCCACGAGCACCATGAACTCGCCCGGGTTTATGTCGAGCGTGACGTCGTCAACGGCCAAGACGTCACCCTTGAACCGCTTGGTGACGTTTTCCAGCTGGATTCCTACCGGTTCCATCAACTCACCCCTTGAGCGCGCCGGCCATCAGACCACGCATGAAGAACCGGCCCATCAGGACGTACACGAGCAGAGTCGGGATGCTAGCCAGCACCGCAGCCGCCATCGCCTCGTGGTACGGGACTACCTGGCTGCCGGCAGTGTTGTTGAGCGCTACGGTGACCGGCCAGTCGGTCGCCCGCGTGACCACGACGATCCCGAACAGGAAATCGTTCCACGCCTGCGTGAACTGCCAGATGATCGACACCGCGAACGCCGGCACCGCGATCGGCAGCGCCACGAACGCGAATGTACGCAGCATGCCCGCCCCGTCGACCTGGGAGGCATCGATGAGCTCATCCGAGATCGACGCGAAGTACGACCGGAAGATCAGCGTCGTGATCGGGATCCCGTAGATGATGTGCACCAGCGCAAGTCCGGTCAGGTTGGTCAAGCCAGCGTCGCTCAACACCTGCCGCAGGGGGATGAGGATCGACTGGTACGGAATGAACATGCCGAACAGGATCAGTGGAAAGACGATGTCGGCGCCGGGGAACCGCCACTTGGAGAGTACGAAGCCGTTGGCCGCGCCGAGAAAGGACGAAATGATGCTGGCCGGTATCGCCATCAGCAAGCTGTTCTGCAGCCCGTTCTCGAGCTTCGGCCAGACTATGCGAAACGTGTCGAACGACAGCGTCTCCGGCAGCTCCCACATCTGCCGCGGGCTCACCTGGCTGGGGTCCTTGAACGCCGTGACGAGAAGCACGTAGACCGGGATGAGGAACAGACAGACGAGCGCGAACAGCCCGATATACCGGGCGGCCGTGATGTGTGGTGACCATCGGGACTGGATGCGTAGGTCCCGCGGGGTGTCCACCCGGGCGCTCATTGCCGGCGCTCCGCTCGCATCGAGTACCAGATGTACGGGACGATCACCGCGGACACTCCGACCATGAGCAGGGTCGCGATGGCCGCGCCCCGGTTGAAGTTGAAGGCGTCGAACGTTGTGAACCACATATAGATGGCCGGTGTCTCGATCAGTCGACTCTCGGAGTCCATCGCAAAGATCAGGTCGAACGTCTTGAACGAGATGTGGACGAGGATGACGACGGCGCTCATCAGTACCGCCAGCAGCATCGGCGTCACAACGTGCCAGAAAACCCGCCACTCGCTCGCACCGTCCACCCGCGCGGCTTCTCGCAGGTCGTCTGAAACGCCGCGCATGCCGGCGAGGAACAGCGCCATGATGTAGCCGCTGAGCGCCCAGCCGGCAGCGATCGCCACGGCCATCACCGCGAACGGCTGGTCGGCCTTGAACCAGTCGTTGACCAGGAAGTCCAGGCCGATCGAGCTGAACAGCCTATTCAACCCGGTCTGCTGGACGCCGGTCGAGTTGTTCATCAACCAGCGCCAGATGATCGCGACGGCGATCAGCGAGATTGCCATCGGGAACAAGAACATCGCCCGGAAGAAACCGTCGCCGCGGATCCGTCGCTCGAGAAGGTAGGCAAGAAAAAAGCCGACGAAAAGCGCGCCGAGGACGAACACGACGGTGAACACAATGACGTTGCCAACGCTGTTGGTGAACCGCCCATCCTCGGCCAGCCGCGCGTAGTTCTCGAATCCGATGTAGTCGTAGGACGGCCGCAGCCCCCGCCAGTCGCTGAGCGACACAGTCACGTTCCAGCCCAGGAACCCGTACACGAACACTCCGATGAGCACCAGCGACGGCGAGATCAGCAGGATCGCCGGGCCCCACCTACGCAATCGGTACACCCGTCACCTCCTCCGCGCGGAACCAGTATGGGCCCCCTGGCCAGGCCATTCCAGCCTGGCCAGGGGACCCGTGCGTTGGAGCTCCGAGCTCCTACTCCCTGGTGTCTTCGTAGGCTTGGGTGACTGCGGCGGCGAAGGCCGCTGAGTCGCCGCTGCTGACAAACTCCTGCAGTGCGGAGTCGATCTCGCCCTTCCAGGCGTTGTCGGCCACGGCGCCGTGAGCGAGCGAGCCGACGATGGCCGTGTCCGCGTTGCTCCAATCCTCGAGTGGCATCTGGAAGTAGCCGGTGTATAGGGATTCGTCCGGGTCGGTGCGCGCGGGAATCGAACCCTTCACCGGATTGAAGGTGTCCTGGCCCTCCTGCGAACCGGCCAGTTGCAGCCACCTGATCGCGTTGTCCCGGTCGGGAGCGTCCACCGGCAGGGTAAAGCTGTCGGACAGCCAGTTGAACGTTCCCTCGGTGCCCGGCGACTCGGTGACGTTATAGCCCTCTTCGAACGCCAGGCCCTGGACGGTCTCGTAGTAGGCCCAGGCCCAGTCACCCATCACGTTGTAGGCCGCATCACCATCGACGATCGGGTCGATCGCCGGCTGCCAGTCCGCCGCCGCCTGGTCGATGTTCGAGTGCTCCAGCACCTGGATGAACATGTCCAGCGCAGCGATGACTTCCTGGGACTCCCAATCGGTCTCCCCGTTCCACAGACCTGCATAGGCGTCCGGTCCGAGCTCACCCAGCAGCACGTTCTCCAGCAGGTGCTCCTGGGTCCACAGCGGGCCGATGGTCAGCGCCGTCTTACCGGCTCCCTCCAACGCCTCGGCCTGGGTCAGGAACTCATCCCAGCTCCCCGGCGGGCCGTCGATGCCGGCCTCATCGAGCACGGCCGGGTTCCACCAGATCAGGTTTGACCGGTGGATGTTGACCGGCACAGAGTAGATCGCGTCGTCCACGGTGATCTGCTCGAGCAGGGACTCCGGGAACACGTCCATCCAGCCCTCTTCCTCGTACAGCCAGGTGAGGTCCTCGACGAACCCGTCACGGATGTCCGAGAGCAACTCCGCCCCGGCATGCCGCTGGTACGAGTCCGGCGGCTCCCCCGAACCCAACCGGGACGCCAGCACAGCCTGAGCGTTCGTGCCAGCGCCTCCGGCGACCGCGGCGTCGATGACCTCGACGTCGGGGTACTGCTCCTGATACAGGTCCAGCAGCGCCTGCTTACCTTCTGAGTCACCGCCGCCGGTCCACCACGAGAAGAACTCGAACTCGCCGGTGGCCTCGCCCTCGGGAGGAGCTGCTTCGCCGTCGCCATCGCCGTCATCATCATCGCCACCACACGCCGCCAGCACCAGCGCCGTCGACGCGGCTAGCGCTGCGAACGTGGCGAACCGTCGATTCTTGCGTCTACGAAACATCGTCGTCTCCTTGATCTACTTGAGAAGTTGATCTATACGCGAATGACTTAACAGTTCCGAACTTTTTCCACCAACTCTCGCAACGAGGCTCCCCGGCCGGTCCCGCTCGTGTCAAGTACCGATCATGTTGTGCTGCCGGATCGTTACTGACGAACACGAATGTGGCGCCTTGCCGGAAGAATGATCTCCGCACCGGCAGCGCCACGCCCTTGGGCAACTACATTCACCTGGCTATGGGACACCTAGGCCCACCTGGCCCAACAGGGTCCAAGGGCCTTGAGTCTCCGTCACAACGACCTCTGCGGTTGCCGGCGGCGCCGCCACCCCATGGGCGGGCCTGGGGCCCGCCCATGGCTCGCCTTGTCACCTAGTCGAGTAGCGGACCAACCACTTCGAGTTCCGTTATCTGCAGGAACCCCGACGTGGTTCTTGGCGCTGCGCTGGTCATGTCCAGCCGGACTCCGGTGGTACTCACAGCATCGAAGGTGATGACGGTGGGCTGGTTCGATCCGGTGGCCCACGTGATGTCAAGCCCGGAGACCGGCTCCCAGCTGTCGCCGTCCCAGTACGACACCTCCACGCTCGCGGGCTGTGCCCGGCTGCTGCTGATCGTGAAGTGCGGCCGGACCTCGCCGAAGGTCTGCTGCGTCGGCCAGCTGACGGAGACCCAATCCTCTTCGTGCGCCGAGCTGATCGCCGGCAACAAGGCCGTCGCGCTCTTGTTGAAGAAGTTCGACCACCCGCCCGATCCGGTGTTCCCATCGAGCATGAACTCGGGTCTTGCGTTGTTGCTGCCCGAGTAGCTCGCATCTGCGGTCGGCATGGTCGGGCCGGCGGCGGCTGCCAGGTTCTGGCCCTGCACGAAGTCCTCCGTTACGACGACCTCTGCGGATGCCGCCAATCCCAACATGTCGACGGATCCGTTGATCACAACCGTGCCAGGCGACCCGTAGCTGGACTCGGGAACGTCCTCCCAAGTCACGGGGAGGAGTTGCTCAACACCATCACTGAACGTGACCCGCACGGTTGGTGGCAGCGTAGGCACCTGACCGACCGGAACAGTGGTCGACCAGGCCTCGACCTCGGTTGCTTCGTACGCGGTGACGATCGCCGTCGCCGCCGAACCGAGGGCATTGATAGTGCCCTTCACCGTAGTCGTGCCCACCTCGTCGGCGACGTGCTTGAGGTTCTGCCAGTCGACTTTGGCGAGCCGCGTCGAGCCGTCGGCCTCGATCACCCGCACCTCATCCGGAAGCTCCGGCACAGTGCCGACGGGCGTCCGCACGTACACCGGCTCGACCCCGTGCGGGCGGCCGGCGACGTCATTCTTGGCGTGCGGCTCGACCGAAAAGACCGTCGCGGTCCCGGGGACGAGCCCGGCACTCGTCGCCGTCACCGTGATCGGGCCTTGCGACTCTGTCGACCGGATGATCGCCAGGGCCTTGCCGTGGAATGCGGACCGGGTCGGTCCCTTGTAACCCTCGGCGCTTTCCTGGCGGCCGTTGTCGAGACCGGCAAGGACGCCACCGCTGACCGAGAACTCGAGCAGGTTGTTCGCACCGGGGACGACCACGCCGTCCTCGTCCACGACCTCGACGGTCACGAACGACAGCGACTCGCCGTCGGCCGCGATCGCGTACTCGTCAGGCGTGAGGCGAAGCGCATACGGCTCACCTGCGGTCTGCAGGACGTCCCGAGCGACCTCCTCGCCATCCTGCCGCGCCACCGCGACCAGCTCGCCGGGCTCGAACGGCACGTTCCAGGTGAGGTGCAGCTTGCCGGTGCTCCCATTCGGGCTGGTGTAGCTGCCGGACGGGAACGTTTTGTCGTCGTTGGTCGGCTCCGTCGTCTCCAGGTACGACTCGCCGAACGTCGTGACCTTGTGATCGAAGGTCCGCACACCGAGTGACTCGCCGTTGAGGAACAGCTCGACGGAGTCGACATTCGCGAAGGCCCAGACCTCGACCTCATCGCCGAGCTCGTAATCGGTCCAGTTCATCGGAACGATGTGAACCATCGGATCGTCGGTCCACTGGCTTCGGAAGAGGTAGTAGAGATCCTTCGGGAAGCCCGCGGTGTCGACCGCGCCAAAGTGAGACGTGTGAACCGGGAACACCCCGAACGGCGTCGGCTCGCCGATGTAGTCGAAGCCGGACCACAGGAACTCGCCGGTGAAGAACTTCCGGTCGCGGTCCTTCTTGAGGCCGTACTCGCCGGGCATGGTCCACGAGGCCATGTTGTTGTCGTACGACGATGCGAACCGCTTGCCCGGCGTGTAGTTCTCGCCGGTGTTGATCAGGTGCGGATCCTGGTAGTAGCCGCGGGTCGACGTGGAGGACGAGGACTCGGACTCGAACCAGAACTGGTCCGGGAACCGCTCGTGCAGCACGTCAACCGACTGGGCAGTGTTGTAGTTCAGGCCGACCCCGTCGAGCAGCAGGGCGATCTGCCCGTTCGTAGACGTCGGGCTCGGCGGGAAGCGGTAGCCGTCGTGGCCCCAGACGATCGGTCGCGTGGTGTCAACCGCCTTGATCGCGTTCACGAGCATCTCGGCTGCAGCAACCGTCTGGCCCCGGATCTCGTTGCCTATTGACCACATGATCACGGCCGGCGAGTTCTTGTGGGCGTTCACCATCTCGGTGATGTCGGATTCGGCCCACTCGTTGAAGAAGCGGGCGTAGTCGAACGTCACCTTGCGGCTCGACCAGGTGTCGAACGCCTCGACCATGACGACGATGCCGAGCTCTTCGCAGATCTCGACCAGCTCGGGGGCCGGTGGGTTGTGTGCCGTCCGCAGCGCGTTGACGCCCATGCTCTTCATGATCGTCATCTGCCGCAGCAGGGCGTCGCGGTTAATCGCGGCGCCGAGCGCACCGAGGTCGTGGTGCATGTCGACCCCTTGGATCTTCGCGTACTCACCGTTGAGGGAGAACCCTTCGTCAGGGTCGATGTCGAAGTAGCGGATACCGAATCGGGTCGAGTGACTGTCGACGACATCGCCCTCAACGACAAGATCCGTTATGAGGTAATACCGGTACGGGTTGTCGAACCCCCAGAGTTGCGGGTCGGGTACTTCGATGTCGACCTCGTCGCGATGGGTTTCGCCCGCTCCGATCTCGACTGCCGAGGACGCGCTGCCTACCGGCTGACCGGCCGCGTCCACAACTGTTGAGACGATCTCCACCTGGGCGGCCTCGCCAGACTCGTTGACCACGTCGGTTTGCGCGTGGGCGTTGGCGAAGCCAGCCTGGATCGTCGTCTCGAGGTCAGGTGTGGTCACGAAAGTTCCCCACCGCGCGACGTGGACGGGATCTGTGACGCTGAGGTAGACGTTGCGATAGATGCCGCTGCCCGAGTACCACCGGCTGCTGGGGAGCTGGTTCTGAACCTTGACGGCAAGGACGTTCGGGGTCACGCCGTCGGTGTGGGCGAGATCGGTGAGGTCGAACGCGAAGCCGGTGTAGCCGTACGGGTGGTTACCTACGAGCTCGCCGTTGAAGTAGACATACGAGTCCATGAAGACGCCGTCGAACTCGATCGAGATCCGCTTGCCCGCCATCTCCTGGGGAAGCGTGAACGACTTGCGGTACCAGCCCAGCCCGCCCTGGAGGTAGCCGGTGCCGCCACTCGTTCCGGTGCCGGGTCCCGTGGTCGGAAGCAGCTCGATGCTCCAGTCATGGGGAAGATCGAGCTGTCTCCAGTCAGAGTCGTCATACTGAGGATCCGGCGCGTCCTCGTACTCCCCTGTCGGATCATCGATCCCCGCGCTGTTGACAAGTACGAAGTTCCAATCGTCGTTGAAGTCGATCTGACGCGAATCCTCCGACACCGTCGTCACCGACGCCGTTAGCGGGACCGGACTCGCCTCCGTCGCGAGGCCACCCACGACAAGGCTCGAGGCCAGAAGTGCCATTAGACCGACGGGCAGCACCAGCCTGCGTGACGAAATAGCCACAGTTCTCATCGTTCGTCCCCTTCCGGCTCGTCGTTTTAACCAGTTCGAACAATAGAAACAACATAATCCTCCGTCAAGGAACAAATTCGCACGATTCTGATGCGACAAATTTGGCCCCGAGGTTGGGCACTAACTGTCTATTTACCGGCAAATAGATCCCGTGCAGCCACAAGGAACCTCGGTGAGGGCGAAAATCAGCCACAGCAACAGCGGGCTACCAGGCCACGTACCCGACTCGATCGTTAGAGTGAGAAGCAGTGAACGAGTTGGCTTCTGGCCGGAAAGGCTGTTTGATATTGTTCGATTGAGTCCCCGATCACACTGCAAACAAGGAGCGCCGGCGGACGATGCTAGCTGCGCAGCGGCAAGCCAAGATCCTGGACGAGTTGCAGCGACGCGGCGCCGTCCGGGTTACCGACTTGGCTCAACTCCTCAAGGTCTCCGATATGACGATCCGTCGTGACCTGGACGCGCTGTCGCGGCGAGGACTGATCGACAAGGTGCACGGTGGCGCGACCCGCCCGGTCAAGAGCACCGACGAGCCTGGATTCGAGGCCAAGTCGTTACGCCAGCTGGCAGAGAAGAGAGCTCTCGCCCGCGCTGCCGCCGAACTCGTGACATCGGGCATGGCCGTCGGCGTCTCCGCCGGCACCACTACGTGGGCGCTGGCCCACCGGCTGCGCAACATCGACGGGCTCACACTGGTGACCAACTCGATAAGAATCGCTGATGTGCTCCACGCCGGGAATGGCGCGAACCAGAGCATCGTGTTGACCGGCGGTGTACGCACCCCGTCGGATGCCTTGGTCGGTCCGATAGCGGTGTCCGCACTGAACCAACTGCATCTCGACATCGTCTTCCTCGGTGTACACGGCATGACGGAGGACGCCGGATTCACCACGCCTAACCTCCTGGAAGCAGACACGGATCGGGCGCTCGTCACCGCGGGGCGGCGGCTAGTCGTCGTCGCAGACCACACCAAGTGGGGAACGATCGGAATCCGTACCATCGCCCACCTGCGCGAGGCTGACATGGTGATCACCGACTCCGGCCTGAGCGATGCTGCCCGAGCTGTGTTGGAGACCCACGTGCGAGAGGTTCGACTCGTCCCGGTCGATCAATCCGCCGAGGAGTTCTAACCGTGCGGCGCACAGCTGCCTACCTGGCCGACGGCCGTGAGATCATCTACTTCGACCATCCGGGCGCCCCTGCGCGTCCACAAGATGATCCTCGTGACTTAGAACCAATCCAGATCAACAACGAGTTACGCCACGACCCGTTACTTGACGAATGGGTGACCATGGCCTCGCACCGCCAGGGCCGGACTCACCTTCCCCCGACGGACGAGTGCCCCCTCTGCCCCTCTCGAGGTGGCCGGCAGACCGAGATTCCCGCGGATGACTACGACGTTGTTGTGTTCGAGAACCGCTTTCCCAGCCTTGCCACCACCGCGGGTAACCCCCGCACAGGATCAGGACTGGTGCCACGCCAGCCTGGCCACGGTCGGTGTGAAGTCGTCTGCTTCACGAGCGACCACGACGCGTCCTTCGCCTCGTTGACCCCCACCGCTGCGCGGCTGGTCGTAGACGCGTGGGTGGACCGGACGGCCGAACTGTCCACACTCGGAGGCGTGAAGCAGGTGTTCTGCTTCGAGAACCGCGGCCGAGAGATCGGCGTTACGCTGAGCCACCCACACGGGCAGATCTACGCCTACCCCTTCGTCACACCCCACACCAGCACCATGCTGCGGTCGGCCCGGCGCTACCGCGAGCGCACGGGCGGCAACCTGTTCGCCGACGTGCTTACCGAGGAGCAGGTCGAACGGACACGGCTCGTTTCGGCGTCCGAGCACTGGACCGCCTTCGTACCCGCCGCCGCGCGCTGGCCCGTGGAGGTCCACCTGTACCCGCATCGGCGGGTGCCGGACCTGCCCGCACTCTCGGATGCCGAGAAGGACGACCTCGCGGTCATCTACCTCGACCTATTGGGCCGGTTGGACGAGCTCTACGATCGTCCCTTGCCGTACGTGGCGGCGTGGTACCAGGCGCCTGTCCTCACCGACCGCGATCTGGCCTACCTGCACCTGCGGGTCTTCTCGATCCGGCGCGCGGCGGACAAGCTGAAGTACCTGGCCGGTTCGGAGGCGGCCATGGGAGCATTCATCACCGACGTCCTGCCCGAAGACGTCGCTCACCGACTCAGAGAGGTCGCACCGTGAGGTTGCTCGTCACCGGCGGCGCTGGATACATCGGCTCAGTTGTCGCAACCCAGCTGCTGGAGGCCGGCCACAAGGTCACCGTGCTGGACGACCTCTCCACCGGACACAGCGACGCCGTGCCCGACGGCGCAGCGTACGTCGAGGCCGACATCACCGAGGCGAGCAAGGCCCTCGACGGCGTAGATGCCGTGCTGCATTTCGCCGCCAAGTCTCTCGTCGCGGAGTCGGTCGCACACCCCGAGCGGTACTGGACGAACAACGTTGTCGGCACGCTCGGGCTGCTCGCGGCCATGCGCGATGCGGGAGTACGGACGCTGGTGTTCTCGTCGACGGCGGCCACGTACGGCGAGCCGGGCGTTTCGCCGATCACCGAGGACACTCCCGCGGTGCCGATCAACCCCTATGGCCAGTCGAAGCTGGCGGTCGACCACATGCTCTCCGGAGAGGCTCACGCACACGGGCTGGCGGGGGTCAGCCTGCGGTACTTCAACGTGGGCGGGGCCTACGGCGGGCGTGGTGAACGACACGATCCAGAAACGCACCTGATACCCAACGTGCTCGCCGTCGCCGCGGGACGCCGAGAGGCGGCGGCCATCTTCGGTACTGACTACCCAACGCGAGACGGCACGGCGATCCGGGACTACCTGCACGTCGAGGACCTGGGCCGGGCGCACCTGCTCGCGCTCGACGCCGCGGACGCCGGAGAGCACCAGATCTACAACCTCGGCACCGGCACCGGGTACACGGTGCGCGAGGTTGTCGATGCCTGCCGGCGCGTGACCGGGCATCCCATCCCGGCCGCGGACCATGACCGTCGGCCCGGCGACCCGCCGATCCTGGTTGCGTCGGGACGGCTGGCCGCCGAGCGGTTGTCCTGGACGCCGCGCCACGACCTTGACCGCATCGTGGCCGACGCGTGGGCGTTCATGCGGCAGTAATCGAGACCGACTGATGGCGAACGGACGTTGGGCCGCCCCCGGCCGGGTCAACCTGATCGGTGAGCACACCGACTACAACGACGGCTACGTGCTGCCCCTGGCTCTGGCCCAACGGGTCGTCGTCCAAGCCGAGTTCGCCCACCACACGCCGACCCGGGTGCGATCGCGCCAGGCGCCCGGCGAGGAAACCACCTTCGATGCGCACACAGTGGCGCCGGGGGACGTCTGTAGTTGGGCGGCCTACGTGGCGGGGGTCGTGTGGGCGCTCCGCACGGACGGGCACACGGTCGGCAACCTCGACGTGACAGTGGACGGCAACGTCCCCCTCGGTGCCGGCTTGTCGTCCTCGGCCGCCCTGGAGTGCGCGGCCGGCCTGGCGTGGGCGCACTTGTTCGGCCTCCGGCTCGCCAAGACCGAACTGGCCAAGGTATGCCAGCGCGCGGAGAACGAGTTCGTCGGTGCGCCGACCGGGATCATGGATCAGATGGTGGCCATGCACGGCCGCGAGGGGCATGCCGTGTTCATCGACACCCGGACGCTGCAGGTGTCGCACGTACCACTCGACCTGGCCACAGCCGGGCTGGCGCTGTTAGTCGTCGACACACGTGCGCCACACCGCCATGTCGACGGCGAATACGCCGCGCGGCGGCGGGCGTGCGAAGAGGCGGCCCGTCTACTCGGCGTTCCCGCCTTGCGAGACGCTCGGATCGAGCAGCTTGATGTGCTGCCGGACCAGCTCTTGCCGCGGGCGCGGCACGTCGTCACCGAGAACGCCCGCGTGCTCGAAGTGGTCGAGTTGCTGCGATCCGGTGCCGACCCTCGCATCATCGGGCCGATCCTCACCGCTTCACACTTATCGTTGCGGGACGACTTCGGGGTGACCGTCTCAGAGGTGGACGTCGCGTTCGACACCTTGCTGGACGTAGGTGCCTATGGTGCACGGATCACCGGCGGCGGGTTCGGCGGCTGCGTCATTGCGCTCGTCGACGCGAACCGAGCGGATGTTTCGGCGGACGCTGTTCGCTCGGCCTACGCCAGGTACGGGTTCAACGAACCGTTCTCGTTTATCGCCGTCCCTTCTGCAGGCGCCCACCGCCTCACCTGATCGGCGGTAGGTCACCTGATCGCCACGAGTCTGACGATCAGGTGCGCAGGGACAATGCCGTCAGCAGCGCCGCCCGGTCTGCCGCCTACACTTCGGGCACGCCCGCGGAAGGGAGCGATCCGATGGCCGAACACGCAGATCTGTACCTCGCAGGGTCATACGCCGAACCCGGTGTGGACCAGCCGTCCGTTGCCGTCATCAGCCCGGTCACCGGCGAGCACCTCGCCGACCTGCCAGTGGCGACACCGGACCAGATCGATCGGGCCGTTGCCGCCGCCCGCACCGCGTTCGAGGACTACCGGCACTGGTCGGTCTACGAGCGGGCCGCGATGTGCCACCGCATCGCCGACCTGATCGACGCGCACGCCGACGAGCTCGCCCGGCTCACCACCCTGGAACAGGGCAAGACCCTGGCCGAAGCGAACGACGACGTCCAAGACTCTGCGTCGATCTTCCGAGACTCGGCTGAAGACGCCAAACGGCTGTACGGCGAGCTGATCCCGAGCGAGGAACGCGGCAAGCGGATGTTCACGTTCCGGGTGCCGGTCGGAGTGTGGGCCGGCATCACGCCGTGGAACTTCCCACTCATGATCATGTGCGAATTCCTCGGTCCGGCGCTTGCCACCGGCAACGCCATCGTGTGCAAACCGCCGGAGAACACGCCCCTGGTCTGCCTTCGGCTCGGCGCCATCCTCACAGAGGCCGGTGTCCCAACCGGTCTGGTTTCGATCCTGCCCGGCGGTGGCGCGGTGGGAGAGGCGCTGGTGACCCACGCCGGTGTCGATGCCATCGGTTTCGTGGGGTCGTCCGCGACCGCAGAGCGGATCGTCCGGTCGGCGGGCCTCAAGCGCACGCTCATCGAAGCGTCCGGCAACGGCCCGGTCGTGGTGTGCGCGGATGCCGACCTCGCGGCTGCCGCCGACGCGGCCGTCTACGGCGCGACGTGGAACTCGGGGCAGGTGTGCTGTGCGACTGAGCGTGTGCTCGTCGACGCCACTATCCGCGATGAATTCCTCGCCGAGGTGACCCGCGCTGCCGCCGGCGTGGTGCTGGGCGACCCCTTCGAGGCCACCACCACGATGGGGCCGCTGAACAACGAGCAGACCGCCGCCAAGATGGACCGGCACATCGAAGAGGCGGTGGGCGCGGGTGCGACGCTGGTCTCCGGGCGAGGTCGAGTAGGCGGTTTCCCCACCAACCTCTACTACGACTTAGCTGTACTTGACGGAGTGACGCCGGCCATGGCCGTGGCCCGAGAGGAGTCGTTCGGGCCGATCCTCCCGGTCATCGCCGCGCCCGATGACGACGAACTACTACGGATCGCCAACGCCGACCCGCTCGGCCTGCAGGCCGCCGTGTTCACCCGCGACCTGCGCCGAGCTTTTTGCTTCGCAGAGGGTCTTCGGGTCGGCTCGGTGGTGGTCAATGACTCGACGGACTACTTCGAGTCGGCTCAGCCGTTCGGCGGCGCGGCGGGGTCACGCACCGGGTGGGGGCGCGTGGGTGGGCTGGCTCAGCTCCGTGACATGACCGACCTTCGGGCCGCGATCTTCAGCCTCGACTGAACAGCGCCAGGTATGCATCGCCGCCGGCCTTCGGTCCAGAGGTAGCTCGTGCCGACGATAGAGCGCAGGCACGCACGGCAGCAGTTGGCGTTTATCGCTGCGGTCCAGGTGTTGGGCATGGCGACGTGGTTCTCCGCGTCGGCGGTGGTACCTGCATTGCGGGTCGAATGGAGCATGTCGGCCGGCCAGGCCACCTGGTTGACCGCCTCCGTGCAGCTCGGCTTCGTGGCCGGCGCACTGACCTCCGCCGCGCTCAATCTGCCCGACCGGATCCCGGCGTACCGGCTGGTCGCCGCAAGCTCGATGGTGGCCGCCCTGGTTACCACTGGGGTCGCGCTCATCGCCGATGATCTTGTGACGGCCGTCCCACTACGCTTCGCCACCGGCTTCGCACTCGCGGGCGTGTACCCACCCGGGCTGAAGTTGATGGCGTCCTGGTTCGACCGCGGCCGCGGCCTGGCGCTCGGGACACTGATCGGCGCGTTGGCCCTGGGCAGCGCGCTGCCACACCTGATCAGCGTCTCAGCCCTGCCCTGGCGAGGTGTGTTGCTGGCCTCGGCTGGATCAGCGGTGGCCGCCGCCGTGATCGCAGCACTCGCCGTTCGGCTGGGCCCCTTCGCCGGACCCGCTCCCCCGTTCCAGCCACGGTACGCGATCACCCTATTTCGCGAACGTGGTCCCCGACTGGCCAACCTCGGCTACTTCGGGCACATGTGGGAGCTGTACGCGATGTGGACCTGGCTGCCCGCCTACTTGGCGGCCAGCTACGACATCCGACCTGGCCCGGTGCCAGTCGGCGTCGCGTCCTTCGCTGTCATCGGCGCGGCCGGGGCGGCGGGCTGCCTGCTGGCCGGATGGCTCGGCGACCGCGCCGGTCGGGCCCGGCTGGCAGCCGCTGCGATGATTGCCAGCGCGAGCTGCTGTCTGCTGGCAGCACTGGCCTTCGGCGGGCCGCCACTCGCCGTCTACGGTGTCCTCGCCGTCTGGGGCGCGTCCGTGATCGCCGACTCCGGGCTCTTCTCCACGTGCATGAGCCAGGTGGTCGATCCGCGTTACGTCGGGACCGCGCTGACCACGCAGACCGCGATCGGATTCCTCTTGACCGTCGTCACCATCCAGGCCACGCCTCTAATCGCCGAGGCCGCGAGCTGGCCGGTCGCTGTCGCAGTGTTAGGTCTCGGGCCCGCCGCCGGCGCGGTAGCGATGCTTCGTCTGCAGCGGCTTCTGGCATCAGCCGCGCCGCTCCCGGGCCGGTGAGACCGGCCGCGCGGGTCCTACCCGATACCTCGCAATCAGACCGTCGCAGCAGGCAGGCCGGCCTCAGGCCATCTGCTTCTGCAGGTTCTCGTCCAGCGCGTCGAGGAACTGCTGGGTGGTGAGCCACTCCTGATCATCGCTGACGAGGAGAGCCAGGTCCTTGGTCATCTTGCCGCTCTCAACCGTCTCGATGCAGACCCGCTCCAGGGTCTCGGCGAAGCCGATGACCTCGGGCGTGTTGTCCAGCCGGCCGCGGTGCGCGAGGCCCCGCGTCCAGGCGAAGATCGACGCGATCGGGTTGGTCGAGGTGGGCTTGCCCTGCTGGTGCTGGCGGTAGTGGCGGGTGACCGTGCCGTGCGCCGCCTCCGCCTCCACCGTGCCATCCGGCGTCATCAGGACCGACGTCATCAGCCCGAGCGAGCCGAAGCCCTGCGCGACGGTGTCGGACTGAACGTCGCCGTCGTAGTTCTTGCACGCCCAGACGTAACCACCCTCCCACTTGAGCGCGGCGGCCACCATGTCGTCGATCAGCCGGTGCTCGTAGGTGAGGCCGGCCTTCTCGAAGTCCTCGGCGAACTCGTTCTCGAAGACCTCGGCGAACAGGTCCTTGAACCGGCCGTCGTAGGCCTTGAGGATCGTGTTCTTCGTCGACATGTACACCGGCAGGTTCCGCCCGAGCCCGTACTGGAACGATGCGCGCGCGAAGTCTCGGATCGAGTCGTCGTAGTTGTACATGCCCATCGCCACCCCGCCGCCGGAGAATTTGGCGATCTCCATCTCGACCGGCTCACCACCATCGGCCGGGGTGTACGTCATGGTGACCGTGCCCGGGCCAGGGACGACGAAGTCAGTCGCCCGGTACTGGTCGCCGTGCGCGTGACGACCGATGACGATCGGCTTGGTCCAGCCCGGGACCAGCCGTGGGATGTTCGAGATGACGATCGGCTCGCGGAAGATCACGCCGCCGAGGATGTTCCGGATAGTGCCGTTCGGCGAGCGCCACATCTTCTTCAGGCCGAACTCCTCGACCCTGGCCTCGTCCGGCGTGATCGTCGCACACTTGACGCCCACGCCGTGCTCCTTGATCGCGTTCGCGGCATCGACGGTCACCTGATCGTCGGTGGCGTCGCGGTGCTGGATCGACAGGTCGTAGTACCGCAAGTCGATGTCCAGGTACGGATGGATCAGGCGCTCCTTGATGAAGGCCCAGATGATGCGCGTCATCTCGTCGCCGTCGAGCTCGACTACCGGCCCGGCAACCTTGATCTTCGACATTTGGTACCTGCTCCTCAGCTAAACCGCAAAATTCTCTCGACGTCAAGATACCTCGCTGCCGTTCGATCACGTTCGGCAGGGTTGCCGACGTATCTACATGCCCGCAGACCTGTAGGTACGTCGCGCCGCCTGCCGAACGTGATCGAACGACATCAGATCAGGCCGAGGGACTTGACAGCGTCCCGCTCATCACGCAGCTCGGCCACTGACTTGTCGATTCGAGCCCGAGAGAACTCGTTCACGTCCAACCCCTGGACGATCTCGTACTGTCCGCCGCGCGACACCACTGGGAAGGACGCTACGAGCCCCTCCTCGATGCCGTACGAGCCGTCCGAAACCACGGCCGCCGACGTCCAGTCGCCCTCCGGCGTGCCGTGCACCCAGTCGTAGATGTGGCCGATCGCAGCGTTGGCCGCCGAAGCTGCGGACGACGCCCCGCGCGCCTCGATGATCGCCGCGCCGCGCTTGGCGACGGTCGGAATGAACTCGTCGGCCAGCCACGCCTCGTCGACCAGCTCGGCGGCATTCTTGCCGCCCACCTCGGCGTGGAAGATGTCCGGATACTGGGTGGCGGAATGGTTGCCCCAGATCGCCAGCTTGCGGATATCCGACACGCCCACCCCAAGCTTGCCGGCGAGCTGCGAGAGGGCACGGTTGTGGTCCAGCCGCGTCATCGCGGTGAACCGGTTGGAGGGGACGTCCGGCGCGTGTGCCTGGGCGATCAGCGCATTGGTGTTTGCCGGGTTACCCACGACGAGCACCCGGACGTCATCGGCTGCGCTCGCGTTGATCGCCGCGCCCTGGGGACCAAAGATGCCGCCGTTGGCCTCGAGCAGGTCGCCACGTTCCATTCCCTTGGTCCGCGGGCGAGCGCCGACCAGCAAGGCGATGTTCGTGCCCTCGAACGCCCTGGTGACGTCGTCTGTCACGGCCACCCCTGCCAGCAGTGGGAACGCGCAGTCGTCCAGCTCCATCGCGATGCCCTCGGCTGCCTTGACTGCCTGTGGAATCTCCAGCAGCCGCAGCTTGACCGGCGTATCAGCGCCGAGCAACTGGCCGGACCCGATCCGGAACAGCAGCGCGTAACCGATCTGGCCGGCCGCGCCAGTGACGGTGACGGTGACAGGCGCCTTCGCCATGACGTACTCCTCGTCGAGTGGGGTCAGTTGCGGATGTTATGTCGCGTCCCGGAACCACCGAAGCAGTGGGTCGGCGTCCCAGTCGTAGATCAGAGCCAGGGCGGCGAGCAGGCCGCCGACGCCGAGGATGGCCAGCGTCGTGACGTCCGTCCAGCGCGATCGTACCCGCAGCAGCCCGGCCAACCGAACGGGCAGGATTGCCCGGAACACCGCCGCGAGGCAAATCGCCGCGGCGAACACGACTGAGCCGCGTTCGTACTCACGGTCGGCGAACACGAACCCAAGGCCGGTACCGGCAACAGCAAGCACCACAAGGGTGGGCAACTGCCGAACCAGTGCCGCGCGGCGCCGGTGGGCTCTACCGCCGGTCACTGCGCTGCGCGGTTCGGCCTCAGCGCTGACCAATCGGCACCCACCGCTGGTCGCGCGGACCGGTGTACTCGCTGTCTGGCCGGATCAGCCGGTTGTCCTCGTACTGCTCGATGACGTGGGCCGTCCACCCGCTCATTCGTGAGATGGCAAAGACCGGCGTGAACATGTCGTGCGGAATGCCGAGTGCGTGGTAGACACTCGCGGCAAAGAAGTCGACGTTCGGGTACAGCCCCTTGGCGTCGAGCACGGCCTGCTCCATCCGCCGCGACATCTCGTAGTAGAGCGAGTCGCCGCTCAGCTCGCCGAGTTCCTCACTCATCCTGCGCAGGTGTGTCGCTCGAGGGTCCTCGGTCTTGTAGACCCGGTGCCCGAAACCCATCAACTTGCGCCCGGCGTCCAGTTCTGCGCGGACGAATTCCTCGACGCCATCGACGCCGCTGTCGATCGAGGTCAGCGTTCGCATGACCGCCTCGTTCGCCCCACCGTGGAGCGGTCCGCGCAGCGCCCCCATGGCACCGGTGATCGCCGAGTGCATATCCGAGAGAGTCGCCGCGATCACCCGCGCGGTGAAGGTCGAGGCGTTCATGGTGTGATCAGCGTGCAGGACCAGACACTCGTCGAAGATCTCCGCAGCCCGCTCGCTGGGATGTTCTCCGGTGATCTGCATAAGGAAGTTGCCGGCGATGCCGAGTTCCGGATCTGGGTCGGGGACGGAAGTGCCCCGCCGAGTGGCCTCATACTTGGCCACGAGGACGGGCATCTGGGCGACCAGCCTGGTGGCCTTCCGCCGGCTGGACTCGATCGACGAGTCGCCGGCGTCCGGATCGTCTACTGAGAGTGCCGAGACCAGCGTGCGCAGCGCTTCCATCGGGGTCCCGCTCGTGACAACGTAGCCGAGCAGGGACTCGGCTGTGTTGCCGATGTCGCGGGCGCCGGCCAGCTCGCCCGTCAGCTCGTCCAGCTCGGACTGAGTGGGCAGATGACCACGCTGGAGCAGGTGCACGCACTCCTCGAAGGAGACGTTGCCTGCGATGTCGTGGATGTCGTACCCGCGATAGAACAGCCGCCCCTCACGACCGTCGATATCTGAGATTGCCGTCGACGCCGCGACTACGTCGGCCAGGCCGCGGGGTGACTTGTCAGCCATGCCGATGACCTCCTCGATGTTGCGGACACCTTACCGGCCGGATGCGCTTAGATTGCGCTCTGCCGCCTCGACCACGTTCGTCAGCAGCATCGCCCTGGTCATCGGGCCGACCCCACCCGGCACGGGGGCGAGGTGGCCGGCTACTTCGGCGACGCCGGGGTCGGCGTCGCCGGCGAGCTTCGCCCGGCCGGACGGCGCGGTGCCGACCCGGGTGATGCCGACGTCCACGACCGCTGCACCCGGCTTGACCATGTCAGCGGTGATCAGCCCGGGCACGCCGGCCGCAGCCACGACGACGTCAGCCCGCCGCACGTGGCTGGCCAGGTCCCTTGTGCCGGTGTGGCAGAGCGTCACAGTGGCGTTCTCGCTTCGGCGGGTCAGCAGCAGGCCAAGCGGGCGCCCAACTGTGACGCCGCGCCCGATCACGGTGACCTCCGCCCCGGCGAGGGGGACGTCGTACTGGCGCAGCAGTTCGACGATGCCGCGCGGTGTGCACGGCAGCGGCGCATCACTCATCAGCACCAGCCGGCCGAGGTTTATCGGGTGCAGCCCGTCCGCATCCTTGGCTGGGTCGATCGCCTCGAGGACGCGTTGCTCATCCAACCCGGCCGGCAGGGGCAGCTGCACGAGATAACCCGTACAGCTCGGATCGGCATTGAGCTCGCCCACAGCAGCCTGGACCTCGGCCTGGGTGGCCGTCGCCGGAAGATCACGCCGGATGGACGCGATGCCCACCTCGGCGCAGTCGCGATGTTTTCCCTCGACGTAGGCGCGCGAGGCGGCGTCGTCGCCCACCAGGATTGTGCCGAGACCTGGGGTGATCCCCGCAGCGGTCAACTTGCCGACCCGCTCGATAAGGTCGGTCTTGATCGCTGCTGCGGTAGCCCTGCCGTCGAGGATGATCGCGCTCACAGTCCTCCCAGTCTTTCATGGATACGGTGGCGCGATCACCTAAGGCGCTAACCCTTGAGACGACACAGCCGCCCAGCGAACACGCCGCGACCCGGGCTTGGAGTGTTCGAGCCTCCGGACGGCTGCGTTGACTCAGCCGCTCTTCCGGCGGAACATCCGCTGAGCGTGGGCCCGCTTGCCGTGGGACTTGCCCGTGCCGTCGTCCTCTACACCCTGACTCGGCGCACTATCCTTGCGCTGCTTCCGTTCGAGCGCCTCACGGAACTTGCGCCGCATGTCGTCGTCTGGCTGCCGCTTTCCGGAAGTACTCACGCCGCCCACGGTACCCGAGCCAACCCCAATGACCAGTTGAGTTCGCTACCCGCCGGCGTTGCCGTACACCGTCACGTGTACGTGGTCGTAATGGTTGGCAGTCGTCGAACCGCGGTCTTCCATCCACCGCCAGCCGTCGTCCGCCCGCTCGACCGTCCAGATCTGCTGCGACCAGATGACCTCGCTGACGCCCAGCTCTTTGTAATGCTCACGAACCCACGCCGCAATGGCGTCGCCGAGAGAGCTGCTCGACACCATGATGTCCAGCGCTTGACCGGTGCTGTGCTCTCCACCACCGCCGCGGAGCCCACCCCACGAGGTGACCTCGGGGAACTGCGCGCATACCGCCCGGTAGACGCGGACGGCGTCCGGCGTCAACCCGGACTCGACCGCGGAGCCGTCGGGGCACGGGGCGTAGGAGATCTCCGGGCCGGGCTCGGACTCGGACAAGTAGTCGCCGCTGACCCAGGCGGCCCGGTCATCGTGGACGATCTGAACCCACGAGCCCTCCGTCGTCCCGGTGATGCCAACCTCGGTGCCGTACGCAAGCACGGCCAGTACATCGTGGTCCGCCGACGGTCCAGTCCGGACGTTGAGCGCCGCGGTGACGTACATGTGGCCGACAACTTCGGGCACCGGCTCTGGTGTCGGCTCGGGCTCCGGTGTCGGCGTCTCCGTAGGCTCCGGCGTCGGGGTTTGCGTCTGCGTGGGCTCGGGTGGCGTCGCCGTCGCCGGGGGCACCGACCGGTCGACCGAGCCACGGCTCAGCGGCGGCGCCGACCTGAACGGCTCGCCGAGCGCCCCCACCTGTTCGAGCGCGGGCTGCTTGGGCGGTCCGTCGGGCCACAACGCGACGGCCATCGGAGCACTCACAACAACCGAGGCCGGCAGTGCCAGAGCAACGATGCGCCGCCGATGGGGCGCGTGCCTGGCATGCCTATGACGACCTCTCGGCACTAGCACATCACCCTTCGCCGTCTGTCGTCGTCACTCTTGCCGCCGTACAGGCAACCACACATCGGGCGATTTGTCACACCGCCAGGCCCACTTGTTCCGCGATCACATTAGTTCGGCGGGCCACTTCCGGGCCTCACCGACATGATCGCGGGAAGAGGCGGGTGTCAGTGGAAGAAGTGCCGCGTTCCCGTCAGGTACATCGTCATACCAGCTCGCTGAGCTGCAGCGATGACCTTTTCGTCGTTGACCGACCCGCCCGGCTGGATGACCGCCCGGACCCCGGCCGAGGCAAGCACCTCGACCCCGTCCGGGAACGGAAAGAACGCGTCCGACGCAGCGACAGATCCCGCCGCCCGGTCTCCGGCTCGAGAGACGGCAAGGCGCGCCGAGTCGACTCGGTTGACCTGCCCCATGCCGACACCGACGGCGGCTCCTCCGGAGGCGAGCAGGATGGCGTTGGACTTAACCGCCCGGCACGCCCGCCAGGCGAAGCCCAGGTCCGCCAGCACGTCGCCGACTACGGGCTCGCCCGCGGCAAGCGTCCAGTTCGCCGGGTCATCACCGTCCGCTTCGATGGTGTCCACCGCTTGCATCAGCAGTCCACCAGAGATCGACCGGGTCTCGGCACCACCCCGGCGCCGGGCTCCAGCCCGCAGCAGGCGAACGTTCTTCTTGCGCATCAGCACGTCCAGGGCGCCGGGCTCGTAGTCAGGGGCGACGACCAGCTCGGTGAAGACCTCGGCGACCTGCTCGGCCATCTCGACAGTGACCGGCCGGTTGGTGGCGATCACGCCGCCGTACGCCGACACCGGGTCCGTCGCGTGGGCCAGCCGGTGCGCCTCGGCGATATCGGAGCCAATCGCGATACCGCACGGGTTGGCATGCTTGATGATCGCGACGGCCGGCTCGGTGAAGTCGTACGCGGCCCGGTGGGCGGCGTCGGCGTCGACGTAGTTGTTGTACGACATCTCCTTGCCGTGTAGCTGCTCGGCGGTCGCCAAGCCACCCCCGCCGTGGCCAGCGACGTACAGCGCCGCGCGCTGGTGCGGGTTCTCGCCGTAACGAAGAACCGACGCACGATCCCAGGTGCCACCGATCCACGCCGGGAAGCCGGAGCCGTCGTCGGTCGGGGCCAGCACGTTGCCCATCCAGGACGCGATGTGCACGTCGTACGTCGCCGTGTGCACGAACGCCTCAACGGCCAGCCGCTGGCGCTGGGCGAGCGTAAAGCCACCGGACCGCACTGCGTCCAGCACGTCGCCGTACCGCGCTGGATCGACCACGACCGCCACACTGGCGTGGTTCTTGGCCGCCGACCGGATCATCGACGGCCCACCGATGTCGATCTGCTCCACAGATTCGTCGGCGCTTGCGCCGGAGGCCACCGTTGCGGCGAACGGGTAGAGGCTGCAGACAACCAGGTCGAACGGCTCGATATCCAGCTCGGTCAGCTGGCGGACGTGGTCTTCCCGCCGCCGGTCGGCCAGGATGCCGGCGTGGACGCGCGGATGCAGCGTCTTGACCCGCCCATCGAGGCATTCGGGGAAGCCGGTGAGCTCCTCGACCGGTGTGACCGGCACCCCTGCGGCCGCGATGCGGGCCGCCGTCGATCCGGTCGACACCAGGACGACGTCGGCCTCGCGCAAGCCCCGGGCAAGCTCTTCCAGGCCGGTCTTGTCGTAGACGCTTAGAAGGGCGCGGCGAACAGGGACCCGGTCGGCGCTCATGATGCTCCTCGTTTGTGGGGACTCTCGGCCCAGGCGTACGACCCTAGAGTCTGCTCCGATCCCTGGTGTGCTCCACCGTTGCGCCAGTCGCGAAGCCGGTCAGAGCACGCCCTACGGGATCGTCACACGCCGGCCGTCGACCGTCCAGCCCTCACGTGCGAGTCGTCCCACATACTCCACGAGCTGGCGGCGCTCGGCCGCTTTGATCCGCTCGGTGAGAGTTTCGACCGTATCGCCGTCCTCAACCGGAACGGCGACCTGAGTCACGATCGCGCCCGTGTCCATGCCCGCGTCGGCGAAGAACAGCGTCGCTCCGGTGATCTTGACTCCGTACTCGAGGGCATCCCTCGGTCCGTGGATTCCGGGGAATGCCGGCAGCAACGTGTTGTGGGTGTTTATGTAGCGGCCACCGAATCGGCGCAGGAACGGTTCGCCTACGAGCTTGAGGAAACCCGCGGAGATGACAAGATCGGGTTCATACGCTGCGACGTGGTCAGTGAGCGCGTGGTCCCAGTCCGCGCGGCCCGGGTACTTCTCGAGCTCGTCCACAAAAGTAGGGACACCTGCCGCGGCGGCGATCTTCAGGCCGCGAATGCCGTCGCGATCCGCCCCGACCGCCACTACCTCAGCCCCGTAGGCGGGGTCCGCGCACGCTTGGAGCAGCGCCTCGAGGTTGCTTCCCGTCCCCGAGATGAGAACGACCAGGCGGGCGGGACGGCCGGGCGCGGGACGATGCTGCACGGGCAGTGACAATACCGCCGGCTCAACCGGTGGTAGACCGCCGTAGCCAGACGGGCACTGACCGGCCGACCAGCGATACAACGAGCGCCGGCCCGCCGACCAGGCCGGCCGTTGCGGCGGCGACCTGCCAGGGCACCGGGCCGATCACGCTCAGTCGCCCCGCGCCGGCCGGCCCACCGGACATCGCTGCGAGGAAAGCCATCGCCACTGCCGCGAGCCCGATCGTCAGGACAGCGCACAGGGCGGCGTCCCGCATTGTCGGCAGGCGCCGGCGAATGACCAGCCCGGCCAGAATGCCAGCCGCGACCGGCCCGGCCAGGACGAGCCAGCCCAGCGAGCCGAGATCGTCCGCAGGTAGCGCACCGAGCGGAGGCAGCGCCGGCAGCAGCCCGAGTTCCACGCCACCAGGTGTCACTGACGTGTCGGCGCCGACGGCGAAGCCCGGGCCTAGCGCGAACGCGGCAGCCCACACCACGGCGTTGGGCACGATCGCCGCTGTGATCGCACCGAGGACGAGCACGCCCGGTAGGTCCGGGTCGAGGCGTTCTGCCACGGCACCGATGCGTTCCGCGTGGACGACCCCGCTGGCCGTGACCAGGCCGGCGCCGACGGCGATCAAGGCCGCTACGGCAACCGCCGCCGCCCGCAGAGCAGTGCGTTGCCACTGTTGCACCCGGCTGAGCAGGGATCGCGCCAGTCCGGCCTCGCGGCTGACCCCCAGACTTGCGGCGCCCGCGGCGACCAGCAATGTGCATAACACCGCACTCCGCGGGTCGACGGCAATCCGGTCCGTCGCGGACAGTCCTGCGACGAGCCCGCCGCCTGCCGCGTAGGTGGCGATCGCGGAGGCGACGACTCCGGCCGATGCGCGACCACCGACGACTCCTGAGACGTGGGCCGCCCAGCGCGTGGCGCGGTAGATCAACAGCGCCACGAGCAAGGACAGCCCTCCTGGCGCCAGTTGGATCGTTGCGCCGTCGACGCCCAGCCCGGCTCGGTGAGCGGCGAGCCATGCCGTGCCACCAATCCGCAGCGGCTCACCGACCGGAGCGTCGGCGCCGTTTCCGAGCCACACAACGAGGCCCGGCAGGCTGGCCAGCGCAAGGCCCGCCACGAGCGCCCAGCCGGCCGCGAGCAATGCGGCGAGCCACGGCACTCGCGAGCCCCAACGGGGCTCATCACGCCGCAGCAACGGCCGGGCCAACACATCCGTCACCGTTCCATCCTCGCTGGCCGCCTGGCACCGGAGCGCCCAGCGACACGCCCGCGCCGGACATTCCTCGCCCGGACAGCGCAACCGCAACCCCGGTACGAGAGTCATGACAGGTGAACCCCAAGCAGAGGACGGGGTTCACCGGCGAACCCGGGCCAGGCCTCGCAACCGATCGGCCCGGGTTCACCACCGCCGTTCCCGCAACAACGTGACGAGGATCCGATATGACCGAGCGGGACCTACTCCGCGAGGGCCTGCAGGCCCTGGAGTCGGACCTGTTCTACGTCCACCTGGCCGGGCCCGAGGCGGCTCGGCGCCGTGCGGGGCAACGTAGCCAGCGCCGGGCGGCAAGCGTCGCGGGAGCGCTCGCAATCGTGGCTGCCGCCGGTTTCCTTGGCCCCATCGGCTCCATCTTCGGAACTGACGGCGAGTCGTCGCCCACGCGCCCCGCGACGAGGATCGAACTGGCGCCGTCCACCGCCACACCGACGCCAACTCCGCTCCCGGCGCTCACTGCTGACGTCCTGCTGGACGCCACTGAACTCGTTCCGACCGACGGCGGCTGGCAGGAGGTCGGTACGCCGTGGGCAGGCGAGGGTCCGCTCCTGTGCGCGCAAGGAGGTAGCGACGACGCCGACGAAGTACTGCTGGGCTCGTTCGTCCCGGCCGACGAGGGCCGGGTGGACCAGGTGGTCGAGCGATACAGCACCCCCACTGACGCCGAGGCGCGGTTCGAGGAGATTCGGGCGGCGGTGGCCGATTGTGCGTCCGGGCTCGACGTGGAGTCCGGTGGGCCGCCTGAGTTCTGGCTGCTCGCCGGTGTCGGCGATACGGCTTGGGTCGCCGGTTACTGGACCTCGGAGACGGTCGGCGAGCTGCGCCGCCGGGTTGAGATCGGCGTGGTGTGGACCGGCGCTGCCGTCACCCACGTCGCCTGGGGATTCCTTGCCCAGGACTCGATTGAGCCCGTGGTGACGGACGTCACCGTGGCCGCGGCCGAGAAGTTGTGCGGTCCGGCCGGCGGCGCCTGCGTGTCGGTTCCGGCTTTGAAACCGGACACGCAAGCATTGGAGCGAGCGCCGTGAATATCTCGACGCCGGATGCAACCACGCGCAGGACTCGGACGTCCTATCCAATGAGCCCGGCTCCCCACCAGCCGGGCTCGCCATTTATCAGCAGCGGGGAGCCATGAGCAGCCAGTCGGAGGAGTTCGACGCGTTCTATCACGCGACGAACCGCCGGTTGTTGCACCAGATGTACGCGATGACCGGGAACCTCGCCGACGCGCAGGAATGCGTCCAGGAGGCATACGCCCGAGCCTGGCAGCACTGGAAGTCGGTGCAGCAAGCCGCCGACCCCGCCGCCTGGGTGCGTACGGTCGCGTGGCGCATTGCAGCGAGCCGGTGGCGCAAGACCCGTAACGGACTGAAGGCGTTCGCCCGCCACGGCCGTCCCGAACACACTCAACCGCCGTCGCCAGACCACGTCGCGCTGGTGTCCGCCCTGCGGGAGATCTCCGAGGAGCAGCGCCGAGTCATCGTCCTGCATCACCTCGTTGGCATGTCGGTCGAAGAGGTCGCTCGCGAGGTCGGCGCGCCAACCGGCACGGTCAAGGCCCGGCTATCCCGCGGCCGGGCGGCACTGGCGGCGTTACTTCGCGAGGAACCGATCGGGGGTGACGCCGGTGTCCACTGAGTGGGGTGATCTCGAGCGTCGCCTCCGCGAGCTCGGCTCTGACCTTGGCGACGCGCCACTGCCCGGTCCGCATTCGGCGCGCCAGCGTGCGCGGCAACGCACTCGGCGGCAGGTGGCCGGCGCAACCCTAGGTGCCGTCGCTGCGGCGGCCGTCGGCGCGGTCGTGCTGGGCGGGCTTGGACCGCTGTCCCTCTCGCAACCCGATCCTGCGGACACGCCTACGTCGACGCCGACCCCCAGCCCGACCGGGGGCGTCGTCGAGCCCGGCAACGAGCTCGCGTTGACCATCGAGGACCTTGAGGCCTCCTCGGGCGCCGACGAGCCTGTGGGTTGGCGTTCGACTGACGGTCCGCCAGGCGAGCCGTTCTTGTGCGCACCGGAACCGGGTGGTGCCGATCGGGTGATCGAGCAGTGGTTCCAGCCGTCGGACGAGGCCTATCTCCACCAGATCATCGAGATAAGCACCGCCGAGGCTGCGCGCGCCAGGTTCGATTCGGTCGCCGAAGACCTGCCGGCGTGCGTCGAGGAGCGCGACGCCGAGAACCCTGACGACAACCAGCTCAGCAGTGTTTGGACGGTTGACGGGATCGGCGATGGCGCGTGGCTGGCCGAGTACCTTGTGCCGCCACGCGGCCCGAACGGTGAGCTGATGGTCGTCCAGGTCTCCGTGGTGCTCGCCGGTGACACCGTCACGATCATCACCCAGGGTGGGCCAGGTATGCATGGCATCGAAGCCGGCCCGCTGCCTTACGAGATCGCGATGGCAGCGGCTGATCGCCTGTGCTCCTGGGCTGGGCGCGACTGCACCGGTGACCCTACGCCGGGACGGGTAAACCCGCCCGTCAGGACTGATGTCGAGCCGGGCTGGCTGAACATCGATGACATCGTGACCGCGATGCCATTCTTCGGGACGATCAGCGAAGTCGGCGACATCTTCGAGGGCGATGCCTATGGCCATGTGTGCATGGAGCCGGCGAATCCTGTGGCAGCTGGAGCCGCGGGTGTCACTAGTCGGCAGTACACCGATCCGTTGGACGAAGCACTCGAGATCCAGTTCTCCGAGTTCATTGCGCAGTTCGACTCCGACCAGGCGGCCCGTGCTCATTACGAGGACATGCTGGGCGCAATGGAAGCGTGCGGGGCGAACCAACTGGGTGGCGTCAATGCTACCGACTTCGAAGGTCTCGCCTGGCGAGCGGCGGATGAGTTCGTCGCGTTCCACCTCGTCGCGGTGATCAGTGGCTCCAACGTCGCTGTGGTCGTTGTGGGTGAGCCGTCGTCCGCACAGGATGCACTCCCATCAGACCAGACGGTCGGACTGATCGACCGCGTCGGCGTCCGGCTGGCTGAGCTGGATTAGGTCCGCGTCGTAGCGTGTCGCCATGACCCGCGACGATGCGATGGCCCGTGACCTGGCCGATCCGGTAGCCCAGCTCCGCCACCGGTTCGACCTGCCCGACGGATTGATCTACCTGGATGGCAACTCGCTTGGGCCGCCGCCGGTAGGCGTGCTCAAGCGGATAACGGCGGTCGTCGCGGATGAGTGGGGCACCGGTCTGATCGGCTCCTGGAATGCCCACGACTGGATCGGCCTCCCCGCGCGCGTGGGCGCCAAGATCGCCAGGCTGATCGGCGCAGCCGAGGACAGCGTGGTAGCCGGCGACTCCACGAGCGTCCAGCTGTTCAAGCTCCTGGTCGCCGCCAGCAGGCTACGACCGGACCGCCGGGTGATCGTCACTGAATCCTCCATATTTCCGACCGATTCGTACATCGCGGCCAGCGTCGCTCGGCTCATAGGTGCCGAGATCCACTGGTGCGGGCCGTCCGACGTCGAAGCATCGCTGGACGACGGCGTCGCCGCCCTCGTTCTCACGCACATCGACTACCGGAGCGGCTGGATGCACGACGCCGCCGCGGTCACCGCCGCGGCGCACTCCGTCGGTGCGCTGGCCTGCTGGGATCTCTGCCACTCCGCAGGCGTCGTACCCGTAAACCTCGCTGAATGGGACGCTGATTTCGCGGTCGGCTGCGGGTACAAGTATCTCAACGGTGGGCCTGGCGCGCCCGCGTTCGCGTACGTTCACCCTCGCTGGCACGATTCACTCGACCAGCCGCTGTCCGGCTGGCTAGGGCACGCGGACCCATTCGCGTTCGAGCAGAGTTACCGCCCCGCCCCTGGCATCAGACGGGTCCAGACCGGCACTCCGGACGTCCTATCCATGAGCGCACTCGATGCCGCGCTCGATGCGTTCGACGACGTCTCGATGACCGAATTGCGCGCCAAGTCCTTGGCATTGACCGACTACTTCATCGCATTGGCCGACGAGCGCTTGGCGCCATTCGGGGTGACCGTCGAGGCTCCACGTGAGCACAACAGGCGCGGCTCGCAGGTCTGTCTGCGCCATCCCGAGGCGTACGGACTGGTGCAGGCGTTGCTCGCCCGCGGAGTCGTGAGCGATTTCCGGACACCCGACGTGGCGCGGTTCGGATTCGCGCCGTTGTACGTCAAGTTCGTGGACATCTGGGACGCGGTTGATGCGGCGGCGTCGGTGCTCGCGAACGGTGAATTCTCGCGGCCTGAGTACGGGACCCGCCGATTCGTCACCTGATCGCAGGCCCGAGGGGTGCTACCCACCAGATTCACGACGTACCTACCGGCCCGCAGGCCGGTAGGTACGTCAGGCCCCCGCTACGAGCCTTCGGTCTCGAGAATCCCTGAACGGGTGATTGCCCAGATGACGTAGACCGCGAGGCCAATGATGAGCAACGACCAGAATGGGTAGTACGGGATGAAGAAGAAGTTCGCTATCGCACTCAGCCCGGCCAGCGCAATGGCGACCACCCCGGCAACGGTGCTACCGCTGAAGAGGGCGAAACCGGCGATCACCACCAGCACGCCTACGATCAGATGGATCCATCCCCAGGCCGTCAGGTCAATTTCGAATGCGTAATCAGTTACGACGACATAGAACTCGTCGTTGATGATCGCCGCAAGACCTTGGAATGCCTGGAAAAGCCCGATCATGATCATCATGGTGGCGGCGAAGATAACACCGCCCGTGGCCCAGCCCGACACGACCGGGCGGGCCTTTTCGTCCACCGGTTGATAGTTGGACATCGCTCCTCCTGATCTGCTTCAAGCGACGATTCGTCAAGATTTCTTCCCCACTATCGCGCGGTGCGTAGTCGCACGCATCACCCAGAACGGATGATCCGCGATCATGCCCGCGTCCGCGGCTGTATCACCAGGTTGTGGTGCTACCTGCTACCCGCGGACGTGCGGTTCCGCCGGCGTCGCATTGCGTAGAAGCCGGAGCCTACGAACGCGGCGATCCCCCCGACGATGGCCGGCCTGCGCCAACGCGAGTGGGCCTTCTGTTTGCGCGACATGATGGCACCCTCCTTGATCGACTGGTCTCGAAATGCACCAGTGTCCGCGGCTTCGTGGCCGCTCTGCATATAACCACCATGGCATTGGCCGACATGTGATGTATTCACCCTTGAAGGATGAAACCTCCCTTCAAGCCCACTCCCGACGAACGCACCCGACGATCCGCTGTGAGCGCGGAAACTCGGTGGATCCGGACACGGATGCGGAACTTGGAGACGAGTCATACCGAAAGGGTGACGCGGAGACCGTGGCGGCCCACTAGCGTCGAACCCGAGGAGGCGATAGAGATGGCCGGTAATCCAGTTGAGGTGTTCGTGGCGGCGTTCGGCGACGAGAAGCAGGCAGGCGAAGCGCTCAAGGACTTCCAGGCGATGGACCGAGAGGGATCGATCGATTTGATCGACGCCGCTGTCGTCGTGCGTAGAACCGATGGCAAGGTGCAGTTCGAAGAGACGGCGGACCCGAGCGGCAAGAAATGGGCGAAGCGGGGCGCGATCGCCGGAGGCCTGGTTGGTTTGATCTTCCCGCCGAGCATCCTGGTGTCCGCTGCCGTGGGCGCTGGGGCCGGCGGCATCTGGGGCAAGATCCGCGACAAGGGGTTCGCGGATTCGGACCTCAAGGCAATCGGCGAGAGTCTCCAACCGGGCACGTCAGCGATCGTCGCCATCGCAGAAGACCGCGTGATCGAGCGGTTGCAGCAAGGCATCGCGGGTTATCGTGCGCTGGCCCGGCACGCAGTCAGTGCCGAAGCATCCGCGGCCATCGTGGCCGAGGTCGAGGATCAGCCACCAGATTCCGAATCTCGCTGAAACCGACGGTCCGCGGGCTCCCCACTCGCACATGCCGCTGGCGGTGGCGCTGGTACGCAGACGTTCGATGATCGGGGCCACCGGCGCGCCAGGCGTACAACAGGCGCGCCAGCCGCACCTACTCTCCCGCGGCGATCTCCGTGTCCTCGAGGGCCGCATCGACGTCGTAGCCGAGGGCAAGCGCCAGTGTGGAAGTGTTCGCGACGACGCGTGCCGTTCCTATCGTTGGAGCCACTGCCACCAATACACCCAGCACCTCCTCGGCGGTCGCGCCAGCAGCCATCGCCTGCTCGGCCAGCGACCGCAAGATTGGGAAGGGACTGCAAAGTGCGAGAGCTGCGCCCAAGCCGGCGAGCGCGCTGACTCTGCTGTCTAATCCGACAGTCGGTGATTCGTATTTGTCGCCTGACCGCAGGCGCGCGACCGCACCCAGCTGTTCTATTGCGGTGTTCTGGTCACTCTGGTCTTCCGTGTTCATTTCTCACCTACGCCATCCTGGCTACGGTGATCTCATCGCACCACCCGCTGGCCACATCGGCATCATCCCTTGTGGGCGACATTAGGTGGTGAGCAGACCAGCCTCCTTCGCTCGTTGCACGGCTTCGCTGCGCGATGAGGCACCGAGCTTGCGATAGATCGACATCGCCTGCGTCTTGACCGTGTGACGCGATACATAGAGACGTTCGCCGATTTCGGGAAATGACAAGTGGGTCGTCAGATACGGCAGCAGCCGCAGCTCCGCCGTGGTAAGCGCGAAGGCACCCACGGTGGTTGCGCCCTGCGCCTGCAGATGGATTTTGATTTCGTCATGCTGGATCGACAAAAGGCCCAGGTCGTAGCCCTTGGCAAGGATGTCCGAGGCCTCCCGGATCATGAGCCTTGCTCCGGCAACGTCGGATAGCTCTATGTGCGCCTTGGCCAGCTCGAGCAGCGTCTGTACCGAGATGCCGGGCGTAGCAGCGGTGAGCCGCGGGCGAATGATCGTTCCCTGGGCGAGAAGCCGGCGTGCCTCATGGATCTCTCCCCGCCGCACCGCACAACGAGTGCCGACCGCAAAAGCGAGACCGCTGGTGAGGTAACGCTCGAGACCGTGCTCGCGACTGAGCTCAAGTGCCCGGTTGGCGAGCTGTCCGGCCGAGTCCCAGTCATCACGGTCAATTGCGATCATGGCTAGGCCGGCGAGGGCGTTCGTCGCCGCCGGCAGCCCCAAGAACCGCTCACCAGCCGCAACGGCCTGGGCGAAAAGTGTGTCTGCCCGTTCGACGTTCCCCTCCCACAGATGTGAGTACCCCTCGAGACCCAGTGCAGCGGCCAGCCATTCAGGATCAGCTTTGCGTCTGGCCGCTTCCGTGTCGGCTCGTATCTGTGCGGTACCGCCGCGCGCGAGTATCGCCCGGAGGATGTACGCCGTCTCCGGCAGGTCATCGGCATCGTCCTCAGCGAAAAGGACGCTGGCCCACCGGTCGGCGCTTCTTTCGTCGCCGGACAGGGCATGAAAGAGGGCACCCAGCGCAGCGATCGCAGGGTAGTGACCCGCCCGTTCCGATTGCTCGAACCAGCTCAGCCAGTCGAACACGGTATCAGCGCGCCCCTGCCCGTAGGTGACCCGTATCGTGCGGCCCATGACGCGCGCCACCAGATCCAGGTCACCGGCCGCCTGAGCATGCGAGATCGCCATCTCCGGCATGCCATTCGCGTCGAACCACTCCGCGGCCCTTGTGTGCAGCCTGGTTACCGCGTCGGGCTCTCGCCGGTGGAGCTCCGCTTGCAGGAAGTCGCGCAACAGATAGTGGTAGCGGTACCAGTCGCGGGTTCGGTCCAACGGTACGACAAGGAGGTTCGATTGTTCGAGCCGCTCGATGGTGCGGGCCGAGCCCGTCGTATCGAGAACGGCGTCACAGAGCGGTCCGCAGAAACGTTCCAGGATGGACGTCCGGGTGAGGAACGAGACGCGACTATCAGAAAAATGATCCAACACCTCGGAGCGCAGGTATTCAGCAACGAACCGATCGTTTCCACCGACCTGAAGCGGTGACCGATGTGGTGATCCCGACTTGACAGCCAGGCCAGCAAGATAGATGCCAGCGGGCCAGCCTTCAGTGCGACTCATCAACTCGTCGATGTCGCCGCCCACGTCGACACCTATGCTGTCGAGCAAGGTTCGTGCTTCCTTTGTATTCAACGCGAGGTCTTGGGCCGTCAGCTCGAGCAGCGCACCCTGCGTGCGCAAGACCGAAACCGGAAGTCGGACGCCTGTACGGGAGACGACAACCAGTTGAACTGGCGTCGGTAGCCGCGCCGCCAACTCGGCGATGACGTCGTGCGAAGCACGGGAGTGGATGCTCTGGACATTGTCGAGCAGCAGCACTCCGGTGGTGCCTCGCGACTCGAGCGCACTGACGACGCGGCGGATGCCATACGAGATCACCAAATCGGAGTCCAGGCGCATCTCCGGAGGGGACGTGTCCACTGTCATCCCGGCGTACCACAAGGCCGCCACGATGTGGGCGAGAAGGGTTGCCGGGTCGTTGTCGCTGCGATCGACCGACAGCCACGCCGTAGGTCTGATCTCTCGATCCAGCCACAGCGCCATGAGGGTGGTCTTGCCGCATCCAGCTGGAGCGACGACGGTGACAATGTGGTTATCTCGTGAGGTGAGCAGCCGGTCGACAAGCACGGCGCGGTCTACCATGCCCTGACGGAGAGGCGGAGGACGCAGCCTGACATCGGGTCTCGCCTTGGCCCGCCACTCAGTAAGCGCGTCCTCGTCCATATCCGAGCCGAGCGGCGGCAGCGCGAACGTCTCAACCGCCATCATTGGCTGCCTTTCGGACGGCCAGATCACCCGAAGCCATTTCGTACCCCCGTAGACCCACTCAGTCTGCTCGCGGTAGCAGGCTGGCGATCATTACCAAAGTACTCTGATTGCGGTACCAAGGCCCTTGATTTGACTCAACGCCCAGAGCCGGACAAGCGGGTCACGTGTTGGAGGCCCGGGGATCGCCTCGGCATTAGATAGGGTGATCGACTCCTGGTGCGCTACGGCTGGCTTTCGAGGTCATAGCCGAGCGCTGGCGCCAGCGCTAGCGCGGCAGCGTTCACCCTGGCCACACCGACGATCGGCGCCACCGCCAGAAGTACATCAATGATCTCCGTGTCCTCTGCGTTGGCCGCATGGGCGGCGTCAATGGCCCATTGGTAGGACGAAACGCCGGCTTCCATCGCCACGAGAGTGGCCACCTTGACCAGGGCACTGGTCTTGTCGTCCAGCAGCGGTGGCGAGATCGCCTGCCGGTCCATCACCCGACTCAGGGCGTGCTCGTCGTTGATCGCAAGGCGTCTCAGGAGTTCCAGATGTGCCGGTGTCATCGGTCCTCCCGGGGAATTGTGGCAGGTCCTGCAATAAAGCATCAGTCCGGTGACGTTGGCCGGCATCGTCCCCCGAGGATGAATTGTGGCTCGCGATTTCATCCTCGGTGGAGGATGCCCGGAACGGGCGCGGACTGATCAACTGGGCAGCGAAAGCGATACAGGTCTCGCCACGTCCGGACTGTATCGACGGTTCAACCCGAAAGGGGTAGCCATGCCACTGTTGGACCTGTTCTGGGCCATGCTCTGGTTCTTTCTGTTCGTGATCTGGATCTGGCTGCTGTTCAGCGTGTTCGCAGACATGTTCCGCAGCGAGATGTCGGGCTGGAGCAAGGCCCTGTGGGCCATCTTCGTCATCGTTGTGCCATTCCTCGGCGTGTTCCTCTACCTGATCGTGCACGGCGGCAAGATGCAGGACCGTGCGATGAAGCAGGCAATCGACACGGAGAAGCAGCAGCGTGAGTACATCAAATCGGTAGCCGAATCGCAGTCCACCGCCGATGAGCTCGCCAAGCTCGCCGAACTGCGCAACCGGGGCCTGCTCACCGATGCCGAGTTCGACGCCCAGAAGGCCGCCCTCTTGCGCTGAGCTCGGACGGAGCGACACCGGTCGAACATCGCGGCGCGGCCAGATCCCCTGTTCTGACGCCAGCCTCATGTCTCCCGCCATATCCAGCGAGGTGGACCAATGACAGTCGACACACATCGGGAAGCCGACGACAGGAATCAGCAGGCCGAGTGGTACGCATCCGAGATGGCCGCCGTCGCTCGTGCGTTTGACGTTGAACCGGCGCGCGGCCTCAGCACCGAAGACGTGACCAGCCGCCGGCAGAAGTACGGGCCGAACCGCCTGGCGGGTGGCAAGAAGGAATCGGGCTTCCAGGCATTCCTACGGCAGTACCAGGATTTCATGCAGATCGTCCTGCTGGCGGCGGCAGCGATCAATCAGATCGTCACCGGCGACACGGCGACTACCGTCGTCCTGGCCGGCTTGACCCTCTTCAACGCGGTGATCGGGCTGCGTCAGGAGGCTAAGGCGGAGGAAAGCGTCAAGGCCCTCTCCCAGATGATGAAGACCATCGCCCGGGTCCGTCGCGACGGACAGGTGGTCGAGGTCGACGCCGAAGAGCTCGTCCCGGGCGACGTGGTTCTGGTGGAGGCTGGCAACGTGGTGCCCGCGGACGGGCGCATCATCGTGGCCGCCACCCTGGAGATCGAGGAAGCCGCGCTCACCGGTGAAAGCCTGCCGGTGGCCAAGAGCACCGAGCCGGTGACGGGCGCCGACGTGCCCCTCGGCGACCGCACCTGCATCGCTTACATGAACACCTCGGTGACCCGGGGCCGCGGCGAGCTGATCGTCACCGACACCGGGATGGATACCGAGATCGGGCACATCGCCGACCTGCTGTCCAAGACCGAAGCGGAAAAGACTCCGCTTCAGAAGCAACTTGACGGCCTCTCCAAGATCATCGCCACCATCGCGGCCATCGCGCTGGTGCTCGTGATACTCCTCGGGCTGGCCCGCGGCGAGTCATTCGACACGCTGTTCATCACCGGTGTCGCGCTCGCCGTCGCCGCGATCCCCACCGGC
>DASTNZ010000015.1:0-4158 GCA_035762665.1 Jiangellaceae bacterium | reverse complement strand
GGTCCCGCGTGAGGGTGGCCAGCCAGGGCCGAGGGCGAAGCCCACCTGGCGGACCAGGCTGCGGGGGCGCCCCACGGTCCCGAGGTGCGGTGGTGCGCTGTCCCGGTCGCTTGGAGCTGGAGCGGGTCATGATGTCGCTGGGATTCCTGTTCGCGGGATGGTGTTTGGTCTCAGCTGTACGACGACGTAGCCCGCCAGAATGTGAGGCGACGCGTCACTCACAGTTTGGGTCGCTGTCTCGTCGGAGTGGTGAGGCAGATGTGACCGAGGGAGTCGTGGACACCATGAGCACCCCATCCGCGCCAACCGACGCCCGGCTCGATCCGAGCCTGAGCGCGATCATGAGCGAGCCTGAGGCGGTCCAAGCGCCAGCCGCCTGGTTCGTCAAGGTCACCACGAACCTGTGCCTGAACCGGCTCGGTTCGGCTCGCAGCTGGCGGGAGCGCTATGTCGGGCCGTGGCTTCCGGAGCCGGTGCTGACCTCCGACGGCGCGTTGGGGGCCGATGGAGACGGCAGAGCAACGTGACACAGTTTCGCTCGGATTCCTGGTGCTCGCCGAACGGCTCACTCCGGGCGAACGGGCGGTATTCGTGCTGCATGAGGCGTTCGGCTATAGCCATCGCGGGGGGCCGAGGTGGTCGAGCTCTCGGAGTCGAACTGCCGGCAGCTGCACCATCGGGCGCGGAAACGGCTAGCCGATGCCGAGCTTCCGTCGTCGAGCGGCAGCGTCACCGAGCACCGGGCGCTGGTCGAGCGGTTTCTTGATGCCGCGCGTGGTGGCGACATCGCCGGGCTGGAGCGGATGCTTGCCGAGGATGTCACGTCAGTCGCTGACGGCGGGGGCACGCCCGGCGTGGCCCGGCTGCCGGTGCACGGCGCGGAGAAGGTCGCGCGGTACCTGGCGACGGTCACCGGCCGGTATGTCGAAGGTCTCATGGCGTCGATTCGCGAGGTGAACGGGACACCCGGGGTGCTGGGCTGGTTCGGGTCGACGCTGCTAGGTGTGTTCGTCCCGGAAATCGCGAGCGGCCGGGTCACCGGCATCCGGATCTTCGCCAACCCGGACAAACTCAAGTTCGTCAGCGAGCAGGCGGCCCGGTTGTCACAGTCCGGGGAGCCATCCGGTTCCTAGTGGCGCGACGCAAGATTTCTAGCCACATGGAGCGAGTGATGACGAAACAGGTTCTGGTCACCGGGGGGACCGGACGGCTCGGGCGCGCGCTGGTACCGCGGCTGCTCGACGCGGGCGACGACGTACGGGTACTGACCCGGCGGGAGCGTGAGCTGATCGCGCACGGCTGGGTGGTCGGCGATCTGCGCACGGGCCGTGGGCTGGCCGCTGCCGTCGCGGGGGGGACGTGATAATCCACCTGGCGACCACCAACGGACGTGGCGACGTGGCCGCGACCCGCAATCTGATCGGGGCCGCGGGCAAGGTGGGCGGGCCACACATGGTGTACCTGTCGATCGTCGGCATCGACAACGTCGCGCTCGGCTACTACCGGGCGAAGCTGGCGTGCGAACGCCTGATCGAGCAGTCCGGGCTGCCGTGGACGATCCTACGCACGACCCAGTTCCATGACCTGATCACCGCGCTGTGCGACGTCCAGCGCATGCTGCCGGTGACCATGATGCCGTCGAGGGTGAGCTTCCAGCCGATCGATGTCACCGAGGTGGCCGACCAGCTCGTCTCGATCGCCGCTGGTCCAGCCGCGCACCGGGTGCCCGACATCGGCGGGCCGGAGGTGCGCGACGCCGTCGAGCTGGCCCGCAGCTACCTGCGGGCGATCCGCCGCCGTCGGCCGGTATGGCCCGTTCCCTTGCCCGGCAAGGCGATCCGGGACTTTCGCGCGGGCCATCACCTCACCCCGAATCAGGCGTACGGACGGATCACGTTTGAGGACTTCCTAGCCGGACACCGTACGCGCGGATGGAGCCGGTGATGTGGCGCGGGCTGCGCGCGGGTCTCGGGTTTCTCGCCGCCACCCAGATCCTCGTGGGCGTATGGGCGTTGTTCTTCCCGGCGCCGTTCTTCGCGCTCGAGGTGGTTGGCATGGGCATGGCCTACAACGAGCACCTAATGCGCGACTACGGTGCAATGACGCTTGCCAGTGCCGTGGTCCTCGGCGCCGCGACCATCCACATGGGACAGTGGATCACCAGGGCCGCGCTCGTCATGTACTTGACCTGGGCGGTTCCGCACTTCCTCGTGCATCTGTCCACGCTCGATCACCTCGCGCTGCCGACCGCCACGGTGCTCATGCTCGCGCTCGGACTTGCGATCGCGTTGCCAGCCGCGCTGCTCACGCTCACCAGACAGGACCCCTGGACCGCCCGCGGTGAGAGAACCGATTCCGGAGCAGGTCGCTGATAGACGGGCCACATGCTTTCGTCTCGCAGGACGGCTCAGTTGAACGGGGAACGGCGTTCCAGAAGCACGGTGTCGTGCCAGATGCCGTCGCGTTGGGCGATGCGTTCGCGGATGCCGACGGTACGGAATCCGGCGTCGTGATGGATGGCGAGGCTGATCCGGTTCTCGGTGAAGATCGAGGTTTGGAGCGTCCACAGCCCTGCCTGGTCGGCGGCGTCGACCAGGTGGCGAAGGAGGGCGGTGCCGACACCGCCGCCACGGAACTCATCCCCGACGTAGACCGAGGTTTCGGCCACGCCCGCGTAGGACTCGCGGCTCGACATCGGCACGGCGGCGGCCCAGCCGGCGACCGTGCCGTCGACCTCGGCCACCCATCGGTGGTCGGACAGCCACTGGACGTCCAACGTCCTGCGGGACGGGACCGTGGTCTCGAACGTCGCGATACCGGTAGCGATGCCCTCGGCGTAGATCCGCCGCACCGCCTCCCAGTCCCCGGCGCGCAGCGTCCGCACCTGGACGTCGGTGGGCCGGTCGTCGGGCCAGGACGGCGCCGGGGCAAGCATGCCCATCACGGCGTCGGCGGCGTGCGGCAGGCCGGTGCAGCAGGCCTGGTTCACCGTGACCACTGTCGAGGTGCCGGCTTTGTGGACTCGCACGAATCCGGTCTCGGCGAGTTTGCGGACGTGGTGGGAGCAGGTGGACTGGCTGATGCCCAACAGCTGGGTCAGGCTCCCGACTGTGATGCCGTTCGGGCTGGTCGCCACCGCGTGCAACAGCCGGACGCGGGTCGGATCGGCGAGACAGGCGAACCACTCGGCATAGGTCGCCGCCTCACCGGACGGCAGTGCCGGAACCTGCGGCAAAGGTATGGCCATGGATCACATTATCGACGCAGATCGATGGTTGCGTTAATCGACACGCGTCGATACAGTCGGCACCATAAGCTTGATCGATGACTGTCGATGGAGGTCGAGATGAGTACGCTGCCAGTGGTCGTGGCGGGCGCCGGACCGGTCGGGTTGGCCGCGGCCGCCGAGCTGGTCGAGCGGGGACTGGAACCGCTTGTCCTCGAACGCGGCGCGCGGGTCGGGGCTGCGGTCGCCGAGTGGAACCACGTGCGTCTGTTCTCGCCGTGGTCGGAGCTGGTCGCTCCAGCCGCCGAGCGTCTCCTGGTCGCGAACGGGTGGTCTTGGCCGGATCGGGGGGCGTGTCCGACCGGACAGGACTGGACCCGCGACTATCTGCAGCCTTTGGCCGAGGTGCTGGGGGAGCGGGTCCGGTTCGGCGCCGAGGTCGTCGGTGTGGCTCGCCGTGGCCGGGACCGGGTGGTCGACGCCGGTCGTGACACCGAGCCGCTGACCGTCCACGTGCGGCATGCCGATGGAGGCGAGGAGCTTCTCACAGCCCGCGGCTTCATTGACGCGTCGGGCACCTGGGGGGACCCGAACCCGCTCGGCGGTGACGGGCTGCCCGCGCCCGGGGAGAAGGCCGCGGCCGACAAGATCAGCTACCGCGTTCCCGACCTGGGTGACCCGACCGTCCGGGACCGGTACGCCGGCCGGCATGTTGTGGTTGCCGGGAGCGGCCACTCCGCGCTGACCGCGCTCGTCGCCCTCGCCCCACTGGCCGAGAACGACTCGGCGACGCGGATCAGCTGGCTGCTGCGCCGTGGCCAGATCGGCGACACCTTCGGCGGCGGCACCGCCGACCAGTTGCCCGCCCGCGGCGCGCTCGGCCAACGCGCCAAGCACGCCGTCGCGGCCGGACTGGTCCAGGTCGTCACCGG
>DASTNZ010000014.1:0-2940 GCA_035762665.1 Jiangellaceae bacterium | reverse complement strand
GAAGCAGCCGGCGAGGAAGGGGGCGCATCGTGAGCTTGCGAGGATTCAGCACGATCAACTACTGGGCCGACGACGTGGCCGCAGCCGTGGCCTGGTACACAGAATTCTTGGAGGTGCAGCCTTACTTCGAGCGGCAAGGGCCCGATGGACGCCCGGCCTATGCCGAGTTCCGCATCGGCGACTACCAGGCCGAGCTGGGCATCGTCGATCGCAGGTACGCGCCGCCCGGAGCGGCGAACGAGCCCGGCGGCGCTGTCATGTACTGGCACGTCGACGACCTTGAGGCCACTGTGGAGCGGCTGCTGTTGATGGGCGCTGCGGAGTACCAGGCGATCACGTCGCGCGGGGAGGCGGGGTTCGTCACCGCCGCAGTGCTCGACCCGTTCGGCAACGTGTTGGGCGTCATGTACAACCCGCACTACGTCGACGTCCTAAGGTCCACCAAGCAGGCGTAGTGTTCCGGTTCTCGAGTTCTCGATGCCGCGGGCCGGGAGTCATGGCTCGCAGCGATCGCCACAATGATCGGTGAACCGAATCTGCTGAGTGAGCGGCGGCATTGCGGACGTGAGCATCTGCCGTCCGGTCTACAGACCTATTGCTCCGTCGATCCGCTCCCGGAGCAGGTCGGCGTGTCCGTTGTGTCGGGCGTACTCCTCCACCATGTGGATGAGCACCCAGCGCAGCGACACCGTCCCGCGCCACGAGTCGTCGCCCACAATATCCAGATTGGGTGCATCGGCGACGAAGCGATCCGCAAAGGCTACCTCGGTGCGCCAGGCTTCCCAAGCCTCGGCGATAACGGCGCGTTCGGGCACTGCACCGTCGAAGTCCTCGTCCGGGTTCGCCTCCGTGGAGAAGCGTGGCGGCGCGTCATGCCCGGCCATCACTCGCCGGAACCAGCGCCGCTCCACATCAGCGAGGTGTCGAACCAGCCCGATCAGCGAAAGCGTGGAAGGCTCCACAGATCGCCGAGACAACTCCAGGTCCAGTCCCGAGCACTTCAGCTCTAAAGTCGCACGCTGGGACGCCAGGAATTCGACAAGCATGTTTCGCTCGTCGCCGGTCGCACGAGAACCGAGCCGAGGATCATTCTGCGCGTCAACGAACATCTCGGCTCTTCTACGCCCAGTGGTCATACCCGCAATGATGACCGCCGCCTCGTATCGAGCCCGAGGGTGGCTGGGTGATGACGTCGCCTCGAGGCCGGTCCTAAACCCCACCAGCCCAGTACTGGTACCACCAACCCACGATTGCCGCATCGTGGTCGCCCACCCGTGCGTATGGGTCGGTTGCCCGAGGCGTTCTGTCCGGCGCCCGCATCTGCCGCGCGAGCTCACAAGCCTCAAGCAGCGGCCTGGAAAGGACATCGCAATCCTGGGTGGCTGCGATCCGGCGGTGCACCTTCTGCGGCAGTCCGGGTTGCCTCGCCTCGCGTAACACGAGAGTGCGGCCTCAGGCGTCGCGGCGTGCGAACAGCCAACCGGCCACTGCGAGCAGCAGCAGGGTCTCGCCACAGAAGACAGAGAAGCCAACCCAGGGATCGAGCAACATCGGGTTGAACGATTCGACGTTCGCGATCGCGGATCCCGCGTTGCCGGGCATCAGTTTGGTCAGCCACTCGCCGAGCGCGCCAGGGACCAGCTGGACAAGGTTTCCGACGACGAACAGCAACGCCAGCCCGACGGTGACAGCGCCGGCGGTGTGCCGCATCAGAAGGCCGAGGCCGAGGCCGAACAGGGCCAGCACAGCCAGGTACAGGCCACCGCCGAACAATGCGCGTAACACGCCGTCGTCACCCAGCGCGAGCCCGATGCCCTGCCGGTCGAGGAAGTAGTTGCTCGCCAGGTAACTGCCGAATGAGGTCACGACGCCGAGGACGAACAGGACGCCGGCCAGGACGACAGACTTAGCTCCGAGTACCTGCCAGCGCTGTGGTGTGGCGGCCAGGGTCGCGCGGATCATGCCGCTCGCGTACTCGGATGAGGCGACGAGCACACCGAGTACGAACGCCGCGATCTGGCCGAACATCAGGCCCCCAGGTGACGAACGCGCCGACTGGCTCGCCGGCCTCGCCGGTGGCCAGCTCGGCTGCCGCCAGCCAGCCCATCAGCGCGGTCAGCCCGATGCTGACCAACACCAGCGAGGCAAGCGTCCAGGCTGTCGACCGGACAGTCCGCAGCTTAGTCCACTCGGCGCTGAGTGCGCGCCCGAAGCCAAATCGCTGTGGTCGTTTGATGGTGGGACTGTGGGTGGGGATTGCAGTGGTCATGTCGTCAGGCTCCTGCTGTTATCTCGCTGACGTTCCGGCCGGATAGCTCAACAGCCTGGGACGGCGCCGCTGTGCGGGCGGATATGTCGGGTGGGGCAGGGCTCGCCGAGGCGGCGTGGTACTCGACGCTGTCGGCGGTCAGCCTGATGAATGCGTCCTCTAGCGAGGCGTCCAGGCTGCGCAACTCATGCAGGAACAGGCCATCCGCACCGGCGACATCGCCGACCTGCGCTGCGGTGGCACCGGTAACGGTCAGCACACCGTCGGTGCGCTCGACTTCCCAGCCACGCATGACCAGCCGCCGCGCCAGCTCGCTCGCCTGGGGCGAACGGACCCGGACGCGGCTGGCCGAGTTGCGGCCGATGAAATCGGCCATGTCGGTGTCGGCCAGGATCCGCCCGCGGCCGATCACCAGCAAGCGGTCGGCGGTGAGCGCCATCTCCGCCATCAGGTGGCTAGATACAAACACCGTCCGGCCCTCGGCCGCGAGGCGGCGCATCAACGTCCGGACCCACACGATGCCCTCCGGATCCAGACCGTTGACCGGCTCGTCGAACAGCAGCACGCCGGGGTCGCCCAGCAGGGCGGCCGCGATACCGAGCCGCTGGCCCATGCCGAGGGAAAACCCGCGCACCCGCTTGTTGGCAACCTCAGTCAGCCCGACCAACTCG
>DASTNZ010000013.1:0-116188 GCA_035762665.1 Jiangellaceae bacterium | reverse complement strand
TTCTGACCCACTAGACGGTCTAACAGGTCCGTTGTACGGACCCAAGCTACGGTGGTGCGCGGCATCTTGGCAAGAGGTTGTCCGGGGAATGTCCAAACCGTTACGGACGCTTGCCCCCGGTGGGCGGCATCTGCGTACCCTGGGGCGGATGGTGCGAGCTCACCGATGCCCCATCCGCGGAGGGATCGCTCTAGAGTTGCTTCTACGGTTAGCCTCGTCCGCCTAGTGGCCTAGATATACCGCTTGGCGGACCGCAGACGTAAGGTATCCGCAGATGTTAGGACGAGGAGACCGAAGAGGTGCCCGTACGTGCCCACTAATGAGCAGAGCGACAACGACTCGGGTGGCGTTCGCAGCGTGCAGCGCGCCGTCGAGATCATGTCGTTGCTGACCGAGCAGCGTCCGACCGTGACCATCCGCGAGATCGTCGACGCGACCGGCCTTCCGAAGACGACCGTACTCAGGATCGTTCAGACGCTGGAACACAGTGGCCTGCTGTCGGCAACGCCCAACGGGTACGTCGCTGGACCTGGCCTATGGCGATGGGCGCATCTGGCCAAGAACAGCTGGGAGCCGCCCGAGGAGACGCGGGCGCTCATGCGCGAGCTCGTGGCTCGGCAGCGTGAGACGGTCAATATCTACGTCGTCCACAACACTGCACGTGTCTGCGTTGCTCAGGAGGAGAGCCCCATGCCGCTTCGGCACGTCGTCCACGTTGGTGACGAACTGCCGCTGTGGGCGGGGGCATCGTCGAAGGTGCTTCTCCGCGACGCACCGACCGGCCTGCTCGAGAGGATCGCCTCGTCCGCTCCCGGCGGCGTCGAACATCTACCGGTTTTGCGAGAACAGGTCGCCGACGCTGCGAAGGACGGCTACGGGGTCAGTCACGGTGAGCGCGAAGTCGGCCTGTCAGCCGTAGCCGTACCGATCTTCGGGCAGACCGGCGAGGTCGTGGCGTCGTTGTCCTATAGCGGCCCGACAAGTCGCTTTCCCGAGGAGCGTGTTACAGAACTCATCGCTGACCTGCAGTGGGCGGCTGGACAACTCACCGAGCGCGGCTTCGATCACCCATTGCGATCTCCGCTGGCACGGCGTCGAGTCCGCAGTCCGTGAGCCGACTATAGGCCTGGCCACGGGCTTTCACTCTCAAGGATCCGGGCCGTCGAGCAACGCGCGATACGTGCCCGGCGGCCCAGTCGCTGAGCTAGCGCCGGGCCCGGGGAAGGCAGCCGTTGCGGCCTCGCACCGAGCCCGGCCGTTTCGGTCTTACTTGACGATCTCCGGCGTCGCCGTCGACGTCAACTGTTTCTGCACCCCGTTGTGCTGGAAGTTCGCCACCAGCGTCAGCGGTACTGCCTCGCCCTCGGGCACGTTGTTGTCGATGTCAGCCTTGTTGAACTGCACAATCAACTTGTTGCCGTTGGACGTCGTGCTCGCAGCCGGGACAGGCGTCTCCGACAGTGGCGTCTGAAGCACGGCATCGCCGTCGAACTCATAGCCGGCCGGGATGTCGAGGATTGCCGTGACCACACCCTGCACTCCAGTGAAGATCCCGGTTCCCGAGCCGAGATCCACTCGCGAGGGCACGAACTGCAACGCACCTGGCAGATCCTGCGGTGTCAGGTAGACCTCGATCTTGCCCACCGGCCGTGGGTCGGTGCAGTCGTTGAAGAAGTACTCACCGGCACGGTCGAAGGTGTACTCGAAGCTCTCCCCCGGTTCCAGCTTGGGATTGAACAGACCCTCGAAGAACTGGGTTGCGCAGTGCGGCAACTCGTTCGGGAAGTTCGGGAACGTCTCCGCACCCGGGTTCAAGAACGTCACGGTCGTGCCTACCGGCACCCGCATATGCGTCGGCTGCATGGCGCGCTGTAACGAACTGTCCTGCTGACCGTTTGCGTCGGCGGTGCGGCTGCCGCGGGCCAGGTAGACCGTATTGCCCACCTCGTCACCGTCGACCGCACCACCTTGGACCGGACGGCGGATCGACAGCGGAGCGGTGTCCGGCCCCTCTTGGCTGCCCGACTCCGTCGTGTAGGTGCCGCCCAGCTTGAACGCCCACAGCGAATCGCCCTGCGTCACCGAGCCGCCATACGGGTTGGTGGAACCTGCGGCGAAGACCGCGACGTACTGCTCGCCATCGATCTCATAGGTGATCGGCGCCCCGGCGATGCCCGACCCGGTCTGGAACTCCCACAGCACGTCGCCGGTGACCGCGTCCATCACCAGCAGGCGTCCGTCGATCTGCCCGACGAACAACAGGTCGCTCGCCGTAGTCACCGGTCCCTGGCCGTGCGACATGTCGGTGCCCAGGTGGTTCGTCCAGCGGACCTCCCCGGTCGATGCGTCGTAGGCGAGGATGCCGCCGGTCTGGTACTGGCCGATCGCCCGCTGGCCGTTGGCGGCAGCGCCGTTCCAGTGCGCCACCGGATTCGTTCCGTACGGGTAGTAGACCAGGTTCGTGCTGTGGCTGTACGAGTTGTTCGACCAGTCCGCACCGCCGTTCTGGCTGGTGGTCGACAGGATGGGCAGATCCCACTGTGGGTCGTACATGCAGCCCAGACGGTGGTCCGAGGGATACCCGTCCGGATAGGTAAGGAACGGCTCGTCCGCAGCGACATAGCTGTCCGGGTTGAAGACGAGATTGCCGTCCTCGTCGGGTTGGTAGCCGTTGTAGTTCGGCACGCCGCGCCAGGGGTCACCCGGGATGTTGTCGGTGCCCAGCTTTTCCCACACGACGCACTCGGGCAGCAGACGGTTCACTGGGAACGGCTGCGTCTCCGCGTGGTTCTGTCGCGAGTCCTGGATCATCGGCTTGTCGACGACAGGGAGCACGGGCTGACCGTTGGTCCGGTCGAGCACGAACTGGTGGCCGGACTTGCTGCCGTAGAAGACCACCTTGTGCTCCTCGCCGTCGATGTTCACGTTGGCGAGCGTCGGCGGGTGGACGTTGTCCATGTCCCAGACGTCGTGCCGGATCGACTGGTAGTGCCACTTGTACTCACCGGTCTTGTAATCGACCGCAACCATCGTGCTGGAGAACAGATTGTCGCCCGGACGCAACGAACCGTTCTGCGAGCTCGTGCAGCTGCGCGCGTTGCCGAAGGTCATGTAGTACATGCCGAGCTCGGGGTCGACCGAGCCGTGCATCCACGGCGTCGCACCGCCTACGAGATTGCACTCGGTGCCGTTAGGCAGTACCGGGCCCCAGGTGTCGCCGGCGTCGACGGAATTGCCGTTGACGTCGGTGAAGACAACGCCGCGATCCGGGCCACCGAAGAAGTGCCAGATGAGGCTGCCGTCGCCCGAGTTCAACGCGAACACCGCACCGCGGCTGCCGTCGTTCGTGTGGATGTAGACCACGCCGTCGTGGTACACGGTCGCGACCTTTTGGATCCGGCCCAATGACTCGCCATTCGGGGTCTCCGGCTGCACCACCCATACTTCCTCGCCGGTGTCCTTGTCGAGGGCGACGACCCGGTCGCCATCGGCGAGCGTGTAGACCTTGCCGTCCCCGAGGGAGACGCCGCGCCGCGTGCCCTCAGTTCCGAAATCCTCCGGCGCCCACTTCCAGTTGGCCTCGCCGGTCTTGCCGTCGACCGCGATCACCTCACCGTTGGGCGTGTCGAGGTAGATGACCCCATCGGCCACGATGGGCGTCGTCTGCTGCCCGGTGTCGTCGGTCGCTGGCGGGACTGCCGAGACATGTGTGCGCCAGACCGGCCCGAGCTTGTGCAGGTTCTGCTTGTTGATCTGCGTCAACCCCGAGTAATGCTGGTTGCCCAGGTTGCCGCCGACGGTCGGCATGTCGGCACCGGTCGGCGCCAGGCCTTCGGGTTCGGTCAGGTCGGCTATCCCGGGCTCGGGGTCGCCCTCTGCGTGATTCTCAGCAAAGGCGGACGCCGACCCCCAGGAGACGGCTGTAGCAAGCAAGATTGTCAAGAGCGTTCTTGGTTTCATGGTTCGCCTCCCAGCGAAAGAACGGCCGTCGAGCCCCCGCCCGCCGGCCAGGTTCTGCCGGGGGGCCTCATCGATCCCGTGAGATCTACTCGAGCGTCAGCCGGTCGGGTTTCCCGTAGCCAGCGTGCAGAACGGCTCCAGGCCCATGGCGGACTTGATGCCGTGCACAAGGTGCTCCTGGAATTCGGCTGCCCCGGGGAAGTCGGTGCCTTCCCGGTAGGCATTCGAATCGTGGCCGAGGGTCGTGACCCAAGAACGGCCACCGTCGTAGTAGTGGCACCACGAAACCGGATGGAAGTCGCCATGACCGGGGTGGGTGCTCCCAGTGCCGCTTGCAAGCGTGCTTTCGTCCACGACGGCAAGGAAGTTCACGTGGGTCGGGAACGGGACGAGGTTGTACCACTCGTCGCGGAATTCCCACCGCTGCGGTAGATCCTTGGTCGACACATCGCGGCCGTTGACAATTACGACGTCGCCATTCTGGTTCGCGCCGTGGTTGTAGTAGTTGGCGTTGCCGAGCAGGCCCTCATACCAGCGCCAGCCGTTGTACTCGGTGCCGAATGCGTTATGGATGCCGACAAAACCGCCGCCGCCTTGGATGTACTTCCTGAGCGACTCGCGCGCTCGGTCCAGGCGAGTGCCGCCCGCTGCGCCGGCGGCATGGTTCCACAGAGTGTCACGAGTCGTGCTGTTGAAGATCACCGCCTTGTAGTTGTTCGACAGCGACTCGATCGCCTGCACGTCCTCGGTGATGTGGACCTCGATGCCTTCGGCTTCGAGCATCCTGACCAACTCGTTCTGCGACACGTTCGAATTGTTCAGCGGGAGCGGCCACACCGACGGGTCGCTGTGGTCGTGCGTGATCACGTACGGGCGGTCGAGATCAAGACCTGCGTTGCTCGAGTGGTCCGGATCGAGGCGCCGTCCCAGGTGCGCATGCCGCGGTCCCGCCGTGCGGGAATAGACCAGGACTCTGTCGGCACGCTGGATGCCCCAGTCGCTGTAGATATTCGGATCCACGCCACGGTAGACGCCGTACGCCGGATCGTAGTTCTGCTGAAGTCCGGGGACCCCAAACGGTGGATCCTGGGCCACGGCCGGGGCGGCCGAGGCCGCCTCCGCCGCAAGAACACCAGCAGCCGTCGCGGACGCGCCCGCCAAGAACGTGCGCCGTCCAACCTTCGCTGGACGTTTCCTAGCCATCGCTCCCCTCTCCCTCCTGGCAAGCGCACAAGCGGCGCACGCCGATCGACGATCTGGTCCACATAGTGGACCAATTGAACCGCTAGATAGACCATATCGGTGGGTTGCCGACCCCACAAGACCCGTTACAAAGCGATTTCCGGATCGATCTTTCGAACTCGTGGCGGAGGCGTCCGTCGTTCCCCATGCACCGGACGTCGGCTCTAGGGCCGCCGTCCCACGACTGACAACCGGCGGAGGGGGGTGTGCACTCAGGGGCGGGTCGAACGGCATGGGCACCGCCATGTGACGGCGCCAGTCGTGTGTGCCCTGGACAAATAGGCCACTGCCGTAACTGGGTCACCCAGTCGACCATCTGCATCTGCTGTTCGTTGTGGTGCTCGCCAGCGGCCGGGGTGAGGTTGTCGAGCTTGGCGATCTGCTCGAGGGTCAGTTCGATGCTGTCAGCGGCGGTCTTCTCCCCGACGCGGGCGACCCGTTTGGTGCCGGGGATGGGGCGATATCGTCGCCTTCGGCCAGCAGCCAGGCAAGTGCGATCTGCGCCGGGGTGGCACGACTTCGGCGGCGATGGCTGGACCTGGTCGGCGATGCGCAGGTTGCGCTGGAAGTTCTCGCCGGTGAAGCGCGGGTTTGTCGCGCGCCAGTCGGTGAGGTCGAACTGATCGGGCGAGCGGATGGTGCCGGTGAGGAATCCGTGGGCCCAGCGGCGCGTACGGCACGCAGCCGATGCCCAACTCTCGAAGCACCGGCAGCACGGCCTGTTCGGGGTCTCGAGTCCACAGGGAGTACTCGGAGTGCAACGCGGTGATCGGGTGGACGGCGTGCGCGCAGCGGATCGTGTTGACCCCGGCTTCGGACAGGCCGATGTGGCGCACCTTGCCGTCGGCGACCAGCTCGGCCAGCATGCCGACGGTGTCCTCGATCGGGGTGCTCGGCCAGTTTCTGGCGACCGAGGCGGGCAGCGCCGGAATCATGCTCGCGGTCGCACTCAGCGGAGTAACGATCCCCTGCGTGGACGGGTGGGCGTCGCGTTTCACGTTGGCTCTGCGACTGTGGCCGCGCGCTTCGGATCATCCGACGTGTCCCACGATCGTTGTCAGGACGCCACACACCATCCCGCCGCGCAGACTCTCAGAGTTCGGTACGACAAGTGATCAGTCGGCGATTGCTGGAGCTGACATACATCGATTTGGTGTATGTGCTACCGTTGGTACATGCCCATGAAGCGCACTAACGTCTACGCTGATCCCGAGGACCTGGCGATCATCAAGGAGGCGGCCAAGCGCCGTGGGATCAGTGAGGCGGAGATCATTCGTCAGGGCATCCACCTCGCGGCCATGGCGAACCGCGTCTGGGACGAGCCACTGTTCTCGCGTACCTTCGAGGGCTCGGGCCGCACGCCCCCCAAGGCCGAGGTCCGTGACACGGTCGCTGATGCGGTCGGCGGTGAGGCCAGTTCAAGCGGATCTAGATCTGCTGCGTGATCGTCGTCATCGCCGACACGTCCGGGCTACTGGTCGCCCTGGACTCGACGCATCCCCAGCATCAGGCGGCAAATCAGGCCATCCTCTCGGCAGGGCTTTTGGTCATGTCTCCGCTCTTGCTTGCAGAACTCGATCACATCGCCACCCGGGAGCTAGGCCATGAGGCCGCCATCAGCGCGGTCGACGACATTCGATACTGGATGCGACGTGGCCGGGTTGTCGTCCCCGATGTTACCGAGGAGCAGTTGGGTGTCGCGCAGTTCGTTCGCGCTCAATACAGCGCACTTGACCTGGATCTTACTGACGCGGTGAACGTCGCCCTCGCATCCATCTACGACACCGACGTGATACTCACACTCGACCGCCGAGACTTCCGCGCCGTCCGGCCGTTGAGCCAGCACAAGGCGTTCAAGATCTTGCCCGACGACCTACCACTGTGAGACGTCGCGAAGGATGGCCCGCAAAGCCCGTTCTTCGCCGATGCGGTCCACCACACTGCTCCGGTGCGGGAACGACCAGCCACATAGACGTCGAGCCCAACTAGGGACCAGGCGTTCCTAGCGCGATCGCCATAGTGCCCGTGCCCAGAATCCCGGTGATCATCGACTCATGGCGGGGGCAGGGTTTGAAGCTGCGAGGTGATGAGCTCCGCGCTGGCCACGGCTCCGTCGATGGCTCGGCGTGGCACCATTAGTGGCGCGAAATGGAGTCGACCAGCGGGGCGTGGCACGACTTGCGGGGGCCATGCTGTTAGCAGAGTCGCAGGTAGAGGTCACGTGAGGCCGCGGTCAACACTCTCTTAATCAGCGGGTTCGGGGTTCGAGTCCCTGATGGCGCACCAACCCAGGCCTGGGCCCCCAGGTCGCAGCGGACCAGATGCAGGCACATCTCGAGCCCGGCGGCCATGCCGGCGCTGGTGAGTACGTCGCACTCGTCGATGTTGAGCGCGGAGCTGTCGACTTGAACTCTTGGGTAGCGCTCGGAGAGTCCGCCCGCGTACATCCTGTGCGTAGTAGCCCACCGACCGTTGTCACGGCCCGCGGACCGTGCGCCCGCCATCTGCTAGCCTCAGCCTCTGTGATCATTCGGGAGGCCTCCGACGAGGAGATCACCCCGGGGCCGCCGAAGGCGTAGCGCACGCCCCGCAGCAATCGCTACCTGGTCCTGCTGTCCAAGTGCTGCAGCAGCTTGTGGGCCGCAAGTTCGATCTCTTTGTGCCGCCATTCTGCGGCCCGATATACGCACGCAATCAATCCCGTGCGGTGAACACGACGGAAGTCGCCGTATACGAACGCATACCGAGCCTTTCTCCCATCGGCCACGCCGTCTGTCAGCCCGAGATGCCACTCGGCGTACTCGTCCCAGGAGTGGGACTCTAGAAACTTGTTCTGGGCCGCTGCGCGAGGCTGGACATCGCCCCAGTCGCTGTCGAGAACGTACTGACGAGAATCGATGAGACGACGGGCGCGGGCCACTGCGTCAGGGTTGAGCGAATAGGACGACATCTGTGTCCTCAGTTGCATTAGCTGTCAGGACCAAGTAGTCATTTACCCATCGTGGAGTTGAGCATGCCGGCTCTGCGCTGCCAACCGAGCTCCCGCCCGGGACTGGGCAGGAGCACCACCCAAGAGACAGCTGAGCCGACGTGCTGCCGTCGGGCGTTGGCGGCGTGGAACGTCTAGGGTCTTCGCCATGAGAACGATCGGCAATGTCCTCTGGTTGATCCTCGCCGGTTGGTGGCTCGCGCTCGGCTATGTGCTCGCCGGGATCGTGGCGTTCATTCTGATCATCACGATCCCGTTCGGCATTGCGTCCTTCCGCCTCGCCGGCTTCGTCATCTGGCCGTTCGGCCGTACGACCGTGTTCCGCCGCAACGCCGGTGTCTGGTCGGTCATCGGCAACGTCATCTGGCTCGTTGTCGTGGGATGGGAACTCACGCTGGCACACCTGGTGGCCGGCCTGATCCTGTGCGTGACCATCATCGGAATCCCGTTCGGCATCGCCTGCTGGAAGATGGTGCCGCTCGCGCTCCTGCCGCTGGGTCAGGAGATCGTGCCGGTCGATGCTGCACCCCGCGATCCTTACGCCCTCCCGCAATGAAGCACCGTGCGGCGCCGCGCTCAGTCGGGCCGACGAGACGTCGCAGGGGTCACGGCCGGCCGTGACCCCTGCAATTTGCGCGGTGGTTCGCCTCAGTAGCTCAGTCCGTGTCCGTACGGGTACAGATCCCCGGACCCGTCCGACCGCGGGATCGTGACTGGCAGCTTGCCGGCGGGATTGACCTCCCCGAAGAGCACTCGGGTCAGCGACTCCAGCTGGGCCGCCGTGTAGCCGTACGTAGCGAGGTAGGTGGGTGCCTCAGTTATGTACGAGATGTCATACGGGTTGCGCATCCCGGACACGACGACCGGAGTTCCTGTGGCGAGCAACGCCTTGACCAGGGCTTGCTGTGCGGCCGCCGAAGGAGTCGGCAGGCCGGTATTGACGTTGACGCTGGCCGCGTTGTTGGTCGACACGACGACCAGGTCGCTGTTGTGGGCAAGCGCAACCGCCTGGTCGATCCGCGCCGAACTCGGCGTGAGCCCCGTTTCCAAGACCTGCACGGTTTGTCCACGTTGGCTGATCGCGGCGCCGATCGTCGCCGTGGTCGTGACGCCCCACCCGGTGACCAGCACGTCGCGTTGTTCGTAGGACAGCGGGAGCAGGCCGGCGTCGTTCTTGACCAGTGTGGTGGTGCGATCGGTGATCTCCTGCTCGTCCGCGAGGTGATCGGGAGCACCGACGACCTTCTCGGCGTTCTCCACGTCGACGAACGGGTTGTCGAACAGACCCCGCTTCATCTTCAGGCGCAGGATCCGGTAGACCGACTCGTCCAGCCGCTGCATTGAAAGCTCGCCGGTGAGGAACGCATCGAGCACAGCGTTGTAGGCCACGTCGAACTCGGGTGGCAACAAGAGCTGGTCGGCGCCCGCCTCGAGCGCCTGTACTGGGGCGACATCGTGGGGGAAGGTGCCGGTCGCGCCGCCCATGTCGAGCGCATCGGTGATGATCAGTCCGTCGTAGCCGAGCTCTTCGCGGAGGAGGCCGGTGAGGATCGGCTCGGACATCGTGGCCGGCACGCCGCTCGGGTCGACCGAGCGGAGCACTACATGGGCCGTCATGATCGAGTCGACGCCGGCGTCGATGGCTGCCTGGAACGGCGGCAGATCTATCTCCTCGAGCTCTTCGCGAGTGTGCGTCACCTCCGGCAGCCCGAAGTGGCTGTCTGTGCTTGTGTCACCGTGGCCCGGGAAATGCTTGGCGACCGCGCCGACGCCGCCGTCGTGGTAACCGTCCACCTGCGCGGCGACGAGTTCGGACACCAGGTCGGGATCCTCGCCGACCGACCGGATACCGATTACAGGGTTGGCCGGGTTGACATTGACATCGGCGACCGGGGCGAGGTTCTGGTTGATGCCGACGGCGGCCAACTCGGTGCCGATGACCTCGGCCGAGCGATGCGCGTTGTCAGCCGAGCGTCCGGCGCCGAGCGCCATGTTGCCGGGCATCGCTGTCGCGGGTGCGACCAGCCGGAAGACGAGGGCACCACCCTCCTGATCGGTGGAGATAAGCAGCGGGATCGGCTGGCGTTGGCCGGTAGCTGAATCCTGCAGGCCGTTGGACAGCGTCGCGATCTGACGCGGGTTGTGCAAGTTGTCAGGTCCGCGGCGGGCGTCGAAGTAGATGACACCGCCCGGCTTGTACTTATCAATGACGTCGGCCGGCGTGTCGACGCCGTAGAGCGCCTGGTTGCGGGCCGCCATGACCGGCGACACCGTGTCGGCATCCTGGCCGAAGACCTCGACGACGAACAGCTGCCCGACCTTCTCCTCCAGCGTCATATGCCGGAGCAAGCTGATGATCTTGCCGCGGTATGTGGCGTCCTCCGAATGCCCCGGTGCGCCGACCTGCCCTGCGACAGGGGGCGTCTCCACAGCGACCGCGGACAGCGTCGCGGACAATAGGACACCAGCCGACACGACAGCGAGCGCGGCTCGCCGACCAAACCGATGGCGCATCCCAACCTCCTTTGGTTTGGACCTCTGGACCAGTGGTCTAACTTACGCGCACGGAGCCGTTCTACCCAGCCCGGTGCGGTCCTAAGCTTCGTCACCCCGTCGGTCGTCGGCCGGATCAGCGCCACGTGGGGCGTGCCTAAGTCGGCAAGCTGCGCTTCCAACGGACGAGCGGGCATGCAGGAGAGTCGGCTCTTAGAAGCGTGCCGTCATGCGTAAGTCGGGGTTTGGTTCCGGGGCGTAGTCGGTGTACTGCACTGGCCGTTGTAGCCAGGTGCGTCCGACGTCCAAGAGCTGGTTGATGCCTTCGTGGTTGAACCGGAGCCACCCGTCCACATCTGACCCGACGTAGTGATGTGGCCGGAAACCTTGGAGGAAGTGGGCGAATCCGACTTCACCCTCTTGGTCGTAGGTCTCGGCAACCTGCTCGAGCGCCTGCTCGAGCTTTGCCATCGCCGTCCGGTACCGCGTCCAGCGGTGTTGGTCCCAATCGAACCTCGATGTCCGGTCAGTGCCATCGCCGGTCAGCAGCTGAGCCGCGCTTCGCCCACGCTTGGAGAGTTCGACAATCAACTCGGGCGGCATGTCAAGGTTCATGCCACCCTCCTGCGGGTCCAGCGCGACGTGGACCACTCGGTCGCGGAACCCAGGCAGGGTCATCTGGCCCTCGTCGGACCAGTTCTGCAGTGTATCCATGATCATCCCGCCGAAGCTGAAGATCGTGTTCATCGGTCGCCATCGGGTTCGCCGCGATTGGCCGATCGCCGGAGGGAGATAGACGTCCTCGTTGGGATGGTCGGGTACACGGGTGCGCAGATTTATGCCGAACGTTGGGCGGCGCGGGAGGAGGCTGTCGAAGAAGTGGACCGGGAAGTTGCTGGTGATTCCGCCGTCGGAGAACCAGCACTTGACCGCAGGAGCGCCTCGTTGCAGGTAGTCCACTCGGTAGAGCGGCACAGCACTGATCAGCACTGGAAACGACAGGCTCATCCGGGTGGCGATCACGACCGGCAGATCATGCATCCGCGGCAGGTAGTAGAGATGCTCGCCCTCATGCTCCGGCTCCGGGCAGTTCACGTACTCCGCGGTGTCGTCGAGCTTCCGGCGCGTCCGCGACGAGTTCCTGATCATGTGGGATACGACGACCTCTGGGAACAGATGCCTCATTTCCTTGGGACAGAACGACAGGCCGCGGGCCGCGGTGGGCAGGCGGTATGGTCGCCCGTCGGACAGGTCGGTCGTCATCATCTCCAGGTTGATCGACCGTAGTGCATTCGCGGCGGCCCACTCGCCGATACTCGGCTTGCGCCCTTGTGTGGACCGGGCATACAGCTCCCGGTATCGGTCCACGGCCGCACTCCCCCACAGGTCGCCGAATGTTAATGGATGCCGCTCGCTGCCCGGCACTTGGTCGTTACCAGACAGCTCGTCGAGCAGCCCGGTCAGCCACGGCGTCAGTGCCGACGCGCTGCCCATGCCCGTACAAATCCCGAAATAGTTGGCAGGGACGTCCCTGGCGATCACTCGATACAGCGACCAGCCGACCAGCGCGAGCCCGACAACAAGGCCTACGAGCGCCGCCAACACAAACGAAACGACTGCTGCCGCGGCACCGGTCGGACGACCGAACCAAAGCATCAACGCGGTCACGGCCAAAGGTGTGGCCAGACCCGCCAGAAACCAGCCGAATCGGGCGCCGATGCTGGCTCTGAGCAAAGGCAGTATCTTCCCGCCAAACGTCTTGCCGCGCTCTCCGGTCGCGCTTTCCGGAGGCGGCTCGGCCGGTGCACGTGTCGCGGCCACCATCACCCGGAACAACGGCCGGGTCGAGGACTGAGCCTCGAAAAGCGACAACAGCCGGTTGCCGAGCTCTTCCGGCAGCGCCGCCACCCGCCGGTAGCCACCAGCCTTAAAACCGGGTGCTTCATGCCGGCGCCGCCGACCCAGTTCTGCGGCTGCGGACGCCGCAGCCGCGATCGCACCGGCCGACGTGCCTCCCACATTTACCAGCCGGTAACGAGTCGCCAATTGGCAGACCGCGAGCGGGTAGATCACCCCACTGGTGATGCCGCCTTTCATCACGACATCGCATTCGCGTTCCGGTAGGACATCATCGACCCGCGACAGCTCGTCGTCGCCTTCTGGCGGCTCCGCGCGCTCCGGTTGATCACGCTCTGTCTGCGACATGTGCCCAGCCCCCTAGATCGTCACGATCGCTGCAACAGCGCAGCACGTGCATCCTGACCAGCGTCCTCCCGCTAGGCATCGGTGACAACCAAGTTGCCGACACGTGATCGGGGAGGGCCCGGCGACAACCGACGCGTGCGCGTGGTCATCACCGGGTCGCCGTATCAGAGGACCGTCAGGCGTCCGGCTGGCCTCCGCGCAGCGTGGACAGCCGGGCCAGATAGTCTTCCTCGTCGATGTCGCCTCGGGCGAACCGAAGCGTCAGCAACTGTTCTGCCTCTGACTCACCCCCAGCGCCACCCGAGGGCGCGGATCGCCGACGGGCGAAGTAAATTGCGACCCCGCCTATAACAAGGAGCAGCAGCAGAAATGTAATACCGAACCAGGGCGCGCCCCAGCCGTGGCCGTCCCAACCCCGATCTGAGCTGAACACAATGTCGTTCACAACGACTTTCCCTCTCTACTTGATTGGACTCATCGCGCAGCTTCTTTGATCACTGCTCGTGTGGAGTCGCGGTGACAAGCCTTGCTCCCAGCGCCCGGGCCGTGACTACAAGGCCGGCCGCGACCAGAACGATGTCCTTCAGCACGTACTGCGCTTCGAGCGTGGGTGCGCCCGGGAACAGGTCGTTGAAGAACAGCACGAGTGGCGACAGGATCCCGAGCATCGCGCCGCCCAGCACCAGCAATCCTGCGCGAAGGAGCTTGCCGGTGATCAGCGTGATCCCGATAAAGGTCTCCACAATGGCCGTGGCAATCAGGGCACCGTATCCACTCAGGAACCCTAGAGACAGGGTCTCCACGGTGCGGATGGCCAGTTCTTCGGCAGGGCTGACGCCGGGAAAGTACTTCAATACAGCGAAGCCCAAAAAGACCAGGCCAAGACTGATTCGCAAGATGTCTACGCTGCGCCGGGTCAGCCACGTGGCCAGGCGCTCGGTAGCGCGATCGACGAGACCAGGATTGCGCTGCTCGTCCAGCGTCGCGCGCCCGCCCAGTCTCATCATGGTCAGGTTCGACATGGTGATCTCCTCGTGTCGGTGGCGGCCGGGTGTGGACGCCGACTGGTTCCAGCGTGTCCGTGAAGTCGGACCGGGGCGTCGGTCGGAGATCGACACTTCAGTGAGGCCGTTGGGCGTACGACTGGGCAAGTGACTACGTCCACTGTGCCGCGCGGCTACGTCATGTTGCGTAGGCCAAGGGCCGCTAACAGTACGACGCTCATAACGGCTGTTCCCGGCACCCTGAACGGGTGCGCAGTAGAGTCGCCGCTCCTACATGGATGACGCGTGCGCTGCTTGGCGACCTTGTACTCGCGGCCGCGCTCATCGCGATTGGGATCTTCGGAACACTGAACAGCGACCAACCGAGCACTGGTCTGGATGAGCCATTCGACACCACGATCTATGCGGTGGTAATCGCAAACGGACTGGTGCTCGCGGTCCGTCGCCGGTGGCCGCTCGCGACGTTGATGGCGACGTCGGTGCTTACTTCGACCTACCTGATCGTGGAATCTCAGTACGGGCCGATCTTCTTCCCATTTGCCATCGCGGTCTACACCGCTGCCCGACGCCGTCCGCTAACCAAAGCCCTGCCCGTCGCGATAGGTGCGTTGTTTGTCTTGCTGATCCACCTGTTCACCAACAGTCTCGCTCTCGAAGGGTTCCGCGGATTGATCCCCGGTTCGGCGTGGGTTGCAGTCCCATTCGCTGTTGGCACGACCGTGCGCCTGAGCAGGGAAGCCACCGAGCGGAACCGCGCCGAAGCGACCCGGCAGCGGGTCGAAAACGAGCGGCTCCGTATTGCCCAGGACGTGCACGATGTCGTGGGACACGGGCTCGCTGCGATCAAGGTGCAGTCGGACGTGGCGCTGCACGTGATGTCCAAGAAGCCGGAACAGGCCGCTGCCGCCCTGCAGGCCATTAGCAGGACCAGCAGCGAAGCACTGGCCGAGCTGCGGGCAACCCTTACCGTCGTGCAACGCAGAGCGGGAGAGGCGACCTGGGCACCAGGGCTGGCGCAGCTGGACGACATCCAGCTACGGATGCGCGACGCGGGTGTACGGGTCAGCGTCGCCATTGTTGGCGCTCCGCGTCCGGTGCCGGCGGTCATTGACCTGACCGGGTATCGAATCGTTCAAGAGTCGCTGACGAATGTGCTCAAACACAGCGCGGACAAGGCCGCCACTGTGCGCGTTGAGTATCAGACTGACGCGGTGCTGATCACGGTAACCAATCCCGTGGCAGCTATCTCGAGCGTCGGCGATGGCCTAGGCATCCCTGGGATGCGCAGGCGGGTCGCAGCACTTGGCGGCGAGTTCGCTGCAGGGCCTACTGGCGATGGCCGCTTCGAGGTTCACGCAAACCTCCCGATGGGCGGTGACCTGTGATCTCAGTGCTGGTCGTAGACGACCAAGAGGTCGTACGCCTTGGGCTGCGCACGTTGATCGAGAACGAGGACGGGTTCGCGTTCGCCGGCGAGGCCGCCGACGGCCTGGGCGCGGTAGCCGGCGCGCGGCAACTACGGCCAGACGTGATCCTTATGGACATCCGAATGCCTGGCATCGACGGACTCGAAGCGACTCGTCGAATCGTGGCCGATCCGGACCTGGAGAACACCAAAGTCATCGTCCTCACCACGTTCGACCACGACGAGTATGTCTTTGACGCGCTGCGGTATGGGGCCAGTGGGTTCCTGCTCAAGGACACCGCACCCCCGGAACTGCTCAAGGCGATCCGCATCGTGGCCGGCGGAGACGCGTTGTTGTCGCCGTCGGTGACGCGGACACTGGTCCAGGAGTTCGTCACCCGATCGCCACGCTCGCTGAAACCCCACTCCAGCCTGCACACCCTTACCGACCGTGAACGCGAGGTCGTCGGTCTCGTTGCCGAGGGACTGACCAACTACGAGATCGCCGAACGGCTGGTGGTCAGCCCCGCCACTGCGCGCACCCATGTCAGCCGAGCAATGGCCAAACTCAGCGCTCGCGACCGGGCCCAACTCGTCGTCTTCGCCTATCAGTCCGGCCTCGCCACCTGATGACGCGAGTGTGAATCACGACTGACGCCGGTTCGAGTCCCGAATCCTCCGTTCCTGCGAACAGGGCAGGCAGGCGAGTTGCTGGCTCTCTAGCCGGGCTGGTCACCATCCGATGACTGGCTTCAATTCACGGGACCGACCGTGGCCGCAAAGATGAGGAACATGATCAAACCGGACAAGACGCCGAGGAAGCTGCCAGTCAACGCGTGGCGGCCGTTGTCAGCGATGCCCCTGTCCACGCGCCAGAGCCCGACCAATCCAAGGACGATCGCCAACAACGCAGCAGGAGCGGCGACGAACTCGCCGACGATCGGGACGAAGGCGAAGACGACGGCAACCAGTCCAAAGACCAGAGCGAAGCTGCCCACTCCGCTACGCGGCAGCGGCTTCAGTGGATCTTCCTGCAACATGCCAATGTCCAAAGGTTGAGCAATGTTCTCACCACGGTAACCCGGTCCCACGGCTCCCGCATTTGTCCTGAAGCTTCCGCATGGCACAGCCGATGTTTCTCCCCCGGGACCGTAAGTGTCCAAGTCGACCATGGCCTCGGCCCGACCATTCATGTACCGGGCCGATCGCGGGGCTGGTGTCGCGCGTCAGCCCGGTGCCTACCGCCGCTCCGCCGGCCGCGTAGCACCTCAACCACGATAGGCACGATAGACATGGCGACCACAGCCACGAGGATGAACTCGATATTGGTCCGAACAAACTCTAACTGGCCCAGGTAGTAGCCGAGCACGGTTACCCCAGTGCCCCACAGCACACCGCCGATGACGTTGTACATGACAAATGTGCCGTAGCGCATCCCGGCGACACCAGCCACGATTGGCGTGAAGGTCCGGACAATCGGCACGAACCGAGCGAGCACGATGGAGCGCGGCCCGTACTGCTCGAAGAATCGATGCGCTCTCTCCACATTCTGCTGCTTGAAGAACCGGGAATCTGGGCGCCGGAACAGCGCGGGTCCGACCTTCCGTCCGAACAGGTAACCGACCTGGTCGCCAAGGATCGCAGCTAGCACGATCAACAAACACACGAGCCAGAGCGGAAATGCCAGGTATCGTCCCTCGCCCACGAGCAAACCCGCCGTGAACAGCAGAGAGTCGCCCGGCAGAAAAAACCCGATCAGCAAACCGGATTCAGCAAAAACGATGGCAAGAATCCCAATCAAGCCGAACGTCGAGATCAAGTATTCAGGATCAAGCGCTTCCAGCCCGAGGGCATGAATGGCCATGTACGGCGTGTGCTCCAGATTCGTCTTGTCAGGGCGATTGCAGAACGGGACCCGTACTCGTCAACGCACCGGCGGCTCGGCGCTCCCGGCGTTCTGGCTGGTGGTCTCTCCAGTCCCGATATCTGCGGCGGGCCGGCTGATCTCCGTCTTGAAGATCTTCAAGGACTGTCCCACCCCCCTAGCTACCTCGGGTAGCCGCTTGGCCCCGAAGATCATGACCACAACAAGCAACGCAATGATCAGCTCACCTGTGCCGATATTCCCCATGGTCATACTCCAATGCTTCGGGGCAGTCGAAAGTTGATCAAGTCACCCGACCATTCCCGGCTGACATCACACGATGATCAACTCCAACGAGTGCTACGTGGAACCAACCACAACCATACGCTGTGGCCACGTGCAGGGACTGACCGATGGGTGAAGACGCCAGCGGTTCCCCGCGGCTGTCGGCACGTCTCCTCTTAACCAACCGCCTTTCGGTGCATTATCTGCGCAGGTGCGCCGGCTCCGTCGCGACTCCGGGAAGGAAGGCCATCGTGAGCCTGCAGATCAGTCAGAACGAGCGGTTTCAACAACGAGAATGGCGCCTCGAGCGCATCGGGTGGGTTTTGGTGGGTGCATTTGCACTCGCGGGACTTGCCGGGTTGCTCGGTGCCGGCCCCCTGAGTTGGACAACAGCCCACAGTGATGCGGGTCTGGTCACGGTGGAGTATCAGCGATTCACGCACCACGAAGCGGATGACTCGCTGACGCTGGTACTAGCCGCTGATGCTGCCGAAGACGGGACCATCACCGTGGAACTCACCGGCTCGTGGGTTACCGGAGTAGACCTGCAGAGCATAAGCCCGCAGCCGTCGGAGGAGCGGGCAGTGCCGGGCGGGATCACGTTTGATGTCGCTGTCGAGCGGACCGGGACGACCGAGATCCAGGTCAACTTCCGGGCGCAGGAGTACGGCACTCTCGACGCTGCATTAGCAGTCCGTGGCGACACCACCGGCTTCACGCAGCTGGTCCTGCCCTGAGGAGGCTGGAATGGATGCCGTATTGCGGGCGTTTGCCCTCTATCTCATCTTGCTCGTACTCCTCCGCCTCACCGGGAAGCGGTCGCTGTCTCAGGTAACGACGTTCGACTTCGTCATTCTCCTGATCGTGGGCGAGGCCGCTCAGCAGGCGCTGCTTGGAGAGGATTTCTCGTTGACTCATTCCGCTCTAGTCATCGCCACCCTGCTTCTCCTGGACCGCGCTTCGGATTATCTGGCGTGGCGGTTTGGCTGGTTCCAGCGCTGGACACAGAGCGTTCCGGCGATCTTGGTGGAGGATGGCCGTCCGCTTCCTGACGTGCTCGCAAAATTCCACCTAACTGAAGACGACGTCGTGACGGCCGGCCGAGAGGCACACGGCCTGGAGCGCCTCGACCAAGTCAAGTGGGCCGTCTTGGAAAGTTCTGGTGGGATCAGCGTCGTCCCGCGCAGGGACTCGTCACCCGGCGGTCGAATTAAGTGACCAAGGGCATCTCATCCTGACGTTGGGTTCGCACCGCTGCGTCACTGAGACGCGGTGGGACCCACGTCATCGCGACGTGGGGCTTGCGACCGTGGGCCGGCGGCGGTTGATGACCGCACTATCGGCGGTAGTGCAAGGAGATTCATCATGACTGACACAATTACTCGGACCAGTGACCAGCGGCGCCAGCGCTCGAGAAGCAAATGCGCGACTACGGGACTCCGCCGTACGAAGACAGCTACGCCTACGGCCTTGGTCATCTGGCACTACGACGAGCTCGCGCCCTACCTGAGGACGGAGTACTACGAGACCCAGGGCCCACCAGGCATCGACGGTGCCGGCGCGGCTGAGTACGGGCCACCGGACAAGGTCAACAAGCTCAAGGCGATCGCCGATATGGGCGCGGTCATGTACCCACAGCTACAGCAGGTCGACTTCCGCACCCAGGTGCCCCGGCTGGACGTACCGGTGTACTTGGTCAAGGCGCACACGAGCTCGCGGCACGTCCCGACTCCACTCGGGAGTGGTTCGACCAGCTGCAGGCGCCAACCAAGCAATGGATCACATTCGACAACTCAGGACACGTTACGCAATTTGAAGAATTCCCACATTCCGTGCGGTGCTCGCCGAGATCGTCCGGACGCACAGCTGAATCACAGCCGGCTTCTCGTCACGTCGCCCCGGGCTTGTCTCATCTGCTGCGACTCGCCGGTGCGGCGGCCCTTCTCGCGAGCGACGTTAGCGATGACGTGATCTGCTCCTGACCTATCCCGAGTTGGTGCCGCTGGAATTGGTAGAGCGTCGTTGAGGTGCTCCGTAGCGAAGACGGCGTTCTCGATCAACCAGGTGCGGCGGAAAATGTTAGCCGTCCTCGAGCAGAGCGAGGGACGCGGTGAACCCGTGCATAAAGTTCTTTCCGCCAACCGGGCCAAGCTCACCAGCGGCGAAGTACCCGGCCACCGGCAGGTTGCCGAAGAATTCGGTGACTAGCGAAGCATCGTGGTCGGGATTTCTGAACATCCGAGTGCCACGCCCATTGCACGTGAACAACAGCGCAGCGGCTGCTGGGCCGGCATCCCGCGCTCGGGCGAGCGACTGGCGCAGATCTTGGTCCGCGCTGGCTGCGTCCCGGACATGGAACTGAACCGTCGTGCCAACCTCGACCTGCTCGCCCACCTGGACCGAGCCGGTGTCCTCATCCGCGCCCACGATGGGCCGGACCAGGAAGTCGCCGCGCGCCAACTCGGCTTTGTATTCGTCGACGGCTACCCCCATCAGCACACCAGTGGCGATCAGTCGCTGCTGATCGGCCGGCAGGCCCGCGACCATGGACTCCAACAGCCGAATCGGCGGCTGCCCAGCCAACTCGGTGATGACCGTGCCCTGCGCACCGGTCACTGTGTACGGGTGGCCGATCGGTCGGCAGCCCTGTGACACCACCGGTCGAAGTATCACGCCCGGCAGCCGCACGCCTACCGCTCCCGACGTCACGACCTTCGTGTCGCGGAACAACACAGCGCGGTTGGGTGTGCCGCTGGCGAGTCCGCCCATGACCAGGGTTCCCGGCGCGTGCTCGTTGAGATGTGACAGCAGGACGTGCGTGGGAAAGGTGTAGGGGTCCGGGATCAGGAGGTGCGGAGCAGAGCTGGACGGATCGAACTGGTAGCCGCCGATGACCGCTCCTCCCGAAGTTCGGACGAAATCCATGTGGAAGGTCTCTACTGGTCGCGCAAGCGCGGCAAGCCACACTGCAACCGCGGGTTCGCCTTCGACCTCGCGCGGGCCTGCAACGATCGCCTCGGCAACGCAGCCGACCAGCGCAGCAGGAGCAGCCACGTTGTGAACGGTTTCCAGAACCTGCTCGGCGAAGCGGGCGAAATGCGCAGAAGTAAAAAGCATCGCCAGGGTTGGCTCGGTCGACCCCAGCCGGGCGGCGGCAGCGCCTGCCGCCTCACCGGCCGCAATTCTTGGATCCGCTGCCGTAGCCAAGCCCACACCGACACGCATGACACCATCCTGCGCCAATGCCAGGCGCCCAGTCGATGCCTCGGAGACAGGCCTTTCGGCCCCGCCACCCACGGCATTGCAACCTCTGGGGTGACGACGAGTCCCGCGGGCGTGCCCCCGACTGACGAGTTCTACTGGTCGGCCCAGTACGCCGCGAGACCGGCCATCGACCACTCGCGCTCCGGATCAGCCCGGTAGAGAGGGTTCATCGCGAAGACCGTCGCACGGGCGGTTCCTGCCGTCGTCGTCCCGTGCGCAATGACCGCGGACCCCGGAGCGGAGGGCGACAGTTCCTCGACCGGCCACAGCCCCGACCCGAGGATGGCTTCTGGATCGGTCGGGAAGCGACCGTCGACGCTCATCGTCGCCGGCACGGAGGTGAACCAGGTCGGCGGGTCCATGATCGCGGTGTCCTGGCTCGGCAACGCACCGGTGATCGGGCTCGCTGTGCCACCCACGTTGTTCCAGTAGACGATGCCGCTGTGCCCGTCACCTGTCGCGAGCGCCGCCGCCGTCAGCCCGCTGACCAACGAGCCGTTGGTGAGGAAGTTGGCACCACCAACGCCCGCACCTACGTAGCCGCCGCCGGCGGCGAAGAACGCCTGCAGGCGTGCCCGCGCCGTGGTCTGAGTCGCTCCCGGATAGTTGCCGGCGTTCCAGATGACGTCGTAGTTCGGCAACGGGTCCTCGGCTGCGGCGTTGAGCTGTGCCGTCGACATGAAAGCCGGTGTGAAGCCGAGGTTCTGCAGCGACCACACGTCCTGGTTGAGGTTACCGGTGAGCACCAGGATGCGCGGCTTGCGGTCGATCGGCTCGGTCGGCGGAGCCGACGTGCCGACCCGGTAGAACCACACATCGTTGGCGCGCCCGAGCGAGGCGAGCCGGACCTTGGTCGCCGCGTCGGCGGCGAAGATCGCGCTCCCGGTCGGCAGCGTGGCACCACTAGCGGAGGTGAACGGCGCAGTGGCGAACTCAGCCGTGAGCCCCTCGTCCATGAGTGCGTTGAGGGTGCGCACCGCTGTCGGCGAGTCAATCTTCAAAGCGTAGGCGGTGGCAGTACCGGGCTCGACGCCGCCGAGCAGGTGGCTGGCCTTGAGGATCCGGTTGGTGTCCGGCGTGAAGGTCACGTCCTGGGGAACCCGGACGATGTCGGCACCCCAGAGGTAGCCGTGGCTCCACGCCGCCGGCGGCGCGTAGAGGATGCTGATGTCCTCGGAGATGTCGGCCCCGATGCCGAGGGCCGTGTCGGCGAGACCGCGGTGGGCCTGGTCCATGAAGACGACGTACGAGCCGGCGGGGTAGGTCACGCCGTCGAAGGTGTAGGCCTGCTTGAGCTCGTCGACGAGGATGCCGTTGAAGAGCAACCAGTCCACCAGCCGGTTCGCCTCGGGTTCGCTGCGCTGCCCGCTGCCCATCGGCACGATGTAGGCGGTGGGGAACTCCTCCATCCAGTTGTTGTCGACGTCGAACGGTGGCTCGCAGCACTCCGGCCGGGGTTCGTTCGCGACGCCGCGGCGGTAACGCTCGAGCTCGTCGTAGAGCAGCTCATTCCGGTTCTCGAGATCGAAGAGCAGGCTCGACCACACCACGGTCTCCTGGATGATCCGCGACCCCAGCCGTCCGTACGCGGCCGGCGTCGTGCCGGATAGTGCGCAGTCGTTGTCGGTCTGGTTGCACATCTCCACCGTCGACCCGTTCAGCCCGACGTGCTGGGCGTACATCGGTGTGTAGAAAGGACCCCAGTCGTCCCAGCCCTCGGCCGTGGCCGGGCCGGGCGGCTGGCCGTCGGGGCAGATTCCGCTCGGCGGGGCGGGATTGCCATCGGAGCACCAGTCGTTGATCGGCCGGGTGACGTCGAAGTTGAGCGCCGCCAGGGCCGCCTCGTTGGCGTCGATGCGCGGTTGGTTCCATTTCAGCCAGAGGTCGTAGTCGATGCTCGGGTTGTGCGGCTTGGTGGTCGCCTCGATGAGCGTGGGCGTGACGTAGCCGTGCAGGTCGAGAACCTCCGGCGGCAGCCACTTCTGCATCACCGCCACCGAGGCGCGGGTCTCCGACTGCGACTGCGTCATGAAGTCGCGGTTGAGGTCGAAGCCGTTGCCGTTTGCGCGGGTACCGGCCACCCGGCCGTCGGGGTTTTGGATCACGTTGAAGAGCACGATCGTGTGGTCCAGGACGGCGTCGACCTCGGGGTCAGCCCCGTACGGCGTCTCGGCAAGCCTTTCCAGCGTCTCGAAGATTGCCTCGACCCCTTCGTACTCGTTGCCGTGGATGGCGCCCTGGATGTAGAGCGGGACCTTCACGTCGTCCCCGTAGGACTCCAGTAACTCCTGACCGCGCGTCGGGTCGGTCAATGCGACCTTTCGCACCTGCTGCCAGGCCTGGAAGTCCCTTCTCTGCTGCACGGTGTCCAGCGCGTTGACGGTGACGAGGAACATGTCGCGTCCCAGCGCCGACTGGCCCATGACCTCGAGGCTCATCCGTCCCTGGCTCGACGCCACGATGTCCTCGAGCGTGCACTCGATCGCGTAGTACGGAATGTGTGGGAAACTCCCCGGAGGGTCCCCGGGCTCCGTACCGTCGGGTAGGTTCCCGGCGGCATCCGGCGCGGGATCGCCGCACCAGGGCGGCTCGACCGCCGGGGCGGGAGTCGCGACCAACAGGGCAGCCAGCAGCGAAAGTAGCGCCAACAGGAACGGACTGATTCGGCGTGCCATGGAGGCCTCCTCGCGCCGGTCACCTTGGATCGGCGCGACCTGCGAGGCTTCCCTGGTAGGACGCACTGATCCCCCGGTTGCTTAGTACTCCGGACCTTGCTGCCTTGTCAATGGGTCCGTGCTATTGACCGTCTCCCCGTGTTCTGCGCTGTTCAGCTCAGCGAGCAGTCCCTCGACGCCGCGTTCCCACGCCGCCCGGTCGGGGAACGTCTGCGGCCGCTCCAGCGGCAAGCAACTTACCGGCAGCCCCGTCCCAGGGTCCAGCTGAACGACTTCGGCAATGTAGCTGGGGCCGTAGGTCTCCGGGTCGACGTCGATAGTCGCCCGCACCGCCACCCCGTCGGCCAGCCGCATAACGATGCGCTCGTACGGGAAGGACAGCGTAGACGGCGGCGACGGCGTCTGCTCCCAGACTGTGACCCAGCGCACGCCACGCCGCCGCGCACTGTCGATGCGCGCCGCCATCTGGCCCCGGTTCCTGGCGGCTGTGTGTTGCCGGTGATACACGAGACACGCCGCGCCGGCGATGGCGCCCACATCGACCCGTTGGGCATCGCCGCCGACCTCCTCACGAACCATGGGAGCCACGACAGCTTCGATACGAGAATCAGGAACTTCAGTAGCGGCGGACGTGTCGCGACGCAGCAGGCGATCCGACACCCGCCCGACGATCTCCAGGTGCCGGACGTAGGCCTCCGGGTCGGCCACTGCGAGGAGCGCTAGTCGCGCCTCGGCCGCCTGCCACAGTCGCAGCCGATCACCTGGCGGCTCGTTACCCATCACCGATCACGTCCTACCGCCGGCACCCCCGACGCATACTTGATGTGCGGGAGAGTCGGTAAGGAGCTGGAAAGCATGGTTGTCGCGGGCTGGTTCGACGGGGTCACCACCGAACAGCTCACCGCCGCGGCGACCGCGCAGCTCAGAGCCGGCGCCGGGTTCGTCCTCCAGTGGTGGGGCCTTACGGAAGTGACCTCCACCGACCGGAGGATGGTCGCCGGCCTCGAACTGGGTGATCGGGTGACGAAGGACACCGACCTCGAGAACGCGGGAGCGGCGCCAGACTGTCGGGACTGGGTCGTCAGCAAGGCAGTCCAGGCGTGTCCGATGCCGTTCAACGACTTCCTGGCGCTCGGCGGCGAAGGTTAGCTCACAGGTTCCACGTCGCCATCGTCAGCGCACCCTCGCGCTTGGCCTGGATATGGAAGTCCAGGATGTCGCGCGGATGCACCGGAATGACGCCCTCCATCATGTCCGACTCCCGCATGCCGTACAGCGCTGCGGCGGAGAACCGGCAAGCGTAGACCTTGCCGCCCTCGTCCATGATGGTCTGCAGCTGCTTGTTGTAGTTGAGGTGACCCGGAAAGGCCTCATCCCCGACTTTCGGGAATCCTCGGGTAGCCGAGGCCATCAACGACCCCGGGCCGAACAGAACCAGGCTCGTGTCGAACCCCTTCCGCACCATCCGGGTGACCGTCAGCATGTTGACCAGGCCGACGGAGCCCTCGAAGGGCACCGTGTGCATGAACACGTAGGCTTTCTCGCCCGGCTCGGCGTCGTAGTCCGGGAGCACCTTCTGCTCATAGTCGACGACGGCCTGCCCTGCCTCCACGCGCTCATTGACGAACTCAGCCATTCCCGACTCCTCTCTTGCGGCCGATCTGACGGCCTGCCTATCACTCGTGATGCCTCACGACCGGTCTCGCGACCACTGTCGGTGGCTTCCGGGCATCGCCGACATGATCCGTCGGCGCAGCCCCCACGGCATGAGGCCGTACAGGGGGACGAACACCCGGCGCCAGAACCAGCTCTGCCGACCCACGGTCCCCCCGCGCTGCAGGTAGCGCGCGGCCATCTCCTGCTGCGCGGCTAGCAGCAGGTGGCGCTCGGCGTTACCTCGCAGCCAGCGGAAGAACCGGGCCACCGTTCCCTACCTTCCGATCCGCGCGAGGCAGTCCTGCGCAGCCAGCGCGATGGGCTCGTTGAGGGCGCCGATGGGTGGCGAGTAGACGTTCTCCATCCACGCCAGATCCTCCACCGTGGTCTTCTTTCGAATCGCCATGCCGAGAAAGTCGGCCCGCTCCTTGATGCCCTCGCCGCCGACCATCTGGGCGCCGATCAGCCCGAGGTTGTCCGGGTCGAACAGCAGCTTTACCTTGGTCTTCTGCACGTCCGGGTAATAACGAGCGCGCGATATTCCCTCCGCAACGCCCATCACGAAGGGCACGCCCAACGCGGTGGCCAGCGTCTCGCCGAAGGAGGCGCCGCCGATCATCTTGGTACCGGCGACCATTCCCCACGGGACGTAGACGGGCTGGTAGCGGCGCTCACCACCCCCGGCATTGGACCCGGCCACCTTGCCCTGTGCGTAGGCGTGGCTACCGGTGAGCGTCGCGATCGGTACCCGGGTGACCTCGTGGGGCAGCTCGACGCAGTCACCCGCGGCGTACACCCCGTCGGCGGAGGTCTGCATGCGCTCGTTGCAGATGATCCCGCCGGTAGAGCCGATCTTGAGGCCGGCGGCTGCAGCGATCCGATTGTTGGGCCGCTTGTGGGTGCAGACGACGACCAAGTCAGCCGGAATCTCACCGTCACTGGTCGCGACAGCGCGGACCGCGCCGTCCCCGACGAAGCCTTGCAGCTCCGTGCGGAGGTGGAACGTTACGCCCAGTTCCGCCAGCGACTCTTCGACCGGCTGCATGATGTCCGGGTCAGCGACGTCGGCCAGCAGCCAAGGGTGGGGGTCGACGAGGTGGACGTCCAGCCCCCGATGGGCCAGTGCGGTCAGCATCTCCAGACCCAGCGGGGTGGCCTCGACGACCACGGCTGTGCGTGCCTTGTCGAGCACGCGGTCCCACTCCATCGCCTGCCGGATGTTCTTGACGTAGTAGAGCCCGCCCAGTTCACCCCCCGGCACGTCCGGCGGCTCGTACTCGAACCCGGTGGCGACCACCAAGCGGTCGAACGGTTCCGCGTTGCCGCCCTCAATGGCGACCGTGCCGCGGTCCAGGTCGACCCCGCTCACGCGGGTCTGGTAGCTGATGTCAATGCCGGCCTGCTCGTAGGTCTGTTTGTCAGCGAGGAAGAGCCGCTCGAAGCTGTCGATCTCGCGACCGTGCACATACGGGATGCCGCATGGGCTGTAGCCCACGTCTTCAAACTCTGTGAAGACGCTTACCTTGGCGTCCCTGTCGACCGCACGGGCGGCGCCAGCGGCCCCAATGCCCGCGGCACCACCACCGATGACCACAATCCGTGGGCTCATCGCCCCCTCCAGGCCGTGCCGTCTGGTGGCGCTTTCTCGTTCAGAGCATTCACTATCGTAGTACGGACTTCGGCAGAAAATAGCACAACGGTTCAGGCCGTCAAGCCCATTGCTCCGGGCTCCCGAGGGTCTCGTAGAACTCGGCATGCTGTTCCGCGCACGCTCGCCAGGTGTACTTGCCGGCCACGCGCGGGCCACGGGTGGCCAGCCGGGCGCGTTGTTCGGCATCCTCGGCCAACTGTGCCATCGCGGCGGCTAGCGCGTCAGCGTCGTGTGGCGGGACGAGGACGGCGTCCTCGCCGGTGAGGTACTCACGGAACACCGGGATGTCCGACGCGACGACCGGGAGGCCGGCTGCCATCGCCTCTAGTACGGCCAGGCCCCATCCCTCGCTCACCGACGGGAACACAAACGCGTCCGCGGCGTGGTACCACGCGCGCAGGGCGGCGTCGGTCACGGTCCCCAGCAGGACGAGGCCGTCGTCGTTGAGGCCCAATTCCTCGGCCCGGGCCAGGCAACGATCGCGATACGGCTGGTGGTCCTGGAACGAATGCCCGCCGACAACGGCCAACCGCAGCCGCGGGCCGACTGCGGCGCGCGCCTTGGCCAATGCCTCCACCAGGGCGAGGCTGCCCTTCCTCGGTTCGAGCCCACCGACGGTCAGATAGACGAAGCTTCCGTCCAGGCCCGTTTCGACGCGCAACGACGCCGGCGCCACGTGGCCGGGCGAGATGAAGCGGGCGGCGTCGACGCCGTTGTGCACCACCGTGGCGCGCACGCCGAACTCATGCGCCAGCAGCCGCTGCCAGTGCCGGCTGACGACCAGCACCCGGTCCGGCTCGGTGATGGACCGCTGCTGGCAGTCGACCAGCACAGGCGTGGAGAAGTCGTCAACGTGATGCACGGTGCGGACGACGAGCACCGGCCACCCGTCCTGGCGGAGGCTGCTAGCGGCCCGCGCTGCGATGCAGTCCTGGGCGTGGACGATTCGCGGCGCCCCAGCCAGCTCCGCCCGGAGGCCGTGGGTCAGCGCGTCGATGGCGGCGAAGACGCGCTCTTCGAGCGTCGGCGCCCACGGCGGAGCCGCGACGATTGTATGCGGCACGGATACCGGGCGGAAGAATCCGACTGCCGGATCGCCGAGCGCGTATACGTGGACGGGCACCCCCACACCGTGCAGCGCCTCGGCGACGGCGAGTGTGTGCACCACACCGCCGCGGGGTCGAGTCGAGTAGGTCAACAGGGCGATGGGCGCGGGCGGTGCGGGCGTCACGGTGCCTCCTCTGCCAGCTCGGGGCGCCGGGCCGCGACAGCCGCGGCCAGCAGGGCGGCGCGCGCGTTGGTCGGGGCCACGACGCACCCCACCTCCTCAAGGCGTGCTCGCTGGTCGGGAGCCGACTGCGGGTCCTCGTCCGTTCCCAGCACGTACGCGACCACGGCAGGGCCATCGGTGCGTGGCCTGATGCGGCCGAGCAACTTCGCCAGCTCCCCGGCCGGGTCAGGGTGAGCCCCGTGCCCCAGCACGACGTCCACCAGCATTACCGCGACGGTGGGGTCAGCCGCAGCGCGCCCCAGCTCGTCGGCGCGGGCCAGCGGATCGATCATCGGATGCGGACGCCCCCTGGTGTACTCCTCCTCGCCGAGGTCCAGGCAGATGTGCGCGCCCTCCGGGGCCGCAGATAGCGACCACTCCTCCCGGAGCGGCGTGTTTGAGTGGACGGCTCCCAGCCGCCTTGCCAAGATCACCATGGCCTCGTAGCAGAGGGTTCCGCCGGAAAAGAGCCCGCGGACCGCTCGCCGGCCGTCATGGAGGTCCGCCGCGGCGCGTTCGGCTACCGCCCGCAAACCGGAGGTGGGATTCGGCGCAGCAACCGCCAGCAAGTCCAATGCCTCCAGCACCGCCTGCTCGAGCGTGAACACGACCCGCACACCCTGTGGCGGACGCACCGGGCGGTCCAGCCCGATAAAGGCACACACGGCACGCCGCCCCGTGAGAGCGTCCAGCAGGGTTGTGGCCACGTCGGGGTCAGGCGGCTTGGATACGACCACAATCACGGGGTCGCGGCCATCATCCGGACGGTTCGCCGCGATGGCCTGCCGTGCCATCAGGCCGCCCACTTCCCGGGACAGGTCGCGACCACCTACGCCGATGACATCTGAGACGCCCGCCCCGAACCGGTGCAGCAGCGTCATGACCTCCTGCGCGCCGGTTCCCGCGGCACTGACCACCCGCACCGGCCCGTGCCGGACCACGTTTGCGAACCCGAGCCCCACGCCCCCGAGCACCGCCGTCCCGGCTCCCGGACCCATGATGAGCAGTCCCAGCTGCGCCGCCCGCCGCTTCAGGGCCACCTCGTCGGCCAGCGTGACGTTGTCGCTGAACAGCAGGACGTGCAGCCCGGCGGTCAGCGCCTTGTGGCTTTCCAGCACGGCGTACGCGCCCGGTACTGAGATCACGGCGACGTTGGCGTCGCCCAGCGCGTCCACCGCCTCCTGCAGACTCTGTGGTTGTTCTGCCTCGAGGGTGCCGGTCTCGGCCACCGGCCCACCACCGGCGGTCGGCTCGGCGGCCACCATAAATGCCCGGGCGGCCGCGTCCTCAGTCTCAGCGGCGACAGCCAGCACCAGGTCGTTGGCTCGCAGCGGCTCGACCTCGCGGACATCGAAGCCCGCCTCAGCCAGCACGAGGACATTGGCCGCAGTACCCATCAGAGCGTCCGCCCACACAACGTCGGTGACTCCCCGCATGTCGCGGGAAAGGTTCAGCAGCCCGACCGAGTCGACGTAGGTATCGCGGCGGACCCGCACACGACGTACCGTCACGGCACCTCCGCCCTAGCTAGGTACGATCCGCGTGCCATGGTGGCCGGCCAGGGCGGCTTTGGCGTGCTCAGGCGAGGTGATCACGGCCAGCCGTCCTCCATGCTCGAGAAAGGCGACGGCGGCCGTCACCTTCGGACCCATGCTGCCCGCGGGAAACTGCCCGGCCGCGAGGTGGTGCTTAGCCTCGGCCACCGTCAGCTCGTGGACCGGCCGCTGCCGAGCAGTGCCGTAGTCGAGCGCCACCTCGGCGACGCCGGTCAGGAGGACGAGGTTGTCCGCCTGGATAGCCGAACCGAGCCGCTCGGCCGCAAGATCCTTGTCGACCACGGCGTCGACCGGCGCCAGGCCGCCGTCCTCGGTGTCTACGACTGGTATGCCGCCCCCTCCCGCAGCAACGACCACCGCGCCGTCAGCAACCAGCCGTTCGATGGCTGGCAACTCCAACAACGCGCGCGGGGCCGGTGACGGCACCACCCGCCGGTACTGCCCCAACTCGACCTCGGCCACCGACCACCCTCGCTTCGCAGCCAGGCTGGTCGCACGGGCCCGGTCGTAGAACGGTCCTATCGGCTTGGTAGGCCGCGCCATTGCGGGGTCATCGCGGTCCGTCCGCACGTGGCTCACGACCACGACGACCGGCACCCACGGCGGCATCCGCTCGCGAAGTGACAGCGCCACCATGCTGCCAAGCTGGCCCTGTGTCATGGCCACAACGGAGTGCAGCGGCTGCGGCGCCACCATCCCGGCCGCGCTCTCCTGCTGGATCGCAAGGTGTCCGGCCTGCGGCCCGTTGCCGTGGGTGATCAAGGTACGATGTCCGGACGCGACCAGGTCGGCCGCGACGGCCGCCATCTCGCCGGCGTGCGAACGCTGCTCTTCGTAGGTGCACCTGGCGCCGTCCGGACAGAGCGCATTCCCACCGAAAGCCAGCACGGTCGTCGGCACGGCTGGCGCCCTCCTCAGGACGACGTTTACTATAGTTGACGCAACGTGGTCCTAAGATAGCTGAGTCGCCGCGGGTGATCCAGCGTCAGCGGGTACGGAACGCCATCCACACAGCGCGCGCTCTGCGCCGAAGATCCGGGTTGTGCCACTGGTGCGGCCGGTCGGTGCGGAAGTGCAGCGAGTCGCCAGCGGCAAGCTCGTACTTCTCGTCGTCGACGGTGAAGTCCAGACGTCCCTCCAGCAAGTGGACAAGCTCTTCGCCGGGATGCACCATCGGCTCTCGCCCGCTGTTCGCGCCCGGTTCGACGATCGCGACGGCGCCGGCCAGCAGGAACTGGCCGTACGGCCCAGAGATGCCCTGGAGTTCCAACCCCTCCTTTGACGTTGCCACAGGCTGGCGACTGGACGACGCGGTCAGCACCACTGGCTTGTCGGCGACGTACTCGTTGACGAAGAACGACACCGGCCGGTTGAGCGCCATTGCCAGCTTCATCAGGGTCGTGATCGTCGGGACCATGTTGCCCTGCTCGATCCGGTAGATCGCCGCTGCCGACACGCCGGCACGTTCGGCCAGTTTCTGCAGGGACAGACCCTTCTGCTGGCGCACCTCACGGACCTTGGCGCCGAGGCCGTCGATCACCTCACCGACCGCTGTCGCTGCCTTCCCGTTGACCATCGACGTTCTACCAGCGCCCTCTCGACTCAACGGCGGCCATCCTCGCTCAACCGTCCGCCGTGCGTGCAATTTTCTTTACTATGTTACAAGATGACGTCCGCGTTGTTGCGGATACTGCCACGTTCCCGCGACCGCGTTACCTCTTGACAGGCAAGGCCTGTTTCCTATAGGCAACGCATATATGCGGTTGCGACGTGCCTGAGGAGGCAGCCGTGGTCGAGCGTATCGGAGAGACCGTCGTCGACGCCCACAGCCACATCGGCGCGATGGAACCTTGGCAGTTCTACGACCTGAAAGAACCCGTCAAGCCCACTGTGTACGAGTTCCCGGACCGCCATGCGTATATAAAGCATCTCGACGCGCTCGGCGTCGAGCGGGCCCTCGTGCTGTCGAACTACGGCATTCCCGTCCAGGAGCAGCCGTTCTCGCTCAACGACACCGTCCTCGACGCGGTGAGCTCGTCCGACCGGCTGATCGGCGGCCTCTGGGTCTCATTCCTGCCGCAGAACAAGGACCGGACGCTGCAGGCTCTTCAGAACGTCGGCGAAGACGGCATCGTCGCCTTGAAGACCACGTTTCTCCTCGGCGGCAATCCCAACCCAGAGGGGTGGGACGAGGAGACCGAGCAGCTCGCCGAGGCCTGCTTCGACGCTGCCGAAGAACACGACCTGGTTTTCCACTTCCACACCAGCCCGGGCGGCAGCTCGGACATCAGCAACTTCATCCCGCTCGTCGAGCGCTACGGCCGGCGGGTGAAGATCTACCTGGTGCACTTCGGGGGAGGGGTGAGCGGGCACATCAGGCTGGTCCCACGGTTCCTGGACTGGGTTGAGCAAGGCTTGCGGGTCTACACCGATATGACGTGGGCGGTCGGCTTCGGCCCGCGCTGGCTCTTGACCGAGATCGAGAAGCGGGGCGTCGGTCACGATCGCGTCCTGTTCGCCTCCGACGAGCCGTGGAGCGACTTCGAGAGCGAGTACGCCAAGATCGCCTCAGCGCCGGTCAGCGAGGAGCTGCGCCGTCGGGTCCTCTACGAGAACTTCCTGGAGCTCTACGGCCAAGAGGGGTGACCGACATGGCAGGCCGCAGCAAACCTGAGCTCGGTGGCCTCATCGCGGAGCTGCAGAGCCGGGGTGCGCGCGTCGAGCGCGACATCGGCGGCCGCCGCGCCGGGGCTGGCCCGGCGGACGCCGGCATGATCTGGATCGATGGAATCCGGGTGACGTTTCCATTCACCGCTGACTACGTCAGCGACTCGCCGTTCGTCCTGCGGGAGAGCCCCGACGGTTGGGTGGTCTTCCGCGAAGACGAGCCAGTCGCGCGGGCCGAGGTCCCACCCCGCCCAGGGTTCTATGACCTGGAGACCGAGGACGGCGTCCCCTACTGGAAGATCGCGCTGCTGCATATCGACTCGCTGGCATCCACCGTCGTCCAGACCTGCAAGCACTGGGGCACCTCCGACCAGTGCCGGTTCTGCGGCATTGAGTTGTCCCTCGCTTCCGGCGCGACTGTCCCGGTCAAGCAGCCGAGCCAGCTTGCCGAGGTCGCTCGTGCCGCCCAGCGCCTCGATGGAGCCGTCGACGTCACCCTGACGACCGGTACGACCAACGGCCCCGACAAGGGTGCGCTGTACCTGGGCCGATGCGCACAGGCGATCAAGGACGCCACCGGCCTCCCAGTGCAGGCGCAGTTCGAGCCGCCGGACGACCTGAGCGTGCTGGAACGGATTAGGGACCAGGGGGTGGATTCGGTCGGGATACACATCGAGTCCTTCGACCCCGAGGTGCTCGCGTGGGTGGCGCCGCCGAAGGCCCGGACGGGTGTTGAGGGCTACTTCCGGGCCTGGGAGCGGGCCGCCGATGTCTTCGGGCCGGGCCAGGTGTCCACGTACGTGATCCTTGGCATGGGCGAGGACGAGCGGGCCACCGTCGAGGGCTGCAAGCGCGCCGTCGACGCCGGCGTCTACCCCTTCGTCGTGCCGCTGAGGCCGATACCCGGCAGCCTGATGGGCGACTGGCTGCCACCAGACCCCGACTACGTCGAGTCGCTCTACCGCCAGATCGGACCGTACGTGACCAGCCGCGGGCTCGGGTCGTGGAACGTCACAGCCGGCTGCGCCCGCTGCCAGGCCTGCTCGGCCATCGCGTCTTTCGAGGGGATGGCAGGCGATGAGGTCACCGAACGACACTCGCTTCCGATCGTCAGCGTCAACTGACACCGCCGAGCCGGGCACGGCGTGCCGGCTGGTCGCCTCAGCCACCGAGCTGGCGACCCACCTGGCTATCCGCGAGACCGTCTTCGTCCACGAGCAGAGGATCTTCACCGGCAATGATCGGGACGAGCGCGACGACGACGGCCGCACCCTGCACGTGCTCGGGTTCGTCGACGGCCGGCCCGTCGGGACCGTGCGGCTCTACCCGCTGGACGAGCCGGGGCTGTGGAAGGGCGATCGGCTCGCGGTGCTCGGCGCATACCGCCGACGACAGCTCGGTGGACCGCTCGTCCGGTTCGCCGTCCAGACGGCGGCCGAACGGGGTGGCGCCCAGATGCTGGCCTATATCCAGCCGCCTAACGTCGCCTTCTTCGAGCACCTGGGCTGGCGGCCGGTCGGCGACCCAATGGAGTACTGCGGGCTGCTTCACCAGCGCATGATCATCGAGCTTGGCCCTTGGCGGCGGCCCTGGTGAGACCGTCACGCTGGATGTCGGTCAGTACCGCCTCGCGTCCTTCGAACCGCACCCGCAGCCTCCCAGAGCCATCCAGGACGCCGACGGCGGAGCATGCCAGCCCTCGGCCGGCGAAGGCATCCACGCAGGTCTGGACACGATCAGTAGGCACGCAGAGCACGAAACCGTAGGTTGGGAAGACAGTGAGCCACCGTTCGAGGCTGACCGCATCCGGACGCGGGACACCGGCGACGTCCACGCTCACCCCGGCGCCGGTCGGCTCGAGCAGCATGGCCAGCGAGCCAAGCAGCCCGCCCATGCTGATGTCCTTGGCAGCGACACACGTGCCTTCGTCGGCCAGGGTCGCCAGCAGCTCCACGTCTCCAGCCAACTCGGCGCCGCGCGCATCCAGTGACATCAGGAAAGGGAAGTCGGTCCGGACCTCGCCTTCCAGGCAGAACGCAACCAGCAGCGTCTGGCCGGGTCTGGTCTCGGTGGCTGCGAGCACCCGTGGGCCGGCCCGGCCGACGATGAAAGCGGATAGGGCGGCCACGTCATCAGTAACGGTGAGGTGCCCGCCGACGACCGGGAGCCCGTAGACGGAGGCGGCGTGATGCATGCCGGCGAGGATCTCCTCCGCGACCGACTCCGGACCGACCACTGTATCCACCAGCGCCAGCGGTCGGGCCCCCATGGCGGCCACGTCGCTCACGTTGGTCACCACCGCGGCGACCCCGGCACCGAACGGGTCCGACTGCACGAACGGCGGGAAGATCGCCTCTCCGGCCACCACGATGCGCTCGGCCCCCACCTCGACCACTGCGGCGTCGTCGCCCGGACCGTGCAGCCAGTCACTGGGGCCGAGGACTCGCTCGACCAGCTGCAGCGAGCGCTTGGCCCGGACCCCGGGGTTCGACTGGAAGCCGGCCACGATGCTCTCGAGCAGGGCCATGCGCGCACTATAGACCTAACGTCAACAATCTTCTACTATACGTAATGCCATGGTAGGCCCGTCGTTCCTTGACCTGCCCGACCGAGCGCGCAAGCCGCGCGACCGCGGTCTTACACACGTGTTCGACGACGGCGTCCCGCTCGGTCTTGCCCGCGACGTGCTAAGTATGTCGGCGCAGTGGATCGACGTGTGGAAGCTCGGGTTCGGCATCGCGTATCTTGATCCCGGGCTGGCCGCCAAACTGGCCGGGTTGGCGGAGCATCAGGTTCGGGCCTGCCTCGGCGGAACGCTTCTCGAAGTCGCCTGGCTCCAAGGCAAGGTGTCCGAGCTACTTGCGTGGGCGGAGCACGCCGGCGTCCCGCTCGTCGAGGTCTCCAACGGGGCCACCGGGATGCCGGGCACCGAGAAGCGGCGGCTCATCGAGGCCGCGGCCGATCGGTTCACGGTGCTGGCGGAGGTCGGCTCCAAGGATCCGGGCGCGCCCGTGAATGCCGACGCGTGGGCGAAGGAGGCCACGGCCGACCTCGAGGCGGGCGCGCGGTGGGTGATCGCCGAGGGTCGAGAGAGCGGCACCGTCGGGCTTTACCAGGCGAACGGCTCTCCCCGCGACGACGTCGTAAGGGCATTGCTGGAGGTGTTGGCTCCGGCAGCGCTCATTTTCGAGGCACCCCGCAAGGCTCAGCAGGCCTGGTTCATCCGGCGGCTGGGGCCGGACGTGAGCCTCGCGAACATCCCGGTCTCGGGCGTGCTCGGACTCGAGGCGCTGCGGGTCGGCCTGCGCGCAGACACGGTCGGACAATGACGAAACGCAACCTCACCCCTGACCGGTACCGCGAGGTCACCATCGCGGACGTGGACGTCCCGCTGACCGAGGACGCGCTGACCGCGCTGCTGCTGGGCCGGGAGGCCTACCGGCGGACCCGTTTCGTCATCGCTCGCAGCGGCGGCGACGTGGCCCTTGTCGAGGTCCGCAAGGCCAGCGAGGCGCCGCTATTCGCGCCGATCACTTCGGTGCAGTTGCTGGCCGGACCCGACGAGTGCCGGCTCGTGGACGCCCCGAACATCGACACTGCCATTCCCACCGAGCTGGCAGCGGTCGCCCGAAGACTCGGCCCGGGCATCCGCTGCGTCGTCGTCCGGGGCAGGTACGGCCACGTGTCGTTCCTGCTGAACGCCGTGCCGTACCGGGTCCAGATCCTCGAGACAGTGCCACCCAGACCGGCGAAGCTGGTCGACCAGGTCCGGCGCCTTCTCGAAGTCGCCGACGACCTGCCCCCGATCGAGATCGAGCCGGTCCTAGTGGACTTGCACGAGCTCGCCGCTACCCGCCCCAACGACCATTACCTCCTGCCGTGCCGCGCCGGCGGTCCGGCGGTGCCGGGCGCACGGCTGGACTATCTAGACGAGCGACCGCCGCGCGGAGACTGGGTGCTGGTCGGCTGCGCCCGCTCGCGCGAAATCCACCGGTGGTGCTACGGCGACGAGCCGCCAACTGTGGATGCCTGCCCGCGCGCGATGGTGAAGCCCGGCCGGCCCACGCTCACCAAGTGCTGCTTGCTAGAGGAGCAGATAGCCGTCGAAGGCGACGTCGTGACTGTTCCGTGGGGAGCGTCTCTAGCTGAGGTCAAGAGCGGCATCTCGGCGATCGCTGAGGTGATGGAGCGGGCGTGGGCACCCGGATAGCCGATGCGCCGGAGTACGCGCACCTGTGGGCAAGCGACGACCTGCGGGCCGTGTTCGAGCACTCGGCCCGCCTGCAAGCCTGGTTGGACATCCTGTCCACCCTTGCGGAGGTCCAGGCCGAGCTCGACATCATCCCGCAGGCGGCCGCCGCCTCGATCCGTCGCGACGCCCGCGTGGAGCGGCTCGACCAGAAGATTCTCATCGACGAGACCCGGCGCACCGGCCACTCAACACTCGGGCTGGTCCGCGCTCTCCAGGCGGCGTTGCCCGACCACGCCCGGGAGTGGGTCTACTACGGCGCGACTGTGCAGGACCTGACCGACAGCTGGGTTGCGCTCACTGCGCAGCGCGTCGGGGCCATCCTGCGGCGCGACCTCGGCCAGCTCGAACACACCTGCCTCGAACTCGCCGGCCGGCACCGTGACACGGTCATGGTCGGCCGCACCCACGGCCAGCCCGGGTCTCCGATCACGTTCGGCTACAAGGCCGGCAGCTGGGCGGACGAACTGCGCCGCCACCTCGACCGGCTCGACGACGGACGCCTCCGGTGGGAGGTCGGGCAGCTCGGCGGCGCGGTCGGCACCTTGGCCTTCTTCGGCGAGAGCGGATTGGAGCTGCGCGAGCGGTTCTGCACCCGGCTCGGCCTGCGCACTCCGGCGATCTCCTGGCTGACCGCCCGCGACCGGATCGCCGAGTTCGGCCACGTGCTGGCGATGGTTGCAGCCACGCTGGGACGCATTGGCACCGAGATCTACACGCTGCAGCGGCCGGAGATCGGCGAGCTACGTGAGGCGAGGTCGGCCGGCGGCGTCGGCAGCATCACGATGCCGCACAAGCGCAACCCGGAGGTCTCCGAGCACCTCGTCACGTTATCCCGGCTTGCCCGTGCGCAGGCGGCAGTGTTGCTCGAGGCCATGGTCGGTGAGCACGAGCGCGACGGCCGCAGCTGGAAGACGGAGTGGATCGCCCTTCCCGAAGTCTGCCTGCTGACAGGGGCGAGCGTAGCCCTGGGCCGGGACGTGCTGGCAGGCCTCGAGATCGACGCCGCCGCGATGGAACGCAACCTGCGGGACACTGCCGGGTACACGGCCTCGGAACGCGTGCTCGCCACCCTGGCGCCGCGCCTCGGCAAGCATCGGGCGCAGGCCGCCCTGCAGGAGGTCCTCGACCAGGGTCGTAGTGATGGCTCGAGCCTTCGGCAGGCCCTTGCCGCGCACCCCGAGCTCAGCGTCCTCGGCGACCGGATGCTCGAGCTGCTGGAGCAGCCGGACGTCGGGCTCGCGGCGGCGATGGTCGATGAGGTGGTCCGGCACGCTGAAGCGTCCCGGCGCTCAGGACGGCAGTGAGATGACTGGCCCTCCGAACCTGCCTCGGTTCCCGCTCGTCGCGGCACCGACACCGGTGCAGCGCGCCGCCCGGCTGGAACGTGCACTCGGTATGCCCGGACTCTATGTCAAGCGCGACGACCTCACCGGCCTGGCCGTCGCCGGCAACAAGGCCCGCAAGCTGGAGTTCATCGTCGCCGACGCGATGAACCGGGGAGCGGACGCCCTGGTCACCGGCGGCGGACCGGCCTCCAACCACTGCCACGCGACCGCCGTCGCGGCCCGGGTCGCAGGCCTGGGCTGCGTCCTGCTCTACTACGGGCACCCGCCGAGCGACGAGCCGCTGGGGTTGGGGCTAGCACGCAGCTTCGGGGCCGAGGTCCGCTTCACCGGTGATCCTCGCCGCGACTCGGTCGACGGCGGTCTGGCTGCAGTCGCCAAGGAGCTACGCGATGCCGGCCGGCGGCCTTACTTGGTTCCACGCGGCGGCGCCACCCCGCTCGGCGCGGCCGCGTACGGGCTCGCGGCGTGGGAGTTGGCGCGCCAGCTCGAGGACCTCGGCGTGCGGCCGGCCACGGTCGTCGTGGCGGCGGGGTCAGGAGGCACCCAGGCCGGGCTGGTCGCGGGCACAGTGTCAGCCGGCCGGCCGTGGCACGTCGTCGGAGCGTCGGTCAGCCGGCCCGTGGACGAGTGCCGGGCGCGCGTGTTGCGGCTAGCGCAGGACGTCGCCGAGCTATGCGAGTGGCCCACGGCGGGTCCGGCGGACGTGGACGTCCGCGACGCTATAGGCCCTGGCTACGGCGAACCTTCGACTGCAGGTGAGAAGGCGGCCCGGCTCGCGGCGGACCACGAGGGCCTGCTGCTCGACCCCGTGTTTACCGCCAAGGCCATGGCGCAGGTCAGCGAGATGGCCTCGGCGGGCGCGGCCGGGCCTATCGTTTTCTGGCATACCGGCGGCCTCCTCGCAGCCATATCCGCGGCCACCCAGGGCAGCCACGCGAGGCAGCATGTCCAGGTCTGAGGTCGGGCCGTCGACGGCCGCCGCCGCGCCGGAGCTGATCGAGGCCGGATTTGCCTTCGAAATCGCCGAGGCGCCGCTGTTCCACCGCCCACTCGGACTGGCCGATCTCGCGCACGTGTTGGTGCTGCTGGAGGCCGGCATCGTGCCTGCAGAGCCGGCGCGGCGGTTGGTCGGCCTGCTGCTCGACGCTTACGATCAGCCGGCCGAGGAGTTCCCGTACGATCCCGCGATCGGCGAGATGTACAACTGCCGCGAGCGGTACTTCTCCGACCGGCTCGGCGACGACGCGGGTTGGCTGCACGCCGGCCGTCCGCGGCGGGAGGCGGTGCGGATCGCGCTGCGCCTACTCCTGCGGCACAAGGTCGCCGCGTTGATCCTCGACGTCTCAGACTTCGTGGCCGCTCTGTCCGCGCAGGCTCGGGAGCACGCCGAGACGCTGATGCCGGACCAGACCTACCTGCAGCACGCGCAGCCGTCCACGTTCGGTCACTACCTACTCCACTTCGCCTACCCCGCGCTGCGATCCGGCGAGCGCCTCACAGAGATCCTCGGCTGGGTCAACCAGAGCCCCGGCGGCGCAGGGTGCGTCAACGGCAGCCGGCTCCTCCTCAGCCGCGAGCGCCTCGCCGACCTGCTCGGCTTTGCCGGCGTCATCGAGCACACCCGGGATGCGATGTGGCAGACCGACACCTTCGTCGACCTCGTTGCCACGGCTACCACGCTGGTCGAGAACCTCAGCCGGTTGGCCGAGGACCTGGAGATCTGGGACAGCCAGGAGTTCGACTTCGTCGCCCTGGCCGGCCCGTACACTCGGGCCAGCGTGCTGATGCCGCAGAAACGCAACCCGTACAGCCTCGGCGTGGTCCGCGGCAGCGCGGGGCTACTGATCGGAAGGCTGACCGGGCTGCTGGCCGTCGCCAAGACCCCGTCCGCCCGCAGCGACGCGCTGATCTTCGCCTACGGCGAGACGCCGCGGGCCGTCGACGTCGCCGCTCGGGCGACCCGCCTGATGCGCGGCGTCGTCGCGACCCTCGAGGTGAACACCCAGCGGATGCGCGACGCCCTTTTCGGCGGCTTCTCGCAGGCCACCGACCTGGCCGAGTACGTGATGCAAGCGTGCCGGCTGGACTACCGGTCGGCCTACCATGTCGTCGGCGACGCCCTTCGCCGGGCCAGCCGCGAAGGGTTGCGCGGAGTGGATATCACGGCGGCCATGCTCGACGAGGCTGCGCGCGCGCGGTTGGGCCGGGACTTGCGGCTGCGCGACGAGGATCTGCGCGAGGCGCTCGACCCCGACGTAATCGTGCGGAGCCGGACCGTTGCCGGTGGTGCGGCGCCAGACAACGTACGCGCCATGGCGGCTGGTTGTGAACGCGAGGCCCAGCAGCTGCGAGCACGCGCCGCTCGGCTCACCGACGCCTTCGTTCAAGCCGAGCAGAACCTGGTCGCCGCGGCTCGGGAGGTCACCCTTGGCTGACCACCACGTCGCCGCCGAGTGCCACCTCCAACGTCGGCGCGTGTCGCAGCGTGTTGGACACGTAGCACACGGCGAGAGCACGTTCGACCAGCGCATGCAGCTCGCCGATTTCTGCCTCCGGCCGTACGTCGACACGGACGCGCCTGAATCGGGGGCCGTCGTACTCACCCGAGGCGACGACCCGCAGGCCGGGCAACGTGCGGCCGTCCTTGCTAGCGACGTAGAACAGCGCCATCGTGAAACACGAGGCGACCGAGGCCAGAAACAGCTCGGTCGGGGTCGGCCCGCCGTCGGCTCCTCCGGACGACGGCGGCTCGTCGGCCACCAGCTCGAATTGGCGCGCTCGCACCGTGCAGCGGTAGCCGCCTTCCCAGGTGGCGACAACATCCATTGCCTGTGCACTGTACCGGTCAGCGGGCCAGCGACAGGAGGGCCATGAATACGACGCACGGCGAGCCGGGGCGGAGTGCCCGCACGACTATCCCCTCGCAGGTTTCTGTCGTGAATGTCGGTTTACCCGTGTTCGGCGAGGCGCTTCGAGCGCAGCAGGCCCGCACGGTCGACGTCGCGTGGCGTATCCCGGCCGGCGGTGACGATGCGTTGGTCGCTGCGCTGACCCAGCTCTACGGCCCAGCAGCGAGCATTGTGGAGGAGGCGAACCGGGAGGCCGTCCGTCGGTTGGACGAAGCGGCGCCGGTGCTGGCGGCTGTGCGCCCCGCCGGCTCGGTTGTGCCTGGTCTTGGCGAGCGCACAGTCCTACACCCGGGGCCACCGTTGGGCTGGGACGAGTTTTGCGACCCACTGCGTCGGTCGCTACGGGCGACGGTTCTCGCCGAAGGCTGGGCCGACTCGCCACGGGACGCGGATCGACTCGTCGAACGCGGGGAGGTGGAGCTGGCGCCGGCCAATGACCACGCGGCCGCGCTGCCGATGGCGACGACCCTCGGCCCGTCCGCCCCCGTCCTGGTCGTACACAACGAGCTCGGCGGGAACACCGCATACACGCCGCTGAACCAAGGGCCGGGCCGGTCGCCGTGGCTCGGCGTGGACGATCGGCAGGCCGTGGCCCACCTGCGCTGGCTGCGTGACGTCGCTGGGCCGTTGCTCGACCAGGCACTGCGCAATGCCGAGCCCGTCGAGCTCTTCATAATCGCCGCACAGGGTGTGCAAATGGGCGACGACATTCACATGCGGCTGCAGGCCAGCACGAACCTGCTGATCCGCAACCTGCTGACCCACCTCACTGCTTTGGACGACGCCCGACGGACCGAGCTGGCGCGGTTCCTCTCCAGCAACTACCTGTTCTTCCTGAACCTGGCGATCGCGGCCGCCAAGGCAACGACCGACTGGGCGGCCCAGGTGCCCGATGCGACGATTGTCACCGGCATGGCTCGCAACGGTACGACGTTCGGGATCCGACTCGGCGCGACGGGCGAGCGCTGGTTCGTGGCGCCGGCACCACCCGTGGAGGACGCTCTCTACCGCAGCGACTTCGGTCCAGGCGACGCGGCGCTTGACATCGGAGACAGCGCGGTCATTGAACTGGTGGGACTCGGTGGAGCCGCGGCGGCCGCCTCCCCGGCCGTAGCCGGCTTCGTCGGCGGACGGATGAGCGACGCCGTCGAGCGCACCCGTGCGGTTGGACGTGTGTGCGTCGCGCGTAGTTCCCGGTTCAAGATCCCGCAGCTCGACTTCACTGGCACTCCCCTCGGGCTGGACGTGCGCAAAGTTGTGGAGCTCGAGATCGTGCCCAGTATCACCACTGGCATTCTGGACGTCGCCGGTGGGCGAGGGCAGGTCGGCGCCGGCCTCGCCCGAGCGCCCCTCGAGTGCTTCCAGCAGGCGCTGCTCGCCGTAAGCAAGCAGATCTCTCGTCGTTAAGCGCGCCCTTGGCGGCCAATCGAGTGCCCGCCGAGCCATGCCAGCGGCTCGGCGGGCGCTCGGTAGCGCAGAACCTAGCTCGCTAGAACCCCGCTTCCTCGACGGCCTGAAGCCCACCGACGATCGGCAGGGTGACCCGGCTGTTGTTGACATTGAGCGTCACGGACGGCCGGTTCATGTTCGGCGCGGCGCAGGCCGGGGCCGTGCCCGAGCAGAGGAGTTGCGGGTAGCTGGACACGATGACGACACCGATCTGGTGGCCCTCATCGAAGATGTAGTCGGTGGGGTAGAGGTCGAAGCTGAACTCGTACGTCTCACCCGGCACAAGCGGCGTGGGGTTGGAGTAGTCGTACAAGTTGAGCCCGTCGACGCCGCCGCGGGCGACCCGCCACGTCGTCGAGTTGTTGATGTTCTTGACGGTCTCGAAGTAGCAGCCGTCGTCAGTCCAGGCGTCGCCGTCCTCGACCGATGCGCTTTCGCCCCAGCAGGTCTCGACCGGCGGGACGGCGTTGCTGACGCCTTCGCTGGACCGCGAGACCCGATCCTTCGCTGGGCCGAAGTCGACGATTGCGGCGCCGAAGTCGGTGTCCGGCTGGTCGACGACGGCACTCAGGTCCACCGCCGGCGTGCCGGAGATGCGAACCGGGGCCTCGAGTGGTTCGGACAGGTACACGAGCCGGTTCGGCGTGACGGACGTGAGGTTGCTGATTATCGTCGTCTCGCTCTGGGTCGTGTGGTCCTGGAAGCTGGACTGACTGATCTTGCCGGGCAGGCGCTGGAGGCCGAAGCCGCCGGCGGACGACTCGGTGCCGGGACGGAACCACAGATGGGTCGGGGTCGTGTCGTGCAACGGCCACTTCTCGTGGGTTTCCCATTCATCAGGATCGGTCTCGACGTCGACCTTGGGCTCCTGCTCGATGCCGTTCTGAATGTCGAACAGCCAGCGGTCGAACCACCGGTGGATCGTGTCCACCCACTCGGCCCGCCGGAAGTCGAAGGCCTCCTCGTGGCCCGCTCGCGTTAGCCACAACTTCCGCGGCTTGTCCAGCTCCTGCAGGGCATACCACAGCTCGGCGAAATGGTTGGTCTTGACGTTGTCGTCCTGCAAGCCGTGGACGATGAAAACTGGGACGTCGATGTTGCCGACGTCGGGCATGTAGTCGCGCTCGACCCAGAACGGCGTGTAATCGCCGCTCTCATCGCCGTCGTTGGCACTGAGGACACTTCGGAACGGGGCGCAGTAGGTGCGTCGATCCGGGTTCGTAACCGTGTTCGACAGCGACGCGGGATAGTTGTTGTGCCAGCCGTTGAGGCGACCACCGGCGAGTCGGGTGTACCAGTACCAGTTCGAGATGGCGCTGATCGGGACGATGGTGGCCAGGCCGTCGATGCCGGTCACAGCGGTCGCGTTCGGCAGCGTCCCGTCGTATGACTTGCCGATCATGCCGGTCTTGCCGTTGTGCCAATCGGCCACGACCTCGTTTCCGTCGGCGTCGAACGCTTGGCGCCGGCCGTTGAGCCAGTCGATGGCCGCCGTCGGCCCAGCGGTGTCCGACACGCCGCCGGTTGCCGGGCAGCCTGTCGAGAATCCCGTACCGACCATGTGCAGCAGGATGACCGCGTAGCCGCGTGGCACGAAGTAGTTGTCGTAGAAGAGCGGCCAGCGGTCATTGATGCCGTCGCCGTCGACATCGGCGATGCACTCGCTCTCGTTGCCACGGCAGAGCGTCGTGAAGTACGGGCTGGCGTCCATAACGACAGGTGACTTGAGGCCGTCCTCGGTGGCGGCCGGCCGCATGATGTCCAGGGCCACCAGATCGAGGTTGCCGTCGCCTTCGCTGTCAACGTCGGTCTCGATCCAGACCCGTTCCCGAATGGCGTCCGTGTAGCCGAAGACCGGCTGCGTCACGCCGCCTTCGATCACGATTTCTGGCGGATCTGCCGCTCCTGCGGTCGGCGCGGCCGCAACGACGATCGCCAGTGCAGCCGTGACGGCAAGGATGCGCCCGCGTGGCTTGATCATTCTGGGCCCCTTTCGGCGATGCAAGTGGGCTCGGCCGAAGCCAGCAGAATCGGTAGCAACAGGCCGAAGAAGCCCAGTCAAGCAACGGCGCCGAACCCGGATCATCCGGTAGACGTAGGAAACGCGAAGCCCTTCGTTCTACATGTGTTGGCCTGCTGTGGACTCCCGGCCGCGAGCCGAGGCAGCGACTGTGTTGAGGTTTCGAGTGGATCGGCTGTAGCCGCCTCGAGAGGCTACGCGTCGGAGAGCCTGGGCGCAGCCTCGCGGGCCGCAGCGAGCCGCTCTGCTGCCCTGATGATGATCGCGGTGATCGGTGCGGCAAGCATGATCAGCATGATCCCGCCGACCAGGCCGGCTCCCGTGGTGACGAGGAGAACAACCAACGGATCAAGGTCCAGAGACGAGCCGTAGGCGACCGGCGCGAAGAAATTCTGCAGGACGTTGTTCACGAATAGCAGCACTGCCAGCATGATCAAGGCCGTGGGAAGGCCCTGGCTACCAAGCGCCACGAGGCATGCGAACACACCTGCGACGATGGCTCCGAAGAACGGCACATACGCAGTGATGAACGTCACCAAGGCGATGGGGACCACGAGCGGAATGTCCAACAACCACGCAGTCAGGCCGACCGGAACTGCGTTGGTGACCGCCAGGATCGTCGTCCCTCTGAAATAACCCCTGATTGCCGACGCGGAGTCATGGACCAGCGGCCCGATGAAGTCGGGCGAGAGGGCACTGTGTGAAACGAGCCAAGCCTGGTACCGCTCGCCGTGGAGCAGCATGAACAGGAAGATCACCGAGCCGATGAACAGCATGAACACGACTGAGGACAGCGCGCCCAACCCCGTGAAGACGCCGTTCGCCAGCGTGAGGGTGACGGTCTGGCCAGCAGCCATCGCGGATGACGTGGCATCCGATGCTGTTGAGGGGCTGATGCCGGCGCTGCTGAGCCAAGCGTCGACTTCGGCGGCCGCGTCGTCGAGGACTTCACCGATCTGTGGCGCCACCTGACCGATGCCGCGAACGACTGCGAGCGTCACGACTACTGCGACGATCACCAGTCCGAGTAGTACCAGTGCCGCCGCGAGCACCCGTGGCATTCGGTGCTCGGTCAGCCAGTCGAACACCGGTGTGAAGAGAACCGCCAGCACGGCGGCTATCAGAAACGGGGTCACGAGCTGGTTTGTGTAGGACAACGCCCACCCGAGCAGGGCCGCCATTCCAGCCACACCCAGTGCGAGCCAGCAGTTGGTTCCGATCACCCGCAGCCACCGCGGCGTTCTAGGAAGGGCGGGCTCCGAACTCCCGCTGCTGCGCTCCGGCCGAACATCGGCCGGGTCGGTCCCGGTCACCCCGCAACCGCCGCCTGGAGCAAGTCGATTCGGCGAAACAGACCCATCACGCCCAATCTCCCGTCCGGCCTTGCACGCCAAGAAGAACGCTAGGCCCACAGTGATCTGTTGCAGGTCGGCGACACGCACTCAACGAGTGATCGGGTCGCGAGGTCGAAGTGGACGGCTGATGTGCACCCGGACGATCTCTGCCAGCGCCAGCCGTCAAAATGCGATCTGACCGAGGAGCCACTTCTCGTGCTAAGTGTCGAGTTGCTCCGCCGCGCGCAGCATTGGGTGAGGTTTCGTCGAGCGCTTCTGAACCGTGTGGACCGAGAGTAGGCTGCTCGTCGGAGGTGGGGGGGTATGACAGGGGAGCATCCGAACATTGCCATCGCTCGCGAGTCTTTCGGGGCCATGCAGCGTGGCGACAATCAGTGGTTCGACGATCACATGGCCGACGATGTCGTCTGGCATGTCGGTGGAAACAGCAAGGTCGCCGGCGAGTACCGGGGCAAGGACGTCGTACTGCAGGTGCTCGCGGGCAGCGGCGGCGGATCCGGCAGCGTCGACGTCCACGATGTGCTGGCCAACGACGACCACACGGTAATCCTCGGGACGGCGCACCTCGAGGCGCCGGACGGCGACCGGGTCGACTACCGGTTCGTGAACGTCTTCCACATCACTGACGGGAAGATCACCGAGGCGTGGGGAATGTCGGAGAACGACGCCGAGACTGACGCGTTCTTCGACAAGTTCGCTCCTTCCTGAGCAGAATTTCGGCCGGACATGCCAAGGGACATGCCTGTCCGGCCGGCTCATGCTCAGACCGGTCAATGTTGTCGGTACGCCCGAGACCCGCCACGCCTGCCGGTGTTCCCGTCTGAAGAGGCTCGAGTGCGCCGTCCGCCACGATCCAGAGCACGGCGATGGAATTGGTCGCAGCTACCTGGGCATGCCTAGCGGATGCGTGGACAAACGGTGCGGTCACGCGTCCGTCCTGTGCCATCGCGGCGTCCACGTAACTCCAAACGTCCCCCCGTCCGGGGCCTATCGGCTCTAGGGCTCGGCCACGCGGCGACCGAGACTGGTCACAGAAGTGCAAAGCAAGAACGGCGCTATCTTCGCGCCGCGTGAAGGGGGTCAGCTGATGGCTGATCCGAGTGCTCTGCTGGTTGGCTACAACGGTGCCAACAACACCGGCGCCGAAGCATTACTCCTCGCCGACATCGCTGACATCCGCGCCGTGCTGGGACCCGGCGCTCGGTTGACGATTCCGGCACTCGAGCCCGGTAACCTGGAGCGCTACGTCGGGGACTTGCCGGGCATAGACATCGTCCCGATGCCGATGATCTTCCTGTCGAAGGCCCGCCGGCTCGTCCGTCAACACGACCTCATCGTGCTGGTGGAGGGCGCCACCTACATGGATTCGAGTGCCTCCGCGCTGCTGTGGTACTTCATGTGGGCGACGAGCTGCGCCCACGCGGCTGGCAAGCCGTGCCTTGCATACGCTGTCGACGCTGGTGAGCTCAAGCCGCACAACCGGTGGCTCGTGCGTCACACGGCGCCTAAGACGGACCTCATCGTGGTGCGCTCAGCAGCCGCCGCGGAACGTCTGCGGGGTTGGGGCGTCGAGAACCGGATCGAAGTCACGGCCGACAACGCCTTCCGGTTCGAACCGCGCAAGGCCGACGCGTTGTGGCTGTACGAAGCGTGGCCCGACGTGGGAGCCGCGCCCGTGGGCATCGCCTGCGTCGACTACAACCTGTGGCCGGTAGTGATCCGACCTTGGGGGCGGCGGGCCGATTGTTACCGCTGGCCGTACTACTACTCCCGATCGCCCGCCCGGCGCGCCGCGACCGCTGCGCTCGCCGACGGCTATGCGCGGCTCGCCGACGCGATCATCGAACGGCACGACCGCTCCATCGCGCTGATCTGCATGGAAGAGCTTGACGAAATGCTCGCCGGGCACATCCATGCCCGGATGGTTCACGCCGATCGGGCTCGGATGTTCTCCGCGCGCCAGCACGACGCGTCGAGGATGACGGCACTGCTTCGGAGCCTCGGGGCGCTCGTCACATCCAGGTACCACGCGTCGATCCTCTCCATCGCCGCGGCGGTACCCCAGGTCGCCGTTGCCCAGGATCTCCGGTTACGCACGCTGTTCGACGAGATGGGAATGCCGGAGCTGTGCATCAATCCCGGTGCCGGCATGTTCGACACACTGCACACCACGATCGACCGCCTGCTGACCGCCGACGATTTACTCCGGGCTCGCCTGAGCCGGGAGTACGAACGCCATCTCGAGTCGGCCCGCCGGAACCCGGAACTGCTGGCGGCTTTCGTAGCCGAGCATGGCTGGAGGCCGCAGGCATGGGCGGCGTAGCACTTCTGACCGGAAGCACTGGATTCCTCGGGACGGAGGTAGCGCGCACGCTACTGCGGCGATCGGAGGTACGAATCGTCGCGCTCGTGCTGGCGTCCGACGACCAAGAGGCCAGGCTGACCGCCGAGCGCGCGTGGTCGTACGCACCAGATCTGGAGCAGGCACTCGCTGCTGGACTAGTGGAGGTCGTTGCGGGTGACGTGCGCCGCGCGGGCCTTGGGCTCGATCCGCACGTCCGCGACGACCTGATCAGCCGCGTCACCCACATCATCCATGCTGCGGCGGACCTACGGATCGATACCGCGCCGGACGACCTCCGGCCCACGAACGTCGAGGGTGTCGCCAACATCCTGGCGTTCGCGCGAGCATGTCATGCCGACCATGGGCTCGCCCACCTGTCACACGTCTCTACCGCGTACGTAGCCGGTGGCCGGACCGGTGAAGCCGCTGAAGAAGCGCTCGACGACCGGTTCGGCTTTGAGAACGCCTACGAGCTGACGAAGTTCGAGGGCGAGCGCCTGGTCCGTGCGGCGATGGACCAGCTGCCTATCTCGGTGTTCCGACCGGCGATGATCGTTGGCGATTCGCGAACCGGCGAAGTCCGGACGTTCAACACCTTCTACGTGCCGCTGCGCCGCTACTTGACCGGTCAAGTCCGCGTAGCCCCTACGAGCCGTCGCCAACGCGTGAACATCGTCCCCGTCGACCATGTCGCTGAGGCCATCGTGCACCTGACGTTCGAGCCGGCGGCAGCGGGACTGACGTTCCACCTCGCGGCACCGACAGCCGAGCTTCCCACCGCGGTGGAGCTGATGCGTTTCGTCCGCACCTGGGCGTGCGAGCGGCTTGGAGTCCGCCTGCCGCAAGTCGTGTTCGTGCCCGTCCCTCGGCTGCGCCGGACCGCGGCCGCCGCGACCGAACTCGAGCGGCGCGGCCACCCTCGATCGGGTTCCGGGGTTGCAGCGCTCCGCCCCTACCTGCGCGAAACACGCCGGTTCCGGCGCGACAACAGCGAGCGGATGTTGGGGCCGTACGCGCTGCCGTGGCGCAGTTACATGCCGGTGCTGCTCGAGCACGCCGTGAATCGCGGATTCCTGCACCGCTCCGACCGCACGGTGCACGAACAGGCCCTGTTCCGACTCGGGAGCCGGTCACTCGCCGTGCGGTACCTGGACGTGCTCGGCGACCGCATCGAGGCACGTTCCGGCCCGGAGCTCCGGGATGACGTCCTCGCGGCCGCGGCGGCGCTCCGCTCGATGGGCATCAACCCCGGGGCCAGGATCGCGATGATAGGGCCGAACAGCACGAGGTACTTGACCGTCGATCTCGCGATCGGCCTGGTGGGTGCAGTCAGCGTCCCGATGTACCCGACCAGCCCGAACGAGGACATCGAGCACATCGTGCGCGCCAGCGGTGCCGAGTTGCTGTTCGCGGGATCCACCGACATCACCAAACGCCTCGGGCCGGTGGCCTCCGGGCTCCGGTGTGTCTCATTCGCCCGCTCGTCCGACGGGATCGCAGGGCCCGTCGAGGGCTGGGATGCGTTTCTGCGGCGAGGACGTGGTGCTCCCCCGGTCCCAAGGTCTCCGGTCTCGTTCGACGCCGTCGCCACGCTCCGGTACACGTCGGGCACCACAGGCCCGCCGAAGGGAGTGGCGTTCACACACCGGCAGCTGCGGTGGATGGCAGAGACCATGGCCAGCCTGGTTCCCTGGGCCACGCGTTCCCGCCCCGGCTCGTACTTGTCGTTCCTGCCCATGAATCACGTGGTAGAGGGCATTCTAGGCACCTACTCCCCCTACTACATGCCGGTCCCCGTAGAGATCGCCTTCCTGGAAAACTTCGCGAACCTGCCACGCGCACTCCGGGCCGTGCGTCCGATGGTGTTCTTCGCCGTGCCTCGCATTTATGAGAAATTCCTGGACGTGGCCCGGTCCTCGCGAACCGGCCAGCGATTCCTGGCCATGCCCGAGGGCGTGCGAAAGCGCCTGCTGCGTCCCTTCGTCCGACGGCGGCTGCTGCGCCGGGCCGGACTGGACCGTTGCTCGCAGCTGATGGTGGGGTCGGCGCCGGTCGGTGAGCCGCTGCTCCGGGCATTCCGGGATTTGGGCATCGAGATCTACGACGCCTACGGGCTGACCGAGGCCCCGCTGGTGACGCTGAACCGCTCGGGTCACAACCGCATCGGGACCGCCGGCGAACTCCTCCCCGAGACTCACGTCCGGATCGCCGACGACGGGGAGATCCTGGTGCGCGGACCACAGGTGATGGTTGGGTACGCGGACGAGGGAACTGTTCAACCGTTTGAGGACGGCTGGTTGCTGACGGGAGACCTCGGCCACCTCACCGACGATGGCGCACTGGTGATCGACGGCCGCAAGAAGGAGCTGCTCAAGACGGCGTACGGGAAGTACCTGAACCCCGCCAAGGTGGAGTCGATGCTGCGGGCGATTCCCGACGTGACCGAGGCGATGGTCGTGGGAGAGGGTCGCCCGTTCTGCACGGCGCTGGTGTGGGCGGACGGTGCGCTCACTCCGGAACGTGTCTCGGCGATCGACGCCGCGATCGAGCGAGTGAACCTCGAGTTGTCCCGCCCCGAGCGGGTGCGGCGATGGGCCATCCATGAGTACGACCTTTCGGTCGCAGGCGGCGAACTCACACCGAACCTCAAGCTGAAGCGGGCGAGAATCGCGGAGCGTTACGGCTCGACGATCGCAAGCCTCTACGCGGCAGGTGAGGCGCCAGCACGGACGAAGGTGGCTCAGCCGTGACGCTGCGAGTTCACGCTTTCGCGGCGATCCCGCCGTCGGTTCTCCGCCCGCTCGTCGTGCGCCGGCTACTGAGTCGCACCGCCGATGCGTTCGGAGCCCACCTGCCGTCGCCGCGAGGACGAATGTCGGGTGACGAACTGCTGCGGGCGTACGCGACGTTCTCAGACGCCCGAGCGGAGTTGCTCCTCGTCGGGTGCGGCGACCTTGACACGGCCCGGCGTGAGCTGTGGCGGATCACTGATCACATTGGCCGTAGCTTGCGCCGGTGGCTCGGCATCAAGACCCTCGCCGACGCGATGATCGTGGCCCACGCGGTGTACCGCGCGCTGGACATCGATCTTCAGGGGTCTCCGGTTGGTGACGTGGTGGTCGCCCGGTGCTCGTTCGCGATCGTCTACGGACCGGAGGTCTGCGCGGTGATGTCGGCGCTCGACGCCGGCCTGTTCGCCGGCCTGACCGGCGGACAGAGCCTGACCTTCAGTCAGCGCATCACCGAAGGTGCCCCTGCCTGCTTGGCGACATTGCGACCGACAGGAGTGACGACGACATGAAGACTGCGATCGTCGTGGGGAGCGGCGCCGGGGGCGCAACCGTCGCCAAGGAGTTGCAGGGTGCGTACCAGGTAATCGTCCTCGAGGAAGGCAGGCCCTTCCACCGGGCGACCACTGATTGGACGACGATCGACAGGTTGCGCCGGAGTCGCCTGCTCGTCGACGAACGCCTGCTCCGGGTTGGAATGCCGGCAATCCGGATCCGGAAGACACCTGACATGGTGCTGGTGAATGCGGCGGCAACCGGAGGCACGACCACAATTGCCACCGGCAACGGCATGCGTCTCGACGGCGGCCTGCGAACCATCGGAGTAAACCTGGACCCGGAGTTCGCTGAAATCGCCCGCGAGGTCCCGATCACCACCAGCCACGACCGTGGTTGGCGCGAGACCACCCGCCGCCTGTTCGACGTCGTAGCCGCCCTGGGCCTGGAACCATTTCCGACACCGAAGATGGCAACATCGGACGACTGCCGCCACTGCGGGCGATGCGTGTTCGGGTGCCCGTTCGGCATCAAGTGGGACACCCGGGCGTTCCTGGACGAGGCGGTGAACCATGGAGCCGAGCTCGTCACCGGTGCGCGTGTGGACCGGATCGTGATCGAGGGTGATCGGGCGACCGGCGTGTTGGTAGGCGGCCCGTTAGGGGCGCGGTTCCGCCCGGCGGACCTCGTCGTGGTCGCGGCTGGGGGGTTCGGAACCCCGGCAATCCTGGAACGCTCGGGCATCGCATCTGAGCCGAACCTGTTCGTCGACCCGGTCCTCACCGTGGCGGCCCGCCTGCCAGAAGCGTGGCAGTACAACGAGATAGCGATGCCGTTCGTGGTGCACCGCCCCGATTACATCCTGTCGCCGTATTTCGATTGGATCAGCGCCCTGTTCAATCCCGCGTGGCGGCATCCACTTTCTGACATCGTGGGAGTAATGATCAAACTAACCGACGAAGGCACCGGATCGGTCTCCGCCCGCGGCCGGATCAAGAAGTCACTGACCGCCACCGACCGAGCCAGGCTCGAAGATGGGGTCGGCGTCGCGACCGAGGTTCTCATGCGTTTGGGCGCGGATCCGGCTAGCGTCTTCCGCGGCACCATCAACGCGGGCCACCCAGGAGGCACGCTCCCACTGACCGAGGCAACCGCGAGCACTTTCCACGACGAGCGGCTGCCCGACAACGTGTATGTCGCCGATGGCTCACTGTTTCCGCGGTCGCTCGGCGGACCACCGATCCTCACGACCATCGCGATAGCCAAGCGTGTGGCATCCCTGTGTCGAGCCAACGTCGTGGGCAAGAGAAGCGCAGGAGGTTATCCGTCATGACGCGTCGTTGGATACGACTCGCGACAGTGGCCGGTGCGTCGATCGTCACGTACCGAAAGCTGCTCCGCCCTTGGCACGAGCGCTGGGGAGCGACCGACGAAGAGGTGGACGCACCGCTGCCCGGTGACGAGCTCACCGCCGAACCGGCATCCCAGGCGACCCGAGGGATCACGATCGCGGCCCCTCCCGAAGACGTCTGGCCGTGGGTCATTCAGATCGGAGCCGACCGGGGCGGCTTCTACAGCTACGACTGGCTCGAGAACCTCTTCGGGCTCGGCATCCGTAGCTCGGACGAGATCGTGCCGAAGTGGCAACAACGCGCCGTCGGAGAACTGATGTACGGCAACCGCAAGGGGAGCGGGGGCTGGTACGTCATGGAGGTGCGGCCCAACGAAGCCCTCGTGGTGAAGACGGCCAACCTGAAGACGTCTCGTCCGCTACAGCGAGACGAATCGCCGGCCTTCTGGGAGTTCACCTGGGCCTTCGTCCTCAAGAAGCAGGCGAATGAGACGACCCGGCTGCTCGTACGTGAGCGGGTCGGCTTCGGGAGCAGGATCTCGCGGTTACTGATCGCGCCACTCGGCCCTGCGAGTTTTGTGATGACTCGCCAGATGATGCGTGGCATCAAGGCGAGAGCCGAGGGCCCGGATGGACACGCGTCCGCGGGGAGACGAATTCACTGACGGCCTCCGCGACGCGGGCGGGCTGCCCAACTTCTGACGCCGGACGTCGGTGCCTTCGGTCAGGTTCACCCAGGCCATGGGCGACGTGGATTCCCGCGGCGCTCTGCCTGCAGTTTGCTCGATCAGAGCGCCCCGGATTTCGGCCGGCTCTCCTCGGTGTCCGATCGGTTCGAGCTAGTCTCTGCCACGCGGTGTCGCCTTCTTCGAGTCACGTACCGCGTGATGAGAACGGCCGCGATTCCCGGAATCAGTCCGATCATCAACACCTCGTCGAAGGACAAGCCGTCGATGTTCGGCTGCAGCTCCTCTTCCGTGGCCCACCCGAACCAGACCTCACTGATGAACAGGCCGCTCACGAAATAGGTGATAGCGGCGATGAACCACAGCCACCGTGTGCTACGTCGTCCCGCCACCAGCTGAGCGATGACGCCGAATCCGAGTGACATGGCAACAAGCAAGCCCACACCTTGGAATCCCAGATCCCACTCCATGGTTTCACCTCCTACCACGAGGCGGCGCGTAAGACCTCCCGATCGGGTCGGTCCCTCCTGACACGATCGTGGCGGCCTCGCGAGAGGCTGCGATAGGGTCGTGAGCCCTCACCAAGTGGGCCCTTGAGCCTCTGCCGTACAACCGCCGCACACACCGCGTCGCGGATCCGGTGTCGACGAAGGGCTGACCTCGGTTGGTGTTTCTGCCATAGTTGGCTTCGCCATTTCCCGGGCCAAGTCGACAGACGTTTTGAGGGGCAGGTCTACATGGACATGCCAGTCAAGCTGTTCACCGTCATTGCCCTGATCTCATTGCCAACGGTGATGTTCGGCGGATACTCGCTGCTCCGGCTGTCCACCCGCGACCGACTGAATCAGTTCCAGGGCATCTACTTTCGGGCCGGTCACGCGCACGCAGGTGTGCTCCTGGTCTTGGCGCTGGTCGTGCTGGACATCATGGCCCGCAGCGACATCAGCACCGGCCAACAGTGGATTATCTGCTTCCTGCTCCTGGTCGGAATCCTTGCCCAATCGGGTGGCATGTTCATTCACATGGCGATCGGAGAGCCTGGCCGCTGGTCACCGGGCAATACCGTCACCACCGGTGGCGCCGTCCTGTTAGCCGTTGCGCTGATCTGGGTCGCCGTAGGGGTCATCGCGACCTAACTAACCACTCCGAACTCGTTGCCCTCGGGATCGGCCATGCCGTGCGCCAATTGTGCACCGCGCGGCTCGTCCAGGTCTCGAGCACCACGCGCTCGCAAGGAATTCGGGTCGTCGCATGCAACGTCCCAGCGCACCCGGTTCCTGCCGGACTTGGGTTCTGGCACATGAGTGAAACAGAGGTAGTCGAAAGGCAGCGTGCCGATGCCATTGAGGGCGGCGTCGTGATCCGCACCTGGATCGCGCTCCACCTCCAGGCCCAGCACCTCTGCCCACCACTTGGCTTGCGGTACCGCGGCTCGACAATCGACCACGACCTCGTAGAGCCTGCCCGGCAGCGGTGGGCGAGCGTCCCGGACGAAGGCGCAGAACTCGCCGCCCGCCACGTCCGCCATGACCCACCAGTGGTCCTCCTCCGTCGGCGGCCGGACGATCGTGGCGCCGATATCAAGCAGACCCTGAACGTCGCCGACGTCGATGTCGACGTGCACGCGGTGCTTGACCGTCTTCTCCTCATCGACCGGATCGATGCGGATCAGCTCATCGTCGCCAGCGGGACGAAGCGTGATGCCTCCATCGTCGGCCGGCTCAGGCTCAAGGCCGAGTGCAACTGACCAGAACCCGGCGAGGCCTGCCGGATCTACCGCGTCCATGTGCAGTGACCGCCACGTGACGAGCGCCATGCACGTGAGCGTAATCCCACGCTCAGTGTCCGCGGAATGCCTCCTCCAGCCACCAGGCGCCGCTAGCGGAGGTGACCTTGGCATCCACGACAAGCGGGGTGTCCCGCTGTCCGGCGAGCCAGTCGGACACCGTGGCCAGATCGGCGGCCGAGCGCACGGTCACGCCGGCTGCGCCGAAGCCGCGGCCGATCGCGGCCAGATCGGTGTCCGGGAAGGTGACTGTTTCCAGTGGATGGCCGTCCGGGCCGAAATGGTGGACCTCGGCTCCATAGGCTGCGTCGTTGTAGACCACGACCAGTACTGCCAGGCCGAGCCGGACCGCAGTGGCGAGCTCGGCTGCGGACATCAGAAACCCACCGTCGCCGAGCGCCGCTACCGTAAGCCGGTCCGGCCGGGCCAACGCCGCCCCGATGCTGCTTGCCAGCCCAAGCCCGATGGACTGGAACGCCTGGGTGAAGCAGAACCCAGCCTGATCCGGCACGGACAGGTACATCGACGGGTAGCCCATGAAGTTGCCCGAGTCCACCGCTATCGTCCGGTCGGCCGGGAGCAGGTCGTCAAGCGCGATACTCAGTGTCCGCGGGTCGATCCGTCCGCCGCCGGAGTCGTCCACATAAGGCACGTCTCGCCAGTGCACCTCCGCGGCGATGCGCCTGGCCAGCTCCGGCGAGCGCCAGCCCGCCGACTCCCAGTCCGCCAGCTCGGCCGTTACCGCATCAGCCACCACCGCGATGTCGCCAGGCACGCCAAGGTCGATCGGCCGGTTGGCGCCCAAGGCCGCCGCGTTCAGATCCACCTGCACCACGGTGGCTTCCGGTCCGATCAGGCGCCCGTGCCGGGTGGTCCACATGTTCAGCGTGCTTCCCCACGCCACCACCAGGTCGGACCGCGAGATCAGGTCGGCGGCAAGAGGGGAGGCGAACCCGCCGGACACGTCCAAGTACCACGGGTCGCCGGCGAACAGACCTTTCGCGGCCGCGGACACCGCCAGCAGGGCGCCGCACCGACCGGCCAGTTCGGTGAGCGCCGCGCGAGTCCGATCAGGCGACCTCGTCGCGCCCCTACCGGCAATGAACATCGGCCGGCTACTGCGACGCAACAGGTCCGCCAGCTCACGCACCTGGTCCGGTGGCGGGACCGGCGGCTCTAGTGACGGCGACCCAGACGTGCCAATGGCCGGGTACTCCGGGGCCGGGGCGGCCTGCACGTCCAGCGGCAGACCCAGCACCACCGTCCCGCCCACTCCTTGGGTCGCCGCACGGTAGGCCTCGGCCACGTCTTCGTACACCCGCTCCGCGCGAACCCGGTAGAACCCGGCACCTACCGAAGCCGCGCACCGGGCCAGGTCGATGAAGAAGTTGGATCGCACCGCCGTCGCCTCAGGGGCCAGCATGAGCAACGGGGTGCGGCTCTTGGCAGCCTCGGTGATGCCGGTCAGCGCATTTGTCACGCCCGGTCCCTGGTGGACCGACAGGACTGTCGGTTCGCGCGCCGTCCGGGCGTACGCGTCGGCCATGGTGGCGGCGCCGCCCTCGTGCGCCGCCGCGACGAACCGAACCCCGGCTGCGACGAGCGCGTTGGTGGCGTGGAAATTGCCGGATCCGACCACGCCAAAGGCGGTGCGCACACCGTGGTCGGCGAGCGCCCGGCCGACCGCTTCCGCGACAAGCATCAGCGTTCCACGAGCGCTAGCACCCGGGTAGGGCTCCCGGAACCCCTCACGATCGGCAGCGGTGCGGCGATCACCACCGCGCCGGTCGGCGGCAGCGCGCCGAGATTCTGAAGTTGAGTGAGGCCGTACTTGTCGTTGCCGAGCAGCATCGCGTGACAAGGGAACGGCGGATCGAAGGAGTGGGCCGCGCCGGCGTCAGTGCCGACCGTCTCCACTCCGACACCGATGACCGGCGCCTCCTCGGCCAGCCATTTCGCACACTCAACGGAGATACCGGGCGTGCGGCCACCATTCGCGTACGCCTCAGGGTCTCGGGAGCGGGCGTCCCAGCCGGTGCGGAACAGCAGCCACCCACCGGCCGGCAGCGGTTGGTGCTGCTGCTCCCAGTCCTTGATGTGGTCGACCGCGAGCAAGAAGTCCGGGTCGGCCTCGGCCTGCGCCGTGAAGTCCAGCACCGCCGCTGGTGCCACCAGCCGGCTGGGCGGAACTTGGGACACGTCGTCGCCGTCCTGGCCGGTCACCCAGTGGATCGGCGCGTCGAGGTGGGTTCCGGTGTGTTCGCCGGTGGTGAAGTTGTTCCAGTACCAGGCCGGCCCCCGGTCGTCGTACCGGCTTATCTCGGCGAGGCTGAACGGGGCGGTCTGGCCGAACTCGTCGGGCAACGTGAGAATCGGCGTGTGCGCGGATAGGGGAGCGGTTAAGTCGATGATCTCGACCCGTCGCTGGGCGATTGCATCAACCAGCTCGGAGAGAAGTGTCATGCGCAAACACTAGGGCAGCGCTGGGCCTTGATTCGGTGCGGCGGCGCTGCGCTTCCAGACCGGTCCAGTGCACGCGCCGCGCTGCCGCGCCAGGCCAGTGGATGCACAACACCACGGAAGGCGAAGGTCAAGCTCGCCTCACCGGCGGCGGGTGATGGCGACGCCGAGGATGCACAGCACTCCACCAGCCATAGCAACCACGGTCGGTAACTCGCCGAGCACGATCCAGGACAGCACGACCGCAATCGCGGGTACAGCGAGCGTGGTCGCGGTCATCGGGCCGGCATTCGTTCGCGCCAGGGCGTAGGCCCAAGTGCTGAACGCGATGGCAGTGGGGAACACGCCGAGGTATACGACCACCGCCAGAGCGCTTGGTGGCGCCGCGGCCGTCTCGGCGACGAACTGCGGGGCAAAGGGCACCAGCACGAGCGCTCCGATAAGGCACCCCCAGAACGTGGCCGTGACCGCGTCGACCGTACGCAGGGTGACCTTCTGCAGCAACGCCCCCGCTGCGTAGAGGATTGCGGCAAGCAGTGCAAGCACGATCCCGATCCCGCTACCGACCGACGCATTACCAGGCCCGCCGATCGTGATGATCGCGACTCCGACGAACGCGACCGATATCCCGATGATCAGGGTTCGCGGAAATCCCTCGTCGAGCAGCAGCCCGGCGAACACGGCGACCAGGATGGGCGCGACGTTGACCAACATCGCAGCGGTGCCGGCATCGAGGTGATGTTCTGCCTGGTTAAGAACGACGGTGTACCCGGCAAACCACGCGACACCGTAGGCGACGATGAGGCCCAGAGCCTTGCCGCGAGGCCGCGGTCGGTTGTATCGCATCGCGATGACGCCGAGGCCTAACGCACCGACCGCAAGACGCCCGAAGGCAAGTGCGCCTGGCGAGTAGTCGTCGGCAGCAGCCCGGATGGCCACAAAGGCGGATGCCCAGAGAACCACCGTGATCAGTGCGGCAACAGTCGCGAGCTGTTGGCTGTTCCGCTGACCGGCCGGGCTGGTGAGGAGTGTTGTGGTCACGCTGACCATGGTCACCTCACGGCACACATCAGTACAAGCGAATGTTTCTGTACGACAGTTCAGTAACGCTGTATATTCGTATCCATGCTCGACGCACATCGACTCCGAGTTTTCAGCGCCGTTGTCGCCGCCGGTTCGGTCAACAGGGCGGCGTCGAACCTCGGCTACACGCCGTCCGCGATCAGCCAGCACGTCAGCGCCCTCCAGCGCGAGACCGGCCTTCGGCTGATCGAGCGCAACGGTCGCGGCATTGAACCAACGACTACCGGGCACCTGCTCGCCAAGGAGGCGGCCACCGCTCTCGAACGGCTAGCTGCCCTCGATTCAGTGGTGGCTGATCTACGCGCCGGCCGGGTCGGTCGGATGTCGATCAGTTACTTCGCCTCTGCGGGAGCGGCCTGGATACCCCCGCTTGTCGCCGCGCTCACCCAGGAGTTCCCGCATCTACGAATCGACTTGCGGCTCCTTGAACTGGCCGGCGAGTCCCTTGCTCCCGACGTCGAGATCTTCGTCGAAGCCGCTGCATCAGGCGCGATCCGCGGCTACGACGTCCATCCTCTGCTCGACGACCCATACCTGGTCGTGCTGCCGAAGGAACATGCACTCGCGAGCCACGAGTCGGTCCGCCTGCGCGAGCTGGCCAACGAACGGTGGGTCGACAACGACTTCTCCCGCGGTCCCTGCCGCCAGGTCGTCATCGACGCGTGCGCCTCCGTCGGCTTTAGCCCCGGATTCCACGTCGAGACGCACGACTACCCGACCGCGATCTCCTTCGTCGCCGCAGGAGTGGGGATCACTGTGCTGCCCCAGCTCGGGATCGGTGAGTCGCTGCCGGCGGGACTTGCCGCGGTGCCAGTCGTCGACCCGACACCGGTACGCCACATCTCGGTGCGGGTGCGGGAGACGTTGCGTGGGAACCCTGCTGCCCAGCGCATTCTCGAACTTCTCTCCGAGCGGTGTACAAGGCCAGCTGGCTGACCCGCACGGCTAGCGAAAGCTGCATGAAGGAGTCCAGCCGCCTTGGCAGGCCGGCCAGGGCTAGCGATGTCGCGTTCGGCATTCAGACTTACGGTGTAAGGTCATGCACGTGAGGGCCCGTTCGGAGGCGAAGACCGAACACCGGATCCCGCTGAGCAGAGACCGGGTGCTGTGGGCTGCCATCAACATCGCTGACGAGGACGGCCTTGACGCGCTCACCATGCGTCGTTTAGCAGACGATCTCGGAGCCGAGGCGATGTCGCTCTACTACCACGTTGCCAACAAGGACGACGTTCTCGACGGCATCGTCGAGGTCGTGGTCCAGGGGATCAACGATGCGGTCTCCGGAATATCTCTGAGTTCCAAGGGAGCTGACTGGAAAGCCGCCATGCGCAGTCGGATCCTTACCGCGCGCGAGATCATGCTTCGCCACCCGTGGGCGCCTGGCGTCATGCAGACACGCACGAACACGAGCCCGGCGGTCCTGCATTACTTCGATTCCCTGCTCGGGCTCATGCGCAGCGGCGGCTTCTCGTACGACCTTGCTCACCATGCGCTTCACGCGCTCGGCAGCCGGGCCCTCGGGTTCGCCCAGGAGTTGTTCGATCCGAGCAACGGGCCCAATGACGAGGAATCCACGGCCATGATCGAGAACATGGCGGACCGGCTGCCGCACCTCGTGGGCATGTTGACGGAGGTTGCTCACGACGATCCCGACTCGACGCTCGGCTGGTGCGACGACCAGACCGAGTTCGAGTTCGGCCTCGATCTGATCCTCGACGGACTCGACCGGTTACGCACAACCTGACCTCACTCCTCGAGCCATTAGCGCAGCGACGGCAACTTCATTGTTGACAACCTTACGTTGTACGAATACCTTACAGCGTAAGTCTTACGTCGTAAGAGACAATGGAGGTTCAGTCAATGAAGGCATTCGTCGTGCGTAAGTACGGCTCCCTTGCGGACCTGGAACTGACAGACATCGACACCCCCGCGCCCGGCGACCGCGAGGTACTGGTGAAGGTCCGCGCCACTTCCGTCCAGCCGTACGACTGGCACCACATCAAGGGCGAGCCATACGTCTCACGGTTGATGCCTGGCACTCTCGGCCTGCGCAGGCCTAAGCTCCGCATCTTGGGTGCCGACGTGGCCGGGCAGGTCTCAGTGGTCGGCAAGGACGTCACCGCGTTCCGCCCCGGTGACGAGGTGTTCGCGATGCCCAAGCAGGGCGGATTCGGAGAGTACGTGTGCATCCGCGACGACGAACTCGCGCCTAAGCCGAAGAACATGTCGTTCGAACAAGCCGCCGCGGTGCCGATGGCGGCCAACACCGCCCTGATCGGCCTGCGGGACGAGGGCCGGATCCAGCCGGGTCAGAGTGTCCTGGTAAACGGAGCTTCGGGAGGTGTCGGAACGTTCGCTGTCCAGCTCGCCCGAGCGTTCGGCGCGCGGGTGACAGGAGTCTGCAGCGCGCGCAATGTCGAACTCGTCCGATCGATAGGTGCGCACGAGGTCATCGACTACACGGCAGAGGACTTCACCCGCAACGGGCAGCGGTACGACCTGCTGCTGGACGTTGCGGGAAGCCGCTCAGCGCGAGCCTGTCGGCAGGCCCTGACCCGCGACGGCACGTTCGTCGCCGTCGGCGGGCCGCCCGGACGATGGTTGCAACCCGCGGGTCACGTATTCGCGGCGCTCGCGATGTCGCCGTTCGTGCCGCAGCGGATGACCCTGGCCGACGTGGTCCAGTGCTCGCGGAACAAGCAAAACCTGGAGACCCTGACCGAACTGATCGAGGGCGGCGAGATCACTCCGGTCATCGATCGGACGTACTCGTTCGACCAGATCCCTGCCGCCATCGCCTACCAGGAAGAGGGTCACGCCCAGGGGAAGGTCGTCGTCACGGTCTAGAGAGACGCATGTCCACGAGCGCTGGCCTGGGGCTGAGATCGGCGCTGGCAGCAGCCGAACGTCCACTGTGCACCCGCCTAGGTCCACCGATCGCGCCTCAGCCGGTCGCGGTTGCGGGCGGCCCTGCTGGGTATGGTCCCGGCGGGCACGAGTCGGGGAGGCCATCAGGTGCTGGTCGTTGCGAACGAGGAAGCCGGCAGCGCCGAGCGTGAAGCGGTGGCTGCGGCGATGGCCATTCTCGGTGAGGCCGAGCCGGTAGAGGTGGCCTACTCCCGGGACCGCGCCCACCTGGGGGAAATACTCGACCGCCGCGGTGATCAGCTGCTGGTCGTTGCCGGAGGAGATGGATCGCTGCATGCCGTCGTCGCGGCGTTGCATGGCCGGCACGAGTTGCGCGACTGCCAGCTGGGCCTGCTGCCGCTTGGAACCGGAAACGATCTGGCACGCGGGCTGGGCATACCCCTCGATCCAGACGGCGCATCCCGGGTCATCATCTCCGGTCAACCACGCCGGCTCGACCTGCTTGTGGACGACACCGGTGGTGTGGTGGTCAATGCCGTCCACCTCGGCGTCGGGGCCCAGGCTGCCCAGGCCGCGGCAACGCTCAAGTCGCGGCTGGGCCGGTTCGCCTATCCAGTAGGCGCACTCTCTGCCGGGATCCGCACCCGCGGCTGGCGACTCGATGTCCACGTCGACGGTCGGCAGATGGCCGACCGGCGCAACCGGGCCCTGATGGTCTCCGTGTCCAACGGGCCGAGCATCGGCGGCGGCACCGCGCGCGTGCACCCGGAATCGGTCCCCGACGATGGTCTGGCCGAGGTTGTAGTCTCCCGCGCCGTCGGTCCGCTGGCACGTTTCGGCTATGCCATTGACCTCAGCAGAGGTAGACATCTGGACCGCGGTGACATTCAGCAGGCCCAAGGGCGGCATATCAGTGTCAGCGGTGACCCCTTTCTCACCGTCGCCGACGGTGAAATCGCGGGTCCGATCACCGACCGCTCCTGGACGCTGGAACCCGCCGCGTGGCACTTGATCGTGCCGCGCGATGCAAACCTCCCGCCAACCCAGCACACCCAGGAAGCAGCAGAACCCTAACCACTACCCGCGGCGGCAGGCCGAACCTACCGGGCTACCGCAATCTCCTACGCCACTTGCCCGGCGCAAATGGGAGGCCAAACGCCAGATGCGCTGCGACGAACGCCAGCCCCAGCGTGACGAGGTTCAGCTCGCCGAGCGAAACATCCAGCAGTGCGATCACGAAACAGATGAGTGCGAGTACGGCGAACATCAGGATCTCCTCCAGCTCGATGAACACCTGGGATGGCACGACGCCGGTCAGCCATCCGCGTGATCTTTTCCCGGTGGCGCGCGACCCAATCCTTCACCTGGCCGCCACTGGTCGACACGGCGTGGCGTGGTTACTCTCGCACCATGCCGCAGCCAATGATCGGCCGCCGTGCACTCCTGGCGGGTAGCGCTCTGGTGGTTGCCGGGGGGGCCGCTGCCGCGGTCGCCGGTTGCACCGATGAAGGAACCGCAAGCGCCGCAAGCCAGTCACCCACAGGTCCGCCAACCGACCTGGGCAGTTGGGACGCCGTGCGGGAGCAGTTCGCCCTCGACCCGGAGCTGGCACACTTCGCGGCGTTCATTCTGGCCACGCATCCCGCGCCGGTCCGCGCGGCGATCGAGCGCTGGCGGGAGGCGCTCGATAACGACCCGGCGACGGCAGTACACGACGCTTACACTTACGACGAAGCGGTGCGAGCAGCAGCCGGCCGTTATCTCCGCGTCCAGGCCGATGAGATCGCGCTGACTGACAGCACCACTATGGGTCTCGGCCTGGTGTATAACGGCCTAACCCTGGAACCGGGTGCGCACGTCCTGACGTCGACCCACGACTTCTACTCCACCCACGAGGCGCTGCGACTAGCCGCGGAACGGTCTGGTGCGGAGGTCGAACAAGTAACCCTCTACGACGACCCCGCAACAGCGGACGCAGACGAGATGACGGCCCGAATCGCGGCGGCAATCCGGCCGGAAACGAGAGTGGTGGCGTTGACCTGGGTGCACTCCAGCACCGGGGTGAAGCTGCCGACGCGGCAGATCTCCGACATGCTGGCCGATGCCAACCGGGATCGTGAGCCAAACCAGCGCGCGTTGTTGTGCATCGATGGCATTCACGGGCTTGGCGTGGAGGAAGACGGGCCGACCGAACTCGGCTGCGACGTTCTCATCTCGGGAACGCACAAGTGGCTGTTCGGGCCGCGCGGGACCGGGCTGGTATGGGCAAGCCCGGAGGCCGGTGAGGCGATCGGCGCGATCATCCCGCCATTCGACCCCGTGGGCTTCGAGAACTGGATAGGCGGCACGGATTCACCGCGTCCCTTCCGCGACGCCAGTACGCCTGGTGGATACAAGGCGTTCGAGCACCGGTGGGCCGTAGCAGATGCGTTCGAGTTCCACGAGTCGATCGGAGCGGACCGGATCGCCGCACGTAGCCGCGAGCTCGCGACGCAACTCAAGGAAGGTCTGGCCGGCGTGCCGGGAGTCCGCGTCGTTACGCCCGGTGATCCGCAACTGTCCAGCGGCCTGGTGTGTTGCGAGGTGACCGGCGTGCATGCCGGGCAGGTGGTCGACCAACTGCACCGCAATAACGGGGTAGTCGCAAGCGTCACGCCCTACCGGGAGCAGTACGTCCGGTTCGGCACGAGCATCGTGACCACACCCGACCAGGTCGACCAGGCCATCGCTGCCCTGGCGGACCTGGCCTGAGTTGCAGGTCGCCAGGCACGGCGATCGGCTGGTGCTTACCGTTCGTCCACGATCTCGGTGAACTCGGTCACTACCTCACTCGCCAGCTCGAAAGCCGCGGCCGCCTCCGGGAAGGCACCGGCCTGGGCGCGGGTTGCCGCCGTGCGGGCGTTCTCGTGCGAGTCCCACCGCCACATGTCAATCCAGTGGCGTTCGTCCAGCTTTGCGAGCCTGGCCTCGAGCAGCCCGGGCACGGCATGTCGGACGGCCCCGACCAGTGCGTTGCGGCGGTTGAGCAGCTCGGCTGCATCGTGAGGGTCGACGGTGAAGCGGTCGATTCGAAGTACTGCCATGGTTATCCCTTCTTTCCTTCCTCGGACGGCGCCGGCACCGGGGCCGGCTAGTGAGGCATGTGCATGTGGATCGCTCCCGCTATCGCGTCGTGTGGCGCAGCAGCGTCGCAGCGACGGCCACGCCGGCCAGAGCGATGACGGCCGCCGCCTGGAACGCGCTCGTGATTCCTTGGGTGAGCGCTGCGGCCGAGCTGCCTTCCGCGACAGCTCCCAGGCCGCTCTGGCTGGCAGCGATCGTGGACAGCACCGGCAAGGTGAGTGCGATGCCGGCGGCCGCCAACCCGCCACCGACGCCTAACAGGAGGAACCCGGGCAACAGGTCGGCCAGATAGCTGCCGTCGGCTGGCAGCCCGCTCAGCAGGAAGGCGCCGCCGGCGCCGACCGCCAGGCCGGTGCCTATTACGGCCTTGGCGCCGAACTGTGAGATCAGGTGACCGCCGCCGTGAGCCGCCACCACGATCGCGACTGCAATCGGCAAGAACTCGACGCCGGCTGCCAGCATCGCAGCCCGCCTACCGCGACCCCGCATCTCGTTCTGGGCGAACGGTTAGCCTGACTCCGCTGCTCTGCGGGCCGCCACTGACCTGATCGCCGCGACCACCGTGCGCGCGGCAGGGTTCGGCTCGTACCTGCCTCGACGGAATTCGATGTCGATTTGCCGCGCCCCGACTGCAGCGTCCTTGATGATCCGGATCCTGGGGTGCTCATCGATGACGGCGAGCGTGGGCACGATCGCTGCGGCCAATCCAGCGGAGACAAGATCGAGTGCTGGCGGGAACTCCAGGCATTCATGAACTCGATTTACGGTAGCGCCGTAGCGGGCCTCGAGGTGATCGAGCACCCGCCGCATCGCCGAGTCCGCCGGGCCGTCGATCCAAGGACGATCAAGCAATGACTCGACGCCGGACTCAATGGGCCAGTCAACCGGCACCGCTACAAGATAGGGGTCATCCAGCAGCCGGATGGCGCGCAGGTCATTGCTGCTGGCCGGCCGCTCGCCCAGTTTGGATTCGGTGATCAGCAGATCGAGCTCGCCGGCTCTCAGCGCCAGCCGCCCAGGCTTTCTCTCGAGCTGCCGGACCCTGACCTGGACCGCGGGCGCAGTACTCATCACGGCGTGGAGGGCCGGTACCACGAGATGGCGGATAGACGTCGGGAAGGCACCAATCGTGACCGGCCCACCGACCTGGCCGGTCAAAGCGGAGAGATCCGCCTCGGCGGCGGCGAGGACCTCGGCCAGCCGATCGGCATGAAGTGCAAGCTGTCTGCCGGCGTCGGTAAGCCCGGCGGCGCGCCGCCCGCCAAGTTGGGATCGATCCAGCAGCGTCAAACCCGTCTCGGCCTCCAGTTTCATGATGTGCTGAGACACCGCCGAGGGCGTCAGGTGGAGTCCAGGAGCCGCGGCGAGAACACCACCGGCGCGGGCGACTGCGCGCAACACCATCAGCCTTCTCGGATCGAGGTGCATACAGCGAAGCTACATGCAGGCTGCAGAAATATGCGCTAGCGCTGGACGCAACCGGTCGGCGACGATGTGCTGGTGACGGAATACCGGGCGTCCTTCGACGCGGACGTGACCTTTTTCAATGGCGGCGGCCTACAAGCTCAGGGCTTCCGCCTCGATGTTGCCGACGCCACGATCAGTGAGGAGGAACTGGCGCGGCAGTTCGTCAAGCACCTTGGCTTGCTCATGGCCGACCGGATCCGGATCTTCGACCTGGAGATCAACGCTGAACCACACAAGGGATCACGTGGCGGGCCAGCGGACCGGGTTTCGGACCGGTCGGCGCCTACGAGCCTGGTCGAACTGAATCATGTGATCAGCGCTGGGATGACCACCTACCCCGGATTACCGGGACCGGAGATCACACCTCATCTGACCCGCGAGGAGTCGCGCCACCACTACGACGCAGGTACCGAGTTCGCCATCGATCGCATCAGCATGGTGGGAAACACCGGAACCTACCTGGACAGCCCATACCACCGGTTCGCCGGTGGTACCGACCTGGCCGGCGTCCCACTCGAAGCCGTTGCCGACCTACCCATCGTGGTGATCCGGGTAGCCGACAGCGCCGACCGCGGTACCGGGCCGGGAGTGATCACTCCCTTCGACGTGGCCGGCTCAGCCGTCCTGCTTCACACCGGCTGGGATCGGTACTGGGGAACGCCCGACTACGGAGGCGCAGCGCCGTACCTCACCGAGGCGGCCGCTCGCCACCTGGCCGACACTGGGGCCCGCCTGGTCGGAATCGACAGCGTCAACATCGACGACACCACCGGGGCCTCCCGACCAGCGCATTCGATCTTGCTCGCAGCCGGGATACCCGTGCTCGAACATCTCACCGGATTGGACCAACTGCCCGTTACTGGGGCGCGTTTACACGCCGCACCACCCCGGATCCGATCGTTCGGAACATTCCCTGTCCGCGCATACGCATTGATCCCCGATGAGTCTCGCTGAACTTTCGATCGAGATTGTCGGCTGGGTCGGCGCCGGAATGCTCGTGCTCGCCTACGGGCTGCTGTCCAGCGGCCGCCTCAACGCCGGGTTCGCCTACCAAGTGCTCAACCTTGCTGGATCGGCCGGCCTGACAGTAAATGCGCTCGTGCACTCGGCATTCCCATCAGCCACGCTGAACGTGATCTGGGTGGTCATCGGGATCAGCGCACTCCGCGCCCTGCACCGCCGAAACCGAACGCCGCAGCCCGACCAGCACACGCGGACGGGTACTGCGACCTAACAACTCCCGAGCGGCCGACCACGGTGTCGCCGACGCTCAGTGAGCATCCTGCTACGGGACGAGGCAATCGACGTAACATTGTTGTGTGCACACCCGGATGCACACCAGCCCGACGGTTGCCATCGTCGTCTATCAAGGTGTCCTGGTCGATGAGACCGAGGTCATCCGGTACGTGCTGGCTCGCCTGCCAAATCTTCAGTCCGTCATGGTGGGCACAACTCGTGGCTCGTTTGCGGGACCAGGAGGAGTCGCGACTGCCGAAGCAACTCTCGAAGAGGTCGGCAACCCCGAAGTCATCGCCGTGCCCGGTGGCATCGGTTGTGATCGTCGTACTGATATCGCCGACTGGCTGCAAACCGTGTCGCCGGCCTGGATGCTCGCCAGCTCGACCGGTTCGACGTTGCTGGCGGCGGCCGGCCTACTACACAACGCGGCCGCGGCAACTCACTGGCTCGCCGGCCCACTTCTTGAAAGCTACGGCGCCCGCCCATCACGTCAGCAGGTGGTTGTTAGCAACCACATCGTCACCTGCTCGGGCTACTCGAGCGCATTCCGGGCCGCTCTCGTGATCGCTGAAGCATACGGCGGGCCGGAACTCGTGCATCGGATCCGCGCTGAGGCCGAGGAGGGCCGCCGACTGCCCGAGCCATTGCCACACGAGGCCTTCTGGTTGCGGCTGTGGAACAGCATCCGGCGGCGATCGCACGACGACCCAGAGGTTTCGCTGGCGCCAAGCGAACCCGACCTCGACGACTCCAACGTACTGGACCTAGGGCTGATCACTCTGGGGCGGTCAAAGGATCACCGAATCGACGTCTGAGTGGCTTTCCCGGCTCAGACATCATTCCCAGCGGCCGACCTCCGCTATGCGCCGTCAGGTGGTAGCGGAATTCGCAAGTTGACCGCGCCGCGGACGTCGAGCCAGCCGGTCGCCGGACCCCGGACGTACCGGAGGACGACCTCCTCACAGTTGGGGCACCGGGCCACCCAACCTGGCGCGCGCGAGTAGACGCGCAAGGTCGCGACCGCCCCGGTGTTCCCGCACGACGCGCATTGCCCGACGGCAGTCGTCACGTCCACCGCGAAGACTTCCCGGAGTGGGCCGGCAAGCGCGTTGCCGTCCTCGTACTGATCGGCCATATCAACCTCCGGTGGGTCCAAAACGCTCTGTCTTGATCGAGCTCGGGTCGTGGCCAAGGGCGGAGAGGATGCTCGCGACTGTCTCGACGAAGCCGGTGGGTCCACATACGAAGCACAGTGGCTCGAAGTCCGGCGGCCAGCCGTGTTCGGCGATGTCGTCGAGTCCGATCCGGCCGAGCGGTCGGGGCCATCCCTCAGGCGCGGCCCGGGTGTAGACGTAGGCGATGTCAACGCCATTACCGGCTCGTGTGAATCTTCGCAGCTCGGCGGCGTAGTACCGCTCCTCGGGCGTGCGAACCGAGTAGATCAGGCGAAACGGCACTCCGCCGCCCGCCGCGTCGCGAGCACGAATCATAGCCATCAGCGGCACAATGCCGGAGCCGCCGGCCACCAGGAGGACTGGTCGTAATTCGTCCGGATGCCAGACGAACCAGCCGCCGACCGGGCCGCGGATCTCGACCGGGTTGCCCGTGGAGATCACCTCGGTAAGGTACGGCGACACCTCGCCGTCGTCGACGCGCTGCACAGTCAGCTCGACTCGATCTCCGTCCGCGGGTGCGGCGATCGAGTAGCTGCGCTGGGTGCTGTACCCGTCCTCGGCGGTGAGCCTGACGTCGACGTGCTGGCCCGCAAGGTGCCCCGGCCAGCCGGGCACGTCGAAGACGATGGTGCGCGCAGTCGGAGTCTCATCCCAGGCATCCGCCAGGCGGGCCACGCGCCAGATCAGGCGATCCGTCAGTCGCCCTGGTACCGCTGCTCGCGCCATGGGTCACCGTAGTCGTGGTAGCCGAGCGTCTCCCAGAAGCCAGGCTCGTCGGCCAGCAACAACTGGATGCCGCGCACCCACTTCGCCGACTTCCAGAAATAGAGGTGCGGCACCAGGAGCCGGGCCGGCCCGCCGTGTTCGGGGGCCAGGTCGTCGCCATCGTACCGGTAGGCGATCCAGGCCTTGCCATTTAGCAGATCCTCGAGGGGCAGGTTGGTCGTGTAGCTCCCGTACGAATGAGCCAGCGCAAACTCGGCCGCAGTCTCGACATCGCGCATGAGTGTGTCCAGGGACACCCCTTCCCACGTCGTCCCGAGCTTCGACCACTTCGTGACGCAATGTATGTCCACGGTGAACGTCTCAGACGGAAGGGCTAGCAGCTGCGCCCACGACCAACGATGTGCCTGGCCTGACTCAGTGGTGATCGCGAACTCCCACTCGGCGAGCGGGACCCGCGGCGTCGGGCCGGCCGAAAGCACCGGGAAGTCCTCCGTCAGGTACTGGCCCGGCGGTAGCTCCGGCTGCTCCGGCCGGCGGCGGCCGCGGAACCCAGGCGACACGACACTCATGCGCGCTACCTGCCCTTCACATCGTGCGCCACGGCTGATCTCCACCGCGCGGTGCCGACCTCATCCTAGTGCCGCGCCGTTAAGGTAGAAGCTGACATCGACGTCAGATTCAAACCAAGAGCGGTCAGGGGTCAAACGTGCGGATCGGAGAGCTGGCCCGTCGTACCGGAGTGAGTGAGCGTTCCTTGCGCTACTACGAGGAGCGGGGACTGCTCGTGCCCGACCGCACGCCCGGCGGCCATCGGGATTACCCGGAGGCATCGGTCGACCAGGTCGTATTGATCCAGATGCTTTTCGCCGCCGGCCTGCACAGCAAGAAGATCGCGGACATGCTGCCGTGCATGCGAGGCCCTGACGGCGGACCCAACGAGATCGCCACCCCACGCCTGGTCGACGATCTTGAAGCCGAGCGCAAGCGGATCAATCGCACGATCGATGACCTCGTCCGGTCCCGCGCGATCCTGGACGAGGTCATCACAGCCGCGTCAGAAGTACGGAACCAAGGGCCGGCTACCTAGCTGTCCGGGTTGGGCGTCACCGGCTTCGCCGGGTGCGGCGGGCATTCTCCTTCTTGATCGCGTTCACCAGCTCCCCCTTGGACATCTTCGACCGTCCATCAATGCCGAGTCTGCTGGCCGTCTCGTACAGGTCCTTCTTCGAGGCATTGGCATCTACGCCCTCTGCCGTCTTCCGCGGCTTGCGCGACTCGGGCGTAGAGCGGCGGGCCTGCGGATCCGACGGGCCCTTGCCGTCCTTGGCCTCCCAATGATCGCCTACCTTCTTGAACTGGTGCTTCAATGCAGCGAAAGCCGTTCGGTGCGCCCGCTCGCCTTCACCGTAGGACTCGACTGCGGAATCGTGCGCTTTGGACCAGATCCGCTGCGCCTTCTTGCTCGACCGTCGAATCGTCGACGGCACCTCATCACGCGCCGGCATGGCATACACCTCCTCATGCCACAGCTACCCGGCGTGGCCGGGTTACAACCTGCCGAAGCGAATCAGACCAGGGGCTTCGGGCGGGTCCGCGTGCCCGCCGAACGTCCGAGTACCAGACCCAGCAGGACCATGCCGACGCCGAGGACCAGATGCAGCCAATTGTCCGCGTCATTCACCGGGACGAAGTTTGCATCGTCGTCCTGATCCACGATCAATCCGTAGATCCACAGCAGCAGGTACACGGCCCCACCGATGACCAGGTAATACGTCGCACCTGTTGCTGTCCGAGCCGCAGCCAAGCCCACAACACCGAACAGCAGGTGCACGATGTTGTGCAGCCACGAGACCTGGAAGATGCCCAGCAGCATCGCCTCGGACTCATGACCGGCGAACTCCATCGTGTCGTAGTCGGTCGTGATGCCGGGAATGAAACCCAGCACCCCCACGAGGAGGAACACCACTGACACGACCACAGCCGCCGTCTGCACTCGCGTTGCCATCATCCCTGTTCTCGCCATTGCGACCATCTCCATTCATCGCCACGGCTGCTCTGCCATGGATGAACACCACTACCCATACATTGTGGACCTAAGCGGAGTTATTCAACCCCGCGATCACCGACTTCTCGTGGTCAGCACCAATTGACAGCTTTGGTTATAACGAATAGCCTCACGCGAGATCCCAACTTCATCGAACGAGTGGGACTCAATGACTGCTCAGCTCCAGGTCAGGACAGTCGGCAGCGGGCTTACCGCCGAGTTGGCTGTTGGAGTGAGCGGCCTTCTTCGTAGGCGCACCGGTCGCCTCGGTTCGCAATGCTCGCGGTCGCGGTCGAACTGGCCTCGAGGAGGTGAGTGAGGCCAACGTCATTGTTCGGGGGTGATACCAAGTCATCAAGAAGGGACTACACCCATGCAGACAGGGGACGTTATCGCAGGGACCCGCGCTCACCGGCTCTGGGTGCTATTGGTGATAAGCGTAGGCGTCGCACTAATCGCGTCGTTGGTCTCCATTCAGACGTCACGAGCCCAAGAACAAGGTCAGGTCACCGGACTCACCGTGGAGCAGCAACTCGGCTTCGCCACGCTGAGTTGGGATCCGGTACCGGGCGCGAGCCAGTATGAGATCGAACGTACTCCCGTAGACGTGAACGACGAGCTGACGGGTACGCCAGTGATCACCGGAATCTGGCGGCCGAACCGCCAGGTTAACCAGGACGTGCCGGCCTTCGCCGATGCGAACTTCAACCCCGGCGACCGCTTCCGCTGGCGCGTCCGAGCACTAGGTGAGGAGTTCTCCGAGCCCGTCTACGGCACGACCATGCCGTACTGGGGAGATCCGAACATTCCTGGACAGAACCTCCGCACCGAATGGGAGGCCACCAACGCGGCGGCGTACACCAGTGACGTAAACGAGTACGCCTACACCGCGGCCTTGGACGAGGCGAGCGACCGAGTCCGGGTGGTCGAGATCGGGCGTACCCTGCTCGACCGACCAATCAACATGTTCATCATCGGCTACCCGGCCCCGCCGGCAACTGCAGAGGAGATCGCTAACTCATCGTCGGCACTTGTCAACTGCAATGTGCACGGCAACGAACCGTCGTCGCGCGAGGCCTGCCTCATCATGGCGCGGCAGCTGGCGTTCGCCGACGACGAGCGGACCATCGACATCCTGTCTAACACCACGGTGCTCATCGTGCCGGCGATCAACGGCGACGGACGGGCGCTGAACCGCCGCGGCAACTTCACCAACCAGGACCTGAACCGGGACTTCTCGCTGATCCGCCACCCGGAGACTTTCGGCTTCGTCGAGATGCTCCGCGATTACCAACCGCAGGCGGCGTTCGACGGCCACGAGTTCGGCAACTCCCAAGCCGGCGACTTACCGGTCTTGTTCCCACGCCACCTCAACGTCGCCGAATCTGTTCACCTCCAATCGAAGGACTTGATCGAGAACTGGCTGTACGAACAGGGTTCAGACGACGGCTGGTGGTACTGCCCGTATGGCTGCCAGGGAGGCGGAGCCGTGGGGCTAAGCCAGGAGACGATCCTGCGCAACACGCTGGGGCTGAAGAACGTCGTCGGCATCCTGCTCGAGGCACGCAGTTCTGGCGGTGCCACCCGCCCGAACGACGGCGGTGCCAACACTGCGCAAAGCCGTAAGCGCAAGACCTTCTCCGCCCTCTACACCTACCACGAGTTTCTGGACTACTTCCGCGCCAACCAGTCCGAGATCGCTCAAGCGGTCAAGCAAGGCGAGGAGTTCCAGATCTCCAACACCGGACGGATCGTTTTCAGGGGCTCGTACGACGTGCCGGCCTTCCCGCCACCACACCCAGGTGAGGCTCCGCCTCCTCCGGAGGTGCCAGGCCCGGATCAAATCCTGGACGAGCCGGTCTGCGGGTACTTGCTGACCGAGGAGCAATACAACGGCCCGCGCTCGGATAGCCCGGCCGGCTTCGCGACCACCCTTGCCGACCGCATCGCCGCTCACGGCTGGCGGGTCCAGGAGAGGTCGAACGGGTACATGGTCCCGCTGACCCAGCCAGAACGCGGGCTCATCCCGCTTCTGCTCGACGGCCAGGCCGCCGAGCCGTGGGTCAACGCCACCCGCCTGTACGGCCCACCTGGGGACGACCGGGCGCCACTGCCCGACAGCGCGTGTGGACTTGGTCGCGGCGCCGCGTCGCCTGACCGAACCCCGTCGCAGTCCGAGCTGAACTACATCACCGACTAAGCGAACGAGGAGGTTGAGGGGAGAGGCTTCGACCTCTCCCCTCCCTCACAGTTGAGCGCGGGCAAGCACGGCGGTGTCAGCCGAGGCATCTACTGGAAGGTAACGAGGTCCGGCCCTGGACCGGTCCCCGCGAAATATCGAAATCACCCGCCTCTCTGTGTGGGGCTCGGCTTGACGAGCCCGGTTTCGTGGGCGAGAACGACGAGCTGGGCGCGCTCGCGCGCGTCGAGCTTTATCAGGATGCGGCTGACGTGAGTCTTCGCCGTCGTCGGGCTGATGACGAGTTGACGGGCGATCTCGTCGTTTGTCATGCCCGCGCCCACCAGCGCCAAGACCTCGCGCTCGCGATCGGTGAAATCTGCGAGTTCCTGGGCGAATGACGCTTGCGTCCGGGCCGGGCGGCGAATTCGGCGATCAATCGCCGAGTCACCCGAGGGGAGAGCAATGCATCGCCGCGGGCAACGATGCGGATGGCCACGCGCAGGTCGTCCGGTTCGACGTCCTTGAGTAGGAAGCCGCTGGCACCAGCGTCAACGGCATCGAATACGTACTCATCGAGCTCGAACGTAGTCAACATGATGACCCGCACGTAACGAGTATCGGGATCGGAGATGATCCGCCGGGTAGCCTCGAGTCCGTCCATGACCGGCATGCGGATGTCCATCAGCACCACGTCGGGATGCTCCGAACGGACTGCCTCCAGCGCGTCTGCCCCGTTGGAAACCTCGCCCACGACGTCAAGATCGTCCGTGCGGTCGAGCAGCACGCGAAACCCTGAGCGCACCAGGGTCTGGTCGTCTGCAAAGTAGCACTCGGAGGTTCCAGATGGACGGCACTCGCCGCCGAAGCCCGTTGCCCAGGTGTGCCGGAAGGCAGGACCTGGCATCTCGGTGCGAGAGGTAGCGATGAGTCCCGGGCCGCCGAACGGTCTACCTTCCAGTTCAGTGACGCAGGGGAGTCCGAAAGCATGTGCGGAAAGTAATCGACCCATGACCTCGTCCGAGCATGGTCGTACCGGCGGTCCAGCAGTGGGCCAACTCGGCTGATCGAACCCAGTGAGGAGAACCATGCGACGCGTCCTCAACTCAGCACGGCGCCACGCCGATGCTCGACGCCCGACTGACTGGAGGAACTGAGGTGGCCAGCGTGGATCACGCCAATTTGATGACTCTGCAGGATCGGATCGGCGGTGAGGTGTTGCTGCCGGGTGGCGCCGGTTATGACCGTGCCCGGGCGGTGTGGAATGCGATGGTCGATCGCAGGCCACGGTTGATCGTGCGATGCGCCGGCCGGGACGATGTGGTTGCCGCGATCCGGTACGGGCGGGAGAACGATCTGGAGATCGGTGTGCGTTGCGGCGGGCACAGTGTGATCGGTCACGCGGTGCCCGAGGACGGGTTGATGATCGATCTGACGCCGTTGAACCGGGTGCGGGTCGATCCGACACGGCGGCGAGGCTGGGTGCAGGGCGGGGCGCTGCTGGGTGCGCTGGATCGGGCCAGTCTGCCGCATGGGTTGGCCACCACGGCCGGCAACGTCTCGCACACCGGGGTCGGCGGTCTGACCCTCGGCGGCGGGATGGGCTGGCTGGCTCGCCGGCACGGGCTGTCCTGTGACAATGTCGTCTCGTTCGAGGTGGTGACCGCGGCCGGGCGGGTGGTGCGAGCCAGCGCGGCGGAGAACCCCGAGCTGTACTGGGGGCTTCGCGGCGGCGGCGGTAACTTCGGGGTGGTCACCGAGTTCGAGTTCGGGCTGCACCCGGTTACCGGTCGCACGCTTCTCGCCGACCTGTGGTTCACCCTCAGCGACGCTGGTGGCGTGCTGCGCGGCTGGCGCGATCTGATCGCGACGGCGCCACGTCCGGCCACGTTGACAGCGTGGGTCGGCGCCAAGGACGGCAAGCCACGGGTCAGTGTGGGCTTCGTATGGATCGGCACGCCGAACGACGCGGCCGGTTTGCTGGACAAGCTACGGTCCCTGGGCCGACCGGCCGCCGAGCGGGTCGAGGAATTGTCCTACCTCGAGCTGCAGCGGATGGATGACGACGTCGAAGGCCACGCCTTCCGCCGGTACTGGAAAGGCCACTACTTCCGCGAGCTGCCAGACGCAGCCATCGAAGCGTTCATTTCGCGTGGGACGCCAGACGGGCACGGAGACGCGCTGCCCAACGCCAGCCTGCAAGCCTACGGCGGGGCGATCGCCGACGTGCCGGACGAGGCCACCGCGTTCAGTCACCGCGACACCGTCGTCGAGTTCGTCGCAGCGGCGAAGTGGACCGACTCAGCCGAGGACGACATACGGATAGCGGCCGCCCGCCGCTACGCCGCTTCGCTGGCGCCGTATGCCAGCGGGGCCTACGTCAACGCCCTGACCGACGAGGGACAGGCCGGTGTCCAACGCGCCTACCCGCCGCACAAGCTCACCCGGCTCACCGCCCTCAAGCACACCTGGGACCCGGACAACGTGTTCCACCTCAACCACAACATCACACCAACAAAACGAGCAGCCCGATAGGCGGTGCGCGCAGACATCGAAACCTGCCGAATGAGCTGCCGTTCGAGCTCACCTGGGACATCGAGCCTGCCCGCTGGCATTTCAATGGACCACCGCGGCCGTTGCCGCCGGACCACGCATCGACGACTTCATCGACGCGGTTGCCAGGTCTACACCAAGTCAAACCAAATCGAGAACCACAGGAGGTCGAAATGTCGGAATCAGTGCTCTACATGTCGATGTCACTCGACGGGTACATCGCCGACTCCAATGATGAACTCGGTGGCGACGATGGCAACCGGCTGCATGATTGGTTCGCTTCAGACGGGGAGTTAGTCCGGCCGTCCGGGCCGGCCGGGCAGCTGGTAGATGAGCTGAACGCGACCGGTGCGGTGCTGGTCGGTCGGCGTACCGCGGAGCAGATCGATCACTGGGGCGGTGATCACCACGGTGTCCCGATCTTCGTGCCCAGCCATCGGCCACCCGGTCCGTCGGTCGCGATCTATCCGTTGGTGACGTACGTGACCGATGGGATCGCCAGCGCGATGGCTCAGGCGAAGGATGCCGCCGGGGACCGGAACGTGCTGGTGCATGGCGCGTACACCGCGCAGCGGGCGCTCGAGGCCGGGGTGCTGGATGAGTTGCAGATCCATCAGATCCCGGTGCTGCTCGGTCGTGGCCGACGGCTGTTCGACGTGCTGCCCTCGCGCGTCGAGCTGGAGATCGTCCGGGTGATCGACACACCGGAGGCCACTCACATCCGCTACCGGGTCTGTCGCTGAGCCGGTCGACCAGCGGCCTCTTGGCTGTGGTTGGTCGGGTTGAGTCGACGGATCGGGCGACCTAACCACGAAGCCAGCACACTGTTTCCCACCAAGATCAGGCACCTGAGTGTGATCCGCACGGGAATGCCTCGCCCCACCGACGAGTTCTGAGGCGTCAGTAGGTCTAACTGTCAGCACTCGCTGATGACAGGGAAGGACGATGGCAGCCACGACACCGCGCCAGATCCAGCGCATCTACCTGACGCTCCTGTTGGGCAACACGCTTGCCGCGTCCCTCATCTGGGGTATCAATACGATCTTCCTCCTGGATGCCGGCCTGTCGAACCTCGAGGCGTTCGCTGCAAATGCGTTCTTTACCGTCGGCATGGTCATCTTCGAGGTGCCGACCGGAATCGTCGCCGACACCGTCGGACGCCGCGCGTCCTACCTCCTCGGGACCGTGACGCTCAGCGCGTCGACGTTGCTGTACGTCCTGCTGTGGCAGATGTCGGCGCCGTTCTGGCAATGGGCGGTGGCCTCAGTCCTGCTCGGCCTGGGATTCACGTTCTTTTCCGGAGCCGTCGAAGCATGGCTCGTCGACGCATTGACCGCGACTGGATTCACCGGCCAGCTGGAGACGGTGTTCGGGCGCGGCCAGGTCGTGACCGGCGCGGCGATGCTGTCTGGTTCGGTCGCTGGTGGTTTTGTGGCTCAGCAGGTGAACCTGGGCATGCCATTTGTATTGCGTGGAGCAATCCTGATCGTCATGTTCGTGGTGGCGTGGCGGTCCATGCAGGACATCGGATTCACGCCGCACAGAGGCGGCCAGCCGCTCGCCGAAATGCGGCGCATCGCGTCGGCGTCGATCGAGTACGGCTGGCGCGTGCCAGCGGTCAAGTGGGTAATGATTCAAGCCATGTTCACCGGCGGCGTGTCGTTCTACGTCTTCTACGCGTTGCAGCCTTACCTGCTCGAACTCTACGGCGACCCGGAGGCCTACCAGATCGCGGGAATCGTGGCGGCGATCGTGGCCGGAGCCCAGATCTGCGGCGGGCTCGCCGCCCCAGTGGTACGCCGCCTTTTTCGTCGCCGAACCTCCGCACTGATCGTCGCCATCAGTACTGGCGTCGTCGTGCTTGCCTTGATGGGGATCGTGCAGCAGTTCTGGTTCGTTCTCGGCATGATCGTGATCTGGGCACTGCTGTTCGCAGCGATGACGCCGATCCGGCAGACCTATCTCAACAGCCTGATCCCGTCACAGCAGCGGGCCACTGTGTTGTCGTTCGACTCGATGATCGGATCCACCGGCGGGGTGGCTACGCAGCCGGCGCTTGGCCGGGCCGCCGATGTCTGGGGATACGGACCCTCCTACGTCATCGGTGCGGCGATCTCCGCGCTTGCTTTGCCGTTCCTAGTGCTGGCGAGGCGCCAGCAGGTGCCTGCCGACTACGCCGGACCTGCGGTAGTAACCCGCACCGACTAACCGGCGTAGTCAAGGCCTGCCTATCGAGCGGAGAACTCAGGACCGGTCGCTCAGCACGATGCCCTTCGAGGTGATCCGGAACTCCCGCACGTGCGGGTCGTGCGCGCTGGCGCGGGTCTTCAGCACGGTGAGGGTACGTGAAATGGCGGCCCTGTCGAAGCCTGCGTACTGGAGGAGTACCACGTTGTCTGCCAAGTGTGAGGCGCCGTACTCGGTCAGTCTGGAGATGCCGTACAGGTCCGGCACCTCGTGGGTCATCATCACGCTCACACCATGGCGGGAACAGCGGTGTAGGAGCGAGTAGATGTACTCGCGGAAACGCGTCGTGTCAGCGGAGGCGGCTTGCAGGTCGCCGAGGCTGTCCACGAGCACCCGCTCGGCGCCGACGGCCTCAATCGTGTCGAGCAGCTCGTATACCCACTCGTCGACATAGAGATCGACTGGTGCGCGGTACATCATGGTGAGGTTGTCGTCTTCGAGCGACCAGCCAAAGCCCCGGGTGATCCGATCGAGTTGCGTCGGGTCCTCCTGCATCGTAGCGATCAGCCCACGCTCGCCGTCCCGGCAGCCGCCGAATATGAAGTGGAGGCCCATCAAGGTCTTTCCTGCGCCGGTGGGGCCGGCGATGAGCGTGGACGCTCCCGGCCAATAGCCGTCGGCGAGCATGTCGTCAAGCGCCGACACGCCGGAGGAGCTCCGCTCCCGCCTGAGCACAAAAGGCGTCTCGCTTGCCACGTCGGCCAGGCGCGGGAACACTGCTATGCCGTCCTGGGAAATTCGATAGGCGTGCTTGCCAGAGAGAGATTCGCCTCCGCGAAGCTTGAGTACCTCCAGCGCACGGGTGGTGCGCTCACCTGCATGGCTGCTGCCGAAGGCCAAGATCGCGTCGGCTACCGCGAACTCGGGCGCGTTGGCGATCTCGCTCACGTCATACTCGCCGACCCATAACGAGGTGACCGGAAAGGCACTGACCATGCCGGCCAGGTGGTGCAGAAATTTGCGATACTCGCCGTCGTCGGCCGAGTACGGGCGCATGGCCTTAAAGCTGTCGATCACCATGATGCCCGGGCGGTGTTCCTGGATCAGATCCCTGACGCGATCCAGCACGCCGCCCAATCCACGGTCGCCAAGTAGATTGCCAAGGTCGTCGTATATTACCCGCCTACCCACAGCATCTCGATCGAAGAACGTGAGGCTTTGTCCAAAGTAGAGCATCTTCTCGAGCGGCTCGGACACTGTGGAGAGGTAGATGGCCGGACGGTCATCGCGGGCGTTGGCGTATACGCACTGGTGCGCAAAGATCGTTTTCCCTGAGCCGGGTTGCCCAGTGACGAGGCAGATAGCGTTGCCGGGAATGCCGCCGCCCAACACAGTGTCCAGGCGGCTGCTGCCGCTAGAGATGCGGTCGGTCATGCCTTGTCCTCGTCTCGATGCGCGGGTCGGCCATCGTTTCGGCGAAGGAAGGCGCTGCGGCCCAGGAGATCCTGGACGGCCGAGACCAGCTGAAGCGCCTCGATCGGCTTGAGGAGGAATGCGGACGCCCCTGCGGACATGGCCTGATCACGCATCTCCAGCCTCGAGATGGCAAGTACAGGTACGCTCTCGTGCTCCACCAGCTGCCGGCAGAGTTCAAGCCCGCGTCCACCGGAAATCAACAAGTCGATCACGGCCAAGTCCGGCCTGCCGCCGCCGGTTGCTGCAATCGCGTCTTCGGCACTCAGCACTAGGGCCACGTCGTAGCCCTCCGTTCGCAGGAAGTACTCGGCGAACTCCGCAGCGAACGGGTCGCGCTCGGCGAGGAGGATCAGCAGCGTATCCCCGTCCGACCTCCTCGCAGACTGGAGCGGCAGTCCGGCGGCTATTTGCTCCTCCAGAACGCGGTGCCCATCCGCCGGCGACAGGCCGGCCGCCATCTGGTCGATCAGGAACCGCAGCTGCTGCACCTGGTCGCGTGTGTACAGGCGGTGGCCCCCTTTGCTGCGCTCCGGCACTACGACGCCGTACCGCTCCTGCCAGGTGCGCAGAGTCGCCGAGGGGACCCCCAGCATCTTTGACACAGCGCCGATGCTGTAGACAGGTCGGTCTCCAGGTTTGCCATCCTGCATGCGAAGATCGTAGCGGTCGCGATTCAACTTCTTCAATTCCCACTCAACAGACTTGAGGTTCCTCAATCTGGGCAGTAGTCTATCCAATAGTTCGTCAGTAATGCGCCATGTCCTTGCCCAACACCGATCGAGTGGAAGGTAGATCTTGGACGCTCGGAAACGCGTGCTGCATCCGCCTCGTTGGCCAGCGCCGACGGTAGATCGGACCCGGTCGAGTGCGGGCCACCCGACCTGACAAGGTAGGCGTGATCGTGACCGAAGGGCTACTACCCGCGCCGTTTTCTGCCCTGGTCTGGCCGGGTGACAAATCCGTTCGCGTCGCCGTGGCGGGCGAAATCGACCTGGCGACCTCACCGCGGTTGCAGGTCGTAATGCTGGACGCGATTGAGTCGGCGATCCCGCCCGCCGACGTCAGAATTGATCTGACGGAGGTCACGTTCATGGACGCGAGTGGCGTTGGTGCCCTCGTTACCGCGCGTGAAGCCGCGCGGTGCCGCGGCGTCGGCTTCACCGTGCAGAATCCGCACGGCGTCGTCCTACGGATCCTCGACCTTCTCGGCCTCACCGAAAAGCTGCAACTCTCCCAGACGGCACGCTGATCCCGAGTAGTGCATCGGCGGCTGGTTGACGAGTTGATGGAACGCGGCGGTATCCGGCCTACACCGATCCTGTGACGGCCGACCGGACCATGCCGTGGGTGTCCACGATCGTCGTGCGGGTGCTCGCGGTCAGTCGGGAGAGACTACGCCCGCGCTTCCCCCACCTCGACGTTCCGGTTCGGCAACCGCTTGCATACGGCCGTCCTCGAGTATCTCGATTCCGGTCGCGGCTCCGATCTCACCGGTGTCGGAGAAAGCGTGCCCCAGTGCCGCCAGTTCCCCACGCGGGAAGCCCGGTTCGGCCAGCACCGACGCCGTATTGCGTTGGGTGGCACGCGGTGCCGCGAGCGCCTCAGGTAGGTCCATGCCGAGATCGAGCCGATTCACGAGGATCTGTAGCACCGTAGTGATGATCGTCGAACCGCCCGGCGAGCCAACCGCCAGCAGCGGCTCTCCGCCGTCCAGCACGATCGTCGGCGACATGGAGCTTCGCGGACGCTTACCCGGCGCCGGCAGGTTGGGATCGTTGCCACCCTGCGTGTCGGTGAAGTTGAAGTCGGTCAACTCGTTGTTCAGCAGGAAGCCGCGGTCGGGGACGACAATGCCCGCACCGCCGGTCGACTCGATGGTAAGTGTGTACGACACCACGTTGCCGAACCGGTCGGCGGTGGTCAGGTGGGTGGTCGACACACCGTCGTTGCCGGCTAGGCCGACGGAGGTGGCCGACGCGCACGTCGTGTCGTAGTCGCCATCAGGCACCCCGGGTGGGACCGGCTTGACCAGTGCGGCGGCAGGGGAAATCTCGCAGGCTCGCTCGGCCGCGAATCCGTCGGAGAGCAGTTCCTCCAGCGGCACGTTGACGTAGTCGCTGTCACCGACGTAACGGTTGCGGTCGGCGAAGGCCAGTGCGCTCGCTTCCAGGTAATGGTGCAGCGCCTGGGTTTCGTCCATCTCGGCGAGGGAGAAGTTCTCGAGGATGTTCAGTGCCTCGCCGACGGTCGAACCACCTGATGACGGGGGCCCCATGCCGAACACGTCCAGGGAGCGGTAGGAGACATGGGTAGGTTCGCGCAGCGGGGCGTCATAGGCCGCCAGGTCGGCGAGTTCCATGAGGCCGGAGCGGACGACCCGGGTGGCTCCGGGCGTGACCGGAGGGTTCTGCACCGTGTCGACGATCTCCTGTGCGAGAGGACCGGTGTAAAGAGCGTCGACACCCTCCCGCGCCAGCAGGCCGTACGTCGCCGCGAGGTCGCGGTTGCGGAACACCGTGCCCACCTGCGGGGGCTCCCCACCGGGAAGATAGAGCTCGGCAGTCGAGGTGAAATCCGCGAATCTGGCGGCGTTGGCGGCCGTTTGGTCGAAGAAGGTCTGGTCGACAACGAAGCCTCGACGGGCGACTTGGGTCGCTCCCCGCAATGCCTCGCGCAGAGTGATCGTTCCCCATTGGTCCAGCGCGACATCCCAAGTTTCCGGCGTGCCCGGAACACCAACGGACAACCCGGAGGTGACGGCTTCGGCGAAGGGAATCGGCGTACCGTCTTCGACAAACGCATCCTCCTGCATGGCCTGCGGAGCAGTCTCGCGGCCGTCGATCGTGTGGACCTGACCGGACGCTGCCTCGTAGAACACGAAGAAGCCACCGCCACCGATCCCGGCGGAGAACGGCTCGGTCACCCCCAACGTCGCAGCCGCTGCTACGGCGGCGTCCACGGCATTGCCACCCTTGCGTAACACCTCCAGCCCTACCCGGGTGGCCTCGGCGTCGACCGTCGCGACCGCGCCACCCGTCCCGACCGCGACAGGTTCCTTCTCGGTGGTCCTTGGCGCTCCGGCGGCTGGTGAGATCGGCACCACCAGCGCCACGATCAAGCCTCCACTGCCGATGGCTGCGATCAAACGGGCTAGGTCGGTGCGCATCGCTACCTCCGTCAGCCAATCACCGGAGCATTCATCGCCAGCTATCGTCTCCGCCGAGAGCGAGCCCCAAACCAGTATCCCGGGCACAAGGGGCTTCTTGCCGGCGGCTAGCTGGCCAGGACGCGCTGCCAGGCGGGCACCGGGCCATTCGTGCGCACCGCCATGCCCGTGACCGCGGCGGCCATGGCACTCACTGGATCTTGCACAGCTTCCAGCCAGGTAGCGATCGGCTTGGCGTCGGGTCGCACAAGGACTGCTCCTCCGCCGCGCATACCCAAGGCTTCCGCCGCCGGCTCATCGACGATGTGCGTCACGATCGTCGCAACCGTGCTCGGCAGCGCATGCCGCCAGATACCGCCGTGCTCATCGGTCAGCAGCGTCAGGCCTGGACCGAGTAGATCCAGGGTGGAGGTGCGAGCCCCGTCATGGCTTAGCCACGCGTGCGGGATTCGATCGCCGAGATCAGCGACCAATCCTTCGGCGGCTTCACGCTGGCTCCCGTTGGGGTCCGCTGACCGCGCCGTATTGAGCAAACCCACGGGACGCCGTTCCGTCTCATAGGTGTCGAGCAGTTCTGGCTCAGCCCAGCCACTGAGCACCCAGCCGAGCTTCCACGCGAGGTCGAAGCCGTCATGGATGGCCGTGTTCATGCCGGTACCGCCACGTGGGGTGACCCGGTGCGCGGCGTCGCCGATCAGGAACACCCGCTGTTCTCTGTAACGCGAGGCGATCTGAGCCGCGAAGGAGAAGCTGCCCAGTCGTTCTATCCGCGGGCGCAACCACGGAATACCCGACGCCGTCCGCAGCAGGTCGGCAAGGCTGTCGGTGTTCTCCGGCCGCTGGTGAGCCTGGGCCAGTTCTCGCCCGTACAACCAGCGGTCATCGGCTCCGACCGGGACGAAAATGCCGGCGGCCTCGGGATGGGTAATCACGTAGATACCGTGTCGGCGATCCCCGAGGACCTCCCATAGCGGCGCCTCGAACAAGACGGTGGAGTGTTCGATCAGGTTGTCTGGACCTTCCATAGGGATGCCCAGCACCGCCCTGACTCTGCTATGCGCTCCATCCGCCGCCAAGACGTATCTGGCGCGGACCGCAATTGTGCGTTCCGACGCAGTGTCAAGCAGTGTCGCAGTCGCCCATTCCGAGTCCTGCTCTAGCGTCACGAGCTCGGTGCTGAAGCGTATGTCGACGCCCGGAAACGATCGCAAGTGGTCCAGTAGCACCGGCTCCAGATGGTCCTGCGGCACGCACGCCGGAGTGGTCGGACTTATCAACGCGGCTTCCTCGCGAGTCGGAAAACCGAGAGGCATCGGGACGCCGACGGGAGAGGCGAGGGTCTCGGTGATCCACGCGTTCCACTCGACGTCGATGCCACCGGACCGCACTCGCTCCTCGAGCCCGAACGTCCGCATGATCTCCATGGTGCGTGTGCTGACGGCCGTCGCTCGAGGAAGCGACGAAAGATCTGCCCGCCGCTCGACGACCAGCGAATCGACGCCGTAGCGAGCCAACGTGATCGCTGCAGTGAGGCCTGCCGGGCCTGCGCCCACGATCAGCACCGGCACCTCCGGTACAACGTTCTGTCTCATGACTCTCCCAAATTTCGATGGACACGATGTCTTTCACTAGACATGGTGTATTCTGATGGACGCGATGTCAAGTGAAATGAGGAGCGAGCCAGTGGCGCCGAGGAAGTACGAGCAGCGAGTTCGCGCAGCAGCGGCCGAGGACACCCGTCGCCGGATCCTTGAATCGATGTACGACCAGCTCCGCGAAACGCCGGCGAAAGCAATCAGTGTGGACCGGGTGGCTCAGGATGCCGGTGTCGCTCGATCCACCGTCTACCTGGTCTTCGGATCCCGGGCCGGTTTGTTCAACGCATTCGCCACGTACCTCTACGACCGGGCCGGCTTCGACCGCATCGTGCAGGCCGTGCAACATCCCGATGCGCGCGAACACCTTCGGGGCAGCCTCCGTGCCGCTAGCGAGGTCTACGCGACCGAGCGCGACGCGGCTCGGGCTCTTTATTCGATGGGACTGCTCGACCCGGACGCCATGGCCGGCATGGCATTGCGGCTGGAGCGGTCGCGGGCCCGCGGCATGGAATACCTCGGCAAGCGCCTCGCCGAGCAAGGCCTGCTACGGCCGGACGTGACCGAAGCCGAAGCCGTCGACCTCCTCTACGTCATCACCAGCTTCGACACCTTCGACCTCCTGTACACCGGGCGTGGTCTGGACTCGGCCACTGTGGCTGAGCGACTCATCTCGATGGCCGAGCGTGCCGTCTGCAAACCGGCCGGCCTGGCTGCCGAGACCTAGGGCGTTGCCACTGTGATTCCCGGCTGGGTGGGCGGCGCTTCACCCATCTCCGCCAGGACCCCTGCAACGGCGTCCAGGCCAATCCGCCTGGTGATCAGCCGATCAGGGCGTAACACACCGGCCTCAACGGCGGCGAGCATTGGCGGGTAGGAGTGGGCCGCCATGCCATGACTGCCGACGATCTCCAACTCTGCACCGATCACCCGGTCCATAGGGATCGGTGGTGTTCCGAGTGCTGGCGGCAACAGGCCGACCTGAACATGCCGTCCGCGGCGTTCGAGCGAGTGAACTGACGCTGCACATGTGCCCGAACTGCCCAGCGCGTCAATCGAAATGCTCGTGCCACCCCCGGTCGCCTCCCGGACCGCGGCACCGACTCTCGCTGCCCACATCGCGATGTCGTCCAGTCCGCCACCACCCGCCGCAGGAGCGACCGTGGAGGGGCTGATCGTTATCTCCGCCCCCAACTCCGCCGCGAGGTCCAGCGCATCGGGCGAAATATCGACGGCGACAACACGGGCGCCGGAGGCGACACCGATCATGACCGCAGACAGGCCCACTCCCCCGCACCCGTACACGGCCACCCACTGACCGGGGGCCGGCCGTCCTTGCTGCACCACCGCCCGGTAGGCCGTCGCGAACCGGCAGCCGAGAGCGGCCGCACTCACGGAGTCCACGCTGTCCGGAAGTCGGACGAGGTTCACGTCGGCGTTCCGGACCACCACGTACTCCGCGAAAGAGCCATCGTGGGTGAAGCCCGGCTGGGTCTGCCGTTCGCACACCTGCTGGTCACCGCGAGCGCACGGACCACACGTCCCGCAGCCGCACACGAACGGCGCGGTGACTCGTTCGTCCCCGTCCCAGAGGCGTACCGATCGCCCCACTGTGTGGACCACGCCCGCGAACTCGTGCCCGGGAACGTGCGGCACGGTGATGTCCGGATCGTGGCCGCGCCAGCCATGCCAGTCGCTTCGGCATATGCCCGTGGCCTCGACCCGGATGACCGCGCCGTCATCAGGAGCCGCGGGTTCGGGAATGTCGACGATCTCGAGCGGACCGCCATAGGTCCGGAACAGGACCGCTTTCATCCGACTCAGCCTACGGTGCGGCTCGAGGCAGACGGCTGGACCGGAGTGCGACTGTGGATCGGCCCGGCGAGCGGTTGGAGAGCGCTCGGCTGCAATTCTTGCGATCGGCTCGGTCAGTGTTGCCGGTTCAGCCGCAGCCGCCAGGACTCCGGCCCACGCTCCTCGTACGTGACCGAGAACGCGCCGCTGGTACGGGCACGGATCTGGTCCAGCAGCGGCACCGGATCGTGGGGCGCCACTAGTACGAGCGAACCGCCGGTCGGAACGGCGTCGAGGGCGCCGAAGACAGCAGCGTGCCGAATAGCATGCGGCACGGTGCGAACGTCGAGTTCAGGCGCGCCGACATCGTCATGACCGCCACAACCGCACGACCCGCCGCACCCTCCAGGTGGCTCCTTCTCACCGAGGATGTCGTGCATACCGGCCAGCACGGCCGCGAGCGAGGTGTCACCGCTTGCGGCCACAACCGGCACCACGAGATCGTTCTCCTTGGCCAGATGCGCGTCGAACAACACCTGGACCGCCCTGGCCGCGGCCGCGGCACGAACCGGCTCCGCGGCGTCGGCGATCTCGGTCACCAGCGATTGGATCACCCGGTGTTCGGCGAGCATCCCGTCGATCAGCAGGCGGGCTCGCGCGTCGGTGGCCGCCGCCGGGTAGAGCGATGCCTCTTCGGCTGCAGCGTGGGGCAGCAGTTCGTCGGTGAGAAAGCCCAGCAGGCGCGCCCGGGCAGGCTCGACCGCAGTGCCGTCGGGCTCCGCCACGACGTCAAGCATGGCATCGACGCAGGCGGACAACTGCCGGGACAGCTCCGCGTGATGCCGCTTCACGGCATCGACTGCGTCCGCGTCTTCCGGGCTGGTGGCGATGGCGACGCCGGCCGCCTCCCTGTTGGTGATCACTGGTGTCCTCCGGGTGCGTGGCTGGTGACTTCTCCTGTAATTTACTACGGTAATCTCCGTGAAAAACAATGGCCCCGCACCGGTTCGCCGCGACCTCACCGGCAGCCCCCTGTCGAGCCAACGGGCGCACGTGCTCGAGCGGTTGCAGCGTCACGACATTCCCGTGACCGTCACTGAGCTCGCGGCCGAGCTTGGGATGCACGGCAACACCGTCCGCGACCACCTCGACGCCCTCGTGACCCGGGGCTTGGCGACAAGGGAACGGGCACGGCCTGCGGGACGTGGCCGGCCGGCCTGGCTCTACGCCGCCGCGGAGGGCCTGTCCGAGCCCGATCCCCGGGTCCGCGACTATGCCGGCCTGGCGAGCGCGCTCGCGTCGCATATCGCACGCACGAGCGCCGATCCATCTACCGACGCGCTGACCGCCGGAATCGAGTGGGGCCGTTCGCTGGCGATCGCTGCGCCAGGCCCGCGACCCACCAGCGCGAGCGCGGCTCGCCGCAAGGTCGTCGGCATTCTGGCCGAGCTTGGGTTCGACCCTGCGGCAGACGCCCGTGCGACAACCGTCGCCCTCCGCCGTTGCCCGCTGCTTGACACGGCGCGCCGTTACCCCGAGGTCGTGTGCTCAGTACATCTCGGCATTGTGCGCGGGGCCATGTCCGTTTTCGGCGGGGAGCCGGACCGTACGGCTCTACTGCCGTTCGCCGAACCCGACGCCTGCCGTCTGCACCTGCGCACAGGTGCAGACGGCTGAACCTTTCCCGGTGTGTTCGGTGTTGGGCGATTATCTCTTATCTGCGACGAACAGCGCCGATCTTCAACCGGCTGGATTCCAAGGTCTGCAGGGACGTTCGGCCCTAACGACCAGGGAGGTTCGCCCGTCGCTGCGGATCCCAGCACGGACGGAGGCTTGACGCCGTAAGAACCCCGCCAATCACCCGGAGGTGGCGCCATGCTGCCGATAAAGCAGGCCGCATCGCAGTTTCTGGCCAACAAGCGGATCGCGGTGACCGGAGTATCACGCACGCCACAGGGACATGGCGCGAATATCGTGTACCAGCGGCTGAGGGAACGGGGCTACGACGTATTCGCGATCAATCCGAATGCCGACGAGGTGGAAGGCGACAAGTGCTATCCCGACCTGGCCTCGGTGCCCGGCCGCGTTGAGGCGGTGGTGATCGGCACCCGGCCGGAAACCGCTGACGTCACCATGAGGGAGTGCGTTGAGCTCGGCATTCCCCAGGTGTGGATGCATCGCGGGCCCGGAACGGGCAGCGTCTCGGAGTCTGCCACGGCATACGGCCGCGAGCATGGTGTCACCGTTATCGACGGTGGTTGCCCGTGCATGTTCAACCCCACTGCCGACTTCGGGCACAAAGCGATGCGCGTCGTCTTCAGCTGGACAGGCGCGGTGCCGAAGCGGGTGTGAGCGCAGCTGCAGTGGCAGCGGCGGCCGCCCGAACTCGCGCCTGCCCCGAGCATGTTCACGATCTTGACTGCCGACGCGTGGGGTAATCACGAAGTTCCGGCACAGCGGACCATCCGTACTCCCGCCCGTCAGTCGGCTCTGACGCGGCGCGGGAACGCCAGGCTTGTAGAAGTCTTGACGTAAGACGGCCAAGCGGCGCCTGGTCGCTGCGGTGTGGTGCAGGCAATTGTCCTGCCTGAGCCGAACGTGGGCTCGTGGCAGGGAGTCGAACATCAGTAAGTTGAGTCGCGCCTTGCATGGATGCCTCCGAATAGCGGTATTTGACGGCATCAACGATGCTCTTGCGCCCCTGCGGCAACATTGTGCTTACCTTGCGGCGACATTGCGGTCGTCGATCAGCGCGGGCCCAGGAGGTTCGCGTGGGCGCGCTGCAACTCCGGCCCCGGATCGGTGCCCAACTCCTCGCGCAGAGTCCTGCGAAGCAGCTCGTATGCGGTCAGCGCCTCGGCGAGATTGCCGCGGGCGGCGAGAGTCTGGATCAGCACAAGCTGTCCGCTCTCTCGCAGAGGAGCGAGTTCAACCAGCCGTCTGGCGGCACGCTCGGCACTGGCCAACTCTGTACCGCCAAGGCCGAGGCAGGCGCGAGCGTAACTCTCCAGCGCATGCAGATGTAGATCGTCCAGGCGAGTCCGCCACTCATCCGCCCACCACGTGTCTGCTTCGGGCAGGAACCGACGGCGGCTGACAAGCATTGCTGTCAGCGCGGGCGCCCACGCGCGCCGCCAGTCGCCAAGCGCCACCGCCGACTGAGCGGCGTGCAGCCCAGCGAATGCGGTCTCGACATCGACTGTGGAGCCTTCTGGCAACACGATGCTGATCTGACCGCGTCCGCGCAGTTGGTCGCCAAGCACTGTCCTGACCCGGGAGAGCAGCACGGTGAGGGCGCTGCCGCGCGCCGCGGGGTTCTGATTGGCCCACAGCGCCTCCAAGAGCTCATCGCGGGCGACGAACGCCGGCCGGCGCAGGACCAGGTAGGCCACGAGCAGCCGGCCAAGCCGACCGGGCAGCGCATCGTCCAGCCGCGCCTCGTCTTCGCGAACCAGCGCGAAATGACCACACAACTGAACCCGGACCGGGCCTGACATGTGACAATCGTGCCGCTCACCTGCCGGACCGCGCTATACCCTGAGGAAAGGCCGGCAGCCATGACGAGGCACCGCGCCTCAAGTGTCGGGAAGGGGCAGCATGGCCGCACAGATCACCTGCGAGTGCGGCTACATCGCACGCAGCACTGACATTGACGTTGTTGTGGATGTGATTGAGAAACACCTGGGAGACGATCATCCGGAAATGGCACGGACTGTGAGCCGCGACGATATTCGCAGCTGGGCCGAATTCGTGCCCGACTAAACCGAATCGCCTGGCTCACGCACTTGCGGTCCGGGCTAGTCGTGATCGTGCTCGTGCTGGTGCCCGCCGTTCCCGTGGCCCTCATGTGCCGGAGCACGCATCGCCTGGCACAAGTGGTGGGCGTACACCTGGAAGCCGAGCATGGCTTCGACGTAGGCGCGGCCGTCGGCCACCGACCGATCTTTGGCGGCCGACAGAGCGTTGACCTGCTCGAGCCGCTGCTTGAGCTGCTCGTGTAAGACGCCGGTGAGGTACTTGGTCACTGGCTCCGGAGATCCGGCCTCGATGGCCTGCTCCGCCAGCGGAATCACCGGCCCCACATCAAGCCCGGCCGGCTTCAACCCGGTGTAGGGGGCGCCCTCCCCTGAACGGTGGATTCGGACCACCGTCTCGAAGAACAGCCGGTCGGCCACCTCGCGTGCTTCATCGGTAAGGTCGCGCACTGGCAGAACGGCACCGAACATGGCCCTGACCTCAGCCTCGCCGTCTTCGGGAACGAACGGCAGGATCAGCTCGACATCGCCGGCATCCAGGGATCGGCGGGCGGCCGTAACGACGGGCCCATCGAGTGAGTCACAATGCGGAGGCACGATTTCTCCCTCTTGCTATGCCCCGGGCCGCATTCCTCGCGGCAGCGAGGGACTATGGGGTTTGCCAATCTCACGGTATGAAGCCGCACTCAACCGAGGACAGGGGCCAAGGTCCCGAACATTCGCCCCCGAGGAGGGTGCGAGTCGCGAACCCGAACGTTGAGAACGATTCGGCTAGACGGCGAATACACCGTCGAGGACGAGCTGGGCGGCGGCGAGAACCAGCACGGCCGCAGTCATCCGTCCTGCCCACCCGAGGACGCGACCGGCCACGCCATCGGCCTGGACGAACGCGACCAGCAGGGTAAGCGCACCAACGGCGATGGCCGGCGCCACGCCGACCAGAAGAGCACCCCGGTCGGCATATGCGCTGATCGCCAACGTGATCAGCCCGGCGTTCGCAACCATCGGCACCGCCACGGGGACGACAGCAGCTCGGAGGCCAGGCAACGCAGGCGTGGGCGACGGCTGACGCACGACAAGGGCGACGATGCCTACGACGGCCGCAACGACTCCGGCGGCGATGCGCATGGACGCGTCGCTGACGTCGAGGGCATCGAGGAGTGGGCCGCTGCCGACGAATGCCACCACGAGGGCAATTGCCGCGCCAAGGATCCCACCGAGTGCGGCGGCCCCAGTCACCACGCCAGCAGATCGGTCGCCACGAGGAACTGCCAAAGCCAACCGGAATGGATTGACCGCTGCGAACAATGCCACCATCCACAACCACACTGATGGCGGCGCTGACGGCTGAGATCTGCCGTCCGGATTGCCGTCAGCCTCCACGATCGGGATGGTCCGAAGCAGCGCGGACAGCGCATGCTGCTGGTCGTCCATCCGAGTCTCACCATCGATGAGCCACGCCCCCTGGACGCGCGCTGGCTCGCGGTATCCGTCGGCTTCCGCCTCGTCGGACTGCGCGTCCACGGCCAGGCCGGCGATGCAGGTAGCTCGCTCGGAAAGCGGCACGCGGACGTCGGCGAGCCTCGAGTCGGAGTCGGCCACCAGCCACAGCCCGGTGAGGGCTTCTCCGATCACTCCATAGCCGCCGCCCCGAGGTACGTGCGTGCCCCGGACGGTCACTCCCCACGGCCCGGCCTGCTGACTCACCCAGCGCACCTGTGCACCGAACAACCCAGCTTGCCGGCGTGCGTAGGCAAGCTCATCCTCAGTAAGGGGCTGGTCGCCGGCTCGCTCTTCAATGGCTACCGTTTCCGCAAGGCCGTACGCCGCCCAGTGGTCGGGTAGCGGCGGCCAGTATCCCTCGACGCTGTCGCGGCGCGTCGAGATGTACGTCCCGACTCGTTCAGCCGGCTCGGCCCACGGTCCGTCAGGAAACAGCAAACGCAGCCGAGTCAAGGCCCAGTACGCCTCCCCGGTGTAATACCGCGAGTACTCGCCGGGCGTCGGCTCGCCCGCTGCGGTGTCATAGTAGGCAAGGACGGCGCCCGAAGCCTCCGTCTGGTAGACGAGGAATCTGCCGAGCCCCTTCAGCAGATCGTCGTACTGATCGTCGCCGGAAAGGATTCGCCGTTCGGCAAGGCCCGCCACAAAAAGTGCTGTCGCCCCCACAGGTGCCAGGCCTCTGTCGACGACCGCTGCCCAGCCGTCGCGCTCGACGATCTGAATTGTCGACCACACCAGCCCACGTTCTGCCGTCTCCATGGCGCCGGGAATACCGGCCGCAGCCGCCTGGTAAAGGCTCATCTGAACGCCCATGTGGCGGACCACGTTGTAATCGGGGCTCATGGTGGCGCTGTCTGCGTCATACAGGTAAAGCCATCGGCCATCGTCCTGTTGGTTGCGCACAAACCAGTCGACCGCCTCGGTGGCTGACTGCCGAAGTTCTGCCGCCGTTGGGGTCGGGCAAGATTCCGGTGGTGCCAGCACGCCGAAGACTCCAACTGCAACCGCCCCGACTACGAACGACGCGACAGCCAATCGCCTTCGGGCTCCGCGACGCCAGGCTTCGAGCACGGCCCACACAGTACGCAAGATCGGGGACGCCACGGTTCACGGCTCCGGCACTTGACCGCCTCCGAAGGCGCGCGCCGCGGTGCGCCGACGAGCACGGCGCAGTGGAAGCCGAACTTATGCCCCCGGTGCGCGGGACTTTGGGCCCTATCAACGGCTGCCTTGCTGGATGGAAGGTCGACTCGGCACGTAGGCCGTAAACCGGAGGGCTGAGAACATGACTATCCGTACCGAAGATCGTGTGACGAGCCATGGCGGCACATCTCCGTACGCGACCGGCACGCGGTCGGCCCGGCCCTGGTACGTGCTGGTACTGGTCGCCGCGGTAACCGGCATGGTCAGCGCAGGCTGGCAACTTGTGGAGCGGATCGCTACTGCAGAAAACGCCGACGCGGGCTCTGTGTGCGACTTCAACGCGGTCCTATCATGCTCGGCCGTCTTCACTCAATGGCAGTCATCGGCCCTTGGGATCCCGAACACTCTCGTGAGCATGCCGGTGTTCGCGGCGCTGGCTGCGACGGCCGTGGCGGGGATCCTGCAGTCCCGATTCGCCCGGCCCTACCTCGCCGGACTGCTCGGTTTGTCGCTGTTCATGGCGGGGTTCGCCACGTGGTACAGCTACCAGACGGGCTTCGTGATGGGTGCGATGTGCTTGTTCTGCACGATCGGCTCAGCGTGTGTACTGACAGCGGGCATCGGGGTCACCAGAGTGGCCGCAGCTGGGCGCGCACTCGGCGAGGGACGGGCAGGCCGAACGCTCGCGCTGCTTGTCGACTCGAAGGCGGACGTGATCGCGTGGTTTGGCCTCATCCTGATCAACGCGGCAATGCTGTACTTCGGCCTCGCCTTCTGAGAACTCCTCGAACTGCGGCGGATCGAGCTGTGCCGCGTCAGCACGGACGGACGTCCCGGCGGATCAGGTCGTTGAGCCCTGTCGGCTCTCAACGCCGCGCAACATGCTGAGGGTGTAAGGAATCGCGCACCAAGCCAGGGCTGGCTCGCGTCATCAACAGTCCACGGTCAATGCGCGACAGTACCGGAATCGCACTCGGTATGACCTATGAGGAGATGAGAGAGATGACGAGCACCAGGACCGTAACGGAGCTGTCCGCGCCAGTGGCCGATGTGGCGACAGGCCACCTGATGTTCGCCCGCGGCGCCACGCATTTGACAATCCATGTGGACACTGCCATGGACGATCTCTATCGGGCCAGGTTCGAAGGGAAGGTCCCCGACGTGCACGTCGATGGGGGCACCGTGACCGTCAGGTACCGCGCCAGCTTCCGCCCACCAAGGGGCGAGATTACGCTTTCGGGCCGGATTCCGTGGACCATCACGGGCCGGTTGGGAATGTCCGACGTCTTGGCTGAGCTCCAAGACCTGGAACTCCGGGGCTTCGAGGTTTCTGGAGGCGCCTCTCGGATCGAGGCGCGGCTCCCTAGGCCGAAGGATGCCATCTCGATCCGGATCGGCAGAGGCTCCAGCAACGTCGAGCTTATCCGGCCCACCGGAGTGCCCATTCGGGTCCGCGTGGGAGCCGGTGCCTCGAAGCTAGCCGTCGATGACTTCGCCCTGGAGGCCGTCGGAGGCAAGACCGACTGGCGCAGCCCGGATTACGATCAGGCCCAGGCCCGGTACGACATCGACATCGGTGGCGGAGCTAGCAAGATCACCATTCGAACCTGAGGGCGATTATGGCACGTATAGGCCGCGGTTTGACGCCGCCATCAGGCCAGCGCAGCGATTGCGTCAGCGACGGCCTTGGGAGCTTCTGCTGGCACGAAGTGGCCGACACCTGGCAGCACCTTGCTGACAGCAGCCGGAAAGGTGAGTTCGAAGCCGTCTTTGTGGTCGAGTGGACGCATCGGGTCCCGATCTCCCCACAAAGCGATGACAGGTAGCCCTAGCGGCGCTTCATCGATATTGGCCGCGCGGGCTCGTCGGGCTGCGCGGGCTCGGTACCAGGCGATGCTCGCGCCGAATGCGCCTGGCCGCGAATACATCTCAACGACAGCTCGGAGTTCTGTGTCGGTAATGACCTTTTCGCCGGCCCAGTGTCGATAGAAGTGTCCGAGATAAGCAGCGACCCTTGCCTCGTCGCCATCTATCAGAGTCTCGGCGAGCGGAAGCAAGTGAAAATGTTGATACCAGCTTTCGTGCTGGGCGGCGGGCGTATATCGCTTGGCCCCGATGTGCGGGTGCGTTGGGTTTAGCAGGACAAGTCCACGCACCCGCGTTGGAGCGATGCGCGCCAGAGACGGCGCTACTGCCGATCCGATGTCGTGACCGACGACGACGGCCTGCTCGATCTCCAACCTGTCCATAAGGTCGAGTACGTCGCCGGCGAAGACTTGCTGGTCGGCTGCATTCACCGGGTCACCACTCGGAATGTCGGAGTGACCAAAGCCGAGGAAGTCGGGTGCGACGACTCGGACTTGTGGGCTGACGAGAGGGATGACGCGGCGGTAGTCGAACCAATACCCGGGCCAGCCATGCAGCAATATCACCGGATGTCCGGTACGAGGGCCGCTGGTGACTAAATGCATTCGCCCGCGAGGCAACGCGACCAGGCACGACGACATCCGCACAGCCGCGCTCGATTCCCGGTTCATTCGTGGCCCACCCTTGGTGTTCAGGCCGGCTGCGATCTCCAACTGGCTGGCGTTCTTCACCATCACATACGATGGCCGGCCCGGCCACCGTCATACGGCTCACACCGCGAGTCACCGGGTGCTGGTCAACCCGGACGAGTGCCACGTCGTGACGGTCAAGACGATGTTGGCAATGTCGTACCGGGCCGTGGATAGCGCCGTAGGCACGCGCACGCGACGTTGGCCCAGCCGCGTGAGCCGAGCGTTGGCGGCAGCCCTCCCGACGCGGCACGACCGCTGGAATGGAGAATGCCTCCGTGACCGATGTGGTGTGCGGCGCCGGACCATTGGGTACGGCGGTGGCCTTTGACCTACACCGCCTGGGTAGGAGCGTGCGAGTCGTCTCAAGGACTGGCCGTGCCTCGGTGCCCGACGAAGTCGAGGTCGTAACAGCGGATCTGTCGGATTCAGTTCAGTCCAGCCGTGTGTTCGCCGGCGCGGCCACGGTGTACCACTGTGTCTCACCGCCGTATGCCCAATGGGCGACGCTGGTGGAACCGTTGATGCGAGGCATTATCGACGGTGCAGTGGCGGCAGGGGCCGACGTGGTGTACGGCGACAATATGTACTGCTACGGCCCGGTGGACGGTCCGTTGACCGAAGGGCTTCCGTACCGCCCAAACGGCCGTGGCGCCACTGCGCGAGCGGCAGCAGCAGAGCAATTGCTGCGCGCCGATCGGGACGGACGGCTGCGGGCCACCATCGCTCGCGCGTCAGACTTCTACGGTCCACGCGTCCGACAATCAATTGTCGGCGCGCGAGTGTTCCGCGCCGTCCTGGCCGGACGAGCGGCGCCTGTGGTGCCCGGCTTGGACGCGCCGCATAGCTATACGTACATCCACGACTTCGCGGCGGCGCTGGTCACCCTGGGCACACGTGCCGAAATAGCGTCCGGCCAGGTGTGGCATGTACCCAGTGCCGAAGCGATGCCGACGCGCGAGTTTCTGGCTCTCGCCTACCAGCAGACCGGTCACCCGCCTCGGTTCAGATCGCTCCCCAAACCAGTCATTTCAATCGGCGGCTACTTCAGCGGCAGCTTACGAGCCCTCGGCGAGCGGCTGTATCAGACAGAACGGCCATTCGTCGTCGACCACACAAAGTATCAAGAGGCCTTCAGCGCCGCCCCTACTCCCATGAAGCAGGCCATCGCCCAAACGCTCGCCTGGTACCGACAGAACTCAACCAGGTCATGACCGCCGATCTCGGGACCCGCTCGCACTTGCCCTGATCGACGCAGCCAAGAGTGCGGCTGGCAATGGAGATCGACACCAACCGAGTACGTGCGCCGCGCCGCTACGATCGCGCCACTAGCGCCTGTTGCGAAACGGCTACGTTTCTCCATCACTTGGTGGCACCCGGTCTGGCGTCCTCGCGTAGCGGAACCGCGCGAGCGTCCTCGGCCCCCACAGGAACACCACGACGGCAACGACGACCACACTAACCGGCGCAGTGAATACCGGGTCGTAATGAGAACCGCCAGTAGGGAATGTCTGCCAACTCACGTTGTCCGTCGCGTGGACGACGATGGCCGCCGCTAACGCATTGCCGGCATTGAGGTAGACCCACACGATCAGCACCCGCAGCATGACGCTGGCGAGCCGATGCCACGCGATCCAGCCCAGGTCATGACCGCCCTGAAGATCCGAAATGAGATGGAACAGCGCCCAGACCACGCCTATGACCAACGCTGCGCCGAGAGCACCGAGCCGATCGCGCAGAGGGTCCAGCGCGTAGCCGGTCCACCCGATCTCCTCGAAGAAACCCGTGACGAGAAACAGTGCGAGAAGGACGAGCACTGACGCAACGGACACCTCAAGATCTGGAAGCGGCCGACCGGCGAGACGCATCAGGCCATAGGACGCAACATAAATTGCCGGCACTATCAGGACCATCGGCACGGCCCACCGCGCCGGCCGGATGCGCCGGATATCGATTGCGCCGGCCAGGAGGTGGCGCGCGCTACGCCAACCATCCTGCCGGGCGACCAGGATCCCTGCCGCCAGAAACGGCGCGACGAATTGCAGAGCACTCAGTGGGAGGTCCACCACAGCTCCCTCCGGCGTCCGCACAATGACGCCAAGGATCATGAATGGCGCGGACATCAGGAGGGTGAGCCCGAAGAACGCCACCGGAGAGCGCTTCGACACGCAACGAAGTATCGACGCGCTCACGGTGATGGGCATCAACTCCAACGGGCTGCGCTGAACTCAGCCAACCGGATGGACGAAGTGCAGATCACCGATTCGTCCGTCGACATGCGGCTCGAGCCATTTGCCAGCGGCTTCTTCACCGCCGGACACCATGCCGCTCACATGCGCTCCCGCGCTGATCAGAATCCGACGTCGGGCGTCAGTGAGTGGTCACCATGGAAAGAATATTCTCTTTGTTCTGTCGACCCTCTTCTGCTCAATCTCCGCGCGCCGTTTGTGGTGAAAGTGCTGGGCAACTCGGATCGACAAGAGTGCCACGATAATTACGACGATTACGCCGGCGACCTCGGGCCATATGTCCACGCCGATCACCGTGTCGAGGTCCATGATCTCCTCCTCTCTGCGCAGACGTGGTTCCTACAACTACAGAGAGAGCAGCGAAGAGGCAGATACAAGGTGGCCGGGCGTCGAGTCAGGGAGGGACACTGTGCTCGCCTGGGGGAATCGGGGTGAGATCCGATCCTTGAGCCGGCCGGGAGGGCTGGTTGGCACGCGCCGGAGATCGAGAGCCGGTTAGTAAAGCCTGAGTCGTCCGGCTAAGCATCAGCAGGGCCGCTGACTCAGAGTGCCGTCCTACGTCGAAAGTGCCGAGCTCAAGGTGGGCCCGGACAGGTTCGAGGAGGTACGGAAATGTTGCAGTTCGATCCCAATATCCCTGGTCTCATGGAGGGTGAAGTGACAGGTGTTGCGGTCATCGACCCGCAGCCCTTCAAGTACGGTGTGGGGAACCACGTGGTCGACCCCAACAAGCCCTTCGAATTGAAGATCGAATGGACGATCTTCGGCCAGTTGGTGCCGCTGTGGCTGAGTGCCCTGGAGGGCGAATGGGACGTCTCCGCCTACGCCGAGTCGCTGGGCAAAGGCCCTGAAAAACGGCTGGGCACGGCCAAGGTCAAGACGACTGAGGCAGAGGAACTTGAGGACAAGACCAAGCCCAACCTCAAGAAGTACACGGTGACGATCAAGGTCCCGGAGAAGACGTTGCCGCCGCATGACCCCGGCAGCGACGTGGGGGGCATCTACAAGCTCGTCACAGCCGTGTTCCTCAACAGCAAGATCGCCGGCGTCCTAGGTTTCGACCTGGTCGGCTACAGCGAAGGCCCGATCATTCAGGTGGAGGAGCCACACTGACCGGTTGGAGGGCCGCACGAATTCGGGCGACCGGCCGCAGCAGGCGCGGAGCCCCGACATTCGATGATGGTGCGACTGGTGCGCGCGGGAACAGCACAGCAGCCGCACCATCGCACGTGCCGGACATCGGCACGGCATCCCACCGGCGGGGAGTTTCACCCAACGACTCAGCGCAGCGGCGCGTCCGTTGGTCGGCTTCCCGCCCTGATCAACTTGTAGATGCGCATCGTCTCAGGCGTCGGCCCGGTCGACAAGATCTCCCGAAGCATTCGGCTGCACAATTCGAACTGGCGTAGCGCCTGGTACGGGCGGCCCTGCCGGGCGTAGCAGCGCATCAACATCCGGTACGCGTCCTCACGGCATGGGTCCAGATCGAGCATCCGATTCCCGGTAGCGATGCACTCGTCGAGCCGGCCTATCCCAAATAAGATGCGGCTCATCCGGTCCAGCGCATCAAGGTAGGCGAGTCGAAGGCTTTCCCTCGGGAGTAACGTCCACTGCTCGAACGGCGCATCGGCGGCAAAGTCTCCTCTGTACAGCTCCATCACCTCCCGGTACGCAGTTAGCGCCGCTTCTGCATCACCAGACCGCTCAGCGGCCCGACCCCTGGAAACCGCAGATTCGAACTGCTCGACATCCACAGTCACCTGCACTTCGGGGTTGATCCGATACCCGCCATCTACGTACTCGATCACCTGCAATGGTGTGTGGTCACGTAAGCCTTGGCGCAATCCGCTTACGGCAACCTGGAGGCGGTTCCGTGCTACGAGCGGTTTCGTGTTGGGCCAGAACTCCTCGATCAATTGGTCGCGTGAGCAGGAGTGATGCCGACGAGCGAGCAGATAGCGCAGCACACTCACGCCGCGCCGACCCGACCACGTCACGGCAGACCGGTCGATGCGCAACTCGAAGGAGCCGAGCAGTCGAGCCTCCAGCAGAGTGTCGTGAGCAGCCTCGCGGCGGCTTTGCCGTGCGGCAGCTGCGGGCGGTCGTACCGGCGACACCAATCCAAATCCGGTGGCGGTATGGCTGCCCAGATCGACCCCACGGGCAAACGCCTGGCTGAGTGATCGAACCCACATCGGGCGCAACCACCCCCAGTCGCCTTCCAATGGAACCACCCAGGGCCGCAACTCACCGGCCCGGACGATCTCAGTACCGAACTGCGGATGCCAGTACCCGACGTTGAGGCACATCTCGAGCGCGTCGCGCTGTGCCCCGCTGCACAAGTCGAGTAACTGGGCGGTCAGCCGGTCGAGAGTGGGCAATAACCGCCCGGACACGTCGAGTGCGTCGGCGATGACGTCGGTCGGCCAGATGGCCGCGGCATCCTGTATGTCAGCCACGACAGCCGGACGTTGGCGCGCGAGGTCAACAAGCCGGCGCCAACTTCGCCTTGGTAGCGAGGTGAGTTCGCCGAGCGCGGCCGGCTCCCACAACTCGGACGAGGGAAGGACGTGATCAAATGAGTTCAGCATTGCCCGCGGCAGGCGGCTCTCCGTGACCGCCACCACGCTGATCCCGCGATCGGCTGCGGTTAGGCGGATATCTGCCAGTAGGCGGCGCACGCCGCGGCTGATGGTTCCGGGTAATTCCAGGACAACAACCGCTCCCGCTGGCGACCCGTCGAGCGCCTGCGCAAGTCGTTCATGTGGTGCTTGCTGATCGGAATCGCGATCGCAGCAACTCGTCCAGCGGTACTCGCAAGCCTCTGCGAGACGCCTCGCGAGCGTGCCCGGCTTCGACGTTGCCGTCCGCAGCCAGACGCAGGTCGGCCATCGTTCCCACGCCTCCACGGCCGCTGCAAGCCATTCGGCCACAAAGGAGCCGGGCGGACCACGCAGCACCGTGAAGGGCGCCTCAGCTATGCGTAAGATCTTGGGATTGTCGATCCGAACCTCTGCTGGGGTCGGCCGCATGATCGTAGCGAGAAACACCGTACCCGTCCAGTTGGGATGACCGGGAGCGCAAGCTGGATTACCTGGGGTGAAGGGCGGCGCGTTGGCACACAAATTCGCTATCGGTGACTTGCCCTTCGGCGTCAATCAACGTACGAAGCCCCCTTCGTTGCTGTCATCGAGCCGGAACAAGGCTTACAAATCAGTACAACTCACAGAAGATCGTGACGGTAGGGCCCTTCGACCCCCGGCAGCAGAAGAAGGCCCCGCGGGCCGTCCCGGCGGGACGTCTAGCGCATGCTTGACGGGCCGCCGAGCGGGTGCTTGTCTTCGCCAATGGAGCCGATCCGGTTCACCGGGCAGATCCGCTACTGGAACCCGGACAAGGCCAGCGGCCTGGCCGTTGCCGACATTCCCACCGAGCAGGTGGCCGCGATGGGCGGGCTGAAGCAGCAGCGCGTGCACGGTCTTATCGGAGGCGCCGAGTTCACGTCGAACGTGATGCCGGCCGGCGGCGGCAGGTTGGCACTGAGCGTAAGCAAGGCCATGATGAGCGTTGCGGGCGTCCAGGTCGGCGATCAGGCCGAGATCGAAATCCACGCCGTAGGCCATGACTGATTAACTGCCCTAGAGGCGGAAGGTTCTTTCAGGCCGGCTCAGCTGTCACTGGGATGCGCCCGGGAATCGCACGACTTTAGTGAACAGACGCTCTGACTCCCAGTTCCACCCGGTGAGGGTTGCCTGGATGCTGCTTCCGTCATCGAGGACCTCGACGGTGCCGAACTGGCCGCCGCCGGGGAGCACCGGCCCGCTGTAAGGCCCGCCCTTGACACTGCCGGGCCGGTCAACCGCAGCCGCATGGAACAGCGGGAACCCACCGGCCTGCGTCGACGAGTAGTCGGTGTTCGTGCCGTCGTCGAACGCGAGCATGTGCGCGTCACCACTGACCATCAGCAGGTTGTCGACGTCATTCTCGGCAATGGCGTCGGCGATCACCCTGCGCTCATCCGCGAACCCGCCCCAGGTGTCGCTCGCCGGGTTGTCTGGAGTCAACCACGGGTCCGGGTTGACCCAAATCACCAGCCCGTACCGATCCGCCCCCGCGATTTCCTCGAGCAGCCACTCTCGCTGCTCCTCTCCCAAGGTGGAGCGGTACGCGCCGGTCGGCTCGTCCACTGGGTCTCGCGCGGAGCGCGTGTCGGTCAGCACGAATCTGACCCGCCCGACCGTGAATGCTTGATAGATGGGGGCCTCAGGATCACCCGCCAACGGGTAGTGCGGTGTCATCTGCCGGTAGGTCTGCATCGCAGCCTGGCGGCTCGGTGCGGTGCGGTCCGCGTCGTTGCCATCGTAGTCGTGGTCTCCCCATACATAAGCGATGGGCGCCTGCGCGTACAGTGCGGCTTGAGCGGGGGCGGTCAGGTTGAGGTCGTACTGATCCCGGAAACGTGCCGCGTCGTTCCGGTTGATGTTGCCGTACGTCCAGTCCCCCATGGCCAGCACGAACAGCGGGTTCGAGGCACGCATCACGTCGAACACCTTCCCGTTGGACCCGCCAAACTGGCACGAGCCGAGCGCGAAGGTGAACGACGCCGCACCTACGGGAAAGGTGCGGAAGCTTTGCACCCGGTCGCGGACCACTAGGTCGTTCACCTCTGCGGCGTAGTAGTACAGCGTGTCGGACTGCAGGCCATCCAGACGTACTGCCGCGACCCGGTCACCGGCCGGTTGTGCCTCGGCGGTTCTCACCGGGCGTGACAGGTCTGCGTGCTCGCTGACGACCACGCGGACCTGATCAACCTCGTCGATGGTGCGCAGCCGAATTTCCCCGCTGGTGGATGTGACTCCGCCCGCCCACATCCACTCGACCACGTTCATGTTCGGGGCGGCCACCGTGGACTGCGGATGTGTGGGCCCCCAGTACTCGCTGTACGTCGTGGCGGCGGCGGCGACAACGCCACCGAGAACGACCGATGTGGCCACGGCTGCGGCGAGCGCCGCGCGCAACGTCGTCCGCCGGTGCCATTCCAGCCAAAGCAGCAGCGCAGGCACCCAGGCGACGACTGTAACCACCGCCGCGATCGGCGCGGGGTACTGAAGCGAAGACGCGTACCCCAACAGGGCCGCGGCAGAGGCTACGACGATCGCGCCGGCGACATGCCAACGGCGCGCCAGCAACACTCCGGTGACGATCAAGAACAGGAGCGCCCACTGGAGGGGGATTTCCAAGCCCGTTCCCATGACGCCCGACTCGGGATTTCGCGGCAACCCGCCCGTGAAAGCCAGGATGGCATAGGCGGCCACAAGTCCACCCACCCACAGCAGTGTCATCCTGTGTAACTGCCGGGCGCGCCGGCGATCCACCGTAACCAGGACCGGTCCGACCGGGCGCACGGTGAATGCGCGCTGGCGCCACAGACAGTCACTGCACCACGGATGCCGGGACGGCTCCTCCAGCAGAATTCGGGCACCAGCGACCAGGCCGATCCCGATCAGAAGTGCCGCGACGGCGTCCAGCGGCCATCGCGAGCCTCCGTGGATCTCGACAAGCGCGCTGCCTAGGACGACAAGGCCAAGGAGTCCTGTCACGGCGTAGCGGATGGCAGCGTTCCGGGTCAGGCTTTCCACAGCCAGCGGCACTAGCCCCGCCAGAATGGTGAGCACCAGTAGGCCGAGGCTCGGGAAGCTGTCGGTGCCGGATACCGCCGACTCCACAGGGCGCTCCCGGCCGACAATCAGCATGAGGAGCCAACCGAGCACCATTCCGGTCACGAGCGTGCCGGCCGCCGTCATCAGGAACGTGCGGCAGCGCCACCCCATCAGGACCAGCGCAGCCAGGGCAGCGAGGAATGCAGGGCTCGTTGCACTGTGCAACCAGGAGATGCCGTCCACCCAGCCCCAGCTTTGGATGTCGCGGTACACCAACTCGTCGACAGGAGGGCTGGAGAATGCCGCCAGCGTTGACGTGACGGTGGTCGCTAGGAGCATCGCGCCGATGAGCAGCACTTGGTTTCGTTGCGCGGCGGTTGGGTTCGACAACGGCCAGTCCCCGGCTCTTGGGACTGTGGCCGAAGACGGCAGCGGACGAGTCATGGTGTGTCCTCCTCCGCTACCAGGACGGTCTTCGTCACCGACAGGCGGTGGTCCTCGAGGATCGCATCCTGCAGGCAGCCGCCGTATCTACGCTGCGCCTCTTCGTCCAGCACCGGTGAAACGATCAGTACGGCGGAGTCCGGTGCATCCGCCTCAACTTGCAGGACTTGTACACCGAGGATCGCATTGAGGGCGCAGTAGCGTCCGACTATCTCGACCGTATCGGCGGCCGTCGGCAGACTCGCCACCCGGCTTGACACCTGGACGGTCAGCTCCGTCTGGCCCTCACCGCGAGCGACCGGCCGATAATGCGCGGCCCACCAGATACCCGCGACCACGGCACTCACCGCAACGACTGCAGCCAGCCCACCGATCAAAAGCTGACGCACCGCGCGAGCCGGTGTAGCGCTCGCATATGCCGCTGCGGCAGTGCGTTCAGCCAACGCTGCCACCAGCGACACGACCAATCCCGCACCGAGTAGCACCGGAATGAACACCGCTGTCCGTGGGTGCCCGGTGACGGATGCCGCGGCTCCGGCGAGCCCGATGGGCACGAGGACTTGGTGTCGCGGCGGCGAGAATTCCGGTGCCAGCCATGGGAAGTCTGGCTGTGATGTGGGAGTTCCATCCGGCGCCGTGGCAGCTTCTGGCAGATCGGCAGATCGGTTCGGCACTACTGCGACTTTCGCTGCGTCGAGTCGGCGAGCAATGTCGCGTTCGAGGTGCTTCATGCGCCCGAGGATGAGCCAGGTCGCCCCGATCACGAGGGTCGCCACGAACAAAGTGCCGGCGATTTGAGCGCGTACCCATTGCCAGTAATAGAGGTAGTAGAACGTGTACACGCCGGCGAGAAGCATGGTGCTTACCAGGACGACCCGCCCTGCCCACACGACGATCTCGCGGATCATGGCGACTGCTCCGTGTCGAGTCGGATTACTTCTCCCGTAAACCCGTCAACCACGAGCGGCACACCGGGTGGGAACCGGGCCAAAGCATCGTGTACGCCCACGACGGTCGGAACTCCGAACTCTCGGGCAAGAATGGCCAGGTGCGACAGGGTCCCGCCGGTTTCGGCCACGAATCCCGCGAGGCCGGGCAACCAGGCGGCTAGACCAGGCTGTAGGTCGCGGACAACGAGCACGTCGCCCGGAGCGGGTGGGTTGCGTACGGAGCCGTGGGCCGCTGGCCCCGTTCCACGACCGCCTCCCGCTCCCACGCCCGTTCCCGGCCTGGCTCCTTGCCGTGCTGCTGGGACGACGTCCCCATTCGGGGTGAGCCGGAACTGCGAAGGGAGCGGCGGCGAGAACGCTACAGCCACCGCCTCCGCGTGCTGGTCATGCAGGCCGCCGAGTCGTTGTCCGTCAGCAGCAAGTGCCCTCAGGGCCGCCCGGTCCAGGAGTGTAACCAAGGACGCGTCTTCGAGGAGACCGCGGCTTTCCAGGAGCAGTCCAAGCATCCACGCAGCCCGGGCGGTAAGTTCCTGGACCCATCGGGCCCGGAGCCGCAGCGACTCCCTCGGCTCAAGGATCTGGTGAGAGACCGCAGTGCGGTCGCGAACCGTGACAGCTACAGGCGGCACGTCGAACGGCAGCCCGATCGCTGGTGGGGCAAGGGCGAGCAGCACGGGGTATCGGCGAACGAGCGCGTCGCCACTGACATGTTCGTCGGCGTGCCGTGCCAGCACATCGAGGGCGACAGCCGCTGCGGTTCGGGTCGACTTCGGCAGCAGCGTTGCGGCCAGCACCTCGTCGTGCTGCAGTCGCTCAAGCATCGCCGCACAGTCATCGAGAAGATCAAGCAGCTGGTTCTCGGTGCAATCTCGCAACGTGACTTCCGCAAGGAGGTTGTCTACCTCGCGCACGAGTGCATCGGCGCGGCTTGGGAGAACGGCCCGGAGCATGCCCACGTGCCACGAGGCGGCCAGCCGTCGCAGCGATGGCCGCGGGTCCAGCAGCGTCCATACCCGGCGAGGTTGCTCGTAGCCGAATAGCTCGAGATCCACTGCGACCCTGCCGCGAACTGTGGTGATCACTGGCGAGCCGGCAAGCCGGCCGCGCGCAACAGCGCGAGTCTCACTCAGGGCGGCCACCGTGGCGTTCCGCAGTGGGGCTACCCACATGTCCGTTTCCAGAGGACTGAGCGGGTCCGGAAAAGTCTCGGCGACAGGTCCCGATCCGAGTACGGGTCCGGCGGCTTGGGCCGCCGTTCCAGTTGCTGTGACGGGCCGACTCTGCAGTAGCCACAACCAGCCGTCGGGTTCGATCGCCCACTCGATGTCCTGGGGGCTTCCGAACACCCGTCCAGCCCGCGCCGCCAGCCGGGCCAGCGCACGCATATCGCTGTTGGACAGCAAGCGTCCATTCTGACGCTGAACCGACCAGGGGCGACGCGGTCGATGATCGACAGTGAGGACTTTTCCGCGCGAGGAGGCCACATAGTGCTGGGCGGTAACGCGGCCACTGACCAGAACGTCTGGACCACCGGTCACCGCCTCCACCACGAGGCGCCGGGAGTCACCTGAGACTGGGTCGACCCCGAACAGGACACCGCCGCGCTCAGGCACCAGAAACGGCTGCACCAGTACTGCCATCGGGCTTGGATTCGTCCCGTCACTGACCTCGTCGGCCGATGCCAGCACACGGGCAAGCGCGTCAAGAAAGGTGTCCCAGCTCCTTACGTTCAGGACGCTGCAGAACTGACCGGCCATCGAGGAGACCCCAATATCTTCAATCGTCGACGACGACCGGACTACCAGCGAAGTCGCACCGTCTCCGATCATCGAGGCCCACGCTGGGCGCAACGCGGCAGCCACGTGCGGCGGCACTTTCCGGCCGGCGCTGAGGTACAACTTGTGTGCATTGGTCGTGACAACGAAGCCCGGCATCACCGGCAGACCGGTAGCGCGTGCGATGGCAAGGCTGGCCGCCTTGGCCCCACAGATGGTCGCATCACGAGCTGCGGGGTCATCGAGGCTCAGGCAGACCTTCGTATCAGCCACCTCCAGCACTGCGGCCATCTGGCTCTCCGATCGGCCCGTCAGGACTGCGTCCACCGGCCCGACGGCGTTCGCAGGTCGAGCCGTCCCGACCGGCGGGCTTGCGTTGGGAAAGTGGACTCCTCCCGCGCGGACTACGAATCCACCTTCGCGCTGATGCAGCGTGGTTGGTCAGAAGCACAGGTCCCCAGGTTCGAGGACTGTTGTTCGCCGTCCTCGGGACCTTCGACCCAAACGGTTCCGCACCGCGTCACCTAGCGGCCCGGTAACAAGTCGGAGCAAGCGTCGACTTCTACTGAGAACACCACTGGCACAACCTCCAATGCCCTGCTGAGGGGTCGTTCGACGCGAATAAGCCGCCGAGGTCACACTCCTCGGCGTCAAGCCCCGACCAGCCCGGCATTCCAAAGCCGCCTACGATCTTGGTCTTACTCAAGACTTGAAGAACCCAGTCATCACTGGCGCCAGGGCCTCGGGCGCGACGCCGTGCCATTCGCCTGGCAGAGCGCGATGCGACCCATTCGGCAGTCCGGATGCGACCTCCTCGCCCCAGGCCTTCAAGCGGTCGTCCGTCGCCTCGCTATTGATCACCAATGCCGGCATGGTGACAGCCGACAGGTGATTCCGCGTGAATGTGCCCGTGATGGTCGCGTCGTACGCAAGGGTGTGGGCCAGGTCCTCAAGTGCCGGCCAGAACGGCGCCGAACGAAGACCGGCGATCATCTCGTCAGGGACACCGATGCTTCGGTTGAAGTGCTCGATGGCCTCGCCTCGGCGGCCATGGGCGATAAGGTCGTTGACCTCCTCGCCGAGGTCGGGTTCGGACGGGTCGGGGTCGAGTTCAACCGGTGGCTCTAGCAGGGTCAACTTCTTAACCGACAGGCCTCGAGCAGCGGCGTGAAGCCCAAGGACGGCGCCGGAGGAGAAGCCGTGGACAAAGGCGGCTCCTCCTGCCGCTTCGATCAGGCTGCGGAGATCATCGACTTCCTTGTCGACGTTGTAGGGCGGTGTGTCGGTGCTCTCACCACGGCCTCGGCGGTCATAGATGTAGACCATGAATTCGTCCTTCAGCGCCTGGGACAGCGACCGCATCGGGCCGAACTCGCGGAAGCAGCTAGCCGCATCCACCAAGATCAGCGCTGGCCCATGTCCGATGCGTTCGAACGCGATCGTGGTGCCGTCGGCGGAGGTAACAGTCTCGGTCATCGTTCACTCCACTCATTCTGGAACTAGACGGTACAGTACTGTAGCAAGTACTAAACCGTCTAGTACGATGTGGCGAATGCGAGAGGGAGAACCAGATGGCAACGTCTGGTGACAGCCATGAATACGGCGACGAGCGCCGAACAGCGCGAAAGCGGCGATCGATCCTCGAGACCGCTCGCCGAGTCTTCCTCCAGAAGGGGTATGCCGGCACAAGCATGGACGAGATCGCCGCGCAGGCGGCGGTGTCCAAGCAGACGGTTTACAAGAACTTCTCGGACAAGCAGAGCCTGTTCGTGACCGTCATCACCAGCGCGATCGCAGAGGCGGAGCGGCGTTCTGAAGACTTCCTGGAGGCATTGGCTCACACCGCCGACCTGGAGAGCGATCTCCGCGCGTTCGCACGTGAGCACCTCGAGACCGTCCTCCAGCCGCACCTGGTCCAGATGCGCCGGGTCTTGATAGCCGAAGCAGACCGGTTCCCCGAGCTCGCGCGTACTTGGTACCAGGCGGCGCCTGAGCGCGGCCACCAGACCCTCGCGAAGCTGTTCACGGAACTGGTCCGGCTAGGCAAGCTTCGCGCAGACGATCCGATGCTCGCGGCGCAGCACTTCAACTGGCTCGTGTTGTCGATCCCGTTGAACCGCGCAATGTTCCGCATCGACGACGAACCGCTGAGTCCTTCCCAGGTCGGCAAGTACGCCGACGAAGGCGTCCGTATCTTCCTCGCGGCCTACGGTGCCGAATAGCGGACTTGCCAGCGACGGACGCGAGACTATAGGTGCCGGCCCTCACACGGTGGCAGCGGCGACGGCTTCGGCGATCGGCACGTCTCCTCCTACTACCTCGAGCGTCTGGCCAATCGCGCGTGGTTCTTCCAGCAGAGCCATGAGTACCGCAGCGACATCATCGCGGGAGATACTCCCGCGCGGAACGGACCGCGCGAGGTGCACGGTACCGACACCGGATACGTCGGTGAGGCGCCCGGGCCGCAGGATCGTCCAGTCGAGATCGCTCTCGCGGAGGGCCTTCTCGGAGGCAGCCTTGGCCCGCAGGTACGCCGCGAAGACCTCGCCGGTGCCGGGTGCCGGATCATCGGAAGCCCCCATCGACGAGATCAGAAGATAGCGACGCACCCCGGCAGCCTCGGCAGCCGCGGCTAGCAATTCCGCAGCGGCGCGGTCGACTGTGTCCTTGCGCGCCGCCCCGCTACCTGGTCCGGCGCCGGCGGCAAAGACCACGGCGTCCGCGCCAACCAGCTCGCGGGCGAGTGTGTCAACGTCGGTTCTCTCGAGATCGAGGACCATCGCTGTCGCACCCTGCCCGGCCAGATCGGCGGCCTGCTCGGGCTTCCGGATGATGCCGACAGCCTCGTCTCCGCGTGAGGTCAACAGTCGCTCCAGGCGTAGTGCAATCTTGCCGTGTCCGCCTGCGATGACAACTCGCATGAGCGGAACGCTACTCGGGCAGGGTGACGAGGTGGACTGCCGGTCGCACGTGATCACGCGCGATCGTCCCGAGCCGATGTCGATCGCTGTGATCACTCCATTGACAACTTCGTTCTGAGTAGTAGCGTCCGCACCATCGGGATCCGTGGGGTGCACCGCCCTCGCCCGGCGGTCACCTCCTGAGGCGAAGGAGGCCGTTGTGCGCCCCCAGAAGCGATTCTCTCTAGCCGCTATTGCCGCCGCTATTGCCATCGTTCTCACCGTTCCATTCGGGGCCGTGGCCGCACCGCCCGACGACACCCCTGACCGGCCGCACAGCCAGAACATGCATCTGATCGGATCCAGCCTGCGCGCGGGCGCCGTCACGGGACCTCCGCCCGTCGGCCCTGGTGACGTTCCCTGGGATACCCGGAACACCGACCTGGCCTTCTGGGGAAACACCGTGATCCAGGGACGCTATGACGGCTTCCGGGTAATCGACGTCCGAGCACCAGGGAACCCGAGGGAGCTGACCCACTTCCCATGCGTCAGCCCCCAGGGAGATGTTGGCGTCTATGGGAACCTCGTGTTCCGCTCGGTCGACTCCCCCCAGCTGACCGACCAGTGCACCGAGGTGGCCCAAAGTGGGAATCCCACCGGCGCCGACTGCGCGCCCGCACCCTCGCCGTGCACAGGGTTCGAGGGCATCCAGATCTTCGACATCAGTGACCTGGGCAATATCGAGCTCGTGGCGTCCGTTGCCCTCGACTGCGGATCACACACCCATACGGTGGTTCCTGATCCAGAGAATGATCGTGTGCTCATCTACAACAGCGTGAGCGGTACGGCGCTCCAGGCCAATCCCGGCAAGTACGGCAACCAATGCCCTGGACCACCCTTCAACCGCGAGGACATCGTTGAGGTTCCACTCTCTGATCCCGGCTCAGCGAGCGTCATCGGCTCGTTCTCGTTGGGCCAGATGCCCCCACCCGACGGCCGGCTCATCACCGCCTGTCACGACATGGGCGTCGCCCTGGGGTCCGTGAACCTCGCGGCCTGCGCAGGAAACCCGGGAGTTTCGGTCTTCGACATCTCCGATCTGGAGAATCCAGCGTTCCTGTACGCGACCACGGCACCGACCGTCACGAACTTCCACTCTGCTGCATTCAGTTGGGACGGCTCGATCCTCGTCACAGGTTGGGAGCCCGGCGGCGGAACTCAGCCACGCTGTCTGGAGACGGGCACGCCGATCAGCCCGCCCACGGCCGGCAGCTCAGTGCAGACGGACGAGATGAAAACGATCTTCTTCCATAAGGCCGCGACCGGGGAACTCATCGGCAGGCATGTTCTTCCCCGCCCCCAGTCGGTGTACGAGAACTGCACGATCCACAACTACAACATCGTCCCGCATCCGACCAGGAATCTGCTCGTCCACGGTTCCTACCAGTCCGGTACAGCGCTGGTCGACTTCACCGACCTGAACAACATCTACGAAGTCGCCTGGATGGACCCCGACCCGCTCGATCCGCCGTCGGACACGAGCCCAGGCGGTCGGACGAACTTCCGCGGCGGCGACTGGTCCTCGTACTGGTACAACGGGTACATATACGAGAGCGATACTCGACGCGGCCTCTTTATCTGGAACGTCAGTGCACCGGAAGCACGTGGACCCGTGGTCAAGCTTGATTACCTCAACCCGCAGACCAATCACCTGTCGATCGGAGAATGAACCCCGCTTCCAGGACGCCTCTTAACAGGTAGGCCTCGCCTGCGGGGCTGCCGTATGGCTTGAAGGTCGCTGGCGCGGTGCGTGCCGTCGGCGGCGTTGTGCGACTATTGCGGGCAACCGTGGTCACGAGCGAGCAGGTGTTGTGGGACGAGGACGGCCTGATGGCGTTGAGTACCGCTTCAGCCAACTCGTGAACCGACCCACCGTGCCCCGGATGGGCCTGCAACTTGCCGGCTTGATGCTGGTCGCTTTCAATTTACGGGCGGCCATCGCCGCAGTGTCGCCGGTGCTCCCTGAGATCCAGGCCGATCTCGGACTATCGGCGTCGATGGCTGGGTTACTCACGACACTGCCCGTGTTGTCTTTCGCGGCTTTCGCGCCGGCAGCCGCGTGGCTCGGGCACCGGGCCGGGCTGGATCGAGCGATCACGTTTGCCTGTCTCGTGATCGCTGCTGGGACGGTATGGCGCGTGGCCGGAGGAGCCGTCACGCTGCTGGTCGTCACCGTGGTCATCGGCGCGGCAATGACCGTGGGCAATGTATTGGGGCCGGTCGTCATCAAGCGCGACTTTGCCGCCCGAGCCGGCCCAGTGACGGCTCTGTTTACAGCATTCCTGATCGTGGGCGCCGCAGCCGCAGCGGCATTAACAGCTCCTGTGGCTGCTGCATCGCAATGGCGAGTCGGTCTCGCGACGTGGGCGCTGCCGGCGTTCGCCGCGGCGTTCGTGTGGTACTTGGCCACTCGTGGGCGGACGCGACGCGCCCGCCCGGAAGTTGAGCCGACTCGGCCTTCGGTCCCCGGTCTGTGGCGGAGCGGGGTCGCGTGGGGCGTCACTCTGTTGATGGGCGCTCAGTCCGCCGCGTACTACGCCATGACAGCGTGGCTGCCCACACTCATCGTCGACGAGGCCGCCGTCGAGCTCGGAGCGGCTGGAGTAGGCCAGGCCGTGTTCCAAGTCATGGGCATCGCAGGGACGCTCCTTGTCTCGGTCCTCGTTCGGGTCCGACCGAGCCAGGTCTGGCTCGCCGGAGCGATCGCCACGGGGTGGGCGGTCATGCCCGCTGGCCTGCTGGCGTGGCCGGCCGCATGGCCGGTGTGGACTTTGGTCGGCGGAGTGGCCCAGGGTGCCGGTATCGCTCTCGTCCTCACCCTTGTGGTTCTTCGAGCACACGACTCTGCAGCGGCCAACGGGCTGTCCGCAATGACGCAGCTTGTCGGATACTTGATCGGTGCAGCCGGTCCAGTCGCTGTTGGTGTGCTGTACGAGCTGACCGGCTCTTGGGTTGCGCCCATGATGGTCGTAATCGGGTTGGCCGGATCCATGGCAATTGCGGGCGCAATCGCCGGGCGCACGGTGACGGTGGGCAAACCGGGATCTGCTGACCGCGTCTAAGTTGTCGGCTCGCTTGTCAGGGCGTGGAATGGAGTGTGAGCAGGACGCTCCCGACCTTGTGGCCCGTGTCGACCCGGCGATGGGCCTCGACGATCTGCGCGAATGGCAACACCGAGTCGATTACGGGCTTCAATTCTCCGCTCGCAGCCAGCAGCAGGAGGGTTCGGTAGTCATACGCATTCATCGAGGCGGTTCCGCCCACGACGGCCTTGCGCCGCGTCGCAGCCAACATCTGCCACAGATCCCCGATGACCGCCAAGAGACGGCCATCCGGTTGTAGCGAACCTTTGACCCGCGCGTACGGCGCGTTGCCGTGATTGTCCATGATCACGTCGTACCGCCGCCCATCGCGGGTGAAGTCCTCAGCCGTGTAGTCGATAACGTGGTCGGCCCCTAGGTCCTTGACCAGGTCCGCGTTGGCGCCGCTGCACACGGCGGTAACCTCGGCGCCGGTGTGCTTGGCGAGTTGCACCGCCATCGTGCCGACGGCACCAGAGGCGCCGTTGATCAGCACGGTCTCGCCGGAGGCCAGCTTTCCCAGCCGGAAGAAATGCAGTGCCGTCACTCCACCGAAACAAAGTGCCAGAGCGGCCTGGCAGCTCAGGCTCTCCGGGATCTTGGCGATCGGCCCATGCTCGTCGACAGTGACCAGCTCAGCGTGGCAGCCCAGGTCGAAGCCACGCGAGGCGACCACCCTGTCCCCGGGCTGAAAGCTCGTGACCGCCTCCCCGACTGCCTCGACCCGGCCGGACATGTCGAAGCCGAAGACGGGCTGCCTTGGTCTAGTGACGCCGACGTTCAGTCTCACGGGCAGGCTCAATCCGCGGGGGACGCGCATCGCCCTCAGCCGCGCGTCGCCAGAGTTGACCGTCGTCGCAACAGCTCTCACCAGCACCTCATGAATCGCCGGCGCGGGTGCCGGGACCTCCCTAATCCGCACGACTTCTGGAGGCCCGTACCGCTCGCAGACCGCAGCCTTCATTGATCACCTCTGAGCATGTCGACCTCCGCGACGCGACGGCCACGCCGATCCGAGCAGCGCATCAAGCTCGCCCATGCCGTCCACGCTCTGTACACGGCGGCCTACACCGCCGCGTTCATCGTCACGAAAGCACCAGCTAAAGGCACGACCGCCAAGGCTGAGCACCGCTTCCCTGCATCTGAAAGGTCACACTCTGGGCCGGTCCGGCGGGACGAAAGGCCTGAAGAAGACCGCCGATCGGCTCTCACGGGCGTCGCCGCCGGACCTGATGCTCGATGCATGCGAAGGACATCGTTGGTCCTGGCGCTGGGTCTTGTGTGGGCCGGACTAGTGGCCCAGCCTTCGTTGGCGCAGTTGCCCACGTACCAAGAACTCGCGGCGTACGGCGAGTCGATCACCTACGATGCGGAAGGTAACGAGCAGTACCTCCACATCCTGGCCATCCGCTCCACGTCAGGCGTCTCGATCGGCGCCGATGGGTATGCGCAGACGCCGCTCACTTGCGAGGATGGCTCCACCGTTGACGCGACTACAACGTTCAGCGGCTCGGGGCCGGGAACGATGACGTTATCGGGGCCACTGGATCAGGCGACGGTCAGTGCGAGCCTCGATCTGACGTACGAAGTTCTGTTCGGCTGCCCGGAGACGGCCGGTGAGACGATCGTGGTACCGGACCAGCCAGTCGCACTGGTGCTCCATCAGGTCGGGTCGACGCTGAGGACACGGTCGATCGCCCGCCTTCGGATCCCAGGAGAGCGCAACGATTCGTACATGGAGCGTCAGGAAATCCATAACGCGGTCGGCGACATCACCATCGGCGACATCACGAGGCCGACGACAAGCGCCGCGATCGAGCGCGCCCACACGGTGTCCCACGGCACGATCGAGGCGGCCGGCGTGTTGACCACTCCCCGGTTCTTTGCGGACCTGGGAGCGGTGAGCCGCAGCGGATCGATAATCCTGCAGGCGCGTGGCGGCTTGTTCGAGCAGTCGTCCGATGAGCCGGCACCAGGTTCGGTTCTGAGTACATACGTAGATGTGACGGCGGAGACGGTGGATCGTACCAAAACGACGGTGTACGCGCTGGTCGTTGTCGACACCGTAGTTCGCTGTGACGACGGCGAACTCGGGGTGATGACGGAGGAACTGTACGGCTCCGCGCCGGGCACACTGTCGATGGGACCGAGGTACCGGACGGCGGAGGCGGCGGCGTCCGTGCCGATGACGTTGGCGGCGTTCGACGGGTGCGATGGCAGTTCGTCCTCGTCGGAGCCTGGGACGGTCCCCGTGGCGCTGGACCTGGTGGGCACCGCGCCGGTGACGACGGCGGCCGATTCGTGGCAGTTCTCCGCTCCGCCCGACGTACGCGGGCACGAGCGAACGGTTCTTACGGGCCGCGGGTCGGTGTCCGGAGTGGTGCGCGTCGGTGAACTGGAGGTGGCACCGACTTTCGGTGGGATCGGCGAGTGGCGATACAAGTCGCAGCAGGTCGGCACACGAGAGTGACCTCGCCGTCAGCCCCTGCGTCGATAAGGCGGTGCGAACTATGCGGAACTGCCTCGTGGCCCAGCCCATGAGCATTAAATTTGAAGTCGGTCCCGCATTGCCGCGGTGACTTTGAGAGGAGGCCTGATGGCGACCCTTACCGTGTGGCGGTTCGACAGTCCCGATGGTGCGGAGCGTGCCGAGAAGATCCTGCTGCGAATGGCTCGGGAAGGCGACATCAACATCCACGACGCGGCCATTGTCAGTTGGCCACCCGATCAGAAGAAGCCTCGGACTCGGCAGCTGACCGACCTCACTGCCGAAAAGGCCGGGTGGGGCGCGTTCTGGGGCTTCTTGTTCGGCCTGCTCTTCTTCGTGCCACTGCTGGGCACCGCAGTGGGGGCTGGAGTGGGCGCACTGGCGGGCCATTTCGCGGAAACCGGCATCGACCGCGACTTCATCCACTCGGTCCAGGACAAAGTCACCCCCGGTACGTCAGCACTGTTCCTGCTGTCGGATCACGCCGCGATGGGCAGGGTCAAGTTGGAGTTCGTCGGAATGCACCCGGAGCTGATTTCGACCAACCTCACCGACGAGCAAGAGCAGAAATTGCGCGAGGTGTTCGCCGGCACCTGAGCGTCTGGAGCGTTGGTGTTGCTGTATCGGCGCTGGGCTGATGGCCGGGATCCCAGGTGCCCGTCCACGAGCCGCGCGAAGCACGTGCGCCAGGACGGTGCCACGAGCTGCGAGGGGCAATCGAAATACCCGGCGGCCACAAGATCTTCGTGATGGAAGGGAAACGACATGAGTACCACAGAAGCGAGGCGCGATCTGGAACGTGGATCGGGCTGGGCCAGAGGCGGAATCCTATTCGCATCCACGATCATGATTCTGACCGGCGTGTTCCAGGTCTTTCAGGGCTTGGCGGCAATCATCAACGACGAGTTCTATGTGGTGATTCAGGATTACGCCTACGACGTCGACATCACAGGATGGGGCTGGATACATCTAATTCTCGGTGCCTTCGTCGCACTCACGGGAATGTTCCTCCTGTCCGGCAGTGCCGTAGCTGGGGCAATCGCGATGGGACTCGCCGGATTCAGTGCGCTTGCGAACTTTTTCTTCATTCCCTACTACCCCTTCTGGGCACTGCTGATCATCGCCCTGGACGTGTTCGTGATCTGGGCCATAGTCCGGTCTGGTTTCTTCAGCTCTTCGCGTGCTCGGACGACGTTCTGACGCACTTGCCCGGCCGGTGTCATGACCTTGAAGTCCATGGTGAGAGCACTCGCCGCTCGAGGCGAGCCCGTTGACAGCACGATTAGAAGAAAGGAGCCATTGACCGGACTCTAAAGCCCGGACTGGGCACGGTAGCCGGAGCGGGAGTGGAACTCGCTGGTTACGTGGTGGGGTCTCCTGCTCGGACGATCCCGGCTTCGTAGGCGAACACCACGGCTTGGGCGCGGTCTCGTGCGCCGGTCTTGGCGAACAGGTGGCCGACGTGGGTGCGGACTGTCGCTTCGCTGAGGTGCAGGGTCGTAGCGATCTCGGTGTTGGACAGT
>DASTNZ010000012.1:0-4842 GCA_035762665.1 Jiangellaceae bacterium | reverse complement strand
GTTTGGCCTCTATCAGTGGCGCCAATATGGCAGCTGTGAGTCAAGGCTGACCGGTTCTACGTCGAGCACCGCGTCCGCCATGAGGTCGTCGAAGAGGGCTGAACTGCCGGCGACACCGGTCCAGGGGAGGTCGATCTCGGTAACCACGAACCATGCGCGGTCGTAGGGCCACATGAGGTTGGGGCTGCTGATGGGTCGGGGGTGCCCGGGCGCCAGGTCGGTGGCGCCCCAGTGCCCGGCCTCGGCAAGCGGTCCTCGGAAGAAGAGATAGCTTCGGTTGGGTATCTCGACTCGAGGGCTGGTGAGAACCTCGGGAGGAAACGCGGGTGGAGCCTCCGGTGGGTGTCCTCGACCCCGGCCCAAGAGTCCAACAGCAGGGCTACCGTCAATGTCGCCGAAGCCATCCCAGAGGCCGAAGAAGCAATTTTCAGGTGTTCTGGTGTGGCGCCTCAGAATGGCGGTCAGGCGCTTGAGGTGGGTGTAGTCGAGATCGCCCTCGACGTTGACCAGCGCGTCAGGGTCATGCTCGTCGGCACCTTCATGGAGTGGGTGGAAGAGCCGGCCGTACCGTTCGAACCCCTCAGGTCCCAGGCTGCACAGCTGAGTCCACGGTGCGTCCGACCTCGCGAACCAGGCTGCGTGACCGACGTCGGGCTCATGGCGAAGCGGCATGGTCGGACAGTAGTGCAGATGCCACGAGGGGCACCCCAGCGGCAGGCGTCCGCCAACGGCACGTCGGCGGCCTGCCTCTGTGCCATGGGCATCGCGCGATGAGGAGTTCGACCGGCCGCACCGCTCTTCCTTACCGGTTGGGCGGCCCCGCCGCACCTGTTCGGAATTCAACGGTGCCGAGTTCGGCTCCAGCCTCCAATGGCACCTCCTTGAAAGGGCGTCGGCCACATCTACATCAAGCCGCGCACCACGCCTAAACGGCCATGTCGAACGCTCCACCGCATCGACGCCGAAGAGTTCCACCGGATGCTCGACGGCGTTCTGATCGACGACGCCAAGGTGTTTAACGACAGACTCCGCGAGTCCGAGAGTGGGAAGACTTCTACCACCGGCTCCACGTAGCCCTCTGGCCAGACCCCCTGTGAGAGGCTCAGACAACGCCCCGGGTGTAACTGCCCTCGTCAGTCGCACAGATCCCCAACGCGGGCTGAGTGTCAGCGTGCTCTGTCAGCGCCAGGTCCGGCGTCCGGCCGCAAGCCGATCACGGACTGGCCAGCCGGCAAGATCACCGTGGCCGAGGAGAGCCAAGATACGACAAACCGCAATCAGCTGCACCCGCCGGATCCCGGAACCCGCGTCCGCCAATTCGCGCGGTGATTTCCCAGGTTCGCATTGACCAGGAAATTGGCCAAGCGCATAATTCGAGGCAACAGAGGGATCGGCTTCCACGCGGCGAGTCACGCTTCATTTTTCCGTATGTGCGAGACATTTCGAGCGCGGTGTTAGCCGCTGGCGTGCAGCTAAGCGACGTGAGTCCGTTGTTCCGCCCGGATGAACGGCGGTGACGACGGGGTTCCGGCGCGGTTGCGTGGAGCTTATCGGCGTAGCACAAGAGGGGGCGTTGTCACATGGCTATCCGGCATGTGTATCTCAGGATCGAGGAGATCGTCGGCTACAGCCCAGTGGAGCCCAGCGCGCACGGCTCATATCGGCGGGACTGCATGCGCAACACTGGTCATGAGGATGGGACTATTCCGCTGTCGGAAGTCAACGCGAGGCGCCTGAACGCGCTGGTGTACCGCGAGTACCTCGACCCCGACTACCTGGTCCCGAAGCCGGACAAGCTGGTTCCAGCGGACGTCAACGAGCCGGTGTACACGCACCGCGTTCCGGGCACGGTGATCTATACCAAGCCGGGGGAGCGGCTGCAGATCCACGTGTTCAACGCCGACACCATGCCGCACAGCTTCCACCTGCACGGCCTGCGGTACGGCATCGACTCCGACGGCTCGTGGCCGTTCGGCACGCAAACGGGCGACGGGCGGCGGTCCGACGAGATCTGCCCCGGGCAGAGTTGGACCTATCGGTTCGAGGTGACCGGCGACATGATCGGCGCGTGGGCGTTCCACGACCACTCGCGGCACATCGGCGAGAGCGTGAACCGCGGGCTCTTCGGCGGCATCGTCGTGCTCCCGCAGGATGCGAAGACGCCGCCCGATTTCCAGTTCCCATCGCTGGTCGAGGAGTTCGTCGAGCGGTGCTGCAGGGAGCACCCGGAGGATGACGACGAGGACGAGCAACACGTGGAACCAGGCCATGTCCTCGAGCACGGGCCCGGTCACCCGGGAGGGCACGGCCACGACGACCAGGGCCACCACGGCGGGCACGGGCACGGCAGCCACCAGAACGTCCGCGACCCGGAGCATAGGGCGGTGCTGGACTTCCTCGAGGAGTGGGCCCAACTCGACTACGCCCATCCCAAGCCCGAGCATACGGACACATTGCACGTGCCCATGTTCTTCCACGTGATGAGCCGGGGGCGTGGCACTCCGGCGTTCAACAGCGGGCCATTCTCACCCGCCGCACCGCCGTTCGAGGTGATCCTCGGCGCCGAGGCAACGTACTCGTATCACTGCGAGATACACCCGCAAATGCAGGGCACGGTCGTTGTCGCCGCGGGTGAGCCGCCCGAGGCGACGGTGGCAATCGTCGACACCGACATGCTCAACATGCGCTTCGACCCGGCGGAGGTGCGGATCCGGCCCGGCGGCAAGGTGCGCTGGACGCCCGGCACCATGCTGCACACCGTCACCGAGGACGGGGCCGGCCTGCCCAGTCCCTGCTTCAATGGCCGCACGTTCGTCGGCAACTCGCCGACGATCGTGGCCCGGGCCGGACAGAAGATTCGCTGGTACGTTTTCAACCTCGACCTCGGCATGAACTGGCACAATTTCCATCCGCACGCGCAGCGGTGGCGGTTCGCTCAGGACAACATCGACGTCCGCAGCATCGGGCCGGCTGAGTCGTTCATCGTAGAGACCGAGGCCCCACCCGTGCTGTTGCTGCCGCCCCACATCCACGAGGCGCAGGATCCTTCGCATCGACCGGAGCGCGCGAAGAAGTACGAGCTGTGTGGCGACTTCTTGTTCCACTGCCATGTGGAGATGCACATGATGCAGGGCCTCGCTGGGCTGGTCCGTTCAAAGCAGACCGTCTGGCTCACCGAGGAGCAGGCCGAGAAGCTCGAGGCCACGACGGGGTTGCCGGCTGCGACATGCGACAACAGTTGCCCTGACATCGACCCGCACCGCTGCGAGCAGCTGCTGTGCGGCGAATGGAACCTGGTCCCGGGGTCGCCCGAAGTGTGCATGATGCACGCGACCCTGGTATCCGACGAATCGAAGGTGATGTACTTCGGCTACGGCGACACCCGCGATGACCTGAGCCGGGTGTGGGACTATGCGGCGGATCCTGGCGCATATGCGCTGCCCGCCAATCAGCCGTTCGACGTGACGCAACCGCCCAACAGCCGGCCGCTGGCCAACATCTGGTCCGCCGAACACGCGTACCTCGCAGACCCGGCGGGCAGCTTGCTGGTCCACGGCGGCTTCACGCCCAGGGAGACCTATCTGTTCGACCCTGGCTCGCTGACGTGGACTCGTAAGAATCCCACCGCGGCCGAGCGGTTCTACTCCACCACGCTCACCCTGGCAGACGGCAGACTGCTCACGTTGTACGGGTCGGGCTCGAAGTCGCTGGAGGTGTACGACCCGGGGACCGGCACGTGGTCGCCGCCGATCAACGTTCCGATGCCGGCGATGGGGCACCACCAGTATTACCCCTGGGCTTACCTGTTGCCCGGCGGCAAGATCTTCATCGCCGGCCCCCACATGCCTACGCAGCGCTTCGACTGGAGCCCGGCGGGGATCGCCAACCTCGAGTCGTTCCCGACAATCGCTGGGGAACGCAGCACGGGCGGTGAGAAGGGCACCTCCGTGCTGCTCCCGCTGCGGCCGCCGGGATACGAGCCGCGCGCGCTCATTGCCGGCGGGGACCCCGCCCCAGCGCAGCAGACCGCCGAGTTGATCGACCTGTCAGTGGCGACGCCGACGTGGCAGGCCCTGCCCAACCTCAACGTGGCCCGGCCCGAACAGGTCAACTCCGTTCTGCTGCCCGACGGGCGCGTCCTGATCGCTGGCGGCGTCGACGGCGCCGACGGCGGTCCGACGGAGATCTTCGACCCGCGCGACCCCACGTCCGGTTGGGAACTGTGCGCAACCATGGCCATCCCACGTGGGTACCATTCGGCGGCCATCCTGCTCGCCGACGGCAGCATTCTGATGGGCGGCGACCGGCCAGGGCAGTGGAAGTCTGGGGAAACCACGCAGCACGAGCGGTACTACCCCTCCTACTTCACCATGGCGCGGCCGACCATTACCGGTGCGCCGACAACCGTCGCCCACGGCGCCGCCTTCGCCGTGCAGACGCCGACGCCAGCCGCGATCGCCGAGGTCGTCCTGATCCGGCCGGGTGCAGTGACCCATGGCTTCGACATGTCACAGCGGCTAGTGGAATGCGTCATCACGGGTACGACGCCCACCGAGGTACAAGTGCAAGCCCCGCCGGACGGCAACATCGCGCCGCCAGGCCCGTACCTACTGTTCGTCCTGACCGCGGGGCGGGTGCCTTCCCTCGGCCGCTGGATCCGCATCCCCTGATTCACGGCATCGGCTTGTTCCGCGTTCACGATCGCGGGGCCATTGAGCATCGGTCGGTCAACGGCGGCGAGGCCCGCTCCGGCGACGGTCGCCGTTTCGTCAAGCTGACCGGCAGCGACGCCACTCCAACATCGAGGTCGAGCTGCTCGCACAGAGCTTGCGTGCACGTGGG
>DASTNZ010000011.1:0-7132 GCA_035762665.1 Jiangellaceae bacterium | reverse complement strand
CATCTCGGGTGGATTCTGCTCGCGAGCATCGCCGTCACCACCCTGGTTCGGCGCCGTGCCGTGCGGGTCGCCGCCGCCAGCCTTCCCGTACTGATGCTCGCCGCGATCGTCTTGACGGCCAACCACTACCTTGTCGATGGTGTTGCCGGCGGCGTCGTAGTCCTGAGCGGCCTGGCGATCGCGATTGCACTGCGCCGCTGGCGCGGAGGCGCATGGGACCGTGATCCGCGCGTGGAGCAGCCACCAGGTGAGCTATTTCGCAAGTCATGGCAGGGACCGGAGCCGCTGCGCGATCAGCGTGCAGGGTTGGACCATTGTGCCCGGTAAAGCGGGGCATCGGCGTCGGCATCGGCTTCTCGTTCGTTCCGATCTCTATCGCCGCACTGGCCGGTGTGCAGCTCGCCGAGGCGAGCCTCGCTTCCAGTCTGATCAACACCTTGCAGCAGATCGGTGGCGCGCTCGGCATCGCGGCACTGTCCACGATCGCAAGCTCGCGAACCAACGACGTCCTAGCCGCCGGCGGAACCGTGCCATCAGCTCTCGTCGACGCACCGGGCTGGCTCGCAAGTCCCCTTGCCGCCTTCGGGTTGGCTAATCAAGAGCGTGCGTACCGACCGGCACCCGCCGCGGCGTGGCTCAGCAATGTTCGATCTGCGGTCACTTGGTCGAGGACTGTGACCACACGATGGGAGCGACTTACAGCGAGGTCGCCGCTCGAGACAAGGCCGGGAAGTGCACCATCCTGTGACTCGACCGATTGCGAGCACGTCGTGGGTTGGCATATCCAACGGTGGCCTACGCGAACGCCCGCAACGCGATCGCCCAAGAGGTCTCGATGGTGCCCCAGCCCAGGTACCCGCAAGCGCGCATCATTGAGAAGACGGTGGACCTTGGCGATCTCAGCGACGACCCTCGGATCCTCCAGGCAGCCGAGCATGGCGTTTTGAACTGCGATGCCTGCCTCGGCCCGTGCAAAGGGTTCAACGAGATGTCCTCGTGGAATACAGGGGAGATATCCGGGACCGACCTCGAAGTGGAACCGTCGTGACGAGCGGGTTTTAGGCGACCCAGCGCTGACTCGAATGCATTCATTACCGCAATCCGGTTGTCCCGGTATTGCGTCTTCCGCCGCCTGAGCATGGACACGAGTTGGGCCTCCGGCAGTACCGGCGGCATGCCTCGATGCATGGCGTCACGAGATAGCTCGGCCCGCCTTCCGGTTCGCGAAGGGACGCCTGCCAAGGTCTGATACGAACTGGGCTATGAGCTCAGATCCCGCCAGATCCTCCGCATCGGTCTCCGGAGTCCGTCGCCACGCAACCAGAAGCTGATCACTGTCTGTCAGCTGCCAGACGTACCGTCCTCCCCAATGGCCGATTGGTTCGGCGGCGCCATGTCGCCGGTACTCCTCGAGGCGCTTCCTCAAGCCTCGTCTACCGCTCGAGCCAGCACTCGCCTTCCTGATGTAGATCACTTGCGCGCCGCCCTCGACCCAAGCGGAGTCGAGATCAGCGCGGGCGACGAGGGATCCTTGCCTTTGAACCACCCTGCGGGGCTCACGTCGCGGTACGTGGGGCGGACTAGCTGATCGCGAAGCACGACGTAGACTCCAGGGGCGCTCGGGACGGATGACGAGGGAAGCTCGGCAAACCGCACGAATCCCTGGAACCCTGCTGCGGCCAAGCCCTCTCGCGTCCACTCACAATCCGATGTGTATGCGAGAGACACCGAACGCCAAATCGGGCGCGTGCCGTGTCGACTTCAGGGTTTTGGCGAGCCAGCATGGTTACTGCCGTCGAGCTCGGTGCGTTCCCCGACGCGAGTGAGCCCCGTTTGGTAGGCGACGATGACGAGCTGCGCTCGGTCCCTTGCGCCGAGTTTGGTCATGGCGCGATTGAGGTGGGTCTTTGCGGTCAGGGGGCTGATGATGAGCTCGGCGGCGATCTCGTCGTTGCTGAGACCGTGGGCGGCGAGGCGCATCGCTTCCCGTTCGCGGTGGGTGAGGACATCGAGCCGCTCGGGCGCGACGGGTGCGGCTGCCTCGCGCCGGGTGAACTCGTCGATGACGCGGCTTGTGACGGCGGGGTCGAGGAGGCTTCGACCGGCGGCAACGGTCCGTATGGCGGCGTGCAGGTCGTTGGCGTCAAGGTCTTTGAGCAGGAATCCGCTGGCGCCGGCGCGGAGCGCGCCGAAGACGTAGTCGTCGATCTCGAAGGTGGTGAGCACGATCACACGCACGCCGGCGAGGAGCGGGTCGGCGACGATGGTGCGGGTGGCTTCGATGCCGTCGAGATCCGGCATGCGCACATCCATGAGGACGATGTCGGGTCGGTGCCGGCGAGCGAGGTTAATGGCTTCGCGGCCGGTGGTGGCCTCGCCAACGACGTCGATGTCGCCGGCCAACCGGAGCAGTGTGCGGAACCCGGCGCGGACGACAGCTTGGTCGTCGGCGAGCAGCACGCGGGTGGTCATGGCCTGCTCGCGGTGGTGGGGAGCACGGCGCGGACGCGGAATCCGCCGCCGGGGGTGGGTCCATGGTCGAGGTGACCACCGACGGCAAGGACGCGCTCGGCCATCCCGGTGAGACCAAACCCGCCGCTCGGTGTCGTTGTGGGGTACGCGATGGTGCCGTCGTCGACGACTTCGACGAGGAGACCATCGGGGAACTCACGCAGCGACACGGCGACATGGCGGGCATTGCTGTGCCGCACGACGTTGGTGAGCGCCTCTTGCACGACGCGATAGGCAGCGAGCTCGGTGGCGCCTGACAGCACCGTGCCGTTGTGGTCTTGGTCAACGGTGACGGCGATGCCAGCGGCGCGTGCCGGCTCGGCCAGCTCGGTGATCCGGTCGAGCCGGGGTGCCGGCGCGTTCGTGCCGGTCTGGCGGGTAAGGGCGATCGTAGCGCGCAGCTCCTGCAGGGCCGCCTTGCTGGAGGCCCGGGCCTGCAAGAGTGCCTGGCGGGCGGTATCGGGCTCGGTGTCGAACGCCGCGACGGCTGCGGCCATCTGCACGTTGACCGCGGCCATGGTGTGGGCGACGACGTCGTGGAACTCGCGCGCCATCCAGGCACGCTCGGCATCCACCCGGCGCTGTGCCTCGCGCTCGCGCTCGGCCTCGGCGTAGGCGGCCAGCTCGCGGCGCGATCGGACGGCCTCACCGAGCGCCAGCGGTACCAGCGGCCAGATCATCTCCAGCACTGGCACGCCCCGGGCGCCGAGTGGGTTGTCACTGGTGAACGCCAGCAGGCCTGACCAGGCGCTGGCCACGACCGCGGTGACGACCGTGGCGCGGCGATCACCACGCGCCGCGATCGTGTACAGGGCGACCATCACCGGCAGGTTCAACAGCTCGCCGTGATGGCCGAGCACGTACAGTCCCGACAGCGACGCGCCCGACGCAAGGGCGACGGCGAACGGCCAGCGCCGGCGGCCGAACAACGCCACGACCGATACCACGGCGAGGGCGTAGGTGGCGGCGTCGGCTTGGCGGGTGCCCTGCTCGTTCCACCACGCGTCCATCAGCGTCAGCACCGCCACGACCGCAACGACCAGCGCGTCGACGGTTCGCGGTGACGCCTCCCGGAGCCGGCCGACCAGGTCCATGGGCATCAACGATACGGCTGTCCGGTTCATGTGTCCCGGTGGCGCAGCACCCGCACCGCGGCCAGGACCGCGGCCACCGTGTAGACCGCGACTACCCCCAGCGACGGCCACGCACCGAGGCTGCCGACCGTTTCGGGGGTGGCATCGGAGCTTTCGGTGAGTTTCTGCATCACGCCGTTCAGCGACGCCCCTCCGAGCCACCGTTGGCTGTCTCCGAGCAGCGGGGCGAGCAGGCCCGGCAACAGCACCACGCCGATGGCGGCGGTGACCGCGCCGGCCGGGTGGCGCACGACAGTGCCTATCCCCAGGCCGAGCACTGCAATGGACGAGATCGCCAGTGCCACGCCTATCAGCGCGGGCCAGGCGTCGCCGGTTGCATAGCTGTCCCCGTCGAGCATCACCAGCCCGATCCCAAAGGCCGCGGCCGCCGAGACCAGCGTGACGGCGAACACCACCCCGGCCGCCACCGTCGCCTTGGCCGCCAACACCACCAACCGGCGCGGGCAGGCTGCGAGGGTGACACGGATCATCCCAGTCTTGAACTCGCCGGTGATCAGCCCAGCGCCCAACACCGCCGCCAGCACCTGGGCCAGGACTGCCCCGCCGAGCAGGCTGGCGCCCAGGATCGTGTCGTCGGATTGGAGGCTTCCGGTCGCGGCGACCACCACCGCGAACACCGGCAGGGCCGCCCCCAACCCGGCAGCCAAGACCCGGGTCGAGCGCAAGGTGGCGAACTTCGTCCACTCCGACCACAGCGCCTCCCGGTAGCCGGCGCGGCCTGCGCCGAGCGCCGCTGCTGGTCGCGGGCCCACTGTCGCGGGATCGGTGGTCGTGGTCATCGGAGTGCCTCCTGCGGCTCCGGGTCGGCGCTGGTCTCACTGGCGCGGTACTCGACGCTGGTGTCGGTCAGCTGGCTATAGACGTCCTCGAGCGATGAGCGCAATGGGCGCAGCTCGTGCAGCACGACCCCGTTGGCGGCGGCGAGCTCCCCGACGCTGGCCGTATCCAAGCCAGTCACCCGCCACGCCCCAGCAGGGTCCAGCGCGACAGAAGCGCCCGCCCGCTCCAGCGCCGCGCCCAGCTGGCCGGCAGAGGTCGAGCGGACCAGGGTGACCGCCTGCGAGTAGGTGTTGATGAACTCCGCCAACGTCGCTTCGGCGATCAGTCGACCCCGACCGATCACGACCAACCGGTCGGCGGTCAGCTCCATCTCGCTCATCAGGTGGCTCGACACGAACACCGTGCGGCCCTGGGCCGCAAGATCTTTCATGAGCGTCCGGATCCACCGGATCCCCTCGGTGTCCAGCCCGTTCACCGGCTCGTCGAACAGCAGCACGCCCGGATCGCCAAGCAACGCAGCGGCGACCCCCAGGCGCTGGCTCATTCCCAGCGAGAACCCGCCCACCCGCCGGTCGGCGACATCGGAGAGCCCGACAGCACCCAACACGTCGTCCACCCGCACCTGAGGGATGCGGTTCGACCGGGCCAGTGCCAACAGATGGTCATACGCGGTGCGGCCCGGATGCATGGCCCGGGTATCGAGCAGAGCCCCCACCTCACGGAGCGGAGCTCGCAGATCGACATACCGGCGGCCGCCAACTCGGGCCTCCCCCGCGGTCGGCGCGTCGAGCCCGAGGATCACCCGCATCGTCGTCGACTTCCCCGAACCGTTCGGCCCCAAGAACCCCGTCACGAAGCCCGGCTGGACAATGAACGTCAGGTCACGGACCGCGACCGTCGACCCGTAGCGCTTCGTCAGCTGCACGACCTCGATCACAACAACCGACGGTACGGACGACAAGCCCCGCGGCAAATCCCCCAGGCGCAGTTCGTCACTACTGCGCCCGCAGTACACGTGCTGCAGCTCTACCCGCGCCCAAGGCCGTCTGGGCGCGACATAGGAGAGGCGACCAAGAGCATCGCCCCCAGTGACGCACACATGTCGACCGGTACGTCCGGGGGAGGCAAGAGGCATCCCCTTGTCAGTGGTCCGGCAATCCGAGACCCGACTAGCCGACCATCCTGCACACCTATGCATTGCTACCCTGTGCAGGAAACATGCACATCTGCCGCGGATCGCGGTCCTTCCCGTCGCGCGGGTTCTGATCCGTTCAACCGATCAGCGTCCCCTGGTGGTGTGGGAGTCGCCATCCAGCCACCTCGTCGAACCGCCACAGCGATGTCAGGCGTGCCCGGCGGCCGGACTCATCGGATACGTACGTCAGGAGGACGAGGTGATCCGCGAGACGACGGCCCTCCATCACTTCGTCACGGATCGGCGTAGGGATGTCTTGCTGGTCACGGGTCAACGCCTGGATAGGTCGCCGCGGGTCCACAACCGCCCGGAGGCGCCGATCTCTTGGAACTCCGGATCGAGGAGGGCATCAAGGGCTGCGGGTGACGCACGCACCGTTGGCTGCAGCAGTCGCCTCTCCAATGCTATGGCCGTGGCCACGGACTCGTCCGCATTCGAGTTCATTCACAGCAGTATGAAGCTTCTCCGAAAGGCTCGGAGGGCAACGCGGAACGCGCACATCTGCCGCCCAGCGAGCGCGGTCGGTCGGGTCTAGGTCGCATCAGCTGCTACCTGCGATCCTGCATGAACGACGGGAGCCGATGCGCCTGTTGTGTCACTCGACTCACGAATCGATCTTCGTACACTGACCATCAGACACCCCCGCAGGCGTCAGTGGACTCGACCACTGCCCGGGCGCACGTGCACGCCGCCCGGGCCAGGCGGGACAGCGTGAATCTGGTTGCCGGAGAACCCGACCACCAGGCGCTGGGCCGCTCCCGCGTGTTGGTCGACCGAGAGTCACCTGGCCGTCGACCAGCCCCGCGGCGTGATCTCCTTCCTGCTCACCCCGGGCCAGGCCGGCGACTCACGCAGATGATCGGCGTGCTGGAGCGCATCCGAGTGATGCACCCCGGCGGCCGGGCCTGGCTGGCCGGGCACGGCATCCGCGCGACCATCCCGGTCCCGACCGACCAAGCCGCCCACCGCAAGGCTCGAGGCCGCCGCGGTTGCCGACCACCCGCGTTCGATGCGGAAAAACACAAGGACCGGCACGCCGTCGAATGCGGCATAAACGCGCTCAAACACCACCGCAGCTTCGCCACCCGCTACGACAAACTCTCCGGTCTGCTACGCCGCGACAATACACATCGCGTCATCGACCACTGGCTTCGACGACTTACCTAACAGCGCTTTGGCCAATGACAGGGATGCCGGTCGGCTCAACTGCAATCTCAACCGGCGCGGCGCATCCTGTGGCTGATCAACTCGACGTGCTGCCCCACTACCACCTTTGACCACCGCCGGGCCCGTCAGGCTCGCCAAACTTCACCCTCAAATGGCACCAACGCGTGACGACATTCCTGTGGCGGGGCAGTCGACTAGGGACTCGGGAGACAAGTGATTCATGTCGTGCGTGATCCGACCTCGTGCTGGTTGACCTGGTTCAACCGAACCTAGATCACCGACCAACGGCATGACGGTCATCACGGGTCCGCTAGATGAACGGCAG
>DASTNZ010000010.1:0-2267 GCA_035762665.1 Jiangellaceae bacterium | reverse complement strand
GCCTGCGCGTCCGGAAGGTCCTGGGCGAAGGTCGGCTGGAAGAATGGCGGCGCGATGTAGGCGGGCGAGTTGAAGAACTCTCCGGTGAACGCGAGGTGGGGGAGCGCTGCTGGCGGCGTAAATCCCTCACCGAGGCTCAGGATCGAATCACCCTCGTCCGGGACGAACGCGGCCGTGTAGACCAAGCCCAGGACGTCGGTACGGTCGGCCGCCGCGCCGGAGATCACGAAGCCGCCGTACGAGTGCGCGACGAGGAGCTTGTCACCTGGGATGTCGTCCAGAGCCGCCCGAACCGTCGCCACGTCCCCTTCGACGCTCATCAGATCCAGCGTCGGTGCCACCGTCGGGTACTTGTGCTTGCCGAGCTCCCGAACGACCTGATCCCAGCCTGACGGATCTGCCCACGCGCCATGGACCAGGACGATCGTCGGCCTTACGGCAGGCTTGGCGTCACTCGCATTGGCGCCCGCCAAGGCCAGCGAGGCCAACAGCGCTCCGGCGACCGCCACTAATAGCGCAAGCCGGGACCACCGTGGCCGGCCACGTGCGTCGACGGCTATCTGTGCACTCTTCGAGCTGTTCATGACAGTGCTCCTTGGTTGTCCTTGGCAGCGAACGGTCATGGATCGACCGTTGGTAGGTTGCGGGTGGTTTCCGTTGATGTTGCCTTCCCCATGGCCCAGGTCAGGGCGTAGTCGCTCACGTCGGCGATCCCGGTCTCCGGCGGGGTCACTGACGTGTTGGTCATGACGGAGAAACCCTCGGGAATGCGGGCGAGGCCGCCTCGCGCGCCGCATTCGGGTTGTGGACGACCTTCACGCTTAATCCGTGCTCGTCGAGCGCGAGGACGGTCTCCACGAGCGCGCGTTCGTCGGACAGCGCGGTGACGCGGTCTGACGCCCGGGTCGTGCTCATCGGCGATCTCCTTGTCTGTCGATGCGCATCAGCGTCGCACCGCGCACCGTCCCTCGCGCCCGGGTGACCCCCTGGTCGGTGCCCCGGGTCACGCTGGATGCTCGCGATAGGCCGGTTTTCTCGGACGGCGCCGCCGGAAGCTGCGTGCGAGAGCTGATCACGAGCTTGCGAACACTTTGCGCAGATGCCATTCGACCGTGGCTTCTGCAGTCGCTGGAGGTGCTTACTGATCTAGGTCCTAAGGCGCAGGCGCAACGTGTCTTGCAGACTGGTGCAGCCGGCGGGGCCGGTACTGGGGTACAGCGCGGGCCGGGTGGCGGTTGCTCCGGGGGTGCTTCTGTGGCGGGACGAGACGTCAGCCTTCGTATTAGTTCATGGGCGCGGAGTCCTAGTACCGCCATCTCGCTGTTCCCATGGCGTTGATCGCCCGCTTCTCGAGGGTGAGCACGCCTCGCACGAATCAGGTGGTAGGCAGCCCATATGACGGACCGCTGATCGCTGTGCCATGGTGTTAGCGGAACGGTCCTGGTTCGGTGGAGGCGACCAGCGGTGACTGACGTGCTGAAAACCGACAGGCTCACGCTCCGTCCCTGGCGAATGGACGACGCCGAGGCGGCTCTGCGGATATTCGGCGATGACAACGTCGCTCGATGGTTGAGCCCCGCGATGGAGCGCGTGCCCGACATGAGCGCGATGAGGCTGCTGCTCCAGCAGTGGATTCTGGAGGATGCGCGTGCGCCGGCTCCGGCCGGGCGGTGGGCGATTGAGCATTCCACGGAGGCACGGGTCGTGGGCGGAGTGGCGCTGCTCTATCTCCCGCCGGGCGGGGAGGACCTGGAGATCGGTGTGCAGTTGGCGCCGGACATGTGGGGCCGGGGCCTGGCCAGCGAGGCAGGGCACAGGGTCGCTCATTATGCACTCGGCCAGGATGGCGTGGAGGAGGTGTTCGCGGTGGTGCGTCCCACGAACACGCGGGCAGCCGCCATGGCGAGGCGGATCGGGATGGAATGGGTTGGGGAGACGGACAAGTACTACGACCTGCGGCTCCACGTGTATCGCCTGCGATCCGCGGATCTGGATATGCCGCTTCCTGGCCAGCACTTCGGGACGGCGGCCGAGTGACGGGCGACGCCGGCTCCGCTCACCTCAGGCGGTCTGAACGCCCTCGATGCGGGACCTCTCGCGCGCGCCCGGGACTTGAGGCACTCGGCTTCCTGCCGATCAGCCTCGTCGCCTGACCCTCGACAAGCAGACGGCGCCAACGCAAGGCAAGCTGGCCTCCGCTGCCTGCGCCCGCGGCATCCCGCACCAGGGAAGGCCGTGGCGCGCGGCGAGGGCCACCGCATCACCAA
>DASTNZ010000009.1:0-2683 GCA_035762665.1 Jiangellaceae bacterium | reverse complement strand
AGGTCCGTGGCTACACCGCTGTCGTCGAGTACATCGTCGTGAACTCCACCCGCACCACCCAGAGCTACCGGATCTCGTTCGAGATCCGGGACAGCGACGGGACACGGGTCGGCGACGCGGGTCAGATCGTCCAGGACGTGGCGCCGGGGGAGGCGGTCCGTGGCGACCGGTACGTCGGCATCTCATCGGCGCGGGCCCCGAGCTGCGTAGTCGCGGACGTGAGCTGAGACGACAAGATCGCGGCTCCCGCCTCCCGTAGGAGAGCGAGAGCCGCGATACGTCGGAATGGTTGGGACGTTTAGGACCGGTCGAACTCTCCCGCGCGTACGCCGTCCAGGAACGCGCGCCCGGCGTCCTCGCCGAAGCACAACCTCGGACCGTCCGGGTCCTTGCTGTCCCGGATGAACATCTCGCCCGGCTGGACGGCGACCTCGACGCAGGCCGCGGTGTCGCTGCTGCGGCTGGACTTGCGCCACGCCATCTCCACGCAGGAACTCGACTCGCAGAAGCTTGAACGTATCCAGATCACGGCGTGACCCTGCGCGGCGCAGGCAAGGAATCGGCGGGCACCAACCGGTCAACGGTCGTCGCGCGAGTCGAGTCGGCCGGCACCAGCGGCACGCCGTCGGACGAGATGGGCGCCGACAGCGGCGTCACGAGATCCTGGACGAGCACGCCGCCGACCGCGGTCAACACCGCATCGGCGATGATCAGCCATGAGACGAGCTGCTTCGGCAGGACGTCCGTGGCGCCGGCCGTGCCGACGATCGCTGCGATACCGGCGCTGACCGCGAACAGGATCAGAACCGGGCGGGGTCTCTTCATGACCTTGCTCCTTCGGTGGGAGACAGAGTGGAGACAGGAAGTGCCCCGGACCTGACCTGTCTCCCAACATCAGGTCCGAGGCACGCTTGGGATGAGCAGGATCAGGCAGCGCAGCAGCAGCCGGATCAGCTTCTTGCCGCCGCAGCCCGGCAACTCCACGTCGTCAGGAATGTCCGGCATGTCCCACCAGCAATCGCGCCAGTTTCACGCCGGGCTGGATCTCGGGATCGTCGATGGCGCGCCTTGCCTGGTCGCCCGACTCGAACGCGTCAGCGCTCCAGCCCATCCACTCGGCGAGGATCTGCCGCGCCTCGTCGCCGAGCAGGGACGGGTTGGCTTCCAGCCGGGCGATGGCTTGCCGGAACAGGTGGGCGTAGTCCATCAGCGTCTCGGGTCGACGCCGGGGCCGTTGTACTGCTCCGACGATCTAGTCGACTGCCCGCGCGCCGGTTTGCCCTTCGGCTCGTTGTGCCACTCCAGATGCCCGGTGAGCTTGGCCTCCATGGATCCCATGCGGGTCTCGATGGCCTCCACCCGCTGCATCAGCGAAGGTCTTCCCGGCTGTCCATCCCGGGGGGGCTCCCCGAGTGCCTGGTCGAGCCAGCGGTTGGCCTTGCGCATCAGATGCCACATCCGGCGCATTCCTCTCGCAGTCCAGGCCAGGACAATGAGCACCGCGACGAGAGCGCCGGCGACGATGCCGAGGGCCTGCCAGTCTTCGAGTGACACGGGGATCCACACCTTCCGGTGGGGTACTACTCCCGCCAGCGGGGTCTAGGCCGGCGGGTCGTGCTATCTAGACGGTGCCGGCCCGCAGTCCGGTGTGGCCCCCTTGAACGCCGTGAGGTCCGCAATCCGTTTCGGGTCTGGTTTCGGCTTGCGTCGCTCCGCTTCGATCGCGGCGTCCAGCAGCGCGTTCTGTCGCTCGGTCGCCACATTGCGGATCTTGCACTGTTCGTAGAAGACCTGTTCAATCCGCTCGGCGTTGCGGGAGATCTGCCGCTGCTGCACCTCGGTGCGGACCGAAAGCACGACGAAGGCGGCCACCACGAACAGGAAGACAACGATCACCTGCGTGGTCGACAGGGACGTTCCGCGCGTACCCTGCTTCCCAACCGGTCCGGCCGCGCCCACCGCACCCATGCCGGTCGGTCCGCGCAGCCCCGCCTCACCCTGGGGGCCTGCCACACCCGCCTCACCCTGCCGGCCGGCGACCCCCGCCTCCCCCGCCGGTCCACGGTCAATGGGGGGCTCGGTCACGATCCACTCCCTGGCTGTCGGCCGGGATCGCCACCCCGGCCTCAGTGAGCGTGTCCAGCAGTTGATCGATGCGCAGCGCCATCGCGCCGATCTTTGCCAGCAGTGCGTCGTGTTGGGCGTTGACCAGGTGATGCACGGTGCCCACCTCTCGACGCATAGAGATGAGGATGACCAGCACGGACGCGAGCCCGAGCAGCAGAAGCCCGACGTCGAGGCGAACCACCCCACCGACCACCGCAACAGTGGTCATCGAGGCGGCGAGGTACACCAGCGTCACCGGGTAGAACGCGACCGACGCCACGACCGCCCGCAGCTTCCCGGCGATCATCACCCCTCCCCGCCGTCCTTCGCTTCCGCCTTCTCCTTGTCCTCGGCCGCCTTCTCCTTGCGGTTCTCGTCAATCTGTAGGAAGGCGGGCAGCCCGATCATCGCGGCGAACAGGATCAGCAGGGTGGGTCGCTCGCCCGCTTGGGCCAGCGTCTCGTAGGCGATGCCCGCGAGGCCGCCGGCGAATAGGGCTCCGCTGCGTAGCCGGCGCCCGCTCCCTACCGCCACACCGCTTACTCGTGCATGCGGGCGGCGGCGTCGTCGTTCACCG
>DASTNZ010000008.1:0-6987 GCA_035762665.1 Jiangellaceae bacterium | reverse complement strand
GCAGCCTCATTGAGATCCAGACCAGCCTGGCATGCCCGGTGATGGTCGCCGTCATGCTGCTTCGGTTCCGCTTGTACTCGGCGCCACATGCAGCCCATCACGTCCACGCGTCGTGAACTGTCGGCCGGATTGCCGGCGGATCGGCACACGCCCGTCTCCTGCTCACACAACCGATCACGACTCCGGCCGCACATCAACAGCGCGGCGAATAGGGGAGTGGGTCGCGGCACTGCCGATGTTGGCCTTGCACCCGCCCAGCTTCTGTTGAAGCCGGGGCACCTGATCGGCATGGCAACTCCCGACTGGCACATCCCATCCGAGCCAGCGAGCGGACAGCTCGACACCGCCGGGACTGACCTCACTCTCGACGAGGAAGCGTCATGCGATCCGTGCACCTGTACTACATGAGGAACGAGCCCGAGCGAGTGCAAGAGGTCGCCCCGCAGCACGCCGAGTACTGGCGAGATCTCGCTCTACCGGGCCTGATCACGTTCGAAGCGGAGTCCCTTCAGAAGGCCGAGCAACTGGTGGCCAACGACCCGTTCGTGACGCGTGACTTGGTCGAGAGCCGATCGCTGAAGGAGTGGATCCTCGACTGATCCGCACCGACTCGGCCCAGGCTATCCGCGAGGAAGCTCCTTCATCACCAGGCAGTCGTGCACTCCGACCAGGCGTAGCGCAGGGCGGAGGATCGCTGGAACGAGCCGGAGTCCTTCGTCGGCGGCCGCGAGACGAGGTTCGCTGTACTCGCGTGCCTTGCCGAACCGCACCACCTCTGCGCGTCCCGCGGTCACGACGTTCTTCACCCAGTCCGACCGCGCGCCGTACACCAGCGCGATCACCAGACCGCCGGAAGTGCCAAACGCCAGTACCGGGGTCGCGTAGGAACGTCCCGTCCTCCGGCCGCAGTGCCTGACCAGACCCAACGGCGGCAATCGGCCCGCGACCAGGCGCACGACCGGGTTCGCGAACCTGCGGTTGAACCGCGCGAAGCTTCTCCGGAGCGGCACAATCCGATGCTAAACCCGGCTCAGCGCACCGCTGCAGGATCGCGACCGACGAGACGCCGGTCAGCCGCGTGCCCGATGGCTCGTGGCGGAGCGCGGTAGCGAGGTCGCTTGCCGTGGCGCCGACCGGACGGACGATGCTAGGCAAGACCTCGCGGGCGCGGCCGCGGATCGAGGCGGTGTTGGTGAGCAGCTGGTGAGCCCGGATCTCGTCGAGGACCTGTTTCTGCGCCGAGCTCATCAGGTACGCCCACGGACACGCCGCCGCGAGAACCTTATCGCCGTGCCGGCGCAGCACCATCCACGCGGCCACCAGCACATCGTCGACCAGCCCACGCTCCATCGCAACGCCGGTCGCGGTGGCGACGTGGGCTGCGTTGCGGACCGCGCGCAACACTAGCGGCCGCGCCTCATTGGCCGGCGGCATACCGCTCAGCCAACTCGGCACCGATGCGCGCGAGTTCCGCCTTGACGGATTGCGGCTCGACCACCTCGACCATGGCACCCCAGCCGGCAAGGTTCCTGGCGATGTCCAGCGAGGTCGGTGCGGCCAGGCGAACCCGCGCGCGCCCATCGGCGTGTTCGCCGTCGCTGTGGCAATGCCGGCCGAAGTGGTCTCGCAGGATCGGCACGAACCTGGCCTCGATGACCACGGTGGCCCACGTCTGTGACCGGCGCTGTTCCACCTCGCGGACGATCTGCTGCCACGCGGTGGCGAGCGCGAACTCGTCCGGCCGCTCGGCGGGCTGCTCGGTCGGCTCCGCCTCGGCGATCCGGTCGACGCGGAACGTTCGCTGGCCTCGTTCGGTCCCGGCGACGAGGTACCAGATGTCGTCCTTGTCGACCATGCCCCACGGATCCACCAGCCGCTCCGTCCGCTCGCGCGACCGGCTTGTGTACGTCAGGCGGACCTTCCGCCGGCGAACCACCGCGGCCTGCAGCAGGTCGACCAGCTCGGGCCGATCGCGATCGCGTTCACCCCACCGGGTGGGATCGATCATCATGGCATCGGCGGCCGCCTCGGCGTCGGCTCGAAAGGGCTTCGGCAGCGCCCGCACGAGCTTCCGGAGTGCGGCCTTGACGTCGTCCGAGGCGGCGGCCGCCGGGCCGAGGAGCAGGAACAGCGCCTGCGCCTCGGTGGCGGACAGGCCACTTAGGTCCGTGCGGGCGCCGCCAACCAGCGACCACCCCCCGCCGCGGCCCGGCTGTGGGTAGACCGGGATGCCGGCTGCGGACAGCGCCTCCAGATCTCGGCGAGCAGTGGCAACAGATACCTCGAGCTCATCGGCCAGCTCCGCAGCGGTCACCCGCCCGCGGGCCTGCATGAGCAGCAAGGCGGCAACGAGGCGGTCGGCGCGCATGTCCCCATCTTCTCAAACAAAGTGCTCAGTTGGTGAGCACTTTAACCGTCAGGATGGTCGGTGTCACTCGCCCGAACGAACGAAGGGAACTACCAATGTTGCGAGGGTTCGCCACCATCAGCTACTGGGCTGACGACATGGAGGCCGCCACGAAGTGGTACGTCGAGCTGCTGGGCCTCGAGCCATACTTCGTCCGCCCAGAGGAAGGCCCGTCGGCCTACGTCGAATTCCGCCTCGGCGACTACCAGGCCGAGCTGGGCATCATCGACCGGCGCTACGCCCCGGAGGGCGCGGCCAGTGGACCCGGTGGTGTGGTCATGTACTGGCACGTCGACGACGTGGCGGCGGCCGTCGAGAGACTCATGTCCATGGGGGCGACGGAGTATCAGCCGATCGTTCATCGTGAATCCGGCTGGATCACCGCCTCTGTGGTTGATCCGTTCGGAAACATCCTCGGCCTGATGTACAACCCGCACTATCTGGACGTCCTTGAATCGCGGACAGCTAAGTGAACCAAGTCATTTCGCCGGCCGCAGCATCCCGATGTACGTGTGACCGCCCGGAGCGGTCTCAATGGTGGGCTGAACGACCTCGAATCCAAACCGCTCGTAGTACGCGACGTTGGCCGGATTCGACGTCTGGAGGTAGCAGGGCAGGCCGGCTTCGTCGGCCAGGGCAAGAGTGGGTTCGACGAGTCGCGTTCCGACGCCGCGGCGTTGCGCCTATGGATGAACTCCCAAGGTCTGCAGATACCACGAACCGACCGTCGGGTACGCATTTATCAGCGCGGTACCGACGTTCATATGCCTGCGGAACGGGCGTGGCGCGGCAAACGCAACTCGCAGCAGCGCCGGGGCCATCCGGGCTTTCCGCCAGGCCGACGGCGGGAAGGTCCCGGGCGGCATCCAGAGCGCGACACCCAGAATTCCTTGGCCATCGTAAGCGTCAACGGATGACCGTAGATCGCGGCGTCTCGGGCTGTCGCGACCATGAACTGCCGCAAGGCCCGGCGTCGCGCTGCCGGGTCAGGGAACACGTAGCTGAAGTCCGGGTAATCGGCGTCCAGGATGCTCAGCAGCCGCCACTCATGCTGCTGCCAGGCTTCAACATCGCGGGCGGCTGCGTCCAGCCCATAGTGTCGCTCGAGACCCAGCCCTTGGACACCCTGTAGCGGGAGGCGACCTCGGACTGGGACTGACCAGACGACACAGCGGTGATCACAAGCTTTCGACACACTCGGACCGTGACTGCCAGGCCGGGTTGCCTATGTCCCGACGCACCGTTTCCGATGTCTTGAGAAATGGGTTTCCTATGTCCTGAACCAGAACACCGCCGCCTCCGCCATTGACCTGCGGTTTCGCCGGTCCGGTCGATCCTGCCAGTGATCATCTACGGGGCTTTCTGAGCCTTGTAGTTACTTTCTGGTACGGCAGCCGCACTTCGAGATCTTGTGTCAGCGGCCAGACTGAATTGATTGGCCGCGTGGGCAGCTGAGGGTAGCCCTGTGTGGTGAAGCGTCGATAGTCGCACGAGCCGGTCGAGGACAGGGCTCAGGCGAACAACGCGAGCCAGATCGTCCCGTAGGCCGGGGCGGAGCAAGGTGAGGGAGGACACCCCGGTGGCGGAGGTGGCACTGCGGCCGATCGATGATTCTGACCTTGACGCGCTGTTCGCCCAGATGCGTGACCCCGAGTCGGTCTGGATGGCCGCTTTTACTGCCAAGGACCCCAACGACCGTGAAGCTTTCGCCGCCCACATGTCGAAGGTGAGGACCTCTCCCGACGGCACGATGCGCGCGGTGATCCGTGGTGGACGCCTGGTGGGCAGCATCGCCAGCTTTGTTAGGGAGGGCGACACCGAGGTCACCTATTGGGTCGACCGCTCTGTCTGGGGACAAGGCGTCGCCAGCCAAGCGCTTGCTCTGTTCCTCGACACGGTTTCGGACCGGCCTGTGTATGCTCGCGCCGCCAGCGACAACGTCGGATCGCTCAGGGTCCTGCAGCGGGCGGGCTTCGCGATCATCGGCACAGAGATTTCGTACCAAACGCGCGGGGCACCGAAATCGAGGAAACCGTTCTGCGTCTCGGTTAGCCGCCGGGCGGGTACCTGTGTCAGGCCCCGCCTGGGCTGGTGTCGATCGCGTAGGACCGCGACGATGGGCCTTCCGATCCGATGTGCCGGTCAGAGGTCAGGTCATTTTCGTGGTGGTTGGAGGCTGCGGCGTAGCCGGGTGCGGTGGTGGAACCAGCGGGCGCGGGCTTGGTGGCGACGGCGCCACCACGACCATCGCCGGTGGTGGGCGAGTGCGCGGCCGGTCCGGGTGACCAGGTTGGCCAGGCGTTTGATCTCGGCGACGGTCAGTGGGATGAGTCCGGGGTCGGCGGGTGGCTTGTCGTCGGGGGTGGCGTACACCACGTTGACCGCGTTGGACACCCGGCCGGCGCAGCCGACGTATTGGCGCTTGACCCCGGCGGTGTGTTCGCCCCTTTTTCTCCTGACCGGACTCGTCCAGCACCACCACCGCGTGCGGATCGTTGTCCACGCCCAGGTGCGCAGCGACGAATGCGGCCACGATGCCCATCGCCGCGTGCTCGTCCCACACCGCATGGTTCAGCAGCCGCTGCGTCTTGTCTGGGGTGGCATCACCGCCCATTCCGCGATCTGCCAGCCGTTCTTCCGCGGCACCTCGACGCTCAGCGCCTGAACATATTTACCCGCCTGCACCCGCGACTCCCGCCGGGCGAAAACCGCCCCGACGCGCCCATCAGCTCATCCCGGTACTCCTGGGCCAACTCACCGGCCGCTGCCTCGCACAAGCTGATACGCCGAACCCCGTGACATCCCCGCGCCTGACCCCTTCCAAGATCATGTCTCGAAGTGCGGCTGCCTTATTAGTCTCAGTTGCAGTCTCATTGTGTCCCAGGTCCTTTGCCAAGCCACCATTTGAATCGGACATGAGGTGCGGCTCACGTCCCTGGACAGTCTGGGATGTCCACCTAGGTCGGTGCGCGGGCTGGGCGAGCAAACTGGCCGACCCATCAGCCGCTGGACCTCGTCACGATCCCAGACCGGACCCCGTACATCAGGCGCATGAGCGACTGCTCCTGCGTGCCAACTGGGTGGGCCAACTGGGATCAAGTCATCTGGAGGCTCCGGCCGAGCCGGTGTGTGATGGCATGCAGGTGTTCGACGAGCTCCGGTGGTCCGTGAACGTCGAACTCACAGCCCAGCCGCAGGATCGACAGCGTTAGCCAGTCGAGCGTGTCGGAGTGGCTCACCCACCGGCAGCGTTCCTCGCTCTCCGCGGTGAGCGTGCTGTCGGCCAGGACGTCGGTGAGCAGTGTCCTGGCCTCCCGCACCGGGAGGTGCAACGAGACATCGGCGCGGTAGGTCGGCGCCATCTGGGCACGCGCCATTTCGAGGTAGGCGCGGAGGTTGCCGCCGGGTGCCTCGCGATGCACCGCCCGTGCGCCGGTCGGGATCGGTGAGTTGATCCGGTCGACTCGGAAGGTGCGCCAGTCGTCCCGGTCCAGGTCGAAGGCCACTAGGTACCACCGGCGATTCGCGGCCACGAGCTGCACTGGCTCGACGTGCCGATGATGGACGTGGCCGTCGCGCCCAGAGTAGGTCAGGCGGACCCGTTCGTGGTGCGCGGCAGCCAGGCCGACCGTGGTCAGGACGTCGGTGTCCACGGGCGGCCCCTGCACGGACAGCCAGATCGACGTGGCCGCCGACAGCGACCGCACCCGGTGCCGCAGCCGTGGCGGCAGCACCTGCTGGACCTTGGCGAGTGCGCGGACAGATGCGTCGTCGAGATCGGCCAGCGCCAGCTTCGCGGCCACCCGGAGCCCGATGGCGATGGCCAGGGCCTCGTCGTCCTGGATCAGCAGCGGCGGCAGCGTTCTGCCGGCCGCTAGCCGGTACCCGCCCGTCGGACCCTGTGCCGCGTCGACCTCGTAGCCCAGATGGCGCAGGCGCTCGACGTCACGCCGGACGGTCCGTCGCGTGACGCCCAGCCGCTCGGCGAGTTCCCCGCCGGACCATGAACGCGCCGTCTGCAGGAGTGACAGCAGTGACAGCAGGCGCGAAGTTGTGTCCGGCATGTCTCCAGTGTGCGGTACCGACGGGGACAGGATCCGTCCTATATGGCCGATATCTTGTGGTCGAAGCGCCACCAACAGGAGGAGAAGGACATGAGCAGCACAGCGCCAGAGGGCTACACCGACGTCGCCCCGTGGGTGGTTACCGACGACACCGGAGCATTCCTCGACTTCGTAACCGCGGCGTTCGGCGGCCAGGAGCTCGCACGCGTGGCCGTGGAGGACGGCAGCATCGGTCACGGCGAGATCCGAGTCGGCAACACGGTGGTGCTGGCCTTCGACCGCCGCCCGGAGTGGCCGGTGATGCCGTCCCTGCTGCGGGTGTTCGTGGCCGACGCCGACGCGGCTATGGCAGCTGCCGTGACCGCCGGCGCGCGTGTCATAACCCCGGCCGCGGACAGCGCGTGGGGCGATCGAGGCGGGCGGGTGCGCGACCCGTTCGGCAACATCTGGTGGGTCGTCAGCCGGCGCGAGCAGGTCGCGCCCGAGGAGGCCTGGCAGCGGCTCGGCCAGCCGGTT
>DASTNZ010000007.1:0-3653 GCA_035762665.1 Jiangellaceae bacterium | reverse complement strand
ACATGAGGAATGACGACTCGCCGTAGAACGGCACCGCGTACAACGATCCGTCGAAGGTCAGTGCGTCGCGGACCGGTGGCAGGAGGTCGTCGACGTCGTAATCACCCTGGCTCGCGTCGTCGTCGAGATTCGTCAGCCACTCGTTCTCGGCCCAGATGGGCACCTCGTAGGTGCCGATGGTGACGACGTCATACTGCCCTGCCTGGGTGGCAATGTCCTGGGTCACCTTGTCTCGGAGTTCGTTCTCGGGAAGGGTAACGATCTTCACCGTGACATCTGGGTTGTCTTCCTCGAAGTGTGGAAGCAGCTTCTCGATGTCTTGCATCGCCGGATTCGCGACGGTCGCAACCGTGATGGTCGTCTCGCCGCCTTCCTCACCGCCGCCATCACCACCACCGCCGGCGCCGGCGCACGCCGTGAGCCCTAGCGCGCCCGCCGCAGCGAGCGCCCAAGCCCGGCTCATTGTTCTGGAGTACCTGCAGAGCATGGATCCTCCTCCAACGCCGCGACAGTCCTCCGGACCGCCGCCCAGCCGGCGCTCGCTTGAGCGCCAATCGTTCTCGTGCGTGCAGACGCCAGAGAGGCAGTCAGGGCAGCGAATCGTCCAGCAGCGAATCGTCGAGCCACTGCGGCCTCCCAGATCCGGGTCGTAATTCAAGCGCTCAGATGAGCGTCCGCCATCTCATATGCTCGCATTGTGGTGAGCGTCACACCCCACGTCAAGAGGCTGTACCATAATGAGACCAAACGTGCTCATGTGAGCGCCAGGAGAGCGCCGATGACGATGGACCGGGTCGCCGGACCTGCTTCGCTGGTCCTCACCGCAGCTGTCGCCCGGCGATACTTTATCGACGGCAAGTCCAGAATCGAGATCGCCAACGAGTTCGGGATGAGTCGGTTCAAGGTGGCGCGCCTGTTGACTCTTGCCCGGTCCATGGGTCTCGTGCGCATCGAGATCGGCTATCCAGGGGTCGTCGACGTCGACCTGTCCGCACGCCTGCAGGACGCCTACGGGCTGCGCCACGCCATCGTCGTGGATACCCCTGACGACGACGCGGTGTCGCTGCGTGAGCACCTGGGCCGGGCCGCCGCCGAGCTGCTGGGGGAGATCGTGACGGCCGACGACGTCCTCGGGCTGGCCTGGGCGCGCTCGGTGAGCGCGATGACGGCCCAGCTCAACAGGCTGCCGGCCATCCCTGTGGTACAGCTCACCGGGGCCCTGTCCCGGCCCGACGGTGACGACAGCTCCATCGATCTGGTGCGGGAGGTCGCCCGCATCTCCGGCGGGCCCGCCTACTTCTTCTTCGCGCCGTTTATCGTGGCTGACGCCTCGACTGCGCGCGCGCTCCGGCAGCAACCGGACGCGGCCCAGGCCTTCGCGAAGATCGGCTCGGTCACCAAGGCGGTGGCGGGGATCGGCGCGTGGGCACCCGGGCAGTCGACGCTGTACGACGCGGCCGAGGAGAAGGTCAGGCGTCGGTTGGCGAAACAAGGCGTCTGCGCTGAGGTGAGCGGTGTGTTCCTGAAGGACGACGGGACGCCGGTACAAACGGCGCTCAACGACCGCATAATCGCGATCAACGCCGAGGAGATGCGCGCGATCAACGAGGTCATCGGCATCCCGTACGGCATTGCGAAGGCGCCAGCGGTACTGGCCGCTATGCGAGGCGGGTACGTCACGAGCATCGTGACTCACAGCTCGCTCGCGCGCGCCCTGCTAGCCGGGGACTGACGCGACAAAGGCCAGGGGGTCGCAGCCCCGAGCCGATTGGAGACAGGTCGTGAGCCAAGATCGACCGGAGGTAGAGCTGCTCGGAGGGTTCGCCAACCGGGGCCTGGTCGTCCGGTCCGGTGACACGGTACGTCGGCCGCAGCGCCCCACGACCCAGGCGACCCGCGCACTATTAGAGCACTTGAGCGACGTCGGGTTCGACGGGGCGCCGCGCTTCCTGGGTATCGACGCGCTGGACCGAGAGGTCCTGTCCTACATCCCCGGCGACGCCGTCATACCGCCGTACCCCAGCTGGGCGCTCACCGACGAAGCGCTGATCAGCGTCGCGAGCCTGCTGCGGCGCTACCACGACGCCGTCGCGACCTTCGACCCGACACCCTACGAGTGGCCCTCCGCTCCGCCGCCCCGGTTCGGCAGAGAGCTCGTCAGCCACAACGACCCCAACCTGGACAACGTCGTCTTCCGCGACCGCACCGCCGTCGCGCTCATCGACTTCGACCTCTCCAGCCCGGGTTCGAGGCTGTGGGACATCGCCGCTGCCGCCCGCCTGTGGGCGCCGCTGCGGGCCGACGACGACATCACCGACGCCCGACGTGGAAGGGCGCTGGGCCGGTTCCGCCTGTTCGTCGACGCGTACGGACCCGAGGCGCCGTTGCGCCGACAGCTGGTGGACGCCGTGCGGGCCAACCACGACTGGCTCTACGAGATCGTGCGCAGCGGGGCCGAGCTCGGTAACCCCGGCTTTGCCGACTACTGGACCCGGGGCGCGGGTGAACGCGCGGCACGGACGCGTGCCTGGTATGTCCGCAACTACGACATGCTCCAGGCGGCCCTCTTCTGATCAGGAGCCGGCGTACACGGGTCCGACCTTGGTCGTGGCGGGACGGCTGGACTCGACGGTCGGGTACGCGGCCACTGCAGACCTCGTAGACCACTACCGCACGCCTCGCTCGCCGTCGTCGATGGCGCGGGCCACGCATTGCCCGACGTCGTTCGCATGGCCGAGCTCCGCCTGCAGTCGGGTCGCCCACACCTCGCTGAGGTGTACCAAGATGCGCTCAAGACGTGACCAATGGGCACAGGACCGGGCCGCGTCGCCAATCACCAGCGCATTAGCGGCATAGAAACACGTTCTGCGCGCTGGGCCTGGACGTAGGAACGTCCCCTGCTGCGCTTGTCGGGCTTGGTGTCCGATCGCAGACAGGAGGACGTTCGTGACCCACGGTGGTGGCGTGAGCCGGGGTGATCGGAACCGGAACGTCAGGCTTGCGCGGCTGCGAGAGTTGGTGCCGTTGACCAACGCGATCGTCGCGGTCGACCTGGCCGATCGCAAGCAGGTGGTCGTGGTCACCGATCACGACTCCAAGGTGCTGGCCCGCAAGACGTTCCGCTGCCGGGCCTGGGACCTTGGGACGGCGTTGGACTGGGCTGTGCAGCGTGCCACGGCCAAGGGATGGGCCGGGGTGACGGTGGCGTGTGAGCCGACCGGGCACCGGTGGCGGGTGCTCGGCCAGCTCGCTGTGGACCGGGGCATGCCGTTCGTGTGTGTGCAGCCGATGGTGATCTCGTGGGGCCCGCCGCGCCGAGGACCTGACGTTTGACAAGACCGATGACAAGGATGCGGTGCTGATCGCCCGGCTGACTGCACAGCTGCGCTGCTACGTCCCTGAACCGGTCGAGGAGACCTGGGGACGGCTGCGGCACCTGGGCGCCCGGCGGGAGCGGCTGATCGTCGAGGCCGGCGCCCAGGTCCGACAGATCCGCGATCTGCTCGAGTGTGTGTGGCCGGCCGCCTTGGAGACTGCGAACTGGCCGTTCCGGTCCAAGACCTGGCCTGTGGCGCTGTGGGTGATCCTGGATCGCGACGGCGGCGAGTTCACCCGCACCCGAAGGCTCGGCCTGACCCGGTTTGAGCAGCAGG
>DASTNZ010000006.1:0-3263 GCA_035762665.1 Jiangellaceae bacterium | reverse complement strand
GCGCCTCTGCGACAATCGTGTTACGAGCAAGATCGATGGTTGATCGGGATCGGTCAGAAACGCGCGTACACGCGACCGAGACGAGCGGTCGGCCGCCGACCATTGGACCCGAAGCGCGGCGGGTCAGTCCGTACCTCAGCTCGGTCCGCGGAAGGAGAGTGATGCCGGTGGACGTCAGGTTCCTCACCGCGTCCGCCATCGAGCAGCACGGAGTCGAGGATCTGAAGTCGCTGTTGGATCGGGACGATGGTTTCGCCTGGGTCGACGTGCCACGGTGGGCCGCCGAGGCGGACAGGGTGCTCGGCGATATTCTCGGCTTCCACCCGATAGCGGTGCGCGCCTGTCAGGAACGCAACCACACGCCCAGCGTGCATGGTTATCCGGAGCACGTGTTCGTGGTGTTGCACAGTCCCGAAGTCAGGCAGGCCGGCCATGTCCACCTCTTGGAGTTGGACCAGTTCATCGGCCGGCGCTACCTGGTCACGGTGCACGGCCCGATCAACCCGGCGGTGCCACTGGAGGCCGCGTTGGAGAACACACGCGGCGTCCTACGCCGGGTGGAGCTGGGCCGGTTCCGCCCAGGATCGCCCGCAGAACTCTCCTACGCCATCGTCTCGGCGATGGTTCGCCGGGAGCGTGCCCTGATCGGCGCCATCGCCAAGCGAATCGCTTTGATCGAACACCGGGTCATGACGGACCGGCTCCGAAACCCCGAGCCGCTGCTCGAGGAGATGTTTCTCGTCCGACACGAGTTGATCACCGTGCGCACGATGGCCGCGCAGAGCTGCGAGGTCTACGGCCGCATGTCCGCGCTGGCGGGCGTGCTCCCGGACGAGGCTCGGCCGTGGGTCGACGACCTCGTCGATCAGTTCGACAGGGTCAAGAACGTTGGTGACGGCGAGAAGGAGTTCCTGGTCGGGGTCATCGACCTGTACCAGACCAGAGTCACCACGAAGATGACCGTGGCGATGGAGCGTCTCGCGGTGCTCGCTGCGGTGACTCTGCCGGTCACCGCGATCGCGTCGATCGTTGGTATGAACGTCATCGTCAATGAGCAGACGCACGTCGTCCTGCTGAGCCTCGTGCTGGCGCTGATGGCCATCATCAGCGGCCTCTTGCTGCGGTGGACCAAGCGTCAGGGATGGTGGTAGCCCGCACCCGGCAATTCGCTGCGCGGGGTGCCGCCCGGGACCTGCTCAGCTGCATTGACATAGAAGCATCCTGTTGATCGCACTGGGCACCGCCGCCGCCGAACAAGGCAGACGCGTCCGCTACGTCACCACCGCAGCCCTGGTCAACGAACTAGTCGAAGCCGCCGACGACAAAGAACTCTCCCACGTCGTGGGCCGCTATGCCTGGACCTGCTCTGCCTCGACGAGATCGGCTACGTCCACCTCGACCCACGCGGCGCAGAACTGCTGTTCCAATCATCACCGCCCGCGAAGAACGCGCCTCCATCGCCTGCGCCTCCAACGCACCGTTCTCCGAATGGGGCGCCACCTTCACCGACCCCCGCCTCGCAGCAGCCGTCGTCGACCGACTCGCGGGTCGCCTTCACCGAACTCGGCCGCAATATTTGCAGGTGTGACCCGAGTTGGGCCAAATTGGTGCGCAAGCGTGAGTCGCCGACCGGCGCGTCGACGCAGGTCCGCAGGCCGGTCGACGGAATCTCCGCGACTCGAACCGGCGTGTCTGCTTGCGAGGGGTAGACGGGCTCTCGTCCGGTCCGCGTGTTTCAAGATCCGCCGGGGTGAGGCCCGGCAAGTGGTGTCGATGGCGCGCTGGCGCGGTTGAATTCGGCGTCTTCATGACGCTGACAAGCGCCGAGGTAGCCGCTGAAGGCGGCAATTAGTGCGCAGTTTCCATCGCTGCGAGGCGCATACTGGCTGGTCAGACGACTTCAAGATCGCCAGACGCGGGATCGTGGCCCAAGTCGGGGCTGACACCCACCAACAGCGGTCCGTCCGCCGCACACTGACGCCATCCCCACTGGGCGCGGTGTTCTGTGCGTTGCGGGTCGCCTTCACCGAACTCGGCCGCAATATTTGCAGGTGTGATCGTGTCCCGGTTGCCTCGGGTCCGGCCAGCTGCAGCTACCCGCCCGACAGACATCACCCGTCGCCGGCCGAACAGCGGCGTTGACGGTGGCCAGGAGCGGAGCGCGGCACTGACCCGGATCCCAACAGGCACTCCAACGTCGGGAAAGGGATCTATCCGAATGCGGTTAGTCGGTCACCTTCCAGTGGCCTGTGATCCCAGTCCGGTCCGCGTCCATGACTTCGTGGTAGCAATCATTCACTAGCTTGAGCGTCGCATCCGAGGGATTCTCGTGATAGGCAACTACCGCCTGAAGAGCGGCAGTTATCCGGCCCAGGAGCAATCGTTGGTCGGCGGGTAGCTCGTAGATACGAGGCACCGTTTCGGTCAGCACACGTTCGACGCCGCGGTATTTCGCGTCGACCATCGCAACCAGATGATAGAGGCCATCTCGTACTCGGTCATTCGAGCCGGACTTCAGCAACAGGTGGACGCGAGTGTGAATAGCCTCGACGATCTCCTTGAAGGCTGGTGCACCCCAATACTTGTTCAGAATGAGGTAAAGGACACGAGCCGACTCGCCACCGTCCCGATGCTCCCGATCGAAGTAACCGTCATTGATCCACTCGATCCATCGAAGCGCGAACGGGCCGGCGTGGTCCGAGTGGCTGAGAACGATCTCGAACGAGTCGACGTTGTAACGGGCCGGGCCGCGGTTCGGCTGCAGCAGGTAGGCCGCCATTTCGTCGAAGCATCGGTCCAAGACCACATTCGTGTGCTTGACCAGGAAGGAGTGGTAGGCCGGGTCGCTCCTGATCATCGACGTCAACCGGGAATGACACCACACGAGCGCTTCAGGTGTGTTGACGGATTGCATCCGCGCGCCTACGTGAAACGCCTGCGGCTCCGTCAGCCGGCCGGGCTGCAGGCAATAGTCGAGTGCCTCCTGGCCGACGCCGCGCCGGTCAATGTAGTCGACCAGTGAGAGCGCAAGACCGAACAGTTGCCTACCTTCCAACTCCCGCACCACCAGGCTAAGGAACTCGGAGAGATCGAAGTCATCGACCTGTGCGCTGATCAGGGCATCGGCGGTGGCGTTACTGATACCGTCAGACCGCAATTCCTGCAAGGCCGTCCTCAGCAGCGGGTTGGAAGAGCTGAGCTCGACCAACCGATCCGGCCTCTCCTCCGGTGACCTTGAAACGCCCAGCCAGGTGAGGACCTGG
>DASTNZ010000005.1:0-11650 GCA_035762665.1 Jiangellaceae bacterium | reverse complement strand
GACTCCACAGGGCAGGGTGGTGGCTAACGGCCACCCGGGGTGACCCGCGGGAAAGTGCCACAGAAAACAAACCGCCGGTGGCTTCGGCTACCGGTAAGGGTGAAACGGCGGTGTAAGAGACCACCAGCGCTCGAGGTGACTTGGGCGGCTCGGTAAACCCCACCCGGAGCAAGGTCAGACAGGGAGCGTTCGAGGGCGGCCCGCCCGAGCTCCCGGGTAGACCGCTAGAGGTCGTCGGTAACGACGGTCCTAGATAGATGGTCGCCGGCCCTTCGGGGCGCACAGAATCCGGCTTACAGGCCGACTCGTCCGCTCGTGGCTGAGGTGCCGGCCAGGGCGGCGCCATGGAAGACGATCGAGCATCGATGCCCGCTTGCATCCGCCACCTGAGGAGCCCACTGAGCCGGCCGCGGGATCTTGGACCGGCGCGGGTAGCGTGAACGTCGTGACCGAGCAGACCGATCCTTACGTGGTGCACTGGGCCGAGAAGGTAGCCGGCCTGGTGGAGATGGCCCGCGACGACCGGCCATGGTACGAGGAGCTGGGAGCGTGGCTGCTCCGGCCGAGCGATCGCGTCGCGGTCGACGTCGGTTGCGGAGGCGGCGGAATGACGCTCGCGCTCGCCGCCGTGATCGATCGCTCAGGGCAGGTCGTCGCCGTCGACTCCGAGCAGGAAGTGCTCGCAGCCGTGCGCGACCAGGTGACGGCAGCGGCAACGAAGGAGCTCGCCCAGGTGGCGCTCGTGCCGGCAGACCTGGGCGATGGCGTCGAATCGATCCGCGAGGCCTTGGCGGCACCGGCCGACCTGATCTGGGCGTCCGCCTCCGTTCATCACCTAGGCGACCAGCAGGCCGCGGTCGACGCGCTAGCGAGCCTGCTGGTACCCGGCGGCCGACTCGCCCTTGCCGAAGACGGCTTGCCTGCGCGGCACCTGCCGTGGGATCTCGGTGTCGGCGCCCCCGGTCTGGAACTGCGGCTGGAGGCGGCCAACGACCGCTGGTTCACTCGCATGCGAGACGAGCTGCCCGGCTCTACCCGGATGCCGTACGGCTGGACAGAGGCGCTACGCCGGGCCGGACTCACTGAGGTCACTACCAGGACATTCCTGCGCGAGGTCCCAAGCCCGCTCGGTACGCGCGACGTCCAGCGGGTGACCGATCGTTTCACCAGGTGGGTTGACCGATTACGCCCAACCGGCTTCCTCGACCCCGCTGATCTCGCGGTGTGGGACCGCCTGTTGGACCCATCCGATTCGGCATGGCTGGGTCACCGGACAGACCTGTTCTGGCTGGACGCGCGCAGTGTCCACCTCGGCGTGCGGAAGAACTGACTCGGTCCGTTTCGTCCGGTAATCAGACCGATTTCGGCCGTTCACCTGCGACGGCAGCCGCGACACCGAGCGTGATGTAGGCGCCACCGGTCACCAGTCTGCCCCGCCGGAGCAGGTGCGCCCGGCTCCGCAGCCAGCCGCTCACGCTGCCGGTGAGCAGCGCATAGCTGGTATCGCTGGCCGCCGCGATAACCACTAGCAGGAGGCCGAGGACCATCAGTTGCAGCGCCACCGGCCCGCGCGCCGGATCCACGAACTGCGGCATGAAGGCGAGGAAGAACAGGGCGGTCTTCGGGTTCAGTACCGCGACGATCCAGCCTTCGCGGAACACTTGCCAGAGCGACTGCACTGGGACCTCTGGCCCGGACTCCCCGGCTGGCCGGCTTCGAAATGCCTTCACTCCGAGGTAGATCAGGTAGGCCGCGCCCGCGTACTTAACCACGCTGAACGCGGCCGCCGACGAGGCCAGCAACGCGGACAACCCTAATGTCGCGGCCACCGCATGGACGAAAGTGCCGGCCGCGATCGAGGCTGCCGACACGACACCGGCTCGCCGCCCCTGGCTCACGCTCCGCGTAACGACATAGAAGACCGCCGGCCCTGGGACGGCCGCGAAGACCACGACGGCGGCGGCGAAAACCGCGACCGTGTTGAGCGTTGGCATCAGCGGACCTCCTTGTGCTCGTCGATGATTCTCGCCGGGTCCTTGTGATCGAGCAAAGCATTATCGAAGGCCGGTATGAACTGCACGGGGCCGGCACATCGGGGTCGACCCAAGCCAGCAGCGGTGACATTGCCGCCGAGTGGCCATCGGACAAGGGTCCTAAGTCCCTGCCCCTGCCCATGTTGAACCGGCGATCCTGGGTCGGTGGAACGTGATCCAGCTGGCCTGGAGGTGCTCTCCCGCGAGGAGAGCCTTGCTCTGCTTGCCTCCGTACCTGTCGGGCGAGTGGTGTACACCGATCGTGCGCTACCCGCGATCCTTCCCGTGAACTACGCCGTGCACGACAACGCCGTCGTGTTCCGGACCGGAGCCGGTTCCAAGCTCGCCGCCGCCACCCGCGAAGCCGTCGTAGCATTCGAAGCCGACTCCTTCGACGCGGACACCAAATCCGGATGGTCGGTGATGGTGGTCGGGCGGTCGCGGCTAGTCGAAGATGACAGCGAGATCGAGCGGCTGGCCAAGCTGGACCTGGGCACGTGGGTCACGACGGAACCCGAGCATTTCGTAAGGATCGACTTGACGCAGGTAACCGGGCGGCGCCTACAACCAGACGGTCCGCGTCGGCGGTAGTGGCAACTGGCTGAGCACTGGGGGCTAGGTTACTGGCACGCGCCACTCCAGTACGGTTCCGCCGTCGTCGCCAGCTCGGACGGCGAATTCGCCGCCTCGGCGAGCCGCGCGTTCGGCCAGGTTGGCCAATCCACTGCGCCTGCCGCCCTCACGCACGCCGACACCGTTATCGCTGACCCGTAGCAGCAGCTCCCCTTCGTGCAACTCGATCAGCACGTCTACGTGAGTCGCCTTGGCGTGTCGGACCACGTTGGACAAGCCTTCCTGCAGCACCGCCAGCAGCTCATCGCGAAGATCTTCCGGGACGTCGGTGTCCAGCAAGCCCTCCATCCGAACACCGGGCGTGAAACCCAGCTGCTGTGTGACGGCGTCGACGACGCCCAGGATCCGCGCCCGCAATCCCCCGCCCGTGGCGGCACGCTCGGTCGACTGGAGTGCGAAGATCGTCGAGCGGATCTGCCGGATGGTCTCGTCCAGATCGTCGACTGCCGAGTGGACCCGGCTGGCGGCCTCCGGGCGATCGATCAGGCGGACCGCGCCGGTCAAGGTCATGGCCGTGGCGAACAACCGCTGGATCACGACGTCGTGCAGGTCGCGGGCGATCCGTGCCCGCTCGTCGATCAGCCCGTACCTTTCGGCCTCGCGGCGGGCATCGGCCAACTCGAGCACGATGGCGGCCTGCCCCGCGAAGGACCTGAGCAGCCGCATTACGGCCGACGGAAACGGTGACTGACCGCGCTTCTTCGCGACGACCAGCACACCCCGCACGCTGCCTCGCTCGCCCAGCGGCACGAGTAGCCGCGGACCCCTCGGAAGCCTGGCGACCAACGGTGCTTCGACCGGATCGCCCGCGAACTCGGTGATCGCGCGAGGCTCACCGGTCGCGAACACCCCACCCATCAACGTGTTCTCGATGGGAAACTCGAAGCCGGCCAGGTCGTCGTATCCCTCACCTGCGACCGCGGTGACAACCAGGTTGTCCGGACCGCTCGAGGGGACGGCGACGGCGGCGACCTTGGCCCCGGACATCTTCCGGGCCTGCGAAGCAACCAGGGCCAGCGCGTCGCGAGGCTCGGAGCCGGAAAGCAGCATCCGGGTCAGCTCAGCCGACGCTTCCAGCCAGGTCTCACGCTGGCGGGTCTCCTCGTACAACCGCGCGTTCTCGATCGCGACGCCGGCCGCCGTCGCGAGCGCGGTGACGATCGTCTCGTCCTGCTCATCGAACTCGCGGCCGTCGCCCTTCTCGGTCAAGTACAGGTTGCCGAATACCTCGTCCCGGATCAGGATCGGCACGCCGAGGAAGGTACGCATTGGCGGGTGTCCCTGCGGAAATCCGAAGGACTCCGGATGGTCGCGGATGTCGGACAGGCGTAGTGGCTCCGGTTCCTTGATCAACAATCCGAGGATTCCCCGACCACGCGGCCACTCGTCGATCACCGCGATTTCATCCTCGGTGATTCCCACGGGGACGAACTGCGCCAATTGACCGTCTTCGCTGATCACACCTAGCGCACCGTACCGGGCGTCGACGAGAGCCGTGGCCGCCTCGACGATCCGCCGGAGCACCGTCTCCAGCTCCAGTTCCCGTCCGATCGAGACCACAGCGTCGAGCAGGGCGTGGACACCGTCGCGAGCGGTGCGGACAGCGTCGAGCCGACCCTGCAGCTCCGCGAGCAGGTCGTCGAGCGGAAGCTGGGGCAGCAGGCTTCGCTCCTCGTGGTCCATCTCACCCCGCCGACTCCGGTAATGGTCGATGCCATCATGTCAGACAGCGGTTCGGCCGATTCCGCTCTTGCCGATATGCAGGACACAGTGACGAACGGCCCTATCAGGTGGTCGATCGCACCAGATCAACTGATTATGTTCAGCAATATCTGTGGGGAGTCAAAGTGCTAGCACACGAAATCATGACCAGCCCGGCGATCACGGCAGACTCGGAGCTTCCGGTCAAAGAAGCCATCCGGCTGCTCGACCGGCATGAAATCACAGCGTTGCCGGTCATCGACGACGAGAGCAGATTGGTCGGCATCGTGAGCGAAGCGGACCTCCTGCGTGGTGAGCTGATCAGCGACCCGCGTGCACACGTGCGGGCGACCGGCGACGAGGAAGAGCCGTCACCGAAGACCGTCGCCGACGTGATGACCACTGGGGTGCTCGCCGTGCATGAGAGCACCGACGCTGCGGACATCGCCCGGCTGATGCTGGATACCGGCGTCAAGAGCATTCCGGTGGTACGCGGTCAGCGAGTCGTCGGGATCGTGAGTCGGCGCGATCTGATCCGCGTCCTCGCCGTGTCCGACGACCAGATCCGGGACGACATCCACCGACTGTTCGCTGAAGCGGGTATGGACGGGTGGACCGCCACCGTCACGGACGGCCACGTCGAGCTGTCCGGTCACGGACCGGATCGCGATGCGCGAGTCGCGGCTATCCTCGCCCGCACTGTCGCTGGGGTGAGTCGGGTACACGGTCCGAGCGATCCTCGGCGTGAACCGGTCCAGAGCGATTGACCGGCTCTGATCTCCGACGAAGATAAAGCCGTGACCTCCAGCTCACCTTCGCACCGCCTCTACACCGACCTGGCCAGTTGGTGGCCGCTGATCTCGCCGCCTGACGAGTACATGGAGGAAGCGGCTTTCGCGGCCGGCCTGCTCGGTTCCGGGCGGGCGCCGGTTCGCACCGTCCTCGAACTGGGTAGCGGTGGCGGTCACAATGCCGTGCACCTCAAGGACCGGTTCGCCATGACCCTCGTGGACCTGTCGGCCGACATGCTGGACGTGTCGCGCCAACTCAACCCACAGTGCGAACACATCCAAGGTGATATGCGCACCCTCCGGCTCAACCGCAAATTCGACGCTGTGTTCGTCCACGACGCGATCGACTACATGCTGACCGCCGACGATCTATTTCAAGCGGTCGAGACCGCGCTCGTTCACTGCCGGCCGGGTGCCGTCGCGGTATTCGTCCCTGACTCCACTGCCGAGACGTTCGAGCCGACGAGCGGGCATGGAGGCAGCGACGACAGCACAGGCCAGCGCGGGGCCCGCTATCTCGAGTGGACCTGGGATCCGGACCCGACCGATACATGGGTCGATACGGTGTACGTGTTCGTCCTCCGTGACGAGGACGGCTCGGTCGAGGTGGCCCACGAGCGACACCGAACGGGGTTGTTCCCTCGGGCGGAGTGGCTCCGGATCCTCTCCGATGCCGGCTTCGAGGCGACCGTCGTCACCGAGCACACCGTCGAGGATCGGACACCGCGGGACGTCTTCGTCGGCCGAAAGCTTTAACCTGTCTGCGCTGTCCGCCCCTTGACCCCGCCCGGCAGGGACCATCGGCACTAGAGCGGCGGGCCGACGAAGGCGATGCTCAAGGCATGGTCGAGCAACCGTACGTCCTGTGGTTCAAGGAAATAACCCGCGACGATGTCGGCAGTGTTGGTGGGAAGAACGCTTCGCTGGGCGAGTTGGCGGCGTACCTGGGCGGAGCCGGGATCCGGGTCCCTAACGGCTTCGCCACCACGGCTTACGCCTACTGGCGGTATCTGGATGCGAACGAGCTCCGCGACCGGATCGCGGCCGAGATTTCGCGGTTGCGTAGCGATGCGACTTTGCACGAGGTCGGCACGGCCATCCGGTCCCTGTTCGCCGCCGCCGAGATGCCGCAAGATCTCGCCACCGCCATCACCGATGCCTACCACCTACTGAGCTCTGAATCGCACGCCGAGCAGGTCGACGTCGCCGTGCGCAGCAGCGCCACGGCCGAGGATCTGCCCGAAGCCAGCTTCGCCGGCCAGCAGGAGAGCTTCCTCAACGTCTCTGGGCCGGACGCGGTTCTGGCCGCGGTCAAGCGCTGCTTCGCATCCCTGTTCACCGACCGGGCAATCAGCTACCGGGAGGACCTGGGCTTCGACCATCTCAAGATCGCGCTGTCCGCGGGCGTGCAACGCATGGTCCGGTCGGATCTGGCCGGCGCGGGCGTGATGTTCTCCATCGACACCGAGACCGGCTTTCCCGGCACCGTCGTTATCAACGCTGCGCGGGGACTCGGCGAGACAGTCGTGAGCGGCCAGGTCGAGCCGGACGAATACGAGGTGTTCAAGCCGCTGCTCCCGGACGACCGGTTCACACCGATCATCGCCAAGTCCCGCGGGCGCAAGACGCGCAAAGCAATCTACGACGACGCCGGCGGAACCCGGATCGTCGACACTACCGACAACGAACGTGCCTCGTGCGTGTTGGCCGACGACGAGATCCTGACCCTGGCTCGGTGGGCGACGGCCGTCGAAGAGCACTACGGCGCCGCGATGGACATGGAGTGGGCCAAGGACGGGCACACCGGTGAGCTCTTCATGGTCCAGGCCAGGCCAGAGACCGTCCAGTCCCGAAAGACGCCCGGTCAACTGCACACCTACCGGCTCACCGGCACCGGTGAGCGTCTGGTCAGCGGGCTCGCGATCGGCGACTCCATCGCAGCCGGCCGCGTGTGCTTGCTGGACAGCCCGGACGAGATCGACCGGTTCACCGACGGCGCCATCCTGGTCACCAGGATCACCGACCCGGACTGGGAACCCGTCATGAAGCGGGCCGCTGCCATCGTCACCGACCACGGCGGCCGGACGTCACACGCGGCGATCGTCAGCCGTGAACTCGGGGTGACAGCGATCGTGGGCACCGGTACGGCGACGGCGACCCTCAACCATGGCGAAGCCGTGACCGTGTCGTGCGCCGAGGGCGACATCGGCTACGTCTACGCGGGCACGCTCGACTACGACGAGGATGAACTGGACCTGACCGACCTGCCGCGCACCCGCACCGAGGTGCTGCTCAACCTGGCCAACCCGGCGGCCGCCCTGCGCTGGTGGCGGCTACCGGCCGACGGCGTTGGGTTGGCCAGGCTGGAGCTCATCGTCAACAACCATGTCAAGGTGCACCCGATGGCATTGCTCCGCATCGAAGAGCTCGCCCCGGTTGCGCGTGACCAGGTCGAAGAGCTGACCCAGGGGTACGACGAGCCGGCGGAGTACTTCGTCGAGCAGCTCGCCTTCGGTATCGCCAAGATCGCCGCCGCCCGGTGGCCCACTCCCGTCATCGTCCGCACCAGCGACTTCAAGACGAACGAGTACGCCCGGCTTATCGGCGGCGCCCGGTTCGAGCCGGCCGAAGAGAACCCGATGCTGGGCTGGCGCGGTGCGAGCCGTTATTACAGCGAGGGTTACCGGGACGGGTTCGCGCTCGAGTGCCGTGCCCTGCGGCGGGTCCGCGAGGAAATGGGGCTGACCAACGTCGTGGTTATGATCCCGTTCTGCCGCACGACCGAGGAGGCCGACCGGGTGTTGGACGTGATGCGCTCGGAAGGTCTTGAGCGCGGCAAGGACGGCCTCGAGATCTTCGTCATGGCCGAGATACCGTCCAACATCCTGCTGGCCGAGCAGTTCGCCGAGCGTTTCGACGGCTTCTCGATCGGCAGCAACGACCTCACTCAGCTCATCCTTGGCGTCGATCGCGATTCCGCCGCACTGGCCGGCCTATTCGACGAGACCAACCCGGCGGTAACGCTGAGCATCCGGCACCTGATCACGACCGCTCACGCCGTGGGCCGGAAGGTCGGCCTGTGTGGCCAGCGGCCGAGCGACGATCCTGAGTTCGCTCGGTTCCTTGTGCGTGCCGGCATCGACTCGATCTCGGTGACGCCCGACAGCTTCCTCGCCGTCAAGCAGAACGTCGCCGCGGCCGAGGATGAGATCGCCGCAGAGGATTCCCTCGAGTGGGAAGACTGACCAGGAGGCCGGCCACACCCGACTAGGCGGCCTGGACCGGCCGGTTCAGCTCGTCGCGGTACTCCGTGAACGCGGCGAGCGCCCTCGGCCCGTACACCGTTCCGGGACCTCCGCTCATCAGCACGGCTACGCCGATCGCCTCCGCTGCTTCCTCGCGGGTAGCGCCCGCGCGAGCAGCGCCGCGGGCGTGCGAAGCGATGCACCCGTCGCAGCCCTCATTGACCGAGATGGCCAGTGCGATCAGCTCCTTGACCTTCGCGCCGAGGGCTCCTTCGGCCAGCGCGGCCTCGTGCAGTTTGGTGAAGCCTTCGTACACCTCGGGAATGGCCCGACGTAGGTCCCGCGCCGGCACCCGCAGGTCACGCTGTACTTCCTTGCCGAAGCTCATTTCATCCTCCCAGGTCGCGTCCTACGGTCAGTGTCCAGCGCCCGAGCGGGCGTGTAACGAGTCGGAAGTCCCGCGTAGGTCGGCCACTAGTCCACCCTCGCAACTCGCCCGGTCGAAGCTGCAGGGGTACTTCGACCCAGCCACAAGAGTCGTTCGCCGCTGTACGGGCGGTGGACTCCGCGATGACCCTTAAAGGGCGGATGATGGGCGACTACGAGAGGAATCGGCGATGAACACAGATGCCGTCACCGTGCCGAGCGCCGCGCCGCCACGATGGGTGAACAACATGGTCAGGATGGCGCTGAGGACCCCGGGGCTCCAGCGCCTGATCGGGCGTGGCTTGGCCCTGATAACGGTCACCGGACGCAAGACCGGCACGAGATATACCACCCCGGTCAGTTACTACCGAGACCACGACGCGGTCCTCGTCATTACGAAGCGGGGCCGGACGTGGTGGCGAAACCTGGAAACCAACGCTGATGTTGAGCTCCGTCTAGCCGGTGAGAAATGGCGAGGTCGTGCCCAGATCTTGGCGGACAACTCGGCGGCATTATCTCGGCTGGCCACTGCGCTCGAGCGCCGTCACACCGACGCACGGGCATTGGGACTCACGTTCACTCCGGATGGTCACCTGGACCAGGGCCGAGCCAGAACGATTCTGCCTCAGCTTGTCATCCTCGAGATCAGGCTCACCGGACGGATTGGACCCAATGACGACGAAGGTTGATCTGAAGCGTGATTTGCGCGAGGTGTACACGGCGACCCGGCGGCCTCAGCTGGTCACGGTGCCTGAGCTGAGGTTCTTGATGATCGACGGGCACGGCGATCCGAACACAGCTCCAGCGTACGCAGAGGCAGTCCAGTCGATCTACGCGGTCGCGTACGCCGCCAAGTTCATCGTGAAGAAGGCTCCTGGTGGCATTGACTTTGCCGTTATGCCGCTCGAGGGACTGTGGTGGTCGTCGGACATGTCGGCATTCACGACCGACGACAAGTCGGTTTGGGACTGGACGATGATGATCGCTCAGCCGGACCAGGTCACTCCCGAGGTGGCCAAGCAGGCACAGGCCACGGCCGCCAAGAAGGGGCTGGCCGCCATCGACCGGGTGCGGCTCGAACCATTCACCGAGGGACTTGCCGCGCAGATCATGCATATCGGCCCCTATTCCGCCGAGGGCCCGACGATTCGCATGCTGCACGAGTTCATAGCCGACCAGGGGTACGAACGTAGCGGCAAACACCATGAGATCTACCTCGGCGACCCGAGGCGCTCGAGTCCCGAGAAGATGAAGACCATCGTGCGACAGCCCGTCGTCCTCGCGTCCACCCGCCGTTGAGTCGACGATCCATGTCCTTCGACGTTCGGATCGTCCACCGTCGGCTGCCGAGACGTAGGTCCCTCAGCAAACGGGCCGTTGTGCCCAAGCGCCCACTGTGTTGCGGCTCTACGCTGAAACATGGCCAGCTTCGATCAGCGAACCGGGATGACGATTCTCGACGAGGCCACCTGCTGGGAGCTCCTCTCCACGGCAGCAGTGTCCCGCTTGGCGGTCGTGGTCGGCGACGACCTTGAGATCTTTCCGATCAATACCGTCGTTGACGACCGGACCATCGTCTTCTCCACAGGGGAGGGAACGAAGCTGGCCGCCGTGACCATCGCCCGGAACGTCGTCGTCGAGGCCGACGGCTACGACGACGCGACAGGGGAGGCTTGGAGTGTCGTGGTCAAGGGCGTGGCGGACCGACTGGACCGGTTCGAAGACATCGACCGGGCCGAACAACTGCCGCTGAACTCGTGGAGCGGGCATCCCAAGCAGTGGTTCGTCCGGGTGACGCCACGCCGCATCACAGGTCGCCGATTCCGCGTGGCGACCGGCTAGCCGCTACGTCACCCGGCGTTCTCGATCGACGACGGCTACCGGTTCGACCTCGGCGACTAGCACACGACTGTAGACAGGCACTCGGAGAGGGCGGATTATCAATCCGTCCTCTCCGAACGTGGCCCCCTTTTGCTGGGGAGGACTGAGCCTGGACGTCAGATCACACAAGGAGGTGTGAATGATGCGTCGAAGCGCTCTGATCATCACAATCGCCCTGGTCGTCTCGTTACCCTGGGCGCCTGCCGCCGGCGATGTGACCGTCGGGCCGGGTGGCGGTACGCCCGGCACCGCGGCCAATGTCACCCTGGTGGGCCATGAACCGTTGTTCGGCCGCGGATTGAACGCTGCCCCGGCCGTCTTCGGGGACTACGTGTACGTCGGTAACCGAACGGATGGGTCGAGCCGGTGCGGCCTGGGCGATCCCAGGCGCGAGGAACTGGGACTGGACGCCTGCCCCCATCCACATCCAGGGATTCTGGTTGTTGACGCCTCCGATCCATCCAATCCCCAGGTGGTCAACGAAATCGGGCCGCCGTACGCGGGTAACGTCAGCGAGACCACCCGAGAGCTCAGGGTCTGGCCAGACAAGGAACTGCTCATGGTCGCGAGCTTCGGGTGCTCCGCGGTGATCCACTCCTGCGTCCCAGGCGGCGTGACGCCGACGTTCCGGTTCTTCGACCTGTCCGACCCGGCCAATCCGGTATTCCTGTCCGAATGGGTGCCGCGGCAGGCCAACAACGTCGTCCGCACACCTCACGAGTTCTATTTGTGGGAGGACCCCGACGACCCGGACCGAGCGCTGGTGTGGATCTCCACGCCGACAACGTCAGCGAATTTCGACAACGCCAACCTGTTGATTGCCGACATAAGCGCCGTCCCATCTGGTGGATCGCCGGTCCTGGTTGCCCAGGGCACCTGGACCCCCCAGTTCGAGGCTCGAGCGAATGTGGCGCTGCATTCGATGACCCCGACGCCGGAC
>DASTNZ010000004.1:0-77128 GCA_035762665.1 Jiangellaceae bacterium | reverse complement strand
AGTCACCTCGAGCGCTGGTGGTCTCTTACACCGCCGTTTCACCCTTACCGGTAGCCGAAGCCACCGGCGGTTTGTTTTCTGTGGCACTTTCCCGCGGGTCACCCCGGGTGGCCGTTAGCCACCACCCTGCCCTGTGGAGTCCGGACTTTCCTCGGCGGGACGCAAGCGCCCCGACGCGGCCGCCCGGCCGGCTCGTCCGCCACCTCAAGGGTACCGTCATCCGCGTACGATCCCGTCATGCCGACAGCCGGTTACTCGGGCACGCCCCTGCCGCGCAAACTGGGCATCAAGGCCGGCTCCCGCGTACTGCTTGACGCACCACCGGGCGGCTTGGAGCTGGGACCGCTGCCGGAGGACACCACCGTCCACCGCCGTCCAGGAACGGAAAGGTACGACGTAATCGTCACGTTCTGCCCCGACGCAGCGCGGGTGCACAGCCGATTCGAGCCACTCGTGGCACGACTCGAGACGGCCGGCGGGCTGTGGGTTGCGTGGCCGAAGCGATCGAGCGGCGTACCGACCGACCTTGACGAGAATCGAGTCCGCGACATCGGCCTCGCCGCCGGGCTGGTTGATGTCAAGGTGTGCGCGATAGACGAGACCTGGTCCGGATTGCGGTTCGTCCGGCGGCTCGCGGACCGCTGATGCGTAGGCTGGCGGGCATGTCTGACTCGCCGACGCTTGTCGCGGCCGCTCACGGCACGCGTGATGCAGCCGGCCGCAATGCCATCGATCTTCTGCGCTCCGCGGTGGCTGACCTCCGACCGGGACTCCGCGTCGCACAGGCATACGTCGACGAGGACGTCCAGCAACCGGGGTTGTCGTCCGTACTGGCCGGATTACATGAGGCCGTGGTCGTCCCGGTGCTCCTTTCTGCCGGGTACCACGTCCACGTCGACGTCACCACCGCGATTGCGGCCGCCGGGCGGGCGGCGATTCGGGCCGCACGACCGCTCGGACCCGATCCCGTATTGGCGAAAGTGCTGGCCGATCGGCTCGCCAAAGCGGGCGCGACCAACCACGCGGTCGTGCTGGCGGCGGCCGGCTCGTCTGATGTGCGGGCGGTGGCCGACGTCGAGCGGATGGCCGAACTCCTGAGTGCCGAGCTGCGCCGGCCGGTGACGCCGGCGTATGCCACAGCGAGCCGGCCGTCCATTGAGGACGCGGTTGGCGCATTGCGCGTCGCAGGCGAGCGGGTGGCGATCGCGTCCTACCTGCTCGCGCCAGGTAGCTTCCACGAGCGGCTCCGCACCGTCGGCGCCGAGGTGGTGGCCGCACCGCTGCTGCCGGATGAGCGGATCGCCGAGTTGGTGCTCCGGCGGTACGACGAGGCCCTGGCTATGGCACGGTGAGGATCTCAGCGCCCGATTCGGTGACGAGGATCGTGTGCTCGAACTGGGCCGAGCGCCGGCCGTCCTTCGTCACGACGGTCCAGCCGTCATCCCACATCTCCCACTCGTGCGTGCCTAGGTTGAGCATCGGCTCGATGGTGAACGTCATGCCCGATTCCATGATCGTGTTCGCGGTCGGGTCGTCGTAGTGGGGGATGACCAAACCGGAGTGGAACCAGGTTCCGATGCCGTGCCCGGTGAACTCACGGACGACGCCGTAGCCGAACCGGCGGGCGTACGACTCGATAACCCGGCCGATGACGTTGATGGCGCGACCAGGCGCCACCGCCTTGATGCCGCGGTGGAGCGCTTCGCGCGTCCTCTCGACGAGGAGCTTGGACTCCTCGTCGACGTCTCCGACGAAATATGTGGCGTCGGTGTCACCGTGCACGCCGCCGATGTAGGCGGTGATGTCGATGTTGATGATGTCGCCGTCCCGCAGCACCGTGGAATCGGGGATGCCGTGGCAAATCACCTCGTTGATGCTTGTGCACAGCGACTTCGGAAAGCCGCGATAACCCAGCGTCGACGGGTACGCGCCGTGGTCGCACAGGAATTCGTGGCCGATACGGTCGAGCTCGTCTGTGGTCACCCCCGGCTCGATGTGAGCTGCGACCTCGGCCATCGCCTGCGCGGCGAGGCGGCCGGCGACGCGCATCCGCCCGACCGTCTCCGCGTCCTTGACCTCTGAGCCGGTGAACCGGGCCGGCGACTTGCGGTCGACGTACTCCGGGCGGGGAATCGACGCGGGTACCGTTCGCATCGGAGAAATCCGGCCGGGTACGACAGAGGTCATGATGGACAATTGTAGGGACGGTTGAGGGGGTCAGATGGCGGGTCCGTGGTACTGGTGCTTGGACCACCAGCGGGTGGAACCGAGCGAAGGCTGTCCCAACGATCGGCGGCTCGGTCCGTACGAGGATCGTGAGCAAGCCGAGCGTGCGCTTGAGATCGCCAGGGAGCGTACCGAGGCGTGGGACGCCGAGGACGCGGCCGAGGACGCCTGGGGCGACTAACCATCACGCCGATCATGCAAAGCCCGGGCGACACGCCGATTTTGCGGATTGTCCCTACCGGGCAAATCAGGACATTCCGGCGTGTCGCCCGGGCTTTGCATGATCGACGTGGTGGGTGCTAGCGGTAGGAGTGGTCGTCCGTGGGGAAGGTGCCGGCGACGACGTCCACCGCGAAGTCACGCGTGGCCGACAGGAGCGTGCCCCGCAGGTCCGCGTACGTCTTGACGAATCTCGGCAGCCGACCGGCTCGCAAGCCGGCCATGTCCTGCCAGACCAGAACCTGCGCGTCGCAATGCGCGCCGGCGCCGATCCCGATGGTCGGAATCCGCACGGCCTCCGTGACCTCCTCCGCGAGGTCAGCGGTGACCATCTCCAGGACGATGGCGAATGCACCAGCGTCCTCCAGCGCCTTGGCCGCGCCCAGTATGCGAGCGGAGTCTTCCCCTCGGCCCTGCACTCGGTAGCCGCCCAGCGCGTTGACGCTCTGAGGGGTGAATCCCACGTGCGCCATGACGGGAACACCGGCGCTGACGATCTTCTCGACGGTAGGAACGACCGGGAGCCCACCCTCGAGCTTGACGGCCTGAACACCTGCCTCTTTCATGAACCTGATCGTCGTCGCCAGCCCTTGCTCGGGACCGAGCTGGTACGAGCCGAACGGCAGGTCGCCAACGATCAGCGCGTTCGTCGTGGATCGGACCACGGCCCGGGCCAGCGGGATCAGTTCGTCCACAGAGACCGGGACGGTATCTGGGTACGCGAGGACGTTGTTTGCCGCGGAATCTCCAACCAGCAACACGGGGATGCCGGCCTCGTCGAAGATCTCTGCGGTGTACATGTCGTACGACGTCAGCATCGGCCAACGCTCGCCTCGGTCCTTCGCCTGCTGCAGGTCGTGGATCGTGACGCGGCGGCTGCGCTGGCCGCCGTACAGCGATACGGATTCGGTGGACATGGTCACTCCTTCAGCGGTCTCGAGGCCCGGTGGTCGGGTCCCCTGACGCTGCCGATCCTGCCACGTGCGTAACATGTCGGGCGGGCTGGTAGCCGCAGTCGTTTGACACGCCCCTTCGCCTTGGAGGTCCTGAACACTGGTACTGATCACGATTAGCGTGATCTCCGACGACAACCCCCGCCGTCACCTGTGAGGAGCACCGTCATGCCCCCGACCTGGGTTCCGAACGCCGTCGCCGAAGCCATTGGCGCGTTCGCCCTCTGCTTCGCAGGAATCCTGGTGATCAACAGCGGCGCCGTGGATCTGACCGGCGTCGCGCTCGCGCACGGCCTGGCCATTGCCGTCATGATTGCGGCATTGGGCCATGTCTCGGGAGGTCATTTCAACCCCGCGGTGACGCTCGCGTTCTTGCTGGGCCGCCGCATCGACCCCGTGATGGCCACCATCTACTGGGTCGCTCAGCTCATCGGCGGACTGGTCGCGGCCGTATTCGTGGCAGTGGTAGTCAACCGCGACGCCGTTGCCACCGGCACGCCGATCCTGGCCGACGATGTGAACGTGCTCGCCGGCATCCTGCTGGAAGCCATCGCGACGTTCTTCCTCGTGCTGGTGATCTTCGGGACGGTCGTGGACCGCCGCGCGCCCGCGACCGTCTACCCGCTCGCCATCGGCCTGACCATCGCCGTGGGCGTCTACGCCATTTGGTCGTTCACTGGTGGCGCGCTCAACCCTGCGCGCGGGTTCGGCCCAGCGCTCGTCGGCGGCGAGTGGGGCGGGGTGGCGGCGTGGCTGTTCGGCCCGCTGCTCGGCGGCGTACTGGCCTGGGCCGTCTACGAGTATGTGATCGCGCCGCGGAGGGAGGTCACCAAGCACGCTGCCCGGGCCGAGCAGGCCTAGGCGGGCGGCAACGGCTCCCGCCAGCCGCTCGTGATCGGCACCCGCCGGTCGCGACCGAAGTTGCGCTCGGTGACCTTAGGCCCGGGCGGATACTGGCGGCGTTTGTACTCCGCACCGTCGACCATCCGGATTACTCGCTGGACAAGTTCGGCATCGAAGCCGGCCGCGACGATGTCGGCGGCCCCCCGATCCTGCTCCACATACAAGTCAAGGATTCTGTCCAGCACGTGGTACGCCGGGAGCGAGTCGGTATCGAGTTGGCCTGGCCTGAGTTCCGCGCTGGGCGGCTTCTCGATGGAGGCGGTGGGAATCGGTGGCGTCTCCCCGCGTTTGTCGGCGATCTGATTACGCCACCGGGCCAGCTCCCAGACCATCGTCTTGGGGACGTCCTTCAGCGGTGCGTATCCGCCGACCGCGTCACCGTAAATCGTCGTATAGCCAACGGCGAGCTCGCTCTTGTTGCCCGTGGCCAGGACCAGGTGCCCATGCTGGTTGGACAGGCCCATCAGCAGCATGCCGCGGATCCGAGCCTGAAGGTTCTCTTCGGCGACGCCGGTGAGCTCGACGTTGTCGAGGAAGGCGCTGACCATGGGTGAGATCGGGATCGTCGTGAACTTCAACCCCGTCCGATCAGCCAGATCGCGGGCGTCGGACCACGAATGCTCGGTCGAGTATCTACTCGGCATCGATACGGCGTACACGTTCTCGGGTCCGATCGCGTCGCACGCCACCACGGCGGTGAGCGCAGAATCGATCCCGCCGGACAGTCCGAGCACCACCGAGCGGAAGCCGTTCTTCTGCACGTAATCGCGCAGACCAGTGACCAGGCCTGCGTAGACCTCTGCCTCGTCGCTGATCCGTTGCGCGATGCCGGCCGCCTGCGGCTCGTATGGCGGCAGGGAGTCGGTCGAAATGGTGTGCCGGCGCACCTGGTAGCCAGCGATCTCCTCGGCGCTCGTCTCACCGGCCAGCGGTGCGATCGCCGTCGCCGCCGGCAGGTCGAGGTCGACGACTAGGCACCCATCTTCAAACTGCGGCGCGCGGCCCAGGACCGTCCCGTCAGCGCCCACTACCACCGAATCACCGTCGAAGACGAGCTCGTCCTGGCCACCGACCATGGCTACATAGGCGAGGGTGCAGCCGGCCTGCGCGGCGCGTCGGCGGCACAGGTCGAGCCGGACGTCGTCCTTGTTGAGCTCGTACGGCGAGGCGTTGATGACGACGAGCAACCCGGCGTCGGTGGCCCGGGTCGTGGCGACCGGTCCACCTTCTTGCCACAGGTCCTCGCAGATGGCGAATGCGATGTCGACGCCGTGTACCCGCAGGACCGACAGATGATCGCCCTGGACGAAGTGCCGGAACTCGTCGAACACGCCGTAGTTGGGCAGGTGGTGCTTGGCCTGGGTGAGTACGATCCGCCCGCCGTACAACACGGCGAGGGCGTTCTGCGGCGCACCCTTCGGCCGGCCGAGCTTTTCGGTGTGCGCGATGTCCTCGTCCCGGCCGAGGTAGCCGACCACGACGGCGACCTCGCCGAGCCCCTCGGTCATGAGCCGGCTGGCCAGTACGTCCAGCGCCCGCCGCGACGCGTCGACGAATGAGCCCCGGAGCGCCAGGTCTTCGACCGGGTAGCCAGTGAGCGCCATCTCGGGGAACGCGATCAGATGCGCGCCTCGGCCGGCCGCGTGCTTGGCGAAGTGGACGATCAGCTCGGCGTTGCTGTCGATCGCTCCCACGGTTGGGTTGACCTGGGCCAGGGCGATTCGGATCTGTGCCACGGAGTCAGCGTACGGCCTCGACCCGACGTGCCGGCGGGCAAGAGCTCCTTCGGGCGCAGGTTGGCCCGGCGCGGCGGCGCGAGCTTCCACCACCACCTGCGCAAGGCCGGTCCGACATGCATGGTGCCGGCTGCTCGGCGACTCGCTCGGCCATGGCCGGCGTGCCGGGCTCTGCGGTACTGATCGGCTTCGGCGATCAGCTCGGCACGCCGAATCTCGGCGAGCTGCTGGGTGATGATTGGGTTGATCACGATTGTCTCCACAGGTGGGTCGGGCTTGACGTCCTTCTGCCCAGCAGCCTGCAGGCCGGTCGCCTGCCGCACATCCGTGGCGACCACTGATTCGGCCACGGATCCGATCACGGACGCATCCCCCACCGGGCCCGGATCCGGACCGCGGCTTCCGACACAATGGGGGCATGTCCGAGGCGGGGGGACCGGCTGTGGCGGGCATCTCGGCCAGGGAGGCGGAGGTGCTCGCGGCCGTCGGTGCGCACCTGACCAACGCCGAGATCGGCGCGCAGCTGTTCATCTCGGTTCGGACGGTCGAGAGTCACGTCTCGTCGCTGTTGCGCAAGCTGGGCGTGTCAGACCGGAAAGGGCTTGCGGACGTGGCCGCACGGCTTGATCGAGCCGGTCAGGCCGGCAGCGTGTTGCCCGCAGCGCCGCCCGCACCGCTGACGTCCTTTGTCGGTCGGGTGGCGGAGCAGGCGGACCTCGCAGCGGCCATCGGTCAGCACCGGCAGGTCACCGCGGTTGGACCGGGCGGGGTCGGGAAGACGCGCCTGGCCCTGATGGTGGCGTCCCACGCCGCGGACCGGTTCACCGACGGAGTGTGGTTCGTCGATCTGGTCCCGGTTACTGACCCGACCATGGTCGGCGCCGCCGTCGCGAGCGCGCTGGGTATCGGAGAGCATCGTGGCCGCTCGATTGACGAGGCCGTCGCGACGTCGCTCGGTGCCAGCGAAACGCTGCTGCTCCTCGACAACTGCGAACACGTACTCGATGGAGTCGTACCGTTCGTGGAACGGTTGCTGCGCGACTGCCCGAGGCTCACGATCCTGGCAACCAGTAGGTCGCGCTTCATGGCGCCGTTCGAATGGGTCTTCACAGTGCCGCCCCTCTCCCTGCCCGGCCTGGACGGTGAGTCTGATGCGGTCACGCTGTTCATCGAGCGCGCCAAAGCGGCCGGATGGGAGCCACGCTCGGACGCCGACCGGCGTCGGGTCGATGAAGTATGCCGCGAGCTGGACGGCGTTGCCCTCGCGATCGAGTTGGCCGTCGCTCGGCTACCCATGCTCGGGCTGGACGGGCTCGAGGCGGCGCTGGCGGACCAACTGCGCCTGCTCACCGGCCGTCGCGGGACGGACGATCGGCACCAGTCGGTCAGGGCGGTGCTGGACTGGAGTTACGAGCTACTGGACGAACCGGAGCGGACGCTCCTGCGCCGCGTTGCCGTGTTCGCCGCGCCGTTCACTGCCGGCGACGCCGCCGAGGTCGCCGGGTCCGCGCCGCTCGAACCCTGGCAGGTGGTTGACGGTCTGGCCCGCTTGACCGAACAAAGCCTGCTGACCGCCGCTCCGACGGTGACGGGGACCCGCTACCGCGCCCCGGAGACGATCCGCCAGTACGGCCTCGCCACGCTGGCCGGCGCCGGTGAGCTGGACGAGGCCCGGTCGAGGCACCGGGACTGGTGTCGGGGGATCGCCTCGCAGCTCCGCTCGGATCACGAGATCGACCGCGGAAGCTGGCGCTGCCGGTTCGATGACATCGCAGACGATCTCCGGGCCGCGCTCTCATGGAGTGCGACCCGGCCCGATCTGCAGGACGAAGCGCACGCGCTGGCGGACGATCTCGCGGCGCTGACGTTCACTCGCGGGCTGATCGGTGAAGCACAGCAGCGGTACGAGCAGGCAGCAAATCTGGCACCCACGCCCATCGCCCGCGCATCTGCCCTCCGGTTGGCCTATGGTGCGGCCGCGGGGCGCATGGACGGCGATGCCGCGCTCGGGCTGCGCGTGCTGGCGGCGGAGGCCGCGCTGGATGACGGAGACTCAGCCGCTGCGGCGTACGACCTCGCCCAGGCCGCGATGGTGATCTGCCGCAGCCCCGGGTCACTCTCGAGCCCCCGGAGCCCGGAGGAAGCGGACGAGCTGATCGCCCGCGCGAGCGAGCTCGTCGGTGACGACGCCGGGGCTGGCGCGGCGATCCTCACCGCCGAAGCATTCCGGACGGACGTCTTGGAGTCCCACGCGTCAACGGCGCCGATCGCCGAGCGAGCCGTGGTTCTGGCGCGCCAGGCTGGCGATCGGCTGGGCGAGAGCGCTGCGCTCGATGCGCTGACGGCGGTCCTGGCCGGCCTCGGCGACGTCGTCGGGGCGGCCGCGACCGCGGCCAAACGGGCCGATGTGCTGTCCCCGGTGCGTTTGGATGTGTCCACCGTCGCCGAGCTTGTCGACATGCTCGACCTCGTCACCGAGACGAGTGTTTGCGCAGGCGAGCTGAGGACGGCGCGTAAAAGCGCGGAAAGGCTCGCCGGCCTGGGCGTACTGGCCGAGGAATCGCACTTGGCCATCGCTCGCCTGCTCGTGGTGGACGCCGTTGCCGGCCGGTTGCTCGAGGCGCTGGCCGCGGGCGAGCGCTTCCGGGAAAGCTGGGAGCGTTCTGGTCGACCGCGCGCGAGCAACCTGGGTATGGCGGTCAGCGCTGCGGCCATGGCATGCGGCCTGGCGGGGGACGAGCAAGGCCGGACCGGTTGGCTCAGCATCCTCGATCACCTGGGAGTCGAGCCGTCCCGCCTGGCCGGGTACGGCGCGACATTCGATGCGATCGTTCTGTTGCACCGTGGCCGGGCCGCCGATGCGCTCCAACGGCTTGGTGCCGAACCAGAGACACTTCGGCGCTGGGTAAACGGGATGTGGGTGCAGTGGTACGCGGCACTGCGGGCCGAAGCCGCCGTGATCTCCGGCAACCCGCGCGCCGACGAGCTCGTCAACCGGGCTCGCGAGATCACGGCGGGTAACCCCATCGGCAGCGCGATCGTCGACCGGGCCGACGCCCTCGCTCGCGGGGACCGGACCGGTGTTCGGGCCGTCGCCACCGTCTTCGACGCGGTGGGCTGCCCCTACCAGGCGGCCCGGACTCTGGTGCTGGCCGGTGGCGCCGATGCAGCCACCGGGACGGAGGCGCTGACGGCATTGGGCGCCTCGACGAGCGAGGGATTAACACTGCCGTAACCAAAACCCTGCAAGACTCGTGGCGTGGATAAGCAGCAGGAGTTCGTGCTACGCACCCTCGAAGAGCGAGACATCCGGTTCGTCCGGCTGTGGTTCACTGACGTGCTCGGCTACCTCAAATCCGTCGCGGTAGCGCCGGCTGAGCTCGAAGCCGCCTTCGCCGAGGGCATCGGGTTCGACGGCTCGGCGATCGAGGGCTTCGCTCGGGTGTATGAGGCCGACATGCTTGCCAAACCCGACCCCACGACGTTCCAGATCTTGCCGTGGCGCGGCGAGAGCAATGGGACGGCCCGGATGTTCTGCGACATCCTGATGCCCGACGGCTCGCCGTCGTTCGCCGACCCGAGGTACGTGCTCAAGCGCACGCTAAGCAGGGCCGCCGAGAAGGGCTTCACGTTCTACACCCACCCGGAGATCGAGTTCTTCCTCTTCGAGGAGCGCCCGGAAAGCGGGCAGGAGCCGCAGCCGGTCGACGCGAGTGGGTTCTTCGACCACACGCCGCACGGCATCGCGCACGACTTCCGGCGGGACGCGATCACCATGCTGGAGGAGATGGGCATCTCGGTGGAGTTCAGCCACCACGAGGGCGCACCCGGGCAGCAGGAGATCGACCTGCGGTACGCCGACGCCCTCACGACCGCGGACAACATCATGACGTTCCGCGTGGTCATCAAGGAGGTGGCGCTCACCCAGGGCGTCTATGCCACGTTCATGCCTAAGCCGTTCACGCAGTGGCCCGGCTCCGGCATGCACACCCACCTGTCCCTGTTCGAGGGTGACACGAACGTCTTCCACGAGGCCGGCGCGCAATACCAGCTTTCGAAGGCGGGCCGGTCGTTCATCGCCGGACTGCTCAGGCACGCTCCGGAGATCACGGCGATCACCTGCCAATGGGTGAACTCGTACAAGCGGCTGATGGGCGGGGGGGAGGCGCCGGCCTACATCTGCTGGGGGCACAACAACAGGTCCGCCCTTGTCCGGGTGCCGATGTACAAGCCGGGCAAGGGTCAGTCGACGCGGGCGGAGTACCGAGCCCTGGACTCGGCCTGCAACCCCTACCTGGCCTTCGCGGGCATGCTCGCGGCCGGCCTGAAGGGCATCGACGAGGGTTACGAGCTGCCGCCCGGGGCCGAGGACGACGTCTGGGCCCTCACCGAGCTGGAACGGTCCGCGCTGGGCATCGATCCGCTGCCATCCTCGCTGGCCGAGGCGATCCGGGTGATGGAGCGCTCGGAGTTGGTCGCGGAGACGCTGGGGGAGCACGTCTTCGAGTTCTTCCTCCGCAACAAGCGAGCTGAGTGGGACGACTACCGGCGCCAGGTCAGCAGCTACGAGCGCGACCGCATGCTCCCCGTCCTGTGACCGCGCCGATCATGCAAAACGGGCTCGAGCGTCGGCGTGTCGTCGTTATCGAGCACGAACCGGGCTGCCCGCTGGACCGGTTCGCCGGCTGGCTGGGCGGTCTGAGCATAAAGGTGGTACGCCCGTACTCCGGCGACAGCGTGCCCGAGCAGGTGCGTGACGGGCTCATCGTCCTGGGTGGCCAGATGTCGGCCCACGACGACGCTGTCGCACCGTGGTTGCCTGCTGTGCGCGACCTGCTGGCTCGATCGGCCGGCGAGGGTGTCCCCACGCTCGGGATCTGTCTAGGTGCTCAGTTGCTTGCGGTTGCCTGTGGGGGGAAGGTTGAGGTCGGCGCTGCTGCGGGCCGGGAGTCGGGCGTCATCGACGTGCGGTGGCAACCCGAGGCCGCGTCGGATCCGCTGGTCGCCGATTTGGTCGATCCGTTCCCAGGCCCGAGCATGCATGCAGACGCGGTCGTAGAATTGCCGCCCGGGTCGACCTGGCTCGCCTCCAGCACGATGTACCCGTACCAAGCGTTCCGGGTCGGTCCGGCCGCATGGGGTGTCCAGTTTCACCCCGAGGTAAGCCTGGCCACGTTCCACGCCTGGGCGGGCGAGCATCCGGAGGTCGACGCGCCGACCGTCACCAGCGAGTTCGCTCGTCGCGACGCCGACATCGCGGCGGCCGGCCGGGCCCTTGCCGGCCGCTTCGCCGATCGGGTGGCCGCTTCGACTGCGAAGACCGGGTGATGCGCAGGGTGGACGCTCGGTACCGCTCGGGCCTGATCCGTTAGGTTCGGAGCCGTGGTCGATCGAGCGGCACGGAGGACGAGCAGGGAGGCGTGGCTGGCCCGCACCGGGTTCGCCGACGCGGCCGCCGCGGCCCGCGAGCTCGACCGTCCTGAACTGGCGGAGCTGGCCGACGACAAGGAATTCCTGCGGTCGGTCAGCGCCGCCGCGGACCCGGATCTCGCGCTTAAAGCTGTGGCTCGGCTGCTCAGCGCGGCATCGGATGGCGGGGACCTCGCCGGCGCGCTGCGGGAGGACGATCAGTTCCGGGCCCGCCTGCTGGCTGTGGTCGGGTTCAGCGCTCCGCTGGGCGATCATCTGGTCCGGCATCCCGATCAGTGGCGCGACTTGCGGCGCCCGGACCTCATCGACCGGCCGGATCGAGCCCAGGTGCGGGCCGCCGTCGGCCGCGCGCAGACTGCCGACGAGCTGCGTGTGGAATACCGGCGCTGGCTGCTCCAACTCGCAGCGCTCGACCTGACCGATGTGCTGGACGTGGCGCCGGTGTCGGCCGAGCTGGCCGTGCTGGCCGCCGCCACCCTCGACGCGGCACTCGAGCTTGCGGCCCGAAACATCCCGGAGGACACCGAACCCTGCCGGTTGGCGGTCATCGGCATGGGAAAGACCGGCGGAGCCGAGCTCAACTACGTCTCCGACGTGGACGTCATCTTCGTAGCCGAGCCAGTGGCCGGCGGGAACGAACCGGCCGCATTGAAGACGGCGACTGCTGTCGCAACCGCCATGATGCGGCTGTGCTCGGAGTACACCGCCGAAGGGACGATCTGGCCGGTGGACGTGGCGTTGCGCCCTGAAGGCAAGGCGGGCCCGCTGGTCCGTACGGTCGCGAGCCACACCGCGTACTACCAGACCTGGGCCAGTACGTGGGAATTCCAGGCTCTGCTAAAGGCCCGTCATGTCGCGGGCGATCGCGAGCTGGCCGACGAGTACCTCGCGGCTGTCCGCCCACTCGTCTGGCGCGCAGCGGACCGGGAGGGCTTCGTCGAGGATGTCCGCGCCATGCGGCGCAGGGTCACCGACCATGTCCGCCCCACCGAGGCCGAACGGCAGCTCAAGCTCGGCCCGGGCGGCCTGCGAGACGTTGAGTTCGCCGTACAGTTACTCCAACTCGTGCACGGGCGCACCGACGAAACGTTACGGTCGCCGAACACCCTTGAAGCACTCGAGGCTCTCACCGCGGGAGGGTACGTCGGGCGGGCCGACGGTGCCGTCCTCGACGAGGCGTACCGGTTCCTTCGCACCCTCGAGCACCGGATTCAGCTTCAGGGGCTGCGCCGGACACACGTCGTGCCGACCCAGGAGGATCAGCTTCGCCGACTTGCCCGCGCGATGGGGCTGCGGCACGTGGACGAGCTGACCACCACCTGGCGCCGGCACGCCATGGAGGTACGTCGGCTGCACGAGAAGCTGTTCTACCGGCCGCTGCTGACCGCCGTAGCCCGGCTGCCGGGTGAAGAGGCGCGGCTGACGCCAGAAGCCGCGCGGCAGCGACTCGAAGCGCTCGGCTACCTTGACCCGGCCGGTGCACTCCGTCACCTGGAGGCACTGACTCGCGGCGTCTCGCGCCGCGCCGCGATCCAGCGCACGCTCCTGCCGGTGCTGTTGGGATGGTTTGCGGACGGGCCGGAGCCGGACGCTGGCTTGGCCGGATTCCGGAAGGTCAGTGACGCGCTCGGCGATACCCATTGGTACCTCCGTTTGCTGCGCGACGAACGCGCCGCCGCCGAGCGCATGGCACGGGTGCTCGCCTCTGGCCGGTTCGCGACGGAACTACTGCTGCGGGCGCCCGAGGCGGTGAAGATCTTTGGGGACGACACCGAACTCGGGCCTCGCTCACGAGCATCTCTGGAGGCCGAGGCGCTCGCCGGCGTGCGCAGGCACGACGATCCGATCGCGGCGATCGGCGGGGTTCGCGCCATGCGGCGGCGCGAGCTGTTCCGGATCGCGACCGCCGATCTGGTTGGGCACTTGCCGGGCGAATTGGTCGGGGAGGCGTTAACCGCCGTCGCCGAGGCGACGCTCGCCGGTGCCCTCGAGACCGCCGTCCGGGCCGTGGAACGCGAACGTCGCGAGCCGCTTCTGACCCGGATGGCCGTCATCGCCATGGGGAGGCTCGGCGGTCGCGAGATGGGGTACGCGTCGGACGCCGATGTGCTGTTCGTCCGTGAGTCACTGGACGGCGCGGATGACCAGGAGGCCACCGAGGGCGCTCTCGCTGTGGCCAACGAGATGCGCCGGCTACTGGCCGTCCCGTCCCCGGAACCGGCGCTGACCATCGACCCGAACCTGCGACCGGAAGGTCGCCAAGGTCCGCTGGTGCGGACGCTGGCTTCTTACGCGGCCTACTACAACCGTTGGGGAGAAGTGTGGGAGCGGCAGGCACTGCTCCGCGCCGCGCCATGCTGCGGTGACGCGCTCGTCGCCGAACGCTTCATCGAGCTGATCGATACGCTGCGCTGGCCACGAAGTGGGCCGACCGACGTGCAAGTCCGGGAGATCCGCCGGATCAAGGCACGCGTGGAATCCGAGCGGCTGCCGAGGGGAGTCGATCGGACGATGCACCTCAAGCTCGGACCGGGCGGCCTGGCCGATGTGGAGTGGACGGTCCAGTTGATCCAGCTAAAGCACGGGCATACAGTGCCCGAACTCCGTACCACGCAGACCATCCGCGCGCTCGATGCGGCGGTGGACGCCGGGTTGCTGGACCCGCTTGATCGCGACGTACTCGCTGAGGCGTGGAAGTTCGCGAATGCCATCAGGAACGCGCTCGTGCTGATCAGCGGCCGGCCGTCGGACGTCCTACCGACCGACGTGCGCACCCTGGCGGCCGTCTCGCGAGTGCTCGCGTACGGCCCTGGCGAGGTGGCAACCTTCCTCGACGACTACCGGCGGCGAGCCCGGCGGGCCCGTGCAGTGGTCGAGCGGATCTTCTTTCAAACGTCAACGGGCACCCCTTGACCTGACGTCCCATCGGCAACCAGACTGTGGCGGACATGGGCCCTACCGGTGGTAGTGGTCGGAGAGCAGACCGATAGCGTGCATATTCATGATGCTTGCCTAGTTGGGGGCCAACCTTCTCACTACCCGGGAGCATCATGATCGTATCGCTGGATGTTGTGGACGCCATGATCGGGCGGCCCGCGGAGGGTATTCCGGTCACACTTCGGCGCGACGGGGACGACAAGGAGACCAAGCTGCGTTCTCAGCTCACTGACCTCTCGGGACGGGTGACCTGGCCGGAGCCCGGGGAGCGGCGCGGCAAGTACCGGCTGGAGGTTGAGCTGGACCGGTACTACGGAAGCCTGGGTGTGACGCCGTTCCAGTCAAGCGTCCACATGGACTTCCGGGTCTTCCATCCGGACGAGATCGTCAGCCTGCTGTTGATCATTTCCCCGACGTCTAATGTCACGTGCCGTCTGACGACCGACAACGGCTCGTGAGAGTCCAGGCGTCTTGTCGCACTAGAGGCCGACCTTGACCGACCTCGACTTCCGACTGCTCGGGCCGCTCAGAGTACTCGTGAGTGGCGAGCCGCGGCATGTCGGAGGACCTCGGCAGCAGATCGTCCTGACGACCCTGCTGCTGGAAGCCAACCGCGTCGTTCCGGTCGAGCGGTTGATCGAGGCTGTCTGGGGAGAGGACCCGCCTGCAACCGCGCGAGCCCAGATCCAGATGGCGGTTTGGCAGCTGCGCCGCCGGTTCGCCGAATGGACCGACGCTGAGCTCATCGTCAGCTATCCGGCCGGTTATGCAGTCGAGGTGCGGGGCACCGCCATCGACATGCTGCGGTTCGACCAGGCCGTTGCGGCGGGCCGGGACGCCGTCCGGAGCGGTGACGTTGCTGCCGCGGTGAAGATGCTACGGAGTGCCCTCGAGATGTGGCGTGGGTCGGCCGCGGCTGGAGTCGACAGCCGGGTGGTTCAGTCAGCTGTTCTGCGCCTGGACGAGCAGCGGCTTGGTGTCCTGGAGGAATGCCTGGACCTGGAGCTCCGGCTGGGCCGCCACCACGAGGTGATCGGCGAGCTCAAGGAGTTGGTGACAGCCCACCCGCTACGTGAGGGTTTGCACGCGCACCTGATGCTTGCGCTGTACCGGGCGGGTCGGCAGGCGGAGGCGTTAGCCGCGTACCGCGAAGCGCACCGAGTCCTGACCGAGGAGTATGGGCTCGACCCAGGCGAGCAGCTCGCCGCCCTCGAGCGGGCGATCCTGACCAACGATCCCGCACTGAATGTGTCCGACGCTGCGAGCGTCATGCACCCGATTCCGCGGCAGCTGCCCGCCACCGTGGCCGACTTCGTCGGCAGGGAAGAGATCACTGACGAGCTCTACGCGCGGCTGACTGACGCCTCGACCGGCCAGAGTCAAGGCGTCGAAGTGATCATCATCAGCGGGGCAGGTGGGATCGGTAAGACCGCACTTGCGTTGCATGTCGCGCACCAGGCGCGTGACTTGTTCCCAGACGGGCAGCTGTACGCGCGCTTGCGCGGGGTGGACGGGCGCCCGGTCCGGCCGAAGCAGGTGCTTGAGGAGTTCCTGCGGTCGCTCGGCGTGAGTCCGACGGCGTTGCCGGAGCGGCTGGACGAGCTGTCCGCGGCGTACCGCAGCCGGCTGTCCGGTTCGCGGATCCTGGTAGTGCTCGACGATGTCGTCGCGATCGATCAGATAGAACCGCTCGTGCCTGGTGACGCCGGCTGTGCAGTGATCGCCACGAGCCGACGGGCGCTAGCCGGTGTGCCCGGTGCGCGGCGAGTAGAGCTCGATGTGCTGGACATCGACGCGAGTCTGGCGCTGTTGTCGCGGGTCATCGGTCCGGAGCGAGTCAGCACCGAAGCCCACGCCGCCCAGCGCCTGGCTGAGGCATGCGCCAGGTTGCCGCTGGCGTTGCGGATCGCTGCGTCGAAGCTCTCGGTGCGCCACCACTGGACGATCGACCGGATGCTGGACCGGCTCAGTAACGAGCAGCGGCTCTTGGACGAGTTGGCGCTGGAAGGGGTCGGGGTCAGGGCGAGCATCGCGTTCTCGTACCGGGAGCTGACCAAGCCGGCGCAGCGACTGCTTCTGCTGCTCAGCATGCTCGGCGCCACTGACTTCTCGGAGTGGGTCGCTGCTCCGCTGCTGGAGACGGACGTCGATGGCGGGGCGGACACGCTGCAGGAGCTCAGCGAGGCCTCTCTCGTCGTGATCGAGGCGATGGTGGGTGGGCAGCCCAGGTACCGCCTGCACGAGCTGGTGCGGATCTTCGCTCAGGAGACGCTGGCCCGCGAGATACCGCTGGAGAAGCGGGTTGAGGCGCAGACCCGACTTCTTCGGGCATGGCTGTTCATGGCGAGGGAAGCCCACTCCCGCTCGTACGGCGGCGATTACAGCGTCTTGCACGCCGACTGCGAGTTGTGGCCGCTCCCGAGTTGGGTCGTGGATGAATTGATGGTCAAGCCGATGGATTGGTTCGCGGCTGAGCACGCCAACTTGGTGACCGCAGTGGAGCTCGCTGGCCAGCTCGGTCAAGCCGACCTTTGCTGGGACCTGGCCATTACGTCTGTCACCCTTTTCGAGGCCCGTGGCTACACCGACTCGTGGGCTCGGACACACGCGATCGCGCTGGAGGTCTGTCGTGCTGCGGGTGATCGGCGCGGGGAGGCAGCGATGTGGTACTCCAGCGGCGAGCTGGCCATCTTCGAAGATCGAATTTCGGACGGTCGGCGAGAAGACGAGACCGCGCTCAGCTACTTCGACGAGATCGGTGACGTGCACGGTCGTGGCCTGACATTGAGGAGCCTGGCATTCATCGACCGCATCGAAGGTCATCTTGACGCTGCCCTGACAAAGTACGAGAACGCGCGAGCTGATTTGCAGGCGGCCGGTGATCGCATCGGCGAAGTCCACGTCCTTGAGGGCATGGCGCAGGTACATCTGGACCGTGGAGTCCACGCGGCTGCCGCCAGATTGCTCGACGAGGCACTTTCGGCCAGCCTGGCGATCGGTGCAACCAGGGCAGAGGCCCAGGTTCGGCATCGGCTGGGGTATCTCTACCTGGCCCAGGACAAGTTCAGCGAGGCCGAATCGGAGTTCGGCGCGGTACGTAGTGCCACGGCGGTACTCGGCGATCCAGTAGGCACAACCTACGCGCACCTTGGCATGGGACTGGTCCACCTTGCGCGCGACGAGTGGGCAAGTGCGGACAGCGCTCTTCGTGATGCGAGAGCCGTGGCGGACAACTCCGGTGACCGGCTCAGCCTGGGCCGGGTGTTGTTGGCCCAGGCCGAGGTGGCCATCCAGGCCGGCGATTTGGCGGTGACCGCCGAACTTGCCGATCAGGCGCGCTCGGTCTTCACAGCGGCGAATGCCGCCTTGTGGTTGGAGCGCACTGCACAACTCGAAAGCCGCCTGCGCGACGCTGAACGCCGTGCCGGGCGCACAATACGCCGGATAGTGGACCGAGAGTGAACGAATAGTCGGTCGCTGAAATCTGTCACGAGATCGGACATCCGAGACTTGGAAGGATCCGCTATGACCCTCAACCGGCGCCGTGCAGCGCTGTCCGCGGTCATCGTCGCTGTAGTCATTGGATGGGCTGGAGCCGGCGTGGCTTCGGCGAGCGACGACGTGACTGACAGCAACAAGTGGGACATCGTTTCCGACAGCAACAAGTGGGACTGACCAGCTGATCTGAGCCACCACAGTCTCAGGTGCCTTGCCCGCCACGGGCGGGGCGGGCAAGGCACCTGGACACTCGAAGCGCCTGTTCGAGACCTCCCCAGGGGGACACCGGTGGCGCCGTCCCACCCGGCGGCGCCACCGTGCTGTCCCCTTTCGTGCGACCAAGACTGAGTGGGCCGCCGCCTAAAAGGGCGGGTCGTCCGGCTGATCTACGTCGTCGAGCGGCTGATCCTATTGATCGGGCGGGTCGCATCCGGACTCGTCGGGTCGCGGGTCGGTGATCGGACCGACGGCTTCGGGATCGACGTGATAGGTGAAGTCAGCCGGTGAGATGATCACGAACTCGCCAGATGATGGCTGAATGACTTTGAACCCGTGATGGGTCTTGTCGTAATGACGCCGATCATGAAATGCACCTAGATTGGCACCTGAAATCGGGCCACCCGACCCGTCCGACTTGACGGGACAGTGTGGCCAAGCTCGGCAGCCCATAGACCCAGCGGCCTGAGGAACTCATCTACGAGATCGACTTCAGGACTGTGCCCCGCCACTCGCTCATGGTATTCGCCCCGGCGCCGCGGGTCTCAGCGGTTTGAGGGTCGTTCGCGGCAGCCCCACTCATGATTCTTGACCACTTGCTCGGTGCGCCGGGGAGGTCGATGGGCGGCAAGTGGTCGTCGGTCCGGTTGAAGACGTCGCGCAGCATGCGTCGCCTCGTGCAGCGCTCGCCGTCGAGGAGTCGCCGGAACAGATCGAGGTCGACCGGGACGTCTTCGAGCCGATAGCCGGTCACGCCGGTCTCCTCGTAGGCGCGCAAGGCGCCGCGCTGGGGCCGCAGACCAACGAAGAACGGCGACTGACGCTGGAAGACGCAGAAAGGGCGTTCTCGCAGGTCAGCCGCCGTTCCCGACGATTCCTAGCAGGTCACGAGGACCCGCGGATCTAGATGTCGAAATAGAGCTCGAACTCGTGTGGGTGCGGCCGGTACTGGATCGGCAGCACCTCGTTGTCGCGCTTCCACTCGATCCAGGTCTCGATCAAGTCCTGGGTGAACACACCGCCCGCGAGCAGGAACTCGTGGTCGGCCTCGAGCGCGGTCAGCACCTCCGGCAACGAGGTCGGAACCTGCTGGACCTGGGCGTGCTCCTCCGGAGGAAGCTCGTACAGGTCCTTGTCGATCGGCTCCGGCGGCTCCATCTTGTTCTGAATGCCGTCCAGGCCGGCCATCAGCATGGCCGAGAAGGCGATGTATGGATTGCAGGACGGGTCCGGAATCCGGAACTCGATACGCTTTGCCTTCGGATTGGTGCCGGTGATCGGGATCCGCACGCAGGCCGATCGGTTCCGCTGGCTGTAGACCAAGTTGATCGGAGCTTCGAAGCCGGGCACCAGCCGGTGGTAGGAGTTGACGGTCGGGTTGGTGAACGCCAGCAGGGCCGGTGCGTGCTTGAGCAGGCCGCCGATGTACCAGCGAGCGGTGTCCGACAGGCCGGCGTACCCAAGCTCGTCGTAGAACAGCGGTTGGCCATCCTTCCAGACGCTCTGGTGGCAGTGCATGCCGGAGCCGTTGTCGCCGAAGATCGGCTTGGGCATGAATGTAACCGTCCGGCCGGCCGCCCGCGCCGTGTTCTTGACGATGTACTTGTACTTCATCAGGTTGTCGGCCTGCTTGAGCAGCGTGTCGAACCTGATATCGATCTCGGCCTGGCCGGCGGTGCCGACCTCGTGGTGTTGCATCTCGACCTCGATGCCGGAGACCATCAGGTTCTTGAGCATCTCCGAGCGCAGGTCGGTCAGGTGGTCCATCGGCGGAACCGGGAAGTATCCCTGCTTGTAGCGGGGCTTGTAGCCGAGGTTCCCGCCGTCCTCGCTCCGGCCGGTGTTCCAGGCCGCTTCGACCGAGTCGATGTAGTAGAAGCCCGACCGCTGGTTGGTCTCGAAACGGACGTCGTCGAAGATGTAGAACTCCGCCTCCGGGCCGAAGTAGGCGGTGTCGCCGATGCCGGTGCTCTTCAGGTACGCCTCCGCCTTGCTCGCGATGTTGCGAGGGTCGCGGGAGTAAGGCTCGTCGGTGAACGGGTCGACGATGAAGAAGTTGATGACCAGGGTCTTGTGCTGGCGGAAGAAATCGACGTAGGCGCTGGTCGGATCGGCGATGAGCTTCATATCCGACTCGTGGATCGCCTGGAAACCCCGGATCGACGATCCGTCGAACATAAGCCCTTCGGCGAGGGTGTCAGCAGTGAACGTCCCTGCCGGAACGGTGAAGTGCTGCATGATGCCCGGAAGGTCACAGAATCGAACGTCGATGAACTCGACGCCCTCGTCCTTGACGAACTTCAGCAGCTCGTCGCCGTTGGTGAACATTCAGCCTCCTAGGCCCGGTGGTGCCGAGCGGTCCGGTTCTAGCTAGTCGCTTGCCAAGGACCGTAAGAGCGGGCGGTTTCTCGGCTGTGTCCCGAGTGTTTCGCTCGTGTTACGTCACGGCAGTGCAGGTTTCACCTTGTCGACACAGTAGCCTGACGCGGTGACCAGCGGCGACGGAAAGCAAGCCAAGGTGGGTGCGCACGCCCTGCCGGCAGAGGGTCCGGGCTCGCCGGCCGGGTGGGGGCGACGGTTCGTCGCGTTGCTTATCGATTGGGCTATCGGCAATGCCGTTGCCGTCATCATCGCCGGCCCGGCGGTCTGGGATCGAGGTAGCGGGTTGGTCTGGCTGCCCCTGGTGTGCTGGTTCGTCGTGGTGTGGCTGTTCACGTCCTTCACGGGCGCGAGCCTGGGGCAGTGGCTGCTTCGGCTGCGCGTCATTCGGCTCGACCGGAGGCGTATCGGCCCGTGGGTCGGATTGGTACGGACGGCGCTGATCGCCCTCGTGATCCCGCCGCTGATTTTCACCGAGGATCGGCGCGGCCTGCACGACCTGATCGCCGGTACGGCATGTGTCAACGGGCCACGGTCATCCGCCTGACACTGACGCCACACCCGGCCGCCCACGAGAGGTGTCGACGCACCTACACCCACGCGTGCAGGTAGGTAACGTCGCGCCGCCTGCCGAACGTCATCGATTGGTCAGCGCTGTTGGGGCATTCCGCCCCTAGGGATCTTCAGGCCCTTGGGCAGCGGTCCCTTGGGCATCGGCACCGGCTGAGTCCCCAACGCCCGCAGGCGCGAGCGCAGTTCGGTGATCTCGGCGCCGCGAAGTTGCCGCGGCAGCTTGCGGACCTGCCGGGCCAGCTTGGGCAGCGGGATCTCATCCTCGCCACGCCCGACAATGATCTCGTGGATCGGCGTCTCGGGGGAGACTCGAGCATGGCGGCGCTTCTCCTGACCGAGCAGATTGCTGAGCCGCTGGTGCGACGTGCCCTCGGCGACGAGGATGATTCCCGGCTTGCCAACGGCGCGGTGGACGACGTCTTGATGCTTGTTGGTGGCGACCACCGGTGTGGTGTCCCACCCGCGCCGGAGCGTGCCGAGAGCGGCCATGGCGGCTCCAGGCTGGCCCTCGATCTGGGCGTAGGCCGCCCGCTCGGCTCGGCGGCCGAAGATGAGTGCGCCGACGAGCAGGGCCATCGGCAGTCCCATCAGCGGGTACAGGATGCGCCTGTCGAGGATGAAGCCGAGGGCGACGAATACGCCGAGGGTTACCAGGATGGCAGCGAGCGTCACCCATCCGATCCAGCGGTCGCTACGCCTGGCCATCCGGTACGTGCTCTTGATCTGAGCGATGCGGCCGGGCTTCTTCTCGGCAGACCCCTGCTGCGCGTCCTTGCGTGCCATGCGGGACAGGTTAGTTGCCCGCCCCGGCGGCGTCGAAATCGCCACGGTCAGTCAGCACCAGCGGGCCGTCCTCCGTGATGGCGACCGTGTGCTCACTATGCGCGCCGCGCGAACCGTCAGCGCTCCGCAGCGTCCAGCCATCCCGATCGGTGTAGATCTCCTGCGATCCGGCGAGCAACCACGGCTCGATGGCGACGACCAGTCCGGATCGCAACGGCAGACCACGACCTGGGCGGCCATCGTTCGATACCGGAGGGTCGCCGTGCATCGTCCGGCCCACGCCGTGCCCCCCGAACTGCGTGTTGGGCTGGTATCCCGCGGCTCGGGCCACGTCGCCGATAGTCGCGGAGATATCGCCCATCCGGTTTCCTACTACAGCCATTTTGATCGCCGCTGCCAGCGCCGTTTCGGTCACCTCGATCAATCGCAGATCGTCGTCGCGCGGTGTTCCCACCACTAGGCTCAGCGCGCTGTCGGTCACCCAGCCGTCGACGGACGCGGCGAAGTCGATCGAGAGCAGGTCGCCGTCACGGAGCCGGTAGTCGTGTGGCCGGCCGTGCAGTACGGCGTCGTTGACCGACGTGCAAAGGACTTTTCCGAACGGGTAGGCGCCGAATGCGGGGTGGTAGTCGACGTAGCACGAGGACGCTCCGCGCTCCCGGATCATCTCGTGAGCGAGCGCGTCGAGATCAAGCAGGTTGACCCCTACATCTGCCGCGTGGGCGACGGCGGAGAGCACGCCGGCCACGAAGCGCCCGGCCGGTCGCATGGCCTCAATCTCGGCCGGCGTGCGCAGTTCGATCACTGGACGGTCGCTGCCGCGGACCGAGCCTGTATCGCCTGTCGGTACAGCCGGCCGGCGCGGTACGACGAGCGCACCAGCGGGCCGGACATGACGCCGGCGAAGCCGATCCGCTCGGCCTCCTCGCGGAGCTCGACGAACTCCTCGGGCTTGACCCAGCGCTCGACCGGATGGTGCCGGGGAGACGGCCGCAGGTATTGCGTGATCGTGATCAGGTCGCACCCCGCCGCATGCAGGTCAACCAGGGCCTGCGAAATCTCCTCCCGGGTCTCACCCATGCCCAGGATGAGGTTCGACTTGGTAACCATGCCCGCGTCCCGCGCCAGGCTGATCACATCCAGCGACCGGTCGTACCGGAACGCCGGGCGGATTCGCTTGAAGATCCGCGGCACGGTCTCGACGTTGTGCGCGAAGACCTCCGGTTGAGCGTCGAAGACCTGCTGCAGCAGCTCGGCCTTCCCGGAGAAGTCGGGGGTGAGGATCTCGACGCCGGTGTCCGGGTTCAGCGCGTGGATCGCGCGGACCGTCTCCGCATACAGCCAGGCGCCTTCGTCTTCCAGGTCGTCACGGGTCACCCCGGTGACCGTGGCGTACCGCAGACCCATCGCCTGAACCGACTCGGCCACCCGGCGCGGCTCGTCGCGGTCCAGTGGCTCTGGCTTGCCCGTGTCGATCTGGCAGAAGTCGCACCGCCTGGTGCAGTGGTCACCGCCGATGAGGAAGGTGGCTTCGCGGTCTTCCCAGCACTCGAAGATGTTCGGGCAGCCGGCCTCCTGGCACACGGTGTGCAGTCCCTCGCGCTTTACCAGCGCCTGAAGCTCCCTGTATTCCGGCCCCATCCGGGCCGTCGTCTTGATCCAGGACGGCTTCTTCTCGATCGGTGTCCGGCTGTTACGCACCTCGAGGCGCAGCAGTCGACGACCTTCCGGTGCGACGCTCACGCAACCAGAGTACGTTCCGTCGCGAGGATGGTGGGCAGGTGGCGTTCGATCACGGGTGAGACCTCGGCCACAGTGACCTGCCGGTCTAGCTCGGCCGTCAGCGACGTGACGCCCGCGTCGGCGATGCCGCACGGGACAATGCGCGCGTACCAATCCAAATCGGCGTCGCAGTTGAGGGCGAAACCGTGCATCGTCACGCCCTGGGCCACCCGAATACCGATGGCCGCCACTTTGCGGGCCGGCCCGCGGTCGTCGGCCTGGACCCAGACGCCGCTGCGACCCTCGATCCGCCCAGTCTGGAGGCCAAGCTCCGCGCACGTGTCGATGAGCATCTGCTCGACCCGCCGGACGTACGCGACGACGTCGACCGGGTCGGGGAGCTTGACGATCGGGTATCCGACGAGCTGGCCGGGTCCATGCCAGGTGATCTTGCCGCCGCGGTCGACGTCGATCGTGGGTGCGCCGGATCCGGGGAGGGGTCGTTCGTGCGGCTCGGTGCGCTTGCCGGCGGTGTAGACCGGCTCGTGCTGCAGCAGCATTACCGTGTCACCGATCTCACCCGCGGTGCGCTGGCCGTGCAGGCGTCGTTGCTCGTCCCAGCCAGCCCGGTACGGAACGAAACCGTCGTAATGGATCACCTCGAGCGCACTCACTGCCGTGGCCTCCGCAACGCGAACGGAGCTTGCGGAGCGAGCGGTCTTGTGGGGTGGCTCATGAAGTCCAGCGTATGCGAGCGGCCGAGTGAAACCCACGGGCAGCGCACGGGCGGCTGTGAGCGTTTGCAACGATACGCACGTGGACTCTCCCTTCGTGCCGGGCTACCTGCTCGAGCAGCGGCTCGGCGTTGGTAGTCACGGTTCGGTCTGGGTAGCGCGCGAGGAGAGTTCGGGAGAGATCGTCGCAGTCAAGCTGCTGGCTATCCCGTCGTTCGAGCAGCGGGCCGAGGCGCAGCAGGAGGCGCTGGCGCTCACCACTGTCGATCACCCGCATCTCGTTCCGATCTACGGGGTGATTGAGATCGAGGACGGCCTGGCGGTTGTGATGGCTCTCGCGGACGGCGGAAACCTCGCCGACCTGCTCGGGGCCCGGCAAGTGCTCGACCCCGGTGAGGTAGTGACGATCTGCGCGCCGCTCGCCGATGCCCTGTCCGAGATCCACCGCCGGGGGGTTGTCCACGGGGAGGTGCAACCGGCGAACATCCTGTTCACCGCCGACGGCCGCCCGATGCTGTCTGACCTAGGGGTGGCCCGGCTCACTGGTCAGTTCCCGGCGCTGGTGCCGGGCGTGACCGCGCCCGAGGTGGAAGCCGGCAAGTGGCCGGTTCCGGCCTCGGACGTGTACGGAATGGCCGCGACCGCTGTGCTCGCCCTGACCGGATACCTGCCGGGCAAGCCACTGACGCTGCCAGGCATCGCGCCGGCCACGCACGGAGCGCTGGCGCGCGCACTGCACCCCGATCCCGATCGCCGTCTGGATGCCGCATCGCTGTCGAACGCGATGTTCGCGTTGGCTGATCCCGAGCCGGTCGGCTTGGTCGCGAACACGGGTGAGCTCTCCGAGGTCGGCATGACCGACGAGGCCGACGCCGAGGAAACCGATCCGGGACGCCGCGGAGGCCGCAGGGCACGCGGGCGCGGCCGCCCAGAGCTCGAGCCTGCCGTGGAACCGAGGCCGCCTGCGGACAAAGAGCGCCGCCGGCCGCGCAGCCGGAAGGACTTCCTGCTCGTCGGGCTTGCGCTGCTCGTTGCCTTGCCGGTGGTCGGACTCGGCGCGTACGGCGTGTGGAACCAGCTGCGCGGCGAGGACGTCAGCATGCTGCCTGGGGCCGGCCGGGTCACCTCACCGGGCAGCACGGAAGAGGCTGTGGACCTGTGTGGCGGGCTCCAGCCGGCGCCGACCGAGGCACCTCCCGAGGTGACTGACTGGACGCCGGTGGTGGAGGGCATGTTCGAACTTCGGGCGACGGCATTCACCGAGCTGGATCCGGAGCGGTTGTGCCAGCTCTTCGCGCCGACCAGTCCACACCTGGCCGCCGACTACGAGTTGATCCAGGACTACCAGGATGCGGGAGTCCGGCCGCGCGGCCTGCAGTTTGAGGTCGTCGACGTCGAGGTCATCTCCGAAGCGGGTGAACTTCCTGTCGTCCTGGAGATCACCGACCGGATCACCCCCTACGACCTGGTCGACGAGGACGGCGAAGTGGTCGAGCAGCTTGAGGGCGTCCCCGAAGGGACGTGGCGAGCCGAGCTGGTTGTGGCCGCCGACGCGTCGGGATACCGGTTCAGCTGACCTACCTAACGGCAGGGCGCGGACTTTCTGTTTTGAACCGTAGTGCGAGGTTTGACGTACTAGCGCACGGAACCCCATTCCGTGAGAGGAGTGTCCCGCGTCGATCGCTCGATCAGCCGCTCGGCGGCTGGTTCGGCTGACCGCGGCTGCACTCGCGGCAGGTGTGCTCGCCATGGAACCGTTCTGCGAGCTGTAAGCACGTGCTGCTGCCCGGTCGCGTGGTGCCAACCGGGCAGCAGCGCCCACTGCGCCATTACGTCCCGAATATGCAGTGATCAGCGAAGACCAGCGGCGACGATCGATCGGGCGTCCGGATGGTCGAAGCTGAAGCCCGAATCAAGTAACCTGCGCGGCACCGCCCGGACGCTGGCCAGGATGTCTTCGGCGAGCTCGCCTAACCGCACGCGCAGGACGAACGGCGGCACTGGCAATAGCATCGGGCGGCGCAGCGTGTACGCGAGGACGCGGGCGAACTCCGCGTTCGTCACGGGCATCGGCGAGGTGAGGTTGTAGGGCCCGGTGCATCCGGGCGTCTCGAGGAGAAAGCGCACCGCCCGCACCGCGTCGACGAGCGAGACGGTGCTCCAGTACTGGTCGCCACCGCCGAGGGGGCCGCCAAGGCCGGCGCGGAACCACGGCAGCATGCGCGCGAGTGCGCCGCCTTTGCGTGAGATCACCAGGCCGAACCGTACGTGGCAGACTGCGATGTCGGCGTCGGTCGCGGGCTCGGCCGCGGCCTCCCAGTGTTCACAAACCGACGCCAGGAAGCTGGTGCCGGGCAAGTCGTCCTCGTCGAGGAACTCGCGGCCGTGATGGATCCCGTACATGGCGACCCCCGACGCGGACACCAGCACGCGGGGCGGGTTGTCGAGTTTTGCCAGCGCCGTGGTCAGGACACGCGTGGCGTTGGTGCGGCTGGCCAGGATCGTCTTCTTGTACGACGAGGTCCAGCGATGCGGGCCGAGAGGGGCGCCGGCGAGGTTCACCGCGGCGTCCACACCCTCAAGATCGGCAAGGTCGATCCGGCCCCGCGACGGGTTCCACTGGGCCTCGTTGGGGGCCGTAGGCTCGCGGCGGACGAGCCGGACGATCTCATGCCCATCGGCGATGAGTGAGCCGCTCAGCGCGGAACCGATCAGTCCACTGGAACCAGTGATCGCAACGCGCATGCCCGCTATCTTGCCCGACGTCAGCCGCCGAGATCACCTTCGAATTGCCCGGCCTCGAGTCGTTGCTTGATAGTGGTGAGGAACCGGGCCGCATCGGCACCGTCGATCAGCCGGTGGTCGTAGCTGAGCGCGAGGTACATCATGTGCCGGATCGCAATGGTCTCTCCCAGGTCGGTGTGGACCACGACGGGACGCTTCACGACCGTCCCGGTGCCTAGTATCGCCACCTGGGGCTCGAAGAAGATTGGCGTGTCGAACAACGCGCCGCGGCTGCCTGTGTTGGTGAGGGTGAACGTCCCGCCCGCGACGTCGTCCGGCTTGAGCTTGTTGTCGCGGGTGCGCCGGGCGAGGTCGGCGATGCGCTTGGCCAGGCCGGAGATGTTGAGATCGCCGGCGTTGTGGATCACCGGCACCATCAGGCCGCGGTCGGTGTCCACCGCGAGGGCGAGGTTCTCGGTGTCGTGGTAGGTGACTTCGCCGGCCTCGATGTCGATGGTCGCATTGAGTTTCGGGTGGGCCTTGAGCGCCTCGATCGCGGCCTTGGCGAAGAACGGCAGGAACGACAGCTTCACGCCCTCACGCTGCTCGAATGACCGCTTGGTCTGCTCGCGAAGCTTCGCGATCGCGGTGACGTCGACCTCCACCACGGTCGTGAGCTGCGCGGTGTTCTGCAGCGACTCGTGGACCCGCTGGGCGATGACTTTGCGGATGCGGCTGAGCTTCTCGGTCTTACCACGCAGCGGGCTGGGCTCGACCGCCGGGGTAGCGGCAGCCGGCTCCACGGAAGCAGGCGCCGGGGCGGCGGAGGCCGCCTGCTTGGCGGCTTCGGCTGCGGCGAGGACGTCCTGCTTGCGAATACGGCCTCCCACTCCGGTACCGGTGATCGTGGGCAGGTCCACGTTGTGCTCCGCGGCTAGCTTGCGGACCAACGGCGTCACGTACGGAGCACCGTCGCCGGACGGCGCCGCAGCCGGCGCCGGAGCCTGCTGCTGGGGCCGGGCGGGCTGCGGCGCGGGGGCCGGTTGAGCGGGTGCGGGCTGCCGCTCCGCCTTGGCTTCGGCCATCTCGAGCGACTGTGCCTCGGCGGCGGCGCGCTCCTGCACCTCCTCCTCCAGTGGTGTTTCGGCTTGCGCCGGCTCTGGCTCGGCCTCCGGCTGGGACGGCTGCGTCGGTGCCGCTGCCGCGCCTGCCGTGCCGATGATAGCCAGCTCCGCGCCGACTTCGACCGTCTCGTCCTCGGCTACCTTGATGTCCATAACGGTGCCCGCAACGGGCGACGGAATCTCGGTGTCGACCTTGTCGGTGGAGATCTCCAGTAGCGGCTCGTCGACCTCGACGGAGTCGCCGACTTGCTTGAGCCAGCGCGTTACCGTGCCCTCGGTGACGCTTTCGCCGAGCGCTGGAAGGGTGACTGGCGTGCCTTCGCCGGCCGGCTCCGCCCGCGGCTGCTCGGCCTGGGGTTGTTCGGCCTGGGGTTGTTCGGCCTCCGGCTGCGCTTCCTGCTGCTGCGGTTCGCCGAGCAGCGGCTCGTCCTGTTCAGCCGGCTGCGCTTGCGGCTGTTCTTGCTCGGACTGACCGGCCGGGGCGGCTGCCTCGCCGCCGGTCTCGGCCGCGTCACCGATGAGGGCAAGCTCCGCACCGACCTCGACGGTCTCGTCCTCCTGCACCTTGATCTCGAGAAGAACGCCTGAGACAGGTGACGGGATTTCGGTATCGACCTTGTCGGTGGAGATCTCCAGCAGCGGCTCGTCGGCCTGTACCTCCTCACCGGGCTGCTTGAGCCAACGAGTCACTGTCCCCTCGGTGACGCTTTCACCGAGTGCAGGCAGTGTGACGGAGGTCGCCATCGTCGTCGTCCTTTCGACTTATAACGAGAACCAGAGCCTACTGAAGCATGTCAGTCAGCCGTGGGCGTGTAGGGGTTTGCCGGCGAGGGCCAGATGCGCTTCGCCGAGCGCCTCACTCTGCGTCGGATGGGCATGGATGAGCTGGGCGACATCATCGGGCAGCGCCTCCCAGTTGTAGATCAGCTGGGCCTCGCCGACGAGTTCTCCGACGCGCGCCCCGACCATGTGCACACCAAGCACGCGGTCGCCTTTGAGCCGCACGACCTTGACGAAGCCCTGCGTCTTGAGAATCTGGCTCTTGCCGTTGCCACCGAGGTCGTACCTGGTGGATTCGACGTTGTCCGCACCGTACTTCTCGCGGGCGGCCGCTTCGGTCAGCCCGACCGACGCGACCTCGGGGTCGCAGTACGTAACACGCGGGATGCCAGAGTCGTCGAACGGCACCGGGTCGAGCCCGGCGATGTGCTCGGCGACGAAGATGCCCTGCTGGAAACCGCGGTGTGCGAGTTGCAGGCCGGGCACGATGTCGCCGACCGCGTACACGCCAGGGACATTTGTGCGGAGCTGGTCGTCGGTCGGCACGAAACCGCGGTCGAGGGTGATGCCGGCGTCTTCGTACCCCAGCGCCTCGGTCACTGGGCCGCGGCCGACGGCGACGAGAATCAGTTCGGATTCGAGCGCGTCGCCGTTCCCGAGCGTGACCCGCACACCGTCGTCGGTCTTCTCGATCCCTTTGAACGGTGTGCCGGTCCTGAACCCAATGCCGCGCTTCCGAAAAGCGCGCTCGACCGCCTTCGACGCATCCTCGTCCTCGCCCGGGACCAGACGGGGGAGTGCCTCGACGATCGTCACCTCCGCGCCGAACGAGCGCCAGACGCTGGCGAACTCGACGCCGATGACGCCTCCGCCGAGCACCACGACGGACGACGGCACCCGGTCCAGAGTCAGTGCTTCGTAGCTGGAAATAACCCGCTCGCCATCCAGCTCCAGCCCAGGCAGGGTCTTCGCGTAGGACCCGGTGGCGAGAACCACGTGTCGTCCCTCGTACCGCGTTCCGTCCACCTCGACTGCGTTCGGCGCGACGAGCCGCCCCGTACCCTCGATCAGGGTGACTTTGCGGCCCTTGATCAATCCCTGCAGCCCTTTGTACGCGCGCCCGACCACGCCGTCCTTGTACGAGTGCAGGCCAGGGATGTCGATACCGTCGAGGGAGGCCTGGATACCGAACTGTGCCGACTCCCGGGCGGCGTCAGCAACCTCCGCCGCGTGCAGAAATGCCTTGGTCGGGATGCAGCCGTAATGCAGGCAGGTGCCGCCGACCTTGTCCTTCTCGATCAGCGCGACGGACATATCCAGCTCAGCGGCGCGCAGAGCGCACGCGTAGCCACCGCTGCCGCCGCCGAGGACGACGATGTCGAAACTGGTGGAGCCTTCAGCGTTGTTCGCCACGGGAGTCTCGCTCCTTGATGTCGGATCGGGTAGGCCGGATCACAGCCTCGCGTACCGTATCTTTCCACTCTCATCCTGCCGGTGGCGGGACGGCTCGGGATGGCAGGCTGCGCTTGCCTTGTTACGTAATCTTGGTCGGGGAGGTAGCAAATGCGGTTGTTCGGCAGGCGGCGGGCCAAGAGCGCCGAGGGAAGCCTGGATCGGGCGGCGGATAGCGCTGACACAGCGCACCTGAAGGAGTTCGCCGAGAGCCGACAGGGCGTTGAGGCCTACGTCGAACCGGCGACCACGATGACTTCCACCACGGTGGTCCTCGTAGCCCACGACGGCGAGTGGACGCGGCGACGGGTTCGCGATCCCAAGGCGGCTGAGGAACTGGCCCGCAAGCTGGAGATTCCGGTGTACGACGCGCAGGTGGTGGGTTACCCGGACCGGATGCGGGCATGGAATCATCGTAAAAGGGACGAATCATCTTCCTGACAGCGCGCAACTCATTTGATCACCAAGCAGGCGTTGGCTCGATCAGGACGCACAGGCAGGTGACGCAGCCTTCGAGCTTCTCGAATTCGCCGATGTTGACGACGACGGGCTCGTAACCCCGTGATGCCAGCCAGTCAGCGGTCTGCGGCGCCGATGCGGCGACCAGGATGTTGTCGCCGCCTAGCGGAACGACGTGGCACCCAGCCTCCTCGGTGACGGAATAGACAGGTTGCATGGCCTTGGGGTCGAACAGGTCCGGCAATGCCAGGAACGTCCCGTCCGGCAAAGCGGTGACCGCGGACTTCAAGTGCAGGACCTTGCCCAGCGGTACTGCGACGACCTTGCGGCCCAGCCTGGCCAGGTGATCACGCAGCTGTGCCATGCCGGCGTCGTTCGTCCGTCCTCCCGTGCCCACGTAGACGGTGCGTCCCACCTGTAGGACGTCGCCGCCGTCCAGCGTGCCGGGTGCCTCGATCCGGGCGAGGTCCAAGCCCAGCTCACACACAGTGGCCTCGGTACCGGCGACCTCGCCGCGCCGCGCGGGGGCGCCTGGACGGGTCAGCACCGCCAGGGTGTCGCAGACGACCACGGTGTCCTCGACGAACACCGAGTCGGGGTGCTCATCGGCGAATGGCACTTCAGTGACCGTCCAACCGGCCCTCGCCAGAGCGGCACGGTATGCGTCGTGCTGGCGCCCGGCAAGTGCGGATTCCACCGGCTGGCGGTCGATGTGAGTGACGATGCCTTCGGCGAGCCGGGAGCTCGGCCGCCGCACGAGCGCCGCACCCCGCGTCACGGCAGTAGGCCCGCCTCGGCGTCCTGAGCGATCTGCACAAGGGTTCGCACTGCTGCGCCGGTGCCGCCCTTCGGTGTGTAACCATACGGCGAGCCCTCGTTGAACGCAGGACCGGCGATGTCGAGGTGGGCCCATTTGATGCCCTCGCCGACGAACTCCTTGAGGAATACCCCGGCCGACAACGCTCCGCCCCACCGTTCTCCGACATTGGCGATGTCGGCGACAGCGGAGTCGAGCTTTTCGCGCAGCTCGCCCGGCAGTGGCAGCGGCCACATCGCGTCACCTGCGCGGTCGGCCGAGGCGTGCAGCTTGGTGAGCAGGTCGTCGTCGTTGGACATGATTCCCGACACGCGGGTCCCGAGGGCGACGACGCACGCGCCGGTCAGGGTGGCGACGTCGACGATGAAATCGGGTTCGTCCTCGCTGGCCCGCACGAGGGCGTCGGCCATCACCAGCCGGCCTTCGGCGTCGGTGTTGAGCACCTCGACGGTTTTGCCGCCGTAGATGGTGAGCACATCCGATGGCCGTTGGGCGCTGCCGGACGGCATGTTCTCGGCGAGCGCGGCGTACGCCGTGATCGCCACCTTGGGCGCCAACTTCGCGATAGCGACGGTCGCCGCGAGGACAGCTGCGGCACCGCTCATGTCGCTCTTCATCGCCACCATCGCGTCGTTGGATTTGAGCGACAGGCCACCGGAGTCGAAGGTGATGCCCTTGCCGACGAACGCCACGTGCTTGCGCGCCCGTGCCGGCCGGTAGCTGAACTTGACCAGGCGCGGCGGGCGCGTCGAGCCTTGGCCGACGCCGATGATCCCGCCATATCCACCCTTGGCAAGGGCCTTCTCGTCGAGCACCTCGACGTCGACCTTGACTCCCTTGGCGTACTTGACGGCGACAGCGGCCAACTCACTAGGCGGCAAATCGCGCGGCGGGATGTTTATCCAGTCGCGAGCTGCGTTGACGGCGTCCGCCACGATCTTCGCCCGCTCGACTGCCTCTTTCGCGCCTTTGGCCTTGATAGCTGGTCCGACAATGGTCGCAGCAGCCAAGGGGGCCTTGGCCTCGCCGTTCGTCTTGTATTCGTCGAACGTGTACGCGCCGAGTAGCGCGCCTTCGGAAACCGCGCCGGCTTGTTGCGGCTCGACGGTCGGCAGCGCGAAGGCGGCCGACGCGGTACCCCTGAGCGAGCGCGCGGCCGCTCCGGCTGCGCGCCGGACCGCTTCCAGCGTCGGGCCGTCATCGTCAACAGAACCCACACCGACGGCCACCACAACGGGCGCCTTGGTAGCTCCGCCAGACGGCAATTTGGTGATCTCGTCTGTCTTGCCGGTGGCACCCAACTGCTCCAGCGTGGTCGAAATTGAGCCGCCGAGAGCCGCGTCGATCGGCTCGGCGCCAGCAAGCAGAGTCGGCCGAGCGTCCCCCTTGGCGATTCCGATGACGATGGCGTCGACCTTGAGTCCGGTCGGATCAGCAGAGGACAGGGTGAGGGTGGTCACGACTCTCCTTGGACATGGACGCGTTGAGTATCCGGGGCGATGTTACGCGCACACCGTGGTTGGCCGGTTCACGAGGGGTTGCGGCCGTCGCGAGGGGCGAACACCGTCATCGCCTCGACATCTGAGGCGGCCTGCCGGATGAAGAAGTCCACCCACTCCGTGACACCGGAGTACTCGGATTCCGTGATGATCCGGTCGGCGGTCGCGTTCAGGTCGACCTGCGTTTGTCGCAGCTGCACGGTGCCGTCGCGCAGCAGCGCCCAGTGCGGGCCGGGGCGGCCATAGGGCATGCCGATGCTGCCTGGATTGACGACGAGCCGGCGGTCAGCGAGCCGCTGGAACGGCATGTGCGTGTGGCCGCACACGATTGTGGTGACATCATCCGCGACCCGGTCGAGGACCTCCGCCCAGCGCTGCAGCGAGCTGTCGACCAGGACGACCTCCTCGTCATCGCGAGGGGTGCCGTGGCAGAACAACACCGGACCGAAGCCCGCCACCTCGAGTATGACCGGATGCGGCAGGCCGGCGAGTAGGTCGACCTGATCGGGCCGAAGTCGGCCCGCTGCCCATGGAGCGATCGGGTCTGGGATCGACGTGGCGGCCCCGCGCGCGAGAGCGACGAGCTCTCGATCGGCATTGCCGCGCACCCACACTGCCCGCTCGCCCAGGGATACCAACAGGTCGAGTGTCTCGACCGGCATCGGTCCGGCGGCGATGTCACCAGTGAGCACCAGCCGGTCGGCAGCGCGCACGTCGGGCTCTTCGAGCACTGACTCGAGCGCTGGGAGCACGCCATGTATGTCGGACAGGACCGCCACTGTGGCAATCATGGCGCCCATGGTCGCTCCGGGTGCCCGGCACCGGCAAGGCATGTTCGCCGAGGGCTAGGGTGGCGTGCTGTGACCGACGATGCTCTGCGCCGCAGCCCGTTGCACGGCCGCCACGAAACCCTGGGGGCCAAGTTCGCCGTGTTCAGCGGTTGGGAGATGCCGCTGCAGTACGCCGGTGTGATGGACGAGCATGCGGCCGTCCGCGAACGTGTCGGCGTATTCGACGTCAGCCACCTTGGCAAGGCCATTGTGACCGGTCCGGAAGCACGCGGCTTCGTGGATACCTGCCTGACGAACTCGCTGGACAAGATCGAGCCTGGCCAGGCGCAGTACACGATGTGCTGCGACGAGTCCGGGGGAGTGGTGGACGACCTGATCGTCTACCTGCGGTCGGACGACGACCTGCTGCTCATCCCGAACGCGGCCAACAATGCCGAGGTGGTCCGCCGGCTGGCTGCCGCGGCGCCGGAAGGCGTGCACGTCCGCAACGCTCATGACGAGTACGCCATCCTCGCCGTGCAGGGACCGAGCAGTGACGAGGTCCTCGCGGCGATCGGGCTGCCGGTTGATCACGACTACATGTCATTCACCGAGGCGGGCTTCGAATCGGTGCGGCTGACCGTGTGCCGAACGGGTTACACCGGCGAGCGCGGTTACGAACTGGTAGTGCCGATGCACGACGCCGGGCCGGTGTGGGACGAGCTGTTGGCGGCCGGCGAAACCTACGGCATCGCGCCGTGCGGGCTCGCCGCTCGCGACACCCTACGCACCGAGATGGGGTATCCACTGCACGGCCAGGACCTCTCCCTGGAGATCACGCCCAACCAGGCGCGCGCCGGTTGGGCGGTGGGCTGGAGTAAGCCTGCATTCTGGGGACGCGAGGCGCTGCTGGCCGAGAAGGAAGCAGGCCCGAGGCGGCGACTGAGGGGCCTGGTCGCGACCGGGCGGGGCATTCCCAGGCCCGGTATGGCGGTTCGGATCGACGGGGTGGAGGCTGGAGAGGTCACCTCGGGCACATTTTCGCCAACATTGCGCAAGGGCATCGGCTTAGCCCTGTTGCCGGCCGATGTCGCGGACGGCGCGATCGTCGAGGTGGACGTGCGCGGTCGGGTCGAGCCGTTCGAGGTCGTCAAGCCGCCATTCGTGAAGCCGTCGACCCGTTAGGCGTCGCTGAGCAATTGCGCGGCCACCTGGATATGCGGGACCGCCAGCCGAGCACCAAGACCGAGCCCGCTTGCCAGGCCGTAATCGAGCAGCGGAGTAATCCGAAGCCGCTCGAGCGCCGCGGTATGCGCCGGGTCGGTGGTCCGCTGCGTCGCGGCCAACCAGCGACTCGTCCGGTAACTGATCCGCTGGCCCACGAGAGCGGCGGCAGCGGGGATGAGATCGTCGAGCAGTACCGGGGTGCGGCGTGACGCGGCGCCGGCGATAACACCCGCCGCGGCGGCGATCTCTGGTGCGGGCAACGCGGCGAGTAACGCGGTGATCTCACCGGTGTGCGGCCGCCCCCCGCGTGCGGTGTCGCGGACGGCGGCGCACGCGCGCATCCAGTCCCGGTCGTCCGTGCCGGGGCGGTGTCCTACGACCGTCGCGACGTCCTTGCCGGCCAGAAGTGCCACGAGTGCCAATGCCGGCACCAAATCCCGGCCGCCGGTCAGGACGAGCAGGTCGGCACCGCTGTCGATCTCCGCATCCGCGGCGGTCATTCCGGCCAGGAAGGCCGGTTCAGCCTCGGCGAGCACGTCAACGGTCACCAGCGATCCGACGCCCGCCGGCAGAGCGGTGGCTTCGGCGTCCGGCTCTGGGAGCGTGACAACCCGAATCCGCTCGAACGGTACGGCCGGACTCCGACCCTGTACGGCCGCAAGCCATACGGCTACCTCGCCAAGGCGGCCGAGACCGGGCCGAGCGTCCGCCAACGCCTGCGCGGCCCGGCGGGTCGACTCGTCCGGCAGGGTGATCCTGGCGGCGAGCGCGGGGATGTCGAGGGACTCGTGGGCTGCCTGCACGATCTCGAAGGATACGGGTGTGACGAACGGGGCGCCGCCCGTGCCGACCCCTCGCACGGCACGGACGGGTTCCGCCCCTCACAGACAAGACGCAGCAGGGGCGGTGATTATGACGCGAGTTCTCGGGATATCTGCCCTGCCGCCTCCGTGGGGTGGGCGATAGCCTCCACGACATGGCGTGGACGTGGACGTACTACGGTGCCGACGGTGAGGAACTGGAGGGCCCTGACCCTGGCCGGTTCAGCACACAGGCTGATGCCGAAACCTGGCTCGGGCAGAGCTGGCAGGCGCTGGCGGACGAAGGGATCGCCTCGGTGTCGCTGAACGAGGACGGCCGGCCGGTCTACGGACCGATGAGCCTCAGCCCGGAGTAAACATCAGCGGAACTGGAGGTCCTTGCCGAAGCAGCGGACGAGGTCGGAGTCCTTGTACACGCCGAACGGTTCGATCGCGATGTAGCCGCTGGACCGATAGAGCGAGATCGCCTCCGGCTGGGCCAGCCCGGTCACGAGGACCGTGCGGACGTAACCCGCGTCGGCGGCGCGGGATTCAAGCTCTGCGAGCATACGGCGGGCCAGCCCGATACCCCGGTGGTCTTCCACCACGTACATCCGTTTGATCTCGGCGACGCCGTCCTCGTGCCGCCGGAACCCGCCGGACGCCACGGGCTCGGAACCGATGAACCCGACCAGGAACAATCCCTCCGGCGGGTCGAACTGCCCATCGTCGATGGGTGTCTGGTCCAGATCGCCGTACCGTTTGACGTACTCCTGCTGAAGTTCGGCCTCAAGCGCGCGAACGACCGGCTCGCTGTAGGCCAGGGGGCGTACGAACAGCTCGCCGGTGTCCATCGGCTCGCGGGCTGCGGCAGTGCTCATACGGTGTCTCCCGGCCGGACGTTGGGCTTTGGCAGACGCAGCTTGCGGATTTGCGTAGCTCGGGCGATCGCGTACAAGCCGTGACCGCGTTGATCATCGTCGGGGAACCGCTTACGGATCTCACGCTTTACCCGGCGATTGATCAGAACCAGATCGAAGATCACTACGAGCATGGTGGCGAACATGAACAACGTCGAGAAGACCTGGATCTGGACATTGCCGATCATGCTCAGCACCAAGATGATCAGAACGAGCGGAAGGAAGAACTCGGAGATCGTCCGCCGCGAGTCCACGTAGTCTCGGATGAACCTGCGGACCTCGCCCTGGTCCCGCTTGACGAAATAGCGCTCGTCGCCCTTGGCCATGCCCTCGCGCTGCCTGGCGCGGGTTGCCTTCATCCGTTCGCGGTCGCGGCGGACCTGCTCGCGGCGGGTGACCGGCGGCTTGACCCGTTCCTTACGTGCCTGTTCGGCTTGGCGCCGCTTGGGCGTCGGCCGGCCCTTGCCCTGCGCCGCGGCCGCAGCGTCGTCGGCCGGCTGGGCGAGTGTCGTGGTATCGGAATCTTCGGGGTTGCGGCGGCGAAACACGACACCAGGGTATGCCAGCTTCTGGCCTGCTCTGCCATTGAGCAGTTTGACCCCGTAGGGTTACACGCAGGAGTGCGTTGTCGATGCGGCAGCGCAGAGCATTTCTCTCGAGAAGGGCTGTCTGGCCACAATGGCGTTGTTCGCTCGTATGAAGCTGCTCTTCCGGGCCAAGGCCGACAAGGCGCTTGATCGTGCCGAGGACCCCCGGGAGACCCTTGACTACTCGTACAAGAAGCAGCTGGAACTGCTGCAGAAGGTGCGCCGTGGCGTTGCGGACGTCGCGACGAGCCGCAAGCGCATCGAGGTGCAGATGTCGCAGTTGGCCGTTCAGTCGGACAAGCTGCAGAATCAAGCCGGGAAGGCGCTCGAACTCGGTCGCGAGGATCTCGCCCGCGAGGCGTTGACCCGCAAGTCCGGCCTGACCAACCAGATCACCGATCTGCAGACTCAGCATGCCAACCTCCAGGCGGAGGAGGAGAAGCTGACGCTGGCCGCGCAGCGGCTCCAGGCCAAGGTGGAGGCCTTCCGCACCCGCAAGGAGACGATCAAGGCCACGTACACGGCGGCAGAGGCTCAGACCCGCATCGGTGAGGCGTTCAGCGGCATCTCCGAGGAGATGAGCGACGTCGGTCTGGCGGTCCAGCGAGCCGAAGACAAGACCGCCGAGCTGCAGGCCCGCGCCGGAGCGGTGGACGAGCTGATCGCTTCCGGAGTCCTGGAGGACGTCACCGGAACCGCCAAAGACGACATCGCTCTCGAGCTGGACCGGATGGCCTCGACCAACGACGTCGAGCTCGAACTTGCCCGGATGAAGCAGGAACTCACCGCAGGGCCGTCGGAAGCGGCGCCGAAGCAGATCGAAAGCGAGGCGGCCGCCCCCTCCGAAACGCCTGCGACCGAACCGAAGCAGGAGGGTGAGCAGCGGTGATCGTCCGCATCATGGGGGAGGGTCAGCTGCGACTCGATGACAGCGCACTCGACGAGCTCAACCGCTTCGACGATCAGCTGGGAAAGGCCATCGACTCGGGCGATGACGAGAAGTTCCGGGCCGCGCTCGTGGCGCTATTGGACGCGGTGCGGGCCACTGGCACGCCGGTGCCGGACGAAGAGCTGGTCGACAGCGACGTCGTCCTGCCGTACGCCGAGGCGCACGTCGATGAGGTGCGGGCGATGCTCACGGACGACGGCCTGATTCCCGAGAGCAGGACCAGCTGACCATGGCGCGGACGCGTTTCGCACCCGACCGGGGGCTGACGGCCCGCATGGCGCTGACCATGCTTCTGCTGGCCGGGCTGTTCGTCCTCCTGATGTGGGCGATTGCGACCTATACGACAGGCGGATGGTGGCTCGGTATCGTCATCGGGCTGGGATTGTTCTGGGCACAGTGGTACTTCTCCGACACCATGGCAATGCGCGCCATGCGGGCTCGGGAGGTCACACCTGAGGAAGCGCCGCGGTTGCACGCGATTGTCGACCGGCTGTGCGCTCAGGCGAACATGCCCAAGCCGCGAGTGGCTATTGCAGACACGCCGATGCCCAACGCGTTCGCCACCGGGCGGAGCCAGAAACGGGCCGTCGTGTGCGCTACCACCGGCATCATGCAGCGTCTTGACGAGCGCGAACTCGAAGGTGTGCTGGCGCATGAGCTGTCTCACGTCGCGCATCGCGACGTCACCGTGATGACGATCGCCTCGGTGGTCGGCATCCTGGCCGGGTTCCTGACCCGGATGGGGTTGTGGGGCGGCATGGGGCGCAACCGCGACGGCGGCCCGGCGCTGCTTGTGATCATGCTGGTTTCTATCGTCGTGTACGCCGTGAGTTTCCTGCTGACCCGGCTGCTGTCGCGGTACCGGGAGCTGGCGGCGGACCGAGCCGGCGCCTTCCTGACCGGGCAGCCGTCGCATCTCGCCAACGCGCTCACCAAGATCACCGGGCAGATGAGCCAGATTCCCACCAGGGATCTGCGGGAGGCGGAGCCGTACAACGCGTTCTTCTTCGTGCCGGCGTTCACCAACAAGGTCGACCTGGCCTCGTTGTTCTCGAGCCACCCGCCGCTGGAGAAGCGGCTGGAGCAACTCGCCAAGATCTCTCGCGAGCTGGGTCGCTACTAGGAATGGGTTTTCTCGACGCCATTCTCGGGCGATCGAAGCCGGCGCAGCCCAATCTGGACGCGCTGTTCTCGGTGCCTGCGGCGGCCCTGACACTCGAGTCGGCGGCGGAGATCCGGCCAACCGGCGCCGGCGCCGTGTGCTTCCGCGACATGGAAGGTGGCCCCTTCGCTCGCCTGAAGGAGGAGGTCACTGCGCTGCTCGGTGGCTCGGAGCCGGACGAGGTGCGCGACGGCTACGGGTACACCTGGCTGGTGATCCGACGCGACACTGCTGACGTGCCCGCGCTCGTTACCGACCTGCATGCGGTCAACTCCTCGCTCGAGGGTGAGGGCTTCGGGCCATCGCTGCTGTGCTCGACGATCGGCTTCCGGACCGCGGACGGCAAGCCAGTGGCGCTGGTCTACCTGTACAAGCGGGGTACGTTCTACCCGTTCGCGCCTGTGCCGGGAGCCGCGCAGAGACGCGACAGCGCACTCGAGCTGCAAGTCAAGGCGATGTTGGACGAGGATCTCAAGATCGAGCCCGACCTCAGCCGGTGGTTCCCCGTGTGGGGTGCGCCAGGCCTCTGACGCGTTGGTCACCTGATCGTCGATTTCTCACCTGATCGGCTGACCGCAGCGATCAGGTGGGAATGGTCGGCACCTGCGCATGGTTAGGTCACCTGATCGATCTCGCATTGTGGACCGTAAACGATCAGGTGACCAATATACGGGCGCAGCGCCGTCGGTGAGATTCGGTACCGTCGGCTGCGGGGCGGCAGGTCTAGGCCAATCGAGGGAATGATGGTGACGCAAAGGGCTGACAGGGTGACGCTTCGCGAAGGTTTCGCCCTGCTCGGTCGCGGCATCCGCCACGAGCCGTTGGTCTTCACCATCGCCATCCTCGGTAGCGCGGTTTTCGGCGCCGCAACCGTCTTCACGTCGATCGTCATCGGGCAGGTCACCGACCGGGTCATCGTGCCCGCGTTCCAGGAGGGACGCGCGGCCACCGGTGCTCTGGTGGCCGCCACCGTGGCGATCGTCGGCGTGGGCACCGTCAAGGCAGCCGGCATCGCCGTCCGGCGATATTACGCCGGGTTGTGGATGCAGCAGCTCCAGGCCCGCTACCGACGGAAGGTGACCAGGCAGTACCTCAAGCTGCCGCTGTCCTGGCACCACAAACACCCCACCGGGCGGTTGCTGTCGAACGCCAATGCCGACGTCGAAGCCAGCTGGTGGCCGATGGCGCCGCTGCCGATGGCGGTCGGTGTTCTTGTGATGCTGGTCGTCGCGGTCGTGTCCATGCTGCTTGCCGACCCTGTGCTGGCCGCGATCGGACTGCTGGTGTTCCCGGCCACCCTGCTGATCAATGTCGTGTACCAGCGACGGATTTCTCCGCTGGCGACGCGTGCTCAGGCGTTACGCGCAGAGGTGTCGGCGGTGGCGCACGAGTCGTTCGACGGCGCGCTCGTGGTCAAAGCTCTCGGCCGGGAGGCCGACGAGACGGAGCGATTCGCCGAGGTGGCCGACCGGCTTCGGGAGGCCAACGTCCGCGTCGGCCGCGTTCGGGGCGCATTCGACCCGATCCTCGAGGCGATGCCCAACCTTGGTGTACTGGCCGTGTTGGTGGTCGGCGTTGCGCGGATCGACGCGGGCCTGCTCGAACCCGGCACGCTCGTGCAGATCGCGTACCTGCTGACGATTGTGGCTTTCCCGATTCGGGCGATCGGTTGGGTGCTCGGCGAACTGCCGCGGGCCGTCGTCGGGCTGCGCCGTGTCGATGCCGTGCTCGATGCCACCGGTGCTCTTCCCTTCGGACAAGCGCACCCTTCGAAGACCGATGAGCCCTCCGATCTACGCGTGCACCGGGTGTCGTACGCCTACGACGGTGCACGCGACACGCTGAGTGATATCACCATCGATGTCGCACCCGGGCAGACCGTTGCGGTGACCGGCCCCACCGGTTCGGGAAAGTCGACGTTGGCCAGCCTCCTGATCCGGCTGGTCGATCCGCGAACCGGTGCGATCGTCGTCGACGGCACCGATGCCCGCGACCTTGCGCCCGGCGTACTTGCGGACAATGCCGCGCTGGTCTTCCAGCAAGCGTTCATCTTCGAGGACTCCGTGCGCGACAACGTGACACTGGGCCGGGAGATCAGCGATGACGACGTCTGGGCCGCGCTGCGTTTGGCGCAGGCGGACGGATTCGTCGCTGCCCTGCCGGACGGGCTGGAGTCCGTGGTGGGCGAGCGTGGGACGAGCCTGTCCGGCGGCCAACGGCAACGCCTCGCCCTGGCCCGGGCGCTTGTCGGCCGGCCCCGGCTGCTTGTCCTCGACGACGCGACGAGCGCAGTAGACCCTGAGGTCGAGCAGCGGATCCTCGCCGGTCTCCGCGACACCGCGCTGCCCTCGACCGTCGTCGTGGTGGCCTACCGGCGGGCGACGATCGCGCTGGCGGACGAGGTCGTTTATGTCGAGAGCGGTCGCGTCATCGCGCGCGGCACGCATGACGAACTGCTCGCCAGCTCACCGGGTTACCTCAACCTCCTGACCGCGTATGAACGCGACGCAGCCGAGCGGGCCGCCCTCGCTGAGGACGAGGAGTTCGCAACATGAGCGTCGCGTCCACGGTCGGTGACGGCCGCTCCGGTGGCTCCTGGCGTACGATCCGCCGCGGCCTTGCTCTCTCGCCTGAGATCAAGCAGGGCCTGGGGGTGACCCTCGGTCTGGCGCTCGTCGCAACAGCCGGCCGCGTCGTCGTACCTATCGCCGTACAGCAGACCATCGACCGCGGGCTGACCGGAGCAGCCGGTGTCGATCTCGGCTTCGTCCGCTGGATGTGCCTGGTCGCCCTCGGCACAATCATCGCCACGGCGTGGTCCGCCTACCTCATGAACGTCCGGCTGTTCCGGGCCAGCGAGGCCGGGCTCGCCTCCTTGCGGACGAAGGCGTTCCGGCATGTGCACGATCTGTCGGTGCTGACTCAGAACACCGAGCGGCGAGGCTCGCTGGTCGCTCGCGTGACGACGGACGTCGACACGCTGTCGCAGTTCGTGCAGTGGGGGGGCATCTTGATGATCGTCAGCGTCGGCCAGCTGATCGTCGCGACGGTCATCATGGCGGTGTACTCATGGCAGCTGACCCTGCTGGTCTGGGTCTGCTTCCTGCCGCTTTTCCTGTTGCTCCGCCACTTCCAGCGGATCGTCTCCGCGGCATACAGCGTGGTGCGCGAGCGGGTGGGGATCATGCTTGGCGCGATCTCCGAATCCGTCGTGGGCGCCCAGGTGGTGCGGGCGTACGCCATCGAGAAGCGCACCCAGGACCGCATCGACGAGGCGGTCGAGAACCACCGGGTCGCGGCCGTCCGGGCGCAGCGGCTGGTCGCACTCACCTTCTCCACCGGCGAGGTGATCGCCGCCATCGCTAATGCGGCGGTCGTGGTGGTCGGCGTGTTGCTCGGGGTGGCCGGCGACATCACGCTCGGCAAGCTGCTGGCCTTCCTGTTCCTCGTGACGCTTTTCGTCGGCCCGGTGCAGGTGGGGACCGAAGTCCTCAACGAGGCCCAGAACGCCGTCGCCGGCTGGCGCCGGGTACTCGGAGTGTTGGATACCCCCGCCGACGTCGCCGACCCTGGCTCGCAGGGCGTGGCACTGCTGCGGGGGCCGATCGACGTGCGATTCGAGCAGGTGTCGTACGCGTACCCTGGTGGCCCGACCGTCCTGCACGACCTGACGGTCGATATTCCGCCGAGGTCGCGGATCGCCGTGGTCGGGGAGACCGGTTCGGGCAAGACGACGTTCGCCAAGCTGCTCACCCGCTTGATGGACCCTTCCACCGGCCGGGTGTTGATCGACGGTGTCGACCTGCGTGACATCCGGTTCGACTCATTGCGCGACCGGGTTGTGATGGTGCCTCAGGAGGGGTTCCTGTTCGACGACACCCTTAGCGCGAACGTCCGGTACGGCCGCCCGGGCGCGTCGGACAACGGTGTGAGACTCGCACTTACCGAACTCGGCCTGGCCGACTGGCTCGACGGCCTCCCGGCGGGCCTGGACACGCCGGTCGGCCAGCGTGGAGAGTCGCTTTCCGCCGGGGAGCGGCAGCTAGTTGCCCTCGCGCGCGCTTACCTGGCCGATCCGGATCTGCTTGTACTGGACGAGGCGACCTCCGCCGTCGACCCGGCTACCGAAGTCCGGCTGGCCAGAGCGCTGGAAGGAATCACGAGGGGACGGACGGCCGTGACCGTCGCGCATCGGCTGTCCACGGCGGAGGCGGCCGACGAGGTTTTCGTTTTCGACGATGGCCGGCTGGTACAGCGCGGGCCGCACCGCACCCTTGTCGGCGAGGGTGGCGTCTACGGCCGCCTGCATGCCGCCTGGGTCAACCAGTCCCGCCTCGCCTCGTAGGTGGGGAGCGATTTCAGCGGTTGGCGTTACGAAGTGTCCCCGTAACCGCCATGTTCGGGTCTCCGACCGTGCAAAGGATCTGGCGGTCGCCTTCCGCCCAGGAGTCCTCGGTAGGCGCGAGGAAGCCGTAGTCGAGTTGTGAATCGTTCCACGGCCGTCCGACGAATTGTTCGAACTCCGCGTAGCACGTTTCGTCGGCGTAATCCTGGATGGCCACGGCGCCCGGATACTCGTCGTCGGACAGTTCGACGGCCGCCATGATCTCGTCTGTGTGCTCTTCGGCGCAGGGGATGGCTCGTATCGTGCTGACCTGGCTGTTGTCAGTGAACCCGTCCAGACAATCACCGACCCGCAGATCGAACACGTTCACGTCGGTTGCCTCGACCAGTTCGCCCGTCTCGGCGTCACGCTTCGGCTCCTCCGAACAGCCGGCGACCATTAGTCCTAGCGCAACTATGACCGCTGCGCATGACGGGGCGGCCCGCAGCCGCCGCATGGCGTTCACGCGGTATCTCCTTGGTCGTCATCGATCACCGGCAGGTACTCAACCATGTCGGCAGCGGTCGCGTGAAGCCGGACGGGCAGAATAGCGCCCATGCCTGGCCTGGATCCGGCCCTCGCGGCCCGACTCAAGCGCGATCAGCATGGTTTGGTGGCCGCTATCGTCCAGCAGTACGACACCGGGGAGGTGCTCATGCTCGGCTGGATGGACGATGAGGCGCTACATCGCACGCTGACGACCGGGCGAGCCACCTACTGGAGCCGCAGCCGCCGGGAATACTGGGTCAAGGGCGAGACGTCGGGCCATCGCCAGTGGGTATGCGAGGTGCGGTTGGACTGCGACGGCGACGCCGTGCTGGTCAAGGTCGACCAGGAAGGCCCGGCGTGCCACACCGGAACAAGGACCTGCTTCGACGACGGGCTGCTTCCCGCGGCCAAGGGGATGTCATCGTGACGACGAGCCCAGACCTGGACACTTTCAGGGTGTTGGCCAAGGACCGGCGGGTCATTCCACTGACTCGGCGGCTGCTGGCCGACGGCGAGACGCCGGTGGGCGTGTACCAGAAGGTGGCCGCCAACCGGCCAGGCACGTTCCTCCTCGAGTCCGCCGAGCACGGCGGGATCTGGTCACGCTACTCGTTCATCGGCGCGCACTCCGCGGCGGTGCTCAGCGAGCGTGATGGGCGCGCCATCTGGCACGGCACACCGCCGGTAGGCATGCCGTCCGGCGTCGGCCTTTGGGACGCCGTCGCCGGGACGCTGGCGGGCCTGCACACCCCGCGAATGCCGGACCTCCCCCCACTGACCGGCGGGCTGGTCGGTTTCGTGTCGTACGACGCGGTGCGAAGGCTGGAGCGACTTCCAGAACTCGCCACCGACGACCTCGGCCTTCCGGAGATGGCGTTCATGCTGGCCACCGATCTGGCCGTCCTGGACCACGACGACGGAACGATCCTGCTGGTCGCCAACGCCATCAACTGGGACGACACCGACGAGCGGGTCGACGAGGCGTGGGCGGACGCCGTCCGCCGACTGGACCGGATGACAGCACAGTTGGCTGAGCCGACGCCGTCCTCGGTTGCTGGTTACGACCCTGGTGCCGAGCCGGTGTTCGCCAGCAACACGCCGGAGCCGGCCTTCCTGGCCGCCGTCGAGCGGGCCAAGGAGGAGATCCGGGCCGGTGAGGCGTTCCAGGTCGTCGTCGCGCAGCGATTCGAGGTTCCGAGCCGGGCCGATGCCTTGGACATCTACCGGGTCCTACGCCGTGAGAATCCGAGCCCGTACATGTACCTGGTTCGAATGCCCGGACCGGATGGTGACGGCCACGGCGCATTCGACATCGTGGGATCGAGTCCGGAGGCTCTGGTCAAGGTGAACGGCGACCGGGCGATGACCCACCCGATCGCGGGAAGCCGCGGCCGGGGCGATACACCGGAGGTGGACGCGGCGCTGGCCACCGAGTTGCTCGCCGACCCCAAGGAGCGCGCCGAGCATCTGATGTTGGTCGACCTGTCCCGGAACGACCTTGGCCGGGTGTGCGCACCTGGCACGGTCGAGGTCGTGGATTTCATGAGCGTGCGCCGGTACAGCCATGTCATGCACATCGAGTCCACCGTTATCGGGCGGATCGCGCCGGAGAGGACATCACTGGACGTGCTCGCAGCTTGCTTCCCGGCCGGCACTCTGTCCGGCGCACCCAAGCCACGGGCGATGGAAATCATCGAGGAGCTCGAGCCGACCCGCCGGGCCGTGTACGGAGGCGTGGTCGGATACCTGGACTTCGCCGGTGATCTCGATGTCGCCATCGCGATCCGGACCGCCGTGGTGCGTGACGGGCGAGCGTACGTGCAGGCCGGCGCCGGGATCGTCGCCGACTCTGACCCTGCGTCCGAGAACTCCGAATGCCGCAACAAGGCCGCCGCCGTGTTGCGAGCGATCGCTGTCGCCGAATCGATGCGACCGGTCTGATGGAACGGCGCGGGACCGTCGCCTACCTCGTGGTGCTGGGTGTGCTGCTGGTGGGTGCTGTGCTGTGCTTGGTCGGATCCGGCATGTCCTGGGGCACGGCGCAGCGCGCGGACCTCGCAGTCACCGAGGTGGCGGTGGCCGGAGGCGACCTGCTTCCGTTGGGGCGGGCCGTTGGGTTGCTGGGCCTGGCGGCGGTCGTGGCGGTTCACGCTACGCGAGGGTGGGGTCGGCGGGTGGTCGGTATTGTGCTCGCAGCGGCGGGCGCTGCCGTCGTCGTCCTCACCTTCGCCAAGCTGCTGGAACTTTCGAGCCACGTCCTCCAGCACCTCGAAGGTCCGACCGGCTCGAGCGAGTACGCCGGGGCCTCCGCGGCTACCGGCGGTCCGCTGGTCATGGCCGCCGGCGGTGCTGCCGTCGCCGCGGCCGGGCTCGCCATCGCCGTGCTGGGACCGCGGTGGCCGAGTATGGGTGTGCGGTACGAACGGCGAGCCGCGGCCAGGCCAGTGAGCAACACGAGCGAGCGCGCGGCGTGGGATGCGCTCGACCGCGGCGAGGACCCCACAATCTGACGGCCGGACCTGGCTGCGCAGGCGAGGCCGCACCAGGCAGAATGGGCGTCAAAGACACGTCGTTACCACGCCCACTGTCGCGACCAAGGAGATGACATGGCCCCCCGCCACGATCACGGTCACACGCCTGCAGCGTGGACCGCGGTGCTGATCATTCTCGCCGGGATCTTCATCGGCGCCTTCGCAGTGGCGGTGCTCAACTGGCCGTTGTTCTGGATCGGTGGCGTGGGCGTGATCGTGCTCGGCCTGATCGTCGGCAAAGTGATGCAGATGATGGGTCTCGGCAAGCCGTCAGACGACGAATCCAGCGCGCAGGGAGTTGCAGCGACCGCGCCGGAGGGCGACAGGTAGGGCCATGGTCGCCCGACGGCGCCAGGTGGACGCCCCGCCTCTCACCGTCGGCGGGGTCACATTAGACGTCGCCGGTAGACGAGCGATCGCCGGCGGGCGTGAGCTTGCTCTGACCAAGACGCAGTTCGGGCTGCTGGAACACCTCATGCGGCACCCGGGCCGGGTGTGCAGCCGCGCGGAATTGATGTCCGAGGTGTGGGGATACCGCGAACCCATCGGCACGCGGACCATAGATGTCCACGTCGCAGCGCTGCGCGCCAAGCTGGGCTGGGCGCTTCCCATCAGCACGGTCCGCGGCCAGGGGTACCGCGTGGATCCGGTCGGATAGTAGTCGCTTACTGGTGGGGTGATGGCAGAGGGCCGAATCCGGATGGCTACGCTGGTTCGACCAAGCATCGATGGCATCGAGCACACACCCCGGGGGACGAGCGTGAGAGTACTCGACGAGATCCTCGACGGGGTACGCGCTGACTTGGCCGAACGCCAGCAGCGCGTCTCGCTGGACGAGCTCAAAGCGGCCGCTGAGCGCCAACCGCCGGCGCGAGACCCCATGCGACTGCTCCGTGGGCCGGGTGTATCCGTGATCGCGGAGGTCAAGCGGGCGAGCCCATCCAAGGGCGATCTCGCGGAGATTTCCGACGCGGCAGCGCTGGCTCGCGAATACGAAGCGGGCGGCGCGGCGGCGATCAGCGTCCTGACCGAGGGTCGCCGCTTCGGCGGGTCGCTGGACGATCTGAAAGCCGTTCGTACCGCAGTCGACGCGCCCGTCCTGTGCAAGGACTTCATCCTCACCAGCTACCAGCTGTGGGAGGCGCGGGCTTGCGGTGCCGACCTGGTGCTGCTGCTCGCCGTCGCGCTAGACCAGAACGCACTCGTGGCACTCATCGAGCGGGCCGAGTCGATCGGCCTGACGCCACTTGTCGAGTGCCACACTGCGGACGAGGTCGACCGGGCAGTCGTGGCCGGCGCCCGGCTGATAGGCATCAACGCGCGCGATCTCACCACACTGAATGTCGACATGACGACGTTCAAACGGCTGGCGCCGTACGTCCCGGACGGGGTCGTGAAGGTGGCGGAGTCCGGCGTTCGGGGGCCGCGGGATGTCATCGAACTCGCCCGAGCCGGCGCCGACGCCGTGCTGGTCGGCGAGAGCCTCGTGACGGGGAAGGAACCACGCACTGCCGTGGCCGACCTGGTCGCAGCGGGTGCACACCCGGCACTGCGCCAGGGTCCTGGCTAGAGTAGCCGCTGTCATGATCACACGTATTGAGGTGCCGGACGCGCGTGGGCGCTTCGGCGAGTACGGCGGCCGGTATGTGCCGGAGGCACTCATTGCCGCCCTGGACGAGCTGGACCGCGAGTACCGGGCCGCGATGGCCGACGCAGAGTTCACAGCGGAACTCGACCATCTGCTGCGCACCTACACCGGTCGGCCAAGTCCCCTGACCGAAGCTCACCGCTTCGGGCACGAGGCGGCTCATGGCGCCCGCGTCCTGCTCAAACGGGAGGATCTCAACCACACCGGCTCGCACAAGATCAATAACGTGCTGGGTCAGGCGCTGTTGACCAAACGCATGGGCAAGCGCCGGGTCATCGCCGAGACCGGCGCCGGCCAGCACGGGGTGGCCACTGCAACTGCTGCGGCGCTGCTCGGCCTCGAGTGCGTCGTGTACATGGGTGAGGACGACACCCGCCGCCAGGCGCTAAACGTCGCCAGGATGCGGCTCCTCGGTGCTGAGGTCATTCCCGTAACGGCGGGATCACGCACGCTGAAGGACGCCATCAATGAGGCGATGCGTGACTGGGTCACGACCGTGGACCACACGCACTACCTGCTGGGCACGGTGGCGGGCCCACACCCGTTTCCGGTGATGGTCCGCGACTTCCACCGAATCATCGGGTTGGAGACCCGAGCCCAGGTCCTCGAGCTGACCGGTGCGCTGCCGACCGCGGTGGCCGCGTGCGTGGGCGGCGGGTCGAACGCCATCGGCATCTTCCACGCGTTTATCGACGACGACGAGGTAGGCCTCTTCGGGTTCGAGGCCGGGGGAGACGGTGTCGAGACGGGTCGGCACGCGGCCACCATCAGCGCTGGCTCGGCCGGCGTCCTGCATGGCGCTCGGTCTTACCTGCTGCAGGACGAGATGGGCCAGACTATCGAGTCGCATTCGATTTCGGCCGGCCTCGACTATCCCGGAGTCGGACCCGAGCACGCGTGGCTGCATGACACCGGCCGTGCCACTTACGAGCCGGTGACCGACGCCGAAGCCATGGAGGCGTTCTCGCTGCTGTGCCGCACCGAGGGCATCATCCCTGCGATCGAGAGCGCGCACGCGCTGGCCGGCGCGCGCCGGCTGGGTGAGCGGCTGGGGCCGGACGCGGTAATCGTGGTGAACCTGTCCGGACGCGGCGACAAGGACGTCGAAACCGCCGCCAAGTGGTTCGGGCTGGTGGGCTGATGCGGCTCAGCGACACGTTTGCCAAGACGGCTGCAGACAGTCGCGCGGCGCTTGTGGGTTATCTGCCGGCCGGCTACCCCACCGTGCCCGGTGCGATCGACGCTTTCCGGGCCATGGTCGACGCCGGCGTGGACGTGATCGAAGTCGGCCTGCCGTACAGCGATCCCCTGATGGACGGCCCGGTGATCCAGCAGGCTGTCAGCGCCGCTCTGGCCGCCGGCACCACAACGCCGGACGTGTTGCGAACCGTTGAAGCGGTGGCTGAGGCAGGTGTGCCCGCCCTCGTCATGTCGTACTGGAATCCGATCCTGCGGTACGGGCCGGACCGGTTCGCCCGCGACCTGGCCGCCGCAGGAGGCGCTGGGGCGATCACGCCGGATCTGATCCCTGACGAGGCTGACGACTGGCTCGCGGTGGCTCGTGCCGCCGGCGTCGACACCGTCTTCCTGGTCGCACCGTCGTCGACGGACAATCGGCTGGCCCTTACTGCCCGGGCCTGCCGTGGGTTCGTGTACGCGGCCTCGACGATGGGTGTCACGGGCACTCGTGACCAAGTGAGTGGAGCCGCCGAGGCGCTGGTGGCTCGGGTGCGGACGGTGACCGAGCTGCCGGTGTCGGTCGGTCTTGGTGTCTCATCGGCCGCCCAGGCGGCGGAGGTGGCGGGGTTCGCCGACGGTGTGGTAGTTGGTTCTGCGTTCGTCCGCAAGATGCTCGATGCACCCGACGCCACGACTGCCGCGTCCAGTGTTGCTACGCTCGCCGCCGAGTTGGCTGAAGGAGTTCGCCGCCGTTGAAACTAAGCGGGAACCCGCCGGCGCAGCGTGAAGTTGTACCGTCATGCGTGACGTCCGGCACACCCGGTGAGCTGGGAGGAGCAGGAAGGCAATGTCCGCGATGAGCAACAAGAAGGCCGAGGCGCGTGAGCGCGTGCGGGCGATGCGCGAAGAGCAGGCTCGCAAGGAGCGGCGCCGCGAACAGATGATGCGGTTCGGCATCATCGCGGCCGTGCTGGTCGCCGTCGCGATCATCGCGGTTGCGGTGATGGCCAACCGGTCCTCCGACACGGTGGACCCGGCCGCACAGCCGGCCGGCGTGACTGAAGCGGGTGGCGGCGTCCCGGTCGCCGATTCGGTCGCTGATGCGCCCACGATGGAGGTCTGGTTCGACTTCAGCTGCCCACACTGCCGTGATTTCGAAGAGGCGAACGGGCCGTTCTTGTCTGAGCTCGCCAACAACGGGGATGCCAACATCGTCTACCGGCCGGTGACGTTCGTCGGGCAGCTCGCCTCGGTGAAGGCCACCAATGCTTGGGCGTGCTCGTTGGGTGAGGGCCTCGGCGAGGAGTACATGGACGCCCTCTACGCCATCCAGGGCAACTACACCGATGGCGAGCTGCTTAACGCGGCCGAGAGCGTGGGCTTGTCAAGCGATACCTTCGAATCCTGCCTTGAAAACAGCAGCTATGAAGGCTGGGTCGACGCCTCACATTCGCTGGGCGTCAACGAGTTCGGTGTCAGCTCGACCCCGACGATCTTCGTCGTGAACGGCGACGAGCGCACCGTGGTCGACGATGCGCAGTGGACTCAGGAGGGCCTGCAAGCCGCCCTCGATGCGAGTACGGGTGACGACGGTACCGAACCGACCGACGCGCCGGCCACCAACAGTGCGGCGGCCGAGGCTGACGAGTGATCGCGTCGATCCCCAGCCCCACCGAGGGAGTCTGGTACCTCGGCCCAGTGCCGATCCGGGCATACGCCCTGGCGATCATGCTCGGCATCGTGGTCGCCATCTGGGTCGGGGAACGGCGCTGGATCGCACGTGGCGGGCGGCCAGGGGACGTGCTTGACATCGCCATCTGGGCGGTGCCGTTCGGAATTGTCGGAGCCCGCGTCTATCACCTGATCACGGACTGGGACAACTACTTCGCGGCCGGACGGGAGCCACTTGAAGCGCTCCGCATCTGGGAGGGCGGCCTCAGCATCTGGGGTGCCATCGCGGCCGGTGTACTCGGCGGCTGGATCGCCGCCCGGCGAAAGGGCATACCTTTCCCGGCCCTCGCCGACGCGGTGGCGCCCGGAATCGTACTCGCCCAGGCGATCGGCCGAGTCGGCAACTATTTCAACAACGAGCTCTACGGCCGGCCGACGGACTTGCCGTGGGGCTTGGAAGTGCACCAGATGGACGATTTCCGAGCCGTGCGCGACGCGACCGGAGCGCCAGTTCTGGTGGAGGGTGGGCCGTTCCACCCGATCTTCCTCTATGAGTCGTTGTGGGCCGTCGGAACCGCGCTGGTGCTTATCTGGGCGGACCGGCGGTTCCAAATGGGACACGGGCGGGTCTTCGCCCTCTACGTGGCGCTCTACACAGCCGGTCGCACCTGGATCGAGAACCTGCGCATCGACGACGGTGGGGATGTGGCAGGTCCCGCCCGTGAGTTCTTGGGCATGCGGATCAACGCCTGGGTCTCAGTCGTACTCATGGTCGGCTCGATCCTGTACATCGTGATCTCGGCGCGGCTCAGGCCCGGCCGCGAGACGATCGACCTGCCGCCACTTGATGGTTCGCCGGCACCGGCAGTAGCGGCCGACAGTGCGGGCGACGGTGACAGACGTGAGGACGCCGACAAGGCCGCGGACACCGCCGGTGCGGAGTCAGCAACGGCCGTGCCCGATGGCGAAGCGGCAGCGACGAAGGTCCAGGTTGGTGACGACGGCGACAACGTCTCCGCTGAGCCGGCTGTCGCGACGTTAGGTGGCGACCGTCATCAGGACGAGCAAGGTGCAGAGACCGCCTCGGATTCGCCGGCCGTGGAGCCAGAGTCGGACGACGCGAAGGCAAAGTCCGCCTCTGGCGACACCGAAGGTTCAGACGCCGGTTCGGACCGCGCGAAGGCCACCTCGAAAGCGACGAAGGCCACTTCGACGGCGACGAAGACCGCATCTGGTGCGAAGCAGGCTGCGGCGGATGCCTCGACGCGGGGTGCGGAACAGGCGGCCGATGCTGGCCCGCAAAGCAACGTCGAGGACACTGCTGAGACACGTTAGCCCTGCGGACCTCCCGCACCGCTCGGGCTTGGACGCCGTACCCATCCATGGATGAATCCGCGCGCCTTTGCAATGCACACCTGTGGGAAGCGGGGCTGCGCGTACCCGCAGGCCATCAGATCACCCTCACGTGGCCGTGGCAGCCTCGGTACGCGGGTGCGGGTACCGCACCCCTGTGTCACGAGGGCTCACAGCGTCGAGGTCACCCGCGTTCTGGTGCTCGCGCTGTCTTCCTGCGGACGACGCACGTCGCAATGGGAGCAATGCCGGTGCTTCCCATAGGTGTGCATTGCAAAGGCAACGGGACAACCACGGCGGAGACGGTGGAGTGTCCGAAATGCCGGACCACGCCCCTACGCCAAACACGGCTGAGGTAAGGCTCAGCAACGTTGTTGGCCGCGAGTGCGCTGCCTTAGCCTCACGATATGAGCACCGAGACGCCCTCCATCGACCACGAGCACGCCGACGTCACCGGCGGCTGGCTGCGCCCTGCGGTCTTCGGGGCGATGGACGGGCTGGTGTCCAACTTCGCGCTCATCGCCGGCGTCGCGGGCGGTGGAGCATCCCGCGAGGTTGTCATCCTCGCTGGTTTGGCCGGTCTGTCTGCCGGGGCGTTCAGCATGGCCGCAGGCGAGTACACGTCGGTCGCCTCGCAGGCTGAAAACGCACAAGCCGAGATCGCCAAGGAACGGGAAGAGCTGCTGCGCAACCCCGAGGGTGAGATGGCTGAACTGGCCGCGATATACGTCGAGCGCGGAGTTGATCCGGAGCTTGCCGCGGAAGTCTCGCGGCAGATCCACCGGGACGCCGACAACGCGGTCACCGTCCACGCCCGTGAGGAACTGGGTGTCACGCTTGAAGATCTGCCCTCGCCATTGCTCGCCGCCATCTCGTCGTTCCTGTCGTTCGCCATCGGCGCGATCATCCCTGTGCTGCCGTACCTCCTGGGGGCGAATGCGCTGCTCCCGGGCATCGTGGTGTCGCTGGTGGGACTGTTCGCTGCCGGGGCCGTCGTCACGAGGATGACCTCGCGGCCGTGGTGGTTCGGTGGACTTCGCCAGTTATTCCTAGGTGCCATCGCGGCGGCGTTGACGTACGGTATCGGAAACCTGGTTGGCGCCGGGCTTGGCTAGGCCGGCCGTCAACCTCAGGTAACCTTCACGAAACGCGCAGGGCCAGAGCCGTCCCTCGCACCCGCCGCCACTACCGACGACGGGAGTGCCCATGCGCTTCACCGCACCGCATTCAGGTCCGGGGCCACAGGGCCTGTACGACCCCCGATTCGAGCACGACGCGTGCGGGGTCGCGTTCGTCGCCACCCTCACCGGTGAGGCGAGCCACGACATCGTCGACAAGGGCCTCACCGCCCTGCGTAATCTCCAGCATCGCGGGGCGTCTGGGGCTGAGCCCGAGTCGGGCGACGGTGCGGGGCTACTTGTGCAGATCCCGGACACCTTCTTCCGAGAGACGGTCGATTTCGAACTTCCCGCGCCCGGGCATTACGCGGCGGGGTTGGCTTTCGTTCCCGATGAGGATGCAGCCGAAGCCGCCGCCAGGAATCGTATTGCCGAGCTTGCCGCCGAAGAAGGCTTGCGTGTGCTCGGCTGGCGCGACGTGCCGACGACGCCGGAACTCGTCGGCGCTACCGCTCGCGCGACGATGCCGCGCTTCCGCCAGCTTTTCGTCACCGTCGCGGACGGCGCCGAGTTGGCACCGATCGAGCTGGACCGGCGGGCGTTCTGCCTGCGCAAGCGTGCTGAGCACGAGATGCCCGTGTACTTCCCGAGCCTGTCGGCGCGGACCATCGTCTACAAGGGCATGCTGACGACGGGGCAGCTGGAGCCCTTCTTCCCGGACATCTCGGACCGCCGGTTCGCGTCCGCGCTGGCCATCGTCCACTCCCGGTTCTCGACCAACACGTTCCCAAGCTGGCCGCTGGCGCACCCGTATCGCTACCTCGCGCACAACGGCGAGATCAACACCGTGATGGGCAACCGCAACTGGATGCGGGCCCGTGAGTCACAGCTCGCAACGGACCTGATCCCAGGTGACCTGTCGCGACTGTTCCCGATCTGCACCGAGGGTGCCAGCGACTCCGCAAGTTTCGACGAGGCCCTGGAGCTGCTGCACCTCGGCGGCCGAAGCCTGCCCCACGCAGTGCTGATGATGATCCCGGAAGCGTGGGAGAACCACACTGAGATGGATCCCGCGCGCCGCGCGTTCTACGAGTTCCACAGCACGATCATGGAACCGTGGGACGGCCCGGCGAGCATCACGTTCACGGACGGCACCAAGGTTGGTGCGGTGCTGGACCGCAACGGCCTTCGTCCGGGCCGGTTCTGGGTCACTGAGGACGGCCTTGTCGTGCTCGCCTCCGAGGTGGGCGTCCTGGACATCGACCCGGCGGCCGTCGTCCGCAAGGGTCGGTTACAGCCGGGCCGGATGTTCCTTGTGGACGTCGCCGAACACCGGATCATCGAGGACGAGGAGATAAAGGCCGCGCTCGCTGCGGAGGCGCCGTACGATGATTGGCTGCACGCCGGGCTGATGCGACTGACCAACCTGCCCGAACGCGAGCACGTCGTCCACACCCATGCCAGCGTGACGCGGCGGCAGCAGACCTTCGGCTACAGCCAGGAGGAGCTGCGCATCCTGTTGGCTCCGATGGCGAAGGTTGGGGTGGAGCCGATCGGGTCGATGGGTACCGACACACCAGTGGCCACGCTCTCGTCCCGGCCGCGGCTGCTGTTCGACTACTTCACCCAGCTGTTCGCCCAGGTCACGAATCCGCCACTGGACGCGATCCGGGAGGAGCTCGTCACGTCTCTGTCCGGCACCATCGGGCCGGAGTACAACCTGCTGGCCGCCGCGCCCCCCAGTTGCCGGCAGCTCGTGCTGCCGTTCCCAGTGATCGACAACGATGATCTCGCGAAGATCATCCATATCAACCAGGACGGAGATCTGCCGGGGTTTGACCCGCATGTCGTCCGGGGACTCTTCCCGGCGTCCGGAGACGGCACCGAACTGGCCAAGCGGCTCGACGGGATCTGCGCCGAGGTGTCCGCGGCGATCGAACGCGGCGCGCGGATCATCGTCCTGTCAGACCGCCACTCCGACGCTACGTCGGCGCCGATCCCGTCATTGCTGCTCACCAGTGCGGTCCACCATCACCTGATCCGGGAGAAGACGCGCACCCGAGTCGGCCTGGTGGTCGAGGCCGGAGACGTGCGTGAGGTTCACCACGTCGCGTTGCTCATCGGATATGGAGCGGCTGCGGTCAACCCGTACCTGGCCATGGAGAGCGTCGAGGATCTGGCCCGGACCGGCGTCATGCTACCCGGCGTTACGCCGGACCAGGCGGTCAGGAACCTGATCAAGGCACTGGGCAAGGGCGTGCTCAAGGTGATGAGCAAGATGGGCGTATCGACGGTTGCGTCCTACACCGGCGCGCAGATCTTCGAGGCGATCGGGCTCGGCCGGGACGTCGTCGACCAGTACTTCACCGGCACGACGTCCCGGCTCGGCGGCGTGGGGCTGGATGTGATCGCCGAGGAGGTGCGGCGACGCCACGAGCGCGCCTACCCGCCCGGCGGCGTGTCGCCGGCCCACCGAACGCTCGAGGTCGGCGGCGAGTACCAGTGGCGGCGCGAAGGTGAGCCGCACCTCTTCGACCCCGAAGCTATCTTGCGACTGCAGCACTCGACGCGCGCCGGCCGGTACGACATCTTCAAGCAGTACACCCGCCGGGTGGACGAGCAGGCGGAGCGGCTGATGACGCTTCGTGGCCTGTTCAAGTTCGCCGAGGGGCTGCGCGAGCCGGTTCCCATCGAGGAGGTCGAACCGGTCTCCGAGATCGTCAAGCGGTTCAACACGGGCGCGATGTCGTACGGCTCGATCAGCCAGGAGGCGCACGAAACCCTCGCTATCGCTATGAATCGGCTCGGCGCGAGGTCCAACACCGGCGAAGGCGGCGAAGATCGCGAGCGGCTGCACGACGCCGAGCGACGGAGCGCCGTGAAGCAGGTCGCCAGTGGCCGATTCGGCGTCACGTCCGAATACCTGACCTACGCCACTGACCTGCAGATCAAGATGGCCCAGGGCGCCAAGCCAGGGGAGGGCGGTCAGCTGCCCGGTCACAAGGTGTACCCGTGGATCGCCAAAACCCGACACTCGACGCCGGGGGTGGGGCTGATCTCGCCACCGCCGCACCACGACATCTACTCGATCGAGGACCTCGCCCAGCTGATCCACGATTTGAAGAACTCCAACCCGGCCGCGCGGGTTCACGTCAAACTCGTAGCGGAGGTCGGCGTCGGGACGGTCGCAGCCGGTGTGTCGAAGGCCCATGCGGACGTGGTGCTGATTTCCGGCCACGACGGAGGGACCGGCGCGGCACCGCTGACCAGTCTCAAGCACGCGGGCGGCCCGTGGGAGCTCGGGCTGGCCGAAACCCAGCAAACACTGTTGCTCAACGGGCTGCGCGACCGGATCGTCGTGCAGGTCGACGGCCAGCTGAAGACCGGGCGGGACGTCGTCATCGCGGCCCTCCTCGGGGCCGAGGAGTACGGCTTCTCGACCGCACCACTCGTGGTATCTGGCTGCGTGATGATGCGGGTCTGCCACCTGGACACCTGCCCGGTCGGCATCGCGACGCAGAACCCGGACCTGCGGGCTCGTTACCGCGGCCAGGCGGAGCACGTCGTCACGTTCTTCGAGTACCTCGCTGAGGAGGCCCGCGAGTACCTGGCGGCGATCGGCTTCAGGAGCCTGGACGAGGCCATCGGCCACGCGGAGATGCTGGACACGCGTGCGGCGGTCGACCACTGGAAGGCGTCCGGCCTGGATCTGGCACCGATCCTGCACGTACCCGAGCTGCCGGCCGGCGCAGCGCGGCGGCAGGTCGTCTCACAGGACCACGGGCTGGTCAAGGCGCTGGACAACGAGCTGATCACGCTGGCTGCGGACGCTCTCGAGAACGGGACGCCGGTACGGGCCCGGCTGCCGATCCGCAACGTGAACCGGACGGTCGGCACCATGCTCGGGCACGAGGTCACCAAGCGCACCGGTGGCGACGGGCTGCCCGAGGACACGATCGATCTGACGCTCATCGGGTCGGCCGGCCAGTCGTTCGGCGCCTTCCTGCCGCGCGGCGTCACGCTGCGACTGGACGGAGATACCAATGACTACCTAGCCAAGGGCCTGTCCGGGGGTCGGGTGATCGTCCGTCCGGACCGGTCGGCGGCATTCGATGCCGAGCGCAACGTGATCGCTGGCAACGTGGCCGCTTACGGCGCAACGAGCGGGGAGCTGTTCGTCCGCGGCGCGGTAGGCGAGCGGTTCTGCGTGCGTAACTCCGGTGTGACCGCAGTCGTCGAAGCAACTGGCGATCACGCCTGCGAGTACATGACCGGCGGCACCGTGGTCATCCTTGGCCCGACCGGCCGCAACGTGGCGGCGGGCATGTCGGGCGGTGAGGCGTACGTCCTCGACCTCGCCGCGCACCGGGTGAACCTCGGGATGGTCGACATCGAGCAGCCGTCCGAGAACGAGCTGGAGTCAGTCCGCGGACTCGTCCAGCGCTACGCCGACGAGACCGGCTCGGCGCTGGGGGCGAAGCTGCTGGCCGACTGGCCGGCCACCGCCGCCCGGTTCAGCAAGATCATGCCGCGCGACTACAAACGCGTGCTCGCCGCTAGGGCCGCCGCCGAGCGCGACGGGCGGGACGTTCTCGAGGCGATCATGGAGGCGGCGCATGGCTGATCCACGTGGGTTCTTGACCACCCCGCGGAAAGGGGCACCTACGCGTCGGGTGGCCGAGCGGGTGGCCGACTGGAACGAGGTGTACATCGGCCGGGGCCTGTTGCCGATCATCACCAAACAAGCCGGCCGCTGTATGGACTGCGGCATTCCGTTCTGCCACCAGGGCTGCCCGCTGGGCAATCTGATCCCAGAGTGGAACGACCTGGTGTGGCGGGACGACTGGCGCGTCGCGGCGGAGCGTCTGCACGCGACGAACAACTTCCCTGAGTTCACCGGCCGGCTGTGCCCCGCGCCGTGCGAGGCGGCGTGCGTGCTGGCGGTGAATGACGACGCCGTCACGATCAAGAATGTCGAGGTATCCATCATCGACCGGGCGTTCGAGGAGGGTTGGGTCCGGCCGCAGCCACCCGAGCGGCTGTCTGAGAAAACGGTGGCCGTGATCGGGTCCGGGCCAGCGGGCTTGGCCGCGGCTCAGCAGCTGACGAGGGCCGGGCACAGCGTCGTCCTCTACGAGCGAGCCGACCGGGCCGGCGGGCTGCTGCGGTATGGCATCCCGGAGTTCAAGATGGAAAAGCGGCACCTTGACCGCCGGCTGGAGCAGATGCGGGCGGAGGGCACGATCTTCCGCACGGGCGTGGACGTCGGCACCGACATCACGGGGCACCAGCTGCGCAAACGGTACGACGCGGTGGTGCTTGCCGTCGGGGCGACGGCCTGGCGGGACCTGCCGATCCCGGGCCGGGATCTGGCCGGGGTGCACCAGGCCATGGAGTACCTGCCGCCGGCCAACCGGGCCGCCCTGGGCGAAGCAGTGCCCGGGCAGATCACGGCGGCCGGCAAGCACGTGGTGATTATCGGCGGCGGCGACACCGGGGCGGACTGCTTGGGGACGGCGCACCGGCAGGGCGCGTTGTCCGTGACCCAGCTGGAGATCATGCCGGAGCCTCCAGTGAGCCGGCACGACTCAACGCCGTGGCCGACCTGGCCACTGATGCTCCGTACCTCGTCCGCTCATGAGGAAGGCGGCGAGCGGGTCTACTCCGTTTCGACACAAGAATTCCTCGGCGATGAGGACGGCAATGTGCGGGCGCTCCGGCTCGTGGAGGTACGGCGTGGCGCGGGCGGCGGCTTCGAGCCGGTGCCGAGCACCGAACGCGAGTTGCCTGCCCAGTTGGTACTCCTGGCTATGGGCTTCGTCGGTCCGGAGCAGTCGGCCCTGGTCGATCAGCTAGAGGTGGAGTTCGACCAGCGCGGAAACATCGCTCGCGACGGCTCCTACGAAACATCCGTCGCGGGCGTCTTCGTCGCCGGTGACGCAGGACGGGGTCAGTCGCTGATCGTGTGGGCGATTGCCGAGGGGCGTGCCTGCGCGGCCGCCGTCGACCGTCACCTGACCGGCGCCGACCGCCTACCCGCTCCGGTGGCCCCCACCGACCGCCCCCTCGCCGTCTGACCAAGCCCGCGTTGATCATGCAAGTCCGGGGCGACACGCCGCACGACCTTGGCGTACCTGTCACGCTGATTCGGACGATTCCGCGTGTCGCCCCGGACTTGCATGATCGACGCCCATTGCGTTCCAGCCGGAGGTCTAGACTGAATGAACGTGCGAAGAGCGAAGATTGTCTGCACCCTCGGGCCGGCAACGGACTCGGCCACACGGTTGCGCGAGCTGATGGAAGCCGGCATGGACGTGGCGAGGTTCAACCTCAGCCACGGCAGCCACGAAGAACATGTGCAGCGATACCGCAGGGTCAGGGCAGCAGCCGCCCTCGCCGGCCGCAATGTCGGCGTTCTCGTCGACCTGCAAGGTCCGAAGATCCGACTCGGCAAGTTCGACCATGGCGCCGTCCATCTGGAGGCGGGTCACAGATTCACCATCACCACAGACGAAGTGCGCGGCGATGAGACTCGAAGCTCCACCACGCACAGGGGGCTTCCGGCCGACGTGCACCCCGGCGACACGGTTCTGATCGACGACGGGCGGCTCTCTCTCGAGGTCGAGGAGGTCAAGGGCAGCAACGTGGTGACCCGCGTGCTTGAAGGAGGGCCGGTCTCCGATCACAAGGGCATTAATCTGCCCGGTGCATCGGTCAGCGTACCGGCAATGTCGGACAAGGACGTAGAGGACCTGCGTTGGGCGCTGCGTACGGGTGCGGACATGATCGCTCTGTCCTTCGTCCGCTCCGCCGACGACATCACCGAAGTCCATAAGATCATGGACTCGGAAGGGATCCGTCTGCCGGTCATCGCCAAGATCGAGAAGCCGCAAGCAGTCGAGAACCTGGAAGAGATCGTCGAGGCATTCGACGGCATTATGGTGGCTCGCGGTGACCTGGGCGTCGAGCTTCCGCTCTGGGACGTCCCGCTCGTCCAGAAGCAGGCCGTGATGCTGGCGCGCCGGCGGGCAAAGCCGGTCATCGTCGCGACCCAAATGCTCGAATCCATGATCGGGAATCCCCGACCGACTCGGGCCGAAACGTCGGACGTCGCGAACGCGATACTCGACGGCACCGATGCGGTGATGCTGTCGGGCGAGACGAGCGTTGGCGCCCACCCGATCGAGGCGGTCAAGACGATGGCGCGGATTGTCGAGACGGTCGAGAACAACGCGCTCGATCGGATCCCGCCGCTGGGCACCAAGCCGAAGACGAAGGGCGGCGCCATTACCCGGGCGGCGGCCGACGTCGCGGATGTCCTTGGCGCGCAGTACCTCGTGGCGTTCACCCAGACCGGCGACTCGGCACGGCGGATGTCGCGGCTGCGCTCGCACATCCCGCTGCTGGCCTTCACTCCGCTAGAGTCGACGCGCAACCAGCTGGCCCTTAGCTGGGGCATCGAAGCCTTCCTCGTTCAGGAGGTCAGCCACACCGACGCAATGGTCCTGCAGGTCGACCGGATGCTGCTCGAGATGTCGCGATGCCGGCGAGGTGACCTAGTGGTCATCGTTGCCGGGTCGCCGCCCGGAATCCCGGGCTCGACCAACGCCATGCGGGTGCACCAGATTGGCGATGCCGTGGGGCAGGTGGCTCCGGGCTACCGCTGACCGGCAGGCTCGCGGTGATCTGCGCGGTACGTGTAACCGGCGAGTAGGTCGCCCCACCACAGGCCGATGACAGCGGTCGCCGCGTCGCCCGTCCGCACGCCGGTCCAGCCGCGGTGCTCGACGGTGACCCGTGTGCCGGCGCCGTCTGGCTCGAAAGTGATCTCCACCTCGGTGTGATCGGCTGAAGCGGCGGCCGAGTGGCGGCCGTGCCAGGCGAGTACGAGGCGGGCACCGGCGTGCCCGGCTACGACCCGGCCCACTTCTGTCGAGCCCTCGTCCGACACCTCGACCAGGCGGTCGTCCTCGAGCGAATAATGGACGCCGCCGGCTCCGACCGGTGACGGTTCGATCGGCGCCACCACGTGTCGATCTCGCTCGTGAGCAGCGTGAAGGCGGTATCGGGCGGGGTTGTCGGTGCTAACCGCTAATGTGGCGGACACGCGAAGGAGCAATCGGACAGAGTAGCCCGGGTGGGATTCGAACCCACAAACACCGCATTTTGAGTACGGCGGCTTTGCCGATTTGCCTACCGGGCCCCCATATGTCCGAGTCGTTACGACGCCTCGGACCTAGAGAAGGGTAGCGCGGATGCACACACGCGAGGAAGTCGCCCGGGCAGAGCGCTCGCTGCCGCCGGATTGAACCCGTCCGAGATCGCTCGGGCAACGGGGATCCCGCGAACAACAGTGCGTACGTGGCTTACTGGCCAGAACCCGAACTTCGATCGGCGCACATCAAACTGTCCGGCATGTGCCGGACATTTTGACCGCTTGCCACATCGATAGGCTTGCCCCGTGACCGACACCACCGCGAACCCCGCCCGGCGCGTGCTCGTCGCCGAGGACGAGTCCTTGATCCGGCTGGATTTGGTCGAGATGCTCCGCGAGGAGGGCTACGAGGTCGTCGGCGAGGCCGGCGACGGTGCGGCGGCGGTGGAACAGGCCGAGCAGCTCAAGCCCGATCTGGTGGTCATGGACGTAAAGATGCCGGTTCTCGACGGCATTTCCGCGGCCAAGAAGATCGTCGAGAAGCGCATTGCTCCGGTGCTGATACTCACCGCCTTCTCGCAGCGGGACCTTGTCGAGCGGGCCCGCGATGCAGGTGCGATGGCCTATCTGGTCAAACCGTTCAACAAAAGCGACCTGGTGCCGGCCATCGAGATGGCACTGTCGCGGCACGAGGAGATCAGCCAGCTGGAGCGAGAGATCGCTGACCTCACCGATCGACTCGAGACTCGCAAGCTGGTCGACCGCGCCAAGGGCCTGCTACAGACCAAGTTCGGACTGTCCGAGCCGGAAGCGTTCCGGTGGATCCAGAAGGCGGCGATGGACAAGCGAACCACCATGCGAGATGTCGCCCAGGTCGTGATCGCTGAGACGGCCGCGCCCTCCGAGAGCGCATAGCTCCGTGCGGCAGGGGGGTGTCGCCGCGGCGGTAGCGTGCCTCGTGGCGCTGTCGTCGTGCAGCAGCCTGGGCGATCTCATTGGTGAAGGTGAAGGTGGTTCGCGTGTTGCCACCGTCGTCGTCCTGGTGCCGGACAGTGGTGCGAACGCCAACGATGGCGCCGGTGTCGCCGCCGCAGTAAAGCTGGCCCTTGCCGACGCGGAGCCTGAGGGCTGGGACGTCGAGGTTGAGCGGGTTTCCGATGGGGGCACAAGATCGGCGGCGGCAGCCGTGGCCGAGCAGGTCGCCGCTGACCGGGACGTGATTGCCGTCATCGGTGGTTTGTCAGACGACGTGGTTCGGGCAGTTCAGCCGATCCTGGATCGCAACGGAATCCCGTTCATCTCACCTGCCGACGGCGTGCCCGAGCACACTCGCGGCCCCGATCCGTCAGCCCCGCAGCGCCCATACGAGACGTACTTCCGGATGGCGGTGGTCGCGGAGGACCCGGAAGCACTAGCGGCTCGGTATGCGGTCGATGGGCTCGGTGCCGAAAGCATTATCGTTGTGCAGAGTGATCGAATGGCAGAAGCGGGGCGAGTGGCAAAGCACGCTCGTTCCGTGGGAGGTCAGGTCGAGGCAGCCGAGCCAGGAGACGTCGCATCTGGCGTCTCAATGGCTCGGGAGATTGGTGCGGGCGCCATCTACGTCGCTGGGGATGCAGAGTTCGCGGCGGCTGTCACCACGGCGGTCGTCCGAAGCGGACTCAGTTCCTGGGTCATCGGCGGAGCCGATCTGCTCGATGACGCGTTCCTTGCCGCAGCCGGTGCGACGTCCAGCCGGTCGGTGGCTGTCGCTCCGGCGACGCTTGAGCCGACTGCCAACCGAGCGGTGCCTGGCCTTGGCGAGCCCGGACAGTTCGGCGCGGCGGCTCATGACGCCGGCAGAGTCGTCGCGACGACCCTCGAGCAATGCCTACCCGCGGTCAGGGATGGCCAGGCCAGTGCGGCACGCGATGGATGTCTTGCCGAGCTTGGCGCAGTGTCACTAGAAGGCGTCACCGGGCCCGTAGCGTTCGACGAGTACGGAGACCGGCCAGGAGCGTGGCCCCAGGCACACGTCGTGGTTGACGGTGAGTGGCAGGAGGTGGCCAGCGCCATGACCGGTTAAGACTGGCAGGTCACAGTGTCGTCACAACATGTTCTCGCCTCGGTACGCCTACTCCCCAGAGAACGCTCTGGGGACTAAGTTTCTCATCTCGGGACGAGAGTCCGTTCGCCAAGCCTGGCGGAAGTCGACTCGAACAGAAGGAGACCACTATGACTCGCAAGACCCCGCTGTGGCGGCTGCTCGCCGTCGCTGGCGCGGCGTCGCTGGTCCTCGCCGCGTGCGGTGGCGACGACGATGACACCGAGGCCGAACCCACCGGGGGGGCAACTGACGGCGAGGGAGCGCCCGCGTTCGAGGGCACGCTGAACCTCGGCACCTTGCTGCCGCAGACGGGCAGCCTTGCCTTTCTTGGCCCGCCCGAGTTCGCCGGCGTCGATCTGGCGGTCCAGGAGATCAACGAGGCGGGTGGCGTCGGCGGCAACGACGTGACGGTCAGCCACACCGACTCGGGTGACACCACAACCGACATCGCCTCGCAGTCCGTTGAGCGGCTGCTGAGCGAGGAGGTGGCCGCGATCATCGGTGCGGCATCGTCCGCTGTGTCGTTCACGGTGCTCGACCAGATCGTGCAGAACGAGACAATCATGTTCTCGCCGGCGAACACGTCACCTGACTTCACGACCTACGACGACGACGGGCTGTATTTCCGTACCGCTCCGTCGGACGTCCTCCAGGGCCGGGTGATGGGCGATCTGGTGCTCAACGACGGCTACCTGGATGTCGGCATCATGGCGCTGCAGGACCCGTACGGTGAGGGCCTGGCCGAGAACACCCGGATGTCGATCGAGGGCGGTGGTGGCACGATCGTCGAGGAGATCATCTACGACCCGGCGGCTGCGTCGTACACCGCTGAGGTGACGCAGATGGCCGCGGCCAACCCCGAGGCCATCGTGCTGATCGGGTTCGACGAGACCTCGACCATCCTGCCTGAGCTTGAGACGCAGGGCATCGGCCCACAGGACGTGCCGCTGTACTTCGTCGACGGCAACCTCTCGAACTACGGCGACGAATTCCCGGAGGGCTTCCTCGAAGGCAACAAGGGGACCCTGCCCGGCGCCGAGACGAGCGAGGAGTTCCAGCAGCGCCTGTTGGAGATCAACCCGGACCTCAATGACTTCAGCTACGCGCCTGAGTCGTTCGACGCCACGGTCCTCATCGCACTGGCGGCGATCCAGGCGGGCAGCGTTGAGTCGCGGGACATCGCCGACAACTTGATCGCCGTCTCCCGGGATGGCACCAAGTGCACCACCTTCGCTGAGTGCGTGGAGCTACTCGGGGCCGGCGAAGATATCGACTACGACGGCGCATCCGGTCCGGTCACCTTCAGCGACGCCGGCGACCCGTCCGAGGCCACGATCGGTATCTACCAGTACCAGGCCGACAACACCTACACGAACGTCGACTACCAATTCGGTTCGCTCGAGGAGGACTAAGGAGCCTCGGCTGATCGATAGTACAACTGGCCCCGTCCCGTCCAGGGACGGGGCCAGTTCTACGTTGTGGAAACCAGCCAGCCTTTGCGTTCCGCCAGCGGGTGGTCATCGGTACGGCCACGATGCCGCCGGGCCTCGACGGGTGGCGGTGGGTGCCAACGAACTGGCGGCTGCGAGCCGGTGGGCTCAGCCGCACACAAACTGCATGCTCCGACGACCGTTGTTGCGATAAGGGAGTCCGTAGGCCGGCCCTACCAGGATCAGCAGATCAGGGACCGTCAGACGCGGGCGAGCGTGCCGAGGTACAGCTCGATGACCTTCGGGTCATGGATGAGCTCGTCCCCAGTTCCGGTGTAGGCGTTGCGGCCCTGGTCCAGCACGTAACCACGGTCGCAGATCTGCAGGCAGCGGCGCGCGTTCTGCTCGACCATGACAACCGAGACACCCGCGCGGTTGATCTCCCGGGTGCGAATGAACACTTCGTCCTGCAGGACAGGGGACAGGCCCGCCGACGGCTCATCGAGCAGGATCACCGATGGTTCCGCCATGAGGGCACGGCCCATCGCGACCATCTGGCGCTCGCCGCCGGACAGGGAGCCGGCGCGCTGCTTGCGTCTATCGGCCAGCGCCGGGAACAGACTTGCGACGACTTCGAACCGCTCGTTGAACCTCTTCGGCGCGTGGTAGAGCCCCATTTCGAGGTTCTCCTCGATGGTGAGGCTCGGGAAGACGTTGTTGGTCTGGGGTACATACCCGACGCCCTTGCGCACCAGCTCGTCGGCGCGAGCGGAGGTGATGTCCTCGCCGCGGAGCGCCACGGACCCCTTCCGGACCTTGACCAGCCCGAAGATGGCCTTCACAAGGGTCGACTTGCCCGCGCCGTTGGGGCCGATGATGCCAACGATCTCGCCCTCGCGGCAGTAGAAGTCGCAGCCGGTGAGGATGTCGACCTCGGGCACGTAACCCGCCACGAGCTCGTCGACCCGCAGCAGGGCACCGTCGGCCTCGGCGAGGTGCGTGCTGCGGTCGTGGACGTCGTCGTGAGCGCCCGCTCTTGTCATGGCTGTACCTCCTGGTCGCTCTCGGCCGCAACCTTCTTCTCGGCGAGGGTCGCGTCGTGGTGCGCGCCGAGGTAGGCGTCGATGACCTTTGGATCGGCCATCACGGCCTCCGGCGGGCCCTCTGCAATTATTCTGCCTTGGGCCATCACGACGACCCAGTCAGAAATGTCGCGCACCATGTCCATGTCGTGCTCGACGAACAGGACCGTCATACCCTGCTCACGCAAGTCCTTGACATGGCGGAGCAGGGACTGGGTGAGCGCCGGGTTGACGCCGGCCATCGGCTCGTCCAGCATCACGATCTCCGGCTGGACCATCAGCGCGCGGGCCATCTCCAGAAGCTTGCGCTGCCCCCCGGAGAGCGCGCCGGCGTAGTCGTCGCGCATATGGTCGAGCGTGAACCGAGCGAGCAAGTCCTCGGCACGCTCGGTGATCTCGTCCTCTTGGCGCCTCCACAGCCAGGCGAACATGGCGCGCCATATCCGCTCGCCGCGTTGACCGGTTGCGCCCAGCCGCATGTTCTCGATGACCGTCAACCGGGAGAGGGCCTTGGTGAGCTGAAAGGTGCGAACCATGCCGCCCCGAGCCACCCGGTAGGCCGGAATGCCGGCGAGCTGACGGCCGTCGAAGGTCCACTCGCCGTGATCCGCCCGGTCGAAGCCGGTCAGTACGTTGAACAGCGTGGTCTTGCCGGCGCCGTTCGGTCCGATCAGCGCGGTGATGGACCCCCGTTGGACCTCGAAGCGGTCGACATCGACGGCGACCAGACCACCGAACCGGCGGACCACGCCGTCGACGGTAAGGATCGGATCAGGCTTGGAAACACCCGGCTCGTGCGGCACGCTGGCGAATGCGGCCATTGCCTCGTCGCGCTTCGGCGTGGCAACCAGAGCCTCGTCGATGGCTGGCATTTCGCCTGCCTCGAGGCGGGTCAGCGGCTCGTCGGAGCTCTCAGCGGACATCGAACACCAGCTCCTTTCGATTTCCGAAGATGCCCTGCGGCCGGAAGATCAGCAACAGAATAAGGATTATTCCTACCAACATAAACCGGATCGGGCCGACCTGGTTCGTAGTCATCACCGAGAACGGGAAGATGTCCGCCCTGATGCCGGCTTCCAAGGTGGTCGCGAGGAACTGCAGCACGAACCAGAAGATCATGGCGCCCACGACCGGACTGAAGACTCGCGCGGCGCCGCCCAGGATCAGGATGGTGTACGCGTAGAAGGTGAATGTTGGCTGGTAGAGGTCGGGCTGGATGGCCGCGTTGGCGATCGAGAACATGAAGCCGGCCAGCGCTCCGAACATGCCACCCAGCGCCAGCGATTGCATCTTGTAGGCGTAGACGTTCTTGCCGAGGCTGCGCACCGCGTCCTCGTCCTCGCGGATCGATTTCAGCACCCGTCCCCATGGGCTGCGCACCAGCGCCCACACGACCAGGCACGAGAGCAGTACCAGTATCCAGCCGACGGTCAGGACCCAGGCGTCGCGCGGGCCGAATGTCCACGGGCCAAACCCAACCCGGTCGTCGAATGGGTTGAGATCGAAGAAGGTGTCCGTGAACCCGGTGAGACCGTTTGAGCCGCCGAACGTGTCCCGCAGAGTCGACGATCGGAAAATCAGTCGGATGATCTCTGACGCGGCGATCGTGACGATGGCCAGGTAGTCGGCGCGAAGCCGCAGGGTCGGGATGCCGAGCAGGAGCGCCAGGACTAGTGCGCCGGCGAAGCCGACCAGTAAGCCGAGCCAGAACGGTAGCCCGAAAGTCGCGACAATGGTCGCCAACCCGTAGCCGCCCACCGCTGCAAAGGCCGCCTGGCCGAAGTTGAGCAGTCCGGTGTAGCCGAACTGCACGTTGAGCCCGATCGCCGCAAGTGCGAAGACGATCGCCTCCTGACCCACGACGGAGCGGAGGGAGTTGTCGAGTATGAATCCCCAGTCCATGCTTGTCGCTCCTTCGCCGCTCAGCCGACCCGCTCGCGCCGGCCGAGAAGGCCTTGCGGGCGAATGAGAAGAATGATCACCAAGATGGCCAGTGCGCCGGCGGTCTTCAGCTCAGCCGGGATCACGAGCGTGGACACTTCCACGAGCATGCCTACGACGATGCCGCCCAACATGGCTCCCCACGCGGTGCCCAGACCACCGAGGATGACCGCCGCGAAGACGAGGAGCAGGATTCGCACACCCATCAGGTAGTCGACCGACTGGATCAGTCCGAACAATATGCCGCCGAGGCCGGCGAGTGCCGTCCCCACCACCCAGACGTTTGTGACAACCCGGTCGACGTAGATACCGGACGACGCTGCCAGTGCTGGATTGTCGGATACGGCACGGACTGCCTTCCCTGCGCGCGTCCTGAGCAGGACGAGACTTACCGCGATCATGAGAGCCGCTGCTATGCCCATGATCCACAAATCGCGGGGCGCCCAGCGGAACGGGCCGATCGCCATCGACGACTGGATCACGAACTGGCGGAATTGCTGTCGTTCCCCGCCGAAGACGAACAAGTAGAAGAACCGGAGCAGCAGCAGCACGCCGACTGAGATGATCATCATGGTGATCAAGCCGGTACCGCGGTTGCGCAGCGGTCTCCAGAACCCGCGGTCTTGTGCCCATCCGAAGAATGCACAGAAGGCGACCGCCATGAGCGCCGCCCAGAGCAGGTGGAGGCCGGCTTCCGCGTTCAAGTACCACGTGGTGATCGCGCCGAGGGCGACCAACTCGCCATGAGCGAAGTTGACCAGCCCGATCGTGCCAAATACCAATGACAAGCCGAGCGACGCGAGACCGAGAATCAGGCCGAACCGCAGGCCGTTGCTGATCAGCTGCCAGATCTGGGCCGGTCGAGCGGTCTGCGCGCCGCCTGGTTCTTCCAGGGCCTCGCCCTCAGCCTCGACTCCCTCGCCCGGCGGCGCCTCGGTGGGTGCGCCAGTCTGCTCGGGCGTCGGCGTCGGAGCAGGCGCTCCGCCCCGCTCACCGAGGCGGAACGCGACGTTCCGGTCCTGGAGTCTGTTGACCGTGGTGGTGAGGGACTCCTCGCCTGGCGGTGGCACCCCCTCGGGCAGCGTGTCGACATCTATAGTGACGACATATTCGCCGGGCTCGGGTACCGGAACGCGCCACCGACCCTCGGCGTCCGACTCGGCGGTGCCGACCTCGTTGCCTTCGGCGTCAGCGACTGTAACGGTCACGCCTTCGACGGGTTCACGTTCATGCCGGATGACGCCGCCGACGGATTCGTCGGATTCGGTGTCCTGCGCCACTGCTGGCGCGCCACCAAGGAGGGCTACCGCAAGCACGGCCAGCAGCCCCAACACGGCCTTGCTGAGGGTGCGCACGTGAATGACTACCTTCCAGTCTATGTTCGCGTGGCGGCGACGCTGCTCGTCCGAGGCACGCCACGGGTCCGATGCTGGGCGAGCATAGCCCGCCGTGGGTGCAGGACCGCTAGTGGTTCGGCTGTTGTTTCCGTTCCGAGACCTGTTTCCTACGCCCACGAGACTCGCGAATCTCCGTCACACGCCTGGTTACACACTGCGCAACAAGCAGGTAATACGGGCGGTACAGACCCGCCGGCCCTCGTCGTCGGAGATCACTACCTCGTAGCTCGCGGTCTGGCGGCCGCGGTGGGCAGGGACGGCCACGCCGGTGACGTAACCCGACTGCACTGACCGATGGTGCGTCGCGTTGATGTCGACACCGACTGCGATCCGGTCGGGCAGAGCATGCATGGCGGCCGCGTACGAGCCGAGCCCTTCAGCCAAGACACATGATGCGCCGCCGTGCAGCAGTCCGTACGGCTGCGTATTACCTTCGACGGGCATCCGACCCACTACCCGGTCCGGGCGGGCTTCGAGGATCTGGATGCCCATGCGCTCGTGCAGCGCGGCCGGTGGAAGATGGGCAAGGATGCCATCCTGGTCGTCGAAGGCCATGCTTGTACCAGGGTCTGTCATACCGGGAGACTATGGTGGCCGCCGTGGCTGAATCGAACTCCGCTCCGCGACTGCTCCTTCTCGACGGTCATTCGCTGGCGTACCGGGCGTTCTACGCGCTGAGGGACGCCAACATGATGACCACGACGGGGCAGCATACCGAGGGCGTATACGGGTTCACCTCGATGCTGATCAATGTTCTGCGTGACGAGCAGCCCACTCACGTAGCGGTCGCATTCGACGTCTCGCGGCAGACATTCCGTACCGAGGCCTACGCGGAGTACAAGGCCAACCGCATATCGTCGCCGCCGGAATTCGTGGGCCAGATCGAATTGGTCAAGGATGTGCTTCGCGCGTTGCGGATCCCGTCGATTGAGAAGGACGGGTACGAGGCGGACGACATCATCGCCACCCTGACGACCCGAGCCGAGGCCGGGGGCCTCGACGTGCTCATCCTTACCGGCGACCGCGACGCCTTCCAACTGGTGAGCGATCGTGTGACGGTGCTGTACCCGCGGCGTGGCGTCTCCGATCTGACACGCATGACGCCCGAGGCGGTCAGCGAAAAGTACGGCCTGTCGCCGGCGCAGTACCCGGACTTCGCGGCGCTGCGGGGTGACCCGTCCGACAACCTCCCCAAGATTCCCGGGGTAGGGGAGAAGACGGCCGCGAAGTGGGTCGTGGAGTTCGGTTCGCTCGACGAGTTGGCCGCCCGCGTCGACGAGGTACCGGGTAAGGCCGGTGACGCGTTGCGCACACATCTGGGCCAGGTTCTCACCAACCGGCAGCTGACCGAGCTGGTGCGTGATGTGCCCATCGAGATCCGGGTGGACGACCTGGCGCGGCAGGCCTGGAATCGCGAGGAGGTCCACCAGATATTCGACTCGCTCGAGTTCCGCGTGCTGCGTGACCGGTTGTACGAGACCCTGGAGTCCGCGACTCCGGAAGCCGAAGAGGGCTTCGAGCTTGATGTTTTTCATCTCGGCGTCGGTGAGGTAGCCGGGTGGCTCGCCGCGCACGCGGGCGCCGATCCGGTGGGGGTCTCCGTGCGTGGCACCTGGGGCGGCGGTACCGGCGAGGTCTCGGAACTGGCCGTCGCGACGGCGGATGGTGCCGGCGCATGGTTCGAACCGGCTGAGCTGACGCCCGAGGACGACGCGGCCGTGGCCGCCTGGCTCGCCGACCCGGGCCGGCCGAAAGTGTTCCACGACGCGAAGGGCCCGCTGCATGCGTTGGCGGCGCGGGGCTGGCCGGTGTCCGGCCTGGTGGCCGATACGGCGCTGTCGGCGTTCATCGCTTTGCCCGGGCAGCGTTCGTATGACCTGGCTGACCTCGCGCTGCGGTTCGTAGGTCGGGAGTTGCGCATCGACGGCGACGACAGCGGTACCCAGCAGCTCTCGCTTGACGGGCTGGACGAAGAACAGCTGGGCGAGGCCGAGGCAGTGCGAGCGCGGGCGGTGCTCGACCTGGCCGGCGCGCTCGACGTCGAGCTTGACAAGCGCGGTGGCCGGCAGCTGCTCGACGAGGTCGAACTGCCGCTGGTCGGAGTGCTCACGGAAATGGAGCGGGCCGGCATCGCCGTCGACTCCGATCATTTGGAGGCGCTCGAGTCCTCGTTTGCCGACGCGGTCAAGCGGGCGGCTGACGATGCCTACGCGGCTATCGGTCACGAGGTCAACCTCGGCTCGCCCAAGCAATTGCAGGTCGTGCTGTTCGACGAGCTGAACATGCCGAAGACGAAGCGCACCAAGACGGGTTACACAACCGACGCTGACGCATTAGCCGAGCTGCACGCCAAAACAGCGCATCCGTTCCTGGAGGCGCTGCTCCGGCACCGTGACGCGTCCCGGCTTCGCGTGACGGTCGAGGGGTTGCTGAAGTCGATCGCTCCGGACGGACGCATTCACACCACCTTCAACCAGATGATCGCGGCCACCGGGCGGCTGTCGTCCACCGATCCGAACCTGCAGAACATCCCTATCCGCACCGATGAGGGCAGGCGGATCCGTGAGGCGTTCATCGTCGGCCCCGACCACGAGGCGCTGATGTCGGCGGACTACAGCCAGATCGAGATGCGGATCATGGCGCACCTGTCCGACGACGAGGGGCTGATCTCGGCGTTCGAGTCGGGCATGGACTTCCACGCCGCGACCGCGGCTCGCGTCTTCGGTGTCGATGCCAACGAGGTCACGGGCGCTCAGCGGGCCAAGATCAAGGCGATGAACTACGGGCTGGCGTACGGCTTGTCGGCGTTCGGTCTGTCCCGGCAGCTTGGCATCGATACGGCCGAGGCCAGGGAACTGATGGACGAGTACTTCGAGCGCTTCGGCGGGGTGCGCGACTACCTGCACGAAGTCGTCGACCGGGCCCGCATGGCGGGTTACACCGAGACGATGCTCGGCCGCCGGCGCTACCTACCAGACCTGACCAGTGACAATCGGCAGCGGCGCGAGATGGCCGAGCGGATGGCGCTCAACGCGCCGATCCAGGGCTCGGCCGCTGACATCATCAAGGTTGCGATGATCAACGTTACCCGCGCCTTACGATCGGAAGGGCTGCGCTCTCGCGTCCTGCTGCAGGTGCACGATGAACTGGTTGTCGAGATCGCACCGGGCGAGCGCGAGGCGGCGATCGATCTGGTCCGCCGCGAGATGGGCGCGGCATACCCGCTGCGGGTGCCGCTCGACGTGTCAATCGGCATCGGGCGCAGCTGGCAGGACGCAGGTCACTAGTCCTCTCCCGAACGGGCCATGGGTCATTTGTAGGAATCCCAAGAGCGATCTCCGATTGGGGGTAGCGCAAAGCGGGTAGAACATGGCACGGTCGTACTCGAGGGGGAGATCCGGAACGCCGGGGTAGGGAGCTTTCGAATGCGATTGGTGCTCCGCACACTGGGGGGTGGCGTCATCGCTGCGTGTGCGTTGTCCCTCTCCGGTGCTGCGGCCATACCCGCCACCGAGCGCATCGTTCAGTTTGTCCCCACGGTCGCCTCTGTCACGCGGGTATCTCCTGACGGTTCGGTGCGGTCGGTCTCCGCTGAGCTGACCGATCCCGCTGGGGAAGACTCCGTCGTCACGGCCGAGCTCATCACCGATGACATCGTGACGGGCGACGAGGAACCGGCGAGTTTCGCGATCTCACCACGCGACCTCAACATTCCCGAGCTCGTCCTGAGGGCCTACCAGCGGGCCGCCGACGAGGCGCCGGACAGTTGCGGCCTCCGGTGGGAGGTCCTGGCCGGCATCGGCAAGATCGAGTCGAATCACGCTCGTGGTGGCCAGCTGACTCCCGATGGCGACACGCTGGCGCCGATCGTTGGACCTGTGCTGAACGGTGGCGGGCCCGTGGCGGCCATCAGCGACTCAGACGGTGGCAAGTGGGACGGCGATGCGGTCTGGGACCGCGCAGTCGGCCCGATGCAGTTCATTCCGGGCACATGGAATCGGTTCGGCACGGACGGCAACGACGACGGAGTCGCGAACCCGCACAACATGTGGGACGCCGCGGCGTCAGCTGCCGCGTACCTGTGCGCCGGTGGTGCCGACCTGTCGACGGACGCGGGGCTGCGGAGCGCCCTGCTGCGCTACAACCGCTCGACGGCGTACGTCAACAACGTCATCCGCTGGATAAATGCATACGCCGGCGGTGAGGTCGTGGCCGTTGACTCAACCGGTGGTGGCGGCGCTGCCCGATCCCGGGACGGGTCCGGCACTTCCACGACCACGCGTGACCCTGGGCCGATCGCTACACCGACCGTTCCACCATCGACGAGTGGCAATGGTTCGACCGGTGGGTCGTCCACGGGCGGTTCGTCCACACCTAAGCCGAGCCCTACGACCACTACGCCGACATTGCCGAAGCCCTCCCCGACACCGACCCCTACTCCGACACCCACGCCGACTCCGACGCCAGACCCTACTCCGACACCCACGCCGACTCCGACGCCCACGCCGACGGAGCCACCACCGACCGAAGAGCCGCCCGAACTGGTGGCAGTGCCCGACGTGGGGAGTCTGAGCCAGGCCGATGCAGTGGCAGCTCTTGAGGCGGCTGGCCTCATAGCGGAGGTCCAGTCCGAGGAAAGCCTGGATGTCCCGGAGGGCGGTGTCATCCGCACCGAGCCGACCGCTGGAGCGCAGGTTGCGCCCGGCAGCACGGTTACCCTGTTCATCTCGGCGGGGAGTCCAGAGCCCAGCCCGACACCCACGTCCACGGAGGGTGATCCGGCGCGCGAAGAGGAAGCTGTGATCGTCGAAGAGGGCGACGGGGGCGGTTAAACCGTCGTAGCAGCTCACGGTAGATGAAGCGTGGGCTCTGGTTGTGATCGCGACGTTCGTTCGCGAACAAGCCCCCACAAGCAGACAATCGTCGCCGCCGCGAGTGCGGGGAACAGCACACCACGTAAGCTGGTCGCCGTTGTCTCGACCACGGTGACGTAGGCCAGCAGCACGATCCACACCACAGCAGTGGTGGGTCGGTCACCAGAGGCGAGATGGGCGTATACGAGTAGTTGGGCGACGGCGAAGATGGCGCCGAGCGCGGTGAAGCCGGGCACCCAGGGAGCGAGGTCTTGGTACTGGCTCCCCGCGACCAGATTGACCGCTTGTTCGGCGAACAGAGCCGTGCCGGCTACGAGCAAGGCTCCGCAGCCGGCCACTGCAACCAAGCCGAGCCGGATCGCACCCTTGCGGCGCTCTGGGTCCGCCAGGGCGGGAAACGCAACCAAAGGAACGAATTGGGGAAGCCAGAACGCAATCTTGGTGAAGATTGCGCCGGCGCCGTATAGGCCGCTCTCTTCGGCCGTGAGCACGTGGCGGGCAAGAACGACATCGGCATTGGTCATGACCACGAAGCCGAGCAACAGACCTCCCGCGCCGAGGGTCATGCCAAAGGCTGGCCAGATCCCTGCGCCACCGTGGAGTTGGGGCCGAGCCAGTACCCACGTTCCCGCTCCGGCGAGCGCTAGACCGATCGCCATTCCCGCCAGCGCACTTGCGGCGGTGGGGGAGATGGCCAGGCCGACGAGCCCGCCCACGACTCGTAGCCCCGCTTGCCCGGCCACCGCCACGCCGAGCGCAGCGAACCGCTCATGTCCCTGGATCGTGCCCAGCGCAGGCCCGGTCGCCGCCAGAGCGGCAATGGCCACCGCCGCAGCTGCCGCGGCCGCTGCCGAAGAGAGCGACAGGAAGGTAGTGACGGCCGGGATCGCCGCGACCAGCACGCCGCCGACGACTCCTGCGAGCAGCAGGCCGCTGATCACGGTGTCTCCGGTTGGGACGTGGCGAGCGATATCGCGGGCGACGGTGGCCTGGATGGCCAGCGCGGCCACATTACCGACGATGATCAGCGAGAGTAGCGCGCTGAACGCGCCGAACTCGGCCGGACCGAGTACCCGCGCGGCGATGACCGTCAGCACGTAGCCGAGTGCGTTCGCGATGCTCGCACCAACCGCGACGCCGCCCGTCACACTGAGCAGACGGCGCATTCGTCGCCGCTGAGTCATGAGTGGCATGCTGTCAGTTCGTCCCGAAGAATGGAGCCGGCGGTCCATGAACACCGGTGCGCCGGTGCATCGAGCGCCAGATGTCAACAGCGACCGAGGTAACCGGTGCGTAACAATGCGTCGCACAGGTGAGACGCACAGATAGCGACCGTGGTAGCAATGGCTCGCTACTCGCTAGTAACCCCAAACCGTCCAATAAGGAGCTGGCGAAATGCGGCAGAGCGTTGTCGCGGGGTTGTTGCTTGCCGCTGCAACGGCCCTGCTGATTCTGCTTTCTGATCCCTTGAATCTCAATGTGGAGCACTACGCACTTGTCGGAGTGCTCCTCGGTGCGGTCCTTGGGTTGATGACGGATATCTCGGTATGGGATCGGCTGGCCGGGTTCGGTATCGGTCTTGTTGCGGCATGGGTGGCATACGGCCTTCGGGCGGGGTACCTGCCCGATAGCTCTGGAGGACGAGCGGTGGCGCTCGGCGGGCTCGTTGCGTTCCTGGTCCTCGTGATCTGGCTCGCCGGTGGCCGGCTTCACCTTGCACCCATGTTGCTCGGTGCGGCAGCGCTTGCAGGTGCGTATGAGCTGACGTTCACCGACTCGCCACCGCGATTCCTGCAGGAGTCGTGGGTAGCGCTGACGGGAGTGCTGCTGGCGGCGGCCGTCGGCTTCGCCTGCACCGTGCTCGCCGCGACTCTGATCGGACCCGATCGGCTACCTGGACGACATCGCGAGAGCGACGGCGGTGACGACGAAACCGAAGCCGAGGTTCCTTTCGACGAAATGTTTCACCGCGATCAGGAGGTCCGCCCGTGACCCGCTTCAGCATGCTCCGGCCCGCTGCCGCGACCATCGGCGTGATCGGACTCATCATCGGTCCTGCGAGCGCGGCTCTTGGGCAAGACGACGTGTTCGTCACCAACCGCGAGAGCGTCCAGGCGTTCCTGAACTCCGATGGTTCACTCGACGTAGCGCGGGTCTACGACCAAGTGGACGCGTTCGGCTCGGGAACTGTTCGCATCGAGAACCCGGTAT
>DASTNZ010000003.1:0-33859 GCA_035762665.1 Jiangellaceae bacterium | reverse complement strand
CGAGCCCTCGAGCGCGTAGATCGGCTTCTGGTCACCGATTTTGTAGCACACCGTCGTGAGCAGCCCGTTCTCGCTGGCGACCTGCTCCTCACCGGTGTTGAGCAGCATGAAGTTGCCGGTGCCGTAGGTGTTCTTGGCGGTGCCGACTTCGTAGCAGACCTGTCCGAAGGTCGCGGCCTGCTGGTCGCCGAGGATGCCGGCGATGGGTACGCCCTTCAGCACGCCGCCCGGCCCGCCGTTGCCGTAGACCTCCGAGGACGACCGGATCTCCGGCAGCATGGACATCGGGATCCCCATGTCCGCGGCGATGTCGGCGTCCCAGGACAAGGTATCCAGGTCCATCAGCATCGTGCGCGAGGCGTTGGAGACGTCGGTGACGTGCACTCCGCCGTTCGCGCCGCCGGTGAGGTTCCACAACGTCCACGTGTCGGTGTTGCCGAACAGCAGGTCGCCGTTCTCGGCCCTGGCCCGGGCGCCGTCGACGTTGTCGAGGATCCACTTGATCTTCGGCCCGGAGAAATACGTCGCCAGTGGCAGCCCGACCTTGGCCTTGTAGCGCTCGGCGCCACCGCCGAGCGCGCCGAGCTCTTCGACGATCGGTTGGGTCCTGGTGTCCTGCCAGACGATCGCGTTGTGAACCGGCTCGCCGGTCGCCCGGTCCCACACCACCGCCGTCTCACGTTGGTTCGTGATGCCGACCGCGGCCAGGTCACTGATGTTGAGGTTGGCCTGCGCGAGGGCCTGCCCAACCACGTCCCGGGTGTTGGCGCTGATCTCGGTCGGGTTGTGCTCGACCCACCCGGCACGCGGGAAGATCTGCTCGTGTTCCTTCTGGCCAACCGACACGATGGAGCCCGAGTGGTCGAAGATAATCGCCCGGGTGCTCGTCGTGCCTTGGTCGACAGCCAGCACATACTGCGTCATGATGCATACCTCCTAGGTGGCAAGCCGGATCAGAACAGAACCTGCGATAACAGGCCGGCGAGGATGCCGCCCGCCAGTGGGCCCGCAACCGGCACCCACGAGTACCCCCAGTCGGAGTCCTTGCGGCTCTGCGGCCCGGGCGCGTCGACCTGGCCGGTGGCCTGGGCACTGGCCGGGACGGCGACCCCCGCGCGGTGGCGCGTCGGCAGGACCGCGTGCGCGATGCGGGGGCCGAGGTCGCGAGCCGGGTTAATGGCATACCCGGTAGGTCCACCGAGCGACGCGCCGATGCCGACCACGAGGAGGGCGACCGCAAGCGGGCCGAGTTCGTGCGGTGTGTTGGCGAACGACAGCACGACGATGACCAGGACGAACGTCCCGATAGCCTCAGTTGCGAAGTTCCAGCCGTAGTTGCGGATCTGCGGCGCGGTGGAGAAGATCCAGAGCTTCCTCTCCTCGTCCTCCTCGGCTTCGAAGTGATTCTTGTACGCGAGCCAGGCCGTGACAGCGCCGAGGAAGGCGCCGAGCAACTGCCCGGCGACATAGGTAAGGGTGGAGCCGACGGTGATGTCGACTCCCGGCGCGTACTCGTCGGCACCGCTCGCCAAGATCCCGAACGTCACGGCGGGATTGATGTGACCGCCGGACTTGTACGCGACGAAGACACCGGCCATAACGGCAAAACCCCAGCCGAAAGTGATCAGAAGCCAGCCGCCGTTGAAACCTTTGGACTTGACTAGCAGGACGTTGGCGACCACGCCGGCGCCGAGCAGGATCAGCATTCCGGTTCCGAGTACCTCGCTGATGAACACCTCTCCGAGACTCACAGTCCCTCCATTCACCGTTGAATGGCCGCGCCCCCCGCGCTCGCGCGGACCTTGATTGATGCGGAGGTTATTGGCGAAGGGAAGCGCCCGCCAATGACCTCCGGTCGACAATGTCGAACGTACTGCGTTGTCGGTGCTCGTACGGGCCAATCGGGGCGATTTCTATGACCCAGGTCACACCTAGGTCGAGGGGAGTGGCGGGTTGCGGGCCGTTCGACATTGTCGAATTCCGTCATTTCGGATAGATTCCGCGGCATGCCGGGGCCTATCCAAGCGATCGAACGGGCGGCAGCGATCCTGCAGCTACTGGCCCGCGGATCCAACGGCCTAGGGCTGGGCGACATCGCCGCTTCGCTTGGCCTGCCCAAGGGCACCGCACACGGGATTCTGCGGACACTTCGCACAGTCGGCTTCGTCGAGCAGGACCGGGCGAGTGGGGCCTACCGCCTCGGTACTGCGCTGGTCCAGCTGGGTACCCGTTACCTCGATGCCAACGAACTGCGGTCCCGCGCGATCAACTGGGCGGACGCCCTGGCCGCACGCAGCAGGGAAGCCGTCCGCATCGGCATGCACTCGGACGGCAACGTCCTCGTGGCGCACCACGTCTTCCGCCCGGACGACACCCCCCAAACGCTGGATGTCGGTGCTCTGCTACCGCTGCACGCGACTGCCCTAGGCAAGGTCTTGCTTGCGTACGACGCGACGGTGGCCGGGCCTATACAGCGGCGCACCTTGGCATCGTTTACCCGGCGAACTATTGTCAAGCCTGCTGAGCTCTCGCGCGCACTGGGGGAGGTGCGCTCGCTGGGCTGGGCGAGCGAGGCCGAGGAGTACCTCCCAGGGGAGGCGAGCATCGCTGCTCCCATCCGGGACCGCGGTGGATTGGTTCTCGGTGCGATCGGCCTGTCCGGAGCCGTCGATCGGGTGTGCGATTCAGCCCTGCGGCCAAGATCCGGCCTGGTCGCACACGTCAGAGATGCCGCCCGCGCCGTATCACGTGACCTTGACGACGCCGGTTGATCCGGCTGGCCGTCCCATGATTCCGCACGACGAAGGTGCAGGCTGATGGCACAGCGCTACGTAGTGGCGATTGACCAGGGCACGACGTCCACCCGCTGCATCCTGTTCGACCAGGACGGGCGGCTGGCATCTGTCGCGCAGCGCGAACACCATCAGTACTTTCCGCGCCCCGGCTGGGTTGAGCAGGACGCGGTCGAGATCTGGCGCAACGTCGACCGAATCGTGCCGCGGGCATTGCGCGACGCCGGGGTTTCGACGGACCAGATCGTCGCTCTCGGCATCGCCAACCAGCGTGAAACCGCCGTTATGTGGGACCGCCATACCGGCGTGCCGGTCGGGCGAGCCATCGTCTGGGAGGACATCCGTACCGAGGACTTAGTCCGCGAGTTGGACAAGGCGCCCGGCGCGGACAAGGTGCGAGATCGGTGCGGCCTCCCGCTGGCGACATATTTCACCGCTCCGCGGCTGCGCTGGCTGCTTGACGCCATCCCAGGGCTCCGGGATCGCGCCGAGCGCGGCGATGTGTTGTTCGGGACGATGGACAGCTGGCTGATCTGGAACCTCACGGGAGGCGTCGATGGCGGATCCCACGTGACGGATGTAACCAACGCCTCGCGCACCATGCTGATGAACCTGGCCACGCTGTCGTGGGACGACGAGCTGCTGGAGTTCTTCGGTGTGCCACGCGCGATGCTTCCGGAGATCCGACCGTCGACTGAGATCAGCGGGGTGTCGCGGCGCGTGGTGCCCGGTATCCGGATCGCGGCTGCGCTGGGCGATCAGCACGCCGCGCTGTTCGGCCAGACCTGCTTCGCCCGGGGGGAGACCAAGTGCACCTACGGCACTGGCAGCTTCCTCCTGATGAACACCGGCAACGAACTCGTCCGCTCGAGCCATGGGCTGCTGACGACCATCGGCTACCAGGTCGGGGGAGAGCCGGTCACCTACGCGCTGGAGGGGTCCATCGCGGTGACCGGATCGCTCGTCCAATGGTTCCGCGACAACCTCGGATTGATCGGCAGTGCGCCTGAGATCGAGACCCTCGCCCGCACAGTGGATGACAACGGGGGATGCTACATCGTGCCGGCGTTCTCCGGGTTGTTCGCTCCGCACTGGCGCAGCGAGGCACGCGGCATCATCGTCGGGCTGACGTCCTACATCACCAAAGGCCACCTGGCCCGGGCGGTGCTTGAGGCCACCGGCTGGCAGACCCGCGAGGTGGTGGACGCGATGAACGCCGACTCGGGCGTCCGTTCTGCCGTGTTGAAGGTGGACGGCGGAATGACCGCGGACCACTTGCTGATGCAGTTCATCGCGGACGTGCTGGACGTCCCAGTAATGCGGCCGATGGTCGCCGAGACGGTTTCACTCGGCGCCGCGTACGCGGCCGGGCTTGCCGTGGGGTATTGGCCTGACCTCGAGGGCCTTCGCCGGAACTGGCACCTGGCTGCCCGGTGGCTGCCCCAGATGGACGCCGCGTACCGCGAGCTGGAGTATGCCAACTGGAAGCGAGCGGTCGAGCTCAGCTTCACCTGGGGCCGCCCGAAGGTGAGCACCTAGTCGCGGTCGCCTTTTGAGATCTGCCGCCGCCAGAATGCCGTCGCGGAGCACAAGAAGGAGAGAGGTGGATCCGTGGCAGACGAGGAGGTGTACGACAGCCCGGTCGACTGGGTGGCCCGGCATGTCCGCGGCTATGCCGAGACGGCGGGACGCAAGGGGCATCACAAGTGGGGAGCGCCCACGCTGCTGCTGACGACCCGGACGAGCGGCCGAGGTTGTGGCAGCTCATGACGGAGATCTGGCCGACATACGACCATTACCGAGACAGGTTGAAGCGGGAGATACCTGTCGTCGTCTTGGAGCGGCAATGAGGCTCTAGGGCGACTCGCCGGGCAGCGCCGTGCGTAGTCGAGCCAATGCCCGAGTCAGCCGGTCGCCCTCGAGACCGAGATCCGGGTCGAGCACCTGCTGTAACAGCAGCCCGTGAAACATGGCGAGCACCAGTGCTCCGGCGTCCGAGCTCACTACGTCGTCGCCGAGCTCAACGATGGCTGCGACGTTCACACGGGCCCGTCGGAAGCCGTCGGCGAGCAACCGCCGAAGCTGAGCGTCGTGCTGCGCCATGGCGACGGCACTGACGAAGTTCCTGGCGAGTCCGAGATGGCGATGCCGGCTTTCGTCGACGGCGGCTGCCGCGTGCTGAAGTCGTTCGGCAGGTGAACCAGCCGGCAACTCGTCCAGACTCCGGGCAACCGCAGCAAGCCATCGGTCCAATCCCTCTATGACCGCCGCCGTGACCAGATTTTCCTTGGACCCGAAGTGGTAGGTAATTGACGCGAGATTGGCACCGGATTCAGCTGCTATGACGCGGGCTGTCACCTGTTCTGGCGGCAGACGCTCGAGACAGCGCAGCGTTCCCTCGATCAAGCGCGCCCGATTGCTACGTTGCGGACTCATCCCTGCGGCCTCCCTTGCATGAAATTGTACAAACGTTTAGATTGGCGGTCGTCAGGAGGTAGCGCGATGACACCACAGCCGCCGTGATGTCCTTGCTCCTTGCCGCGCTCGTCGTCGCCGCGGCGATCAGAAAGCTCACCCATCATCCGCGCGTGGTTGAGAGTTACCGGCGGGCCGGCGTTCCGGAGTCCATGCTCAACTACTTGGCGGTCATCTTGCTGGCGGGCGCCGCTGGGCTTGTTGTGGGTATCTGGTGGAGGCCGGCCGGCGTGGCTGCTGCTGTCGGTCTTGTCGGTTATTTCACGGGTGCGGTCGTGTCGCACATCCGGGCGCACGATACCGGTCGAATGGCAACGCCGATCGCGTACGGCGCGCTCGCCGCCGTCGTCATCGGGCTCCGGCTGGCGGCGAGCTAGAAGGCGGGCCCCATTAGGCCGTCCGACGGGCTTGCGCCCATCCAACACTCCTGGTCGGCGGCGCTTGCCGGGGAGCCCGGCTTATGGCCGGATCGCGACGCCGAGCAGGTGCCGCGAGACTGGTGTGTTCAGTCGTACGTCTGGGAATCTCGTCTCGTTCAGCTGGGTGATCTGGAAACCTGCCGCCTCGATCGCCGCGCGAGTGTCGCGCCCGGTGTGGCAGCCGCCGGCAACAAAGGGCCACACCGTCGAGTCGAGGGCTCTCTGAACGGCGCGCATCCGCCACGATTCGGCGCGCACGTGCTCAAAGAAGTGGAGTTCGCCGCCGGGCCGGAGGACGCGGTGGAGTTCGTGCAACGCTCGCAGCTGATCGTCGAGCGTGCATAACACGAGGGTCGCGACGGCAGCGTCGAAGCTACCGTCCGCAAAGCCGAGTTGCTCGGCTACGCCACCCACGACAGTGATGTGGATGGCTGCGGTTCTGGCGCGCTGGCTGGCTCTGGTCCGCAGATAGGGCTCCGGCTCCAGCGCCACCACCTCGGTGACCTCGCGGGGGTAGTACGGGAAGTTCGCGCCATCCCCGGCGCCGACCTCCAGTACACGGCCCGCGAGCCCGGCCACGACGTGCCGACGGTGTTCTGCGAGCCCTCCCTCATCCATTGGTTCGGTGAGGCGGGCGTAGATCCGGGCGAAGACAGGTCGGTGGTGTCCCATGGCTTTACGATGATGTGTTAACGTCAAAGTGTCAACTTTGAAGTTAACAGAGAGGTCGACGCCGAATGAGCGGCGAGCAGCCCAAGCTCCTCAAACGCCCTGAGCGGCGCCGTGCGCTGGTGGCCGCGGCGACGCGCGCCTTTGCCAAGGATGGGTTCGCGGCGACGAGCCTGGAAGACGTTGCGGCGGAAGCCGGCGTCAGCAAGGTGCTGATCTACCGGCATTTCGATACCAAGGCCGAGCTCTACCAGGCGGCACTGGACGAGGTGGCCAAGCAGCTTGTCCAAGCCACAGGGGCACCTGACAAGCTCAGCCCGAACAGCCTGGCTGGCCTGGCAAAAGTTGCGCGCGACAATCCGGACGGATTCCGGCTGTTCTTCCGGCATTCGGGCCGTGAGCCGGAGTTCCGTGAGCACGCCGATTGGCTCCGGGCTGCGATGGCGAAGACGGCCGAGCCGTACTTGCGACAAGTCGTCAAGGATGAGGCCCGACTCAGGTGGGCGTCCGCCGTGGTACCAGCGGTTGTCATCGAGACGCTGCTGGCCTGGCTCGACTCGGGAGCACCCGATCCGGACGCCGTTCCCGCCACGCTCGCCGACGTCGTCAGCAACGTGATCAATGCGATGGCGAAGGAGGACACGTGATCACATCTGGAGTACGTATCGAGGCGCGCGGGCTCACCAAGAGTTTCGGCCAGGTCCGGGCGGTCGACGAACTCAGCTTCACCATCGAGCCGGGCGCGGTAACGGGCTTTCTCGGGCCGAATGGAGCCGGCAAGACGACAACCCTGCGGATGCTGCTCGGGCTGATCCGGCCGGACGCCGGGACCGCCACGTTCGGGGAGCGTCTCTATGCCGACCTGCGCGAGCCTGCGCGAACGGTGGGTGCCGCACTCGACGCCACCGGCTTCCATCCGGCCCGGTCCGGTCGCGACCACCTGCGCGTGTACTGCGTGGTGAACGGGTTCCCACGCAGTCGGGCTGACGATGTCCTCGATCTAGTCGGCCTGTCCGAAGTGGCGTCGCGGCCGGTCAAGGGCTACTCCTTGGGCATGCGGCAGCGCCTCGCGCTCGCCACCGCGCTACTCGGCGACCCCGCTGTGCTGGTGCTCGACGAGCCGGCCAACGGCCTCGACCCGGAGGGCATCGCCTGGATGCGGGGCCTGCTACGCGACATGGCCGATCGCGGCCGGACCGTGCTCGTCTCGAGCCACTTGCTGTGGGAGATCCAGCAGGTCGTCGACCAGGTCGTGATCTTGAGTAATAGCCGGCTGGTCCACCACGGTGAGCTGGCCGGGCTGGCTCGCGGCTACGACAGCCTGGAAGCGGCCTTCTTCGCTCTGACGGGAGGTCGATGATGGGGCGGCTCCTGGCCGGAGAGGCAGCCAAACTTGCCACGACCCGGCTGTGGCTCTGGCTTCTGCTTGCGGCGATGGCTTTGACCGCCTTGTACGCGGGGCTGAACATCGCGTTCACTAACGATCCCGAAAACTTCGCACCGCACCTGTCGACGGCCGAGGGGCAGCGCCTGCTGTTCGCGACCGCGGCCACGCCGGCAACGACCTTTGCCGCCGTGCTGGCCGCGGTCGGCGTGACCGGCGAGTTCCGGCACCGGACGGTGACGGCCACCTTCCTCGCCACGCCGCATCGGTGGCGGGTTGTTGCGGCCAAGCTGGCCATCTACGGCGTCGTCGGGACGGTGTATGCGGCGGCGTGCCTGGTGGTAGTGGTGGGGCTCGGCGAGCCCTGGCTTTCCACGATGGGCATCGAGATGTCGCTGGCCGGCAGCGGCCTACCAGGCACCATGGCGGGAGTCATCGCGACTGGCACCGCGTTCGGGCTACTCGGCGTTGCGATCGGTGCATTACTCCGGGAGCAGGTCGCCACCGTGGTCGGTCTGCTGGTGTTCCGGTTCGTCGCAGAGCCGATCGTCACGTCGATTCCCGCTCTTGAACAGTGGACGCTCTATCTGCCAGGCCCGGCGGCAAGCGGGCTGGCCGGAAGCGTCCTCGAGAACCGGTCTTTCCTCGAGCCGTGGCAGGGTGCCCTCGTCCTCGCCGGATACGTCGCCGTTACGGCGGCCGCGGGGGTCATCGTCGTCCGGGGGCGGGACGTCGGATAACCCGGTAGCATCTACGGCGATTACTTCATTACGAGCTTCGGTCAGAGGTGGGTCTGATGGCCGTCGACGATGCAGCAGGTGACCGACGTCATCGGGTTCGCGCGGTGGCGCGGGGCGGCGCGAAGGTTCGGTATCTGGAGCTGTTCTTCGACTTGGTGTTCGTGCTGGTGTTCACCCAGTGCACGGCGCTCATCGTCTCGCAGCCCTCGTTCGAGGGCATCGTGCGCGGGTTGATGGTGCTCGCCGTCCTGTGGTGGTCGTGGGCCGGATACGCCTGGCTGACCAGCGCGATCGATCCCGAAGAAGGCCCGATCCGGATCGCGATGTTCGGCGCGATGGCCGCGCTCCTCGTGGTAGCGCTGACGGTTCCTGAGGCTTTCGGCGATCTGGGTCTGACGTTCGCGATCGCTTACGGTTTCGTCCGGGTCGGGCACCTCGTGTTGTACGTACTCGCCAGCCGGGACAGCCCAGGCCTGCGGCACTCGGTGGCCACGCTCGCGGTGAGCTCTGCCATCGGGATAAGCCTGCTCACGACGGCGTCATTCCTGGACGGCATCCCGCAGGGCGCGGTGTGGGCCCTTGCCATCCTCATCGACTTCGGTGGCCCCGCGATCTTCGGCGTAGAGGGCTGGAAGCTGATTCCGGCGCACTTCGCGGAGCGGCATGGCCTGATCATCATCCTGGCACTCGGGGAGTCCATCGTCGTCCTCGGCGTAGGAGCGGATGTCGGGGCGAGTGCGCCGGTACTCACGGCGGCCGTGCTCGGAGTGGCCCTCGCGTCGGCGCTGTGGTGGGTGTACTTCGACGTCGTAGCACTCGTCACGGAGCGACGCGTGACCCGCGCCGCGGAGGGGCGGGAACGCAACGCACTCGCCCGCGACTCGTATTCGTACCTGCACTTTCCGATGGCGGCCGGCATCGTGCTGGTCGCGGTCGGCCTGGAGAACACGCTGCACCACGTCGACGAACCCCTGAGCACGGTCGCAGCTTTCGCCCTACTCGGCGGTGTCGCGTTGTACCTCCTGGCGCACGTTGCGCTGCGGCTCCGCAACGCTCACTCGGTCAACTGGCAGCGGCTCGGGGTCGCCGTGGTTCTTGTGGCCGCCGTTCCAGCCGTCGGCGAAGTGCCGTCGCTGGCAACGCTGGCAGGCGTCGTCGCTGTGCTGTGGATCATGGTGGCATACGAGACGTCGAGTTACGGCGAGGCTCGGGCTCAGCTCCGTGGGCACGCGGCTCAAGGCTCGTGACTGGGTCAGGACGGTAGCGCTAGTAGGTCGATCACCGAGACAAGGTCTGGCCCACTGACGTCCGGTGGCGAGAACACCCGCGGAAACTCGTCTTCCAGGGGCGTTGTCGCGCTTGACCGCAGGGCCGCTGCCGGGAACTCGCCGAACGTCCGGTAGCCGCCGCTGGCGACCACCGCGAACGCGTCGCGCAAGAGCCTGGAGAACCCCAGTTCGAGTAGGTGCCCAGGTTGGCCGACAACGACCAACCGCTAACGGATCGGTTCCAGCGGGAAGAGGGTCTCAATGACGTCGAATGCGGTCACGAGTGGACGTTTCGCCATTCGGCGATCGGCGCGCGAGACGAGCTCAAGCGGTTCGTGACCACGTCGGGTCGGGTGGAGCTGCCTATCACCGGGCATTTGATCACGGCCAAGCCCTCAAGTCGATTCGACGGCGGCGGGTTGCCGCGGATTGATCGATCCGGTCATAGCCAAAGTCAGCGATGTGTGAGTAGCATCTCCGGACGTCCTTCTCGCTGGTCCTGCCGTTTCGGCCGAGAATCGGACTTTGGGGGTGATCTGGTGTCTCACGCAGGAGTGCCGACGGCCTGGGTTGTGGTCTCCAATGGCGTGTTGGCCGGCGTGGTCGGAGGCCTGGCCGGTGGCCTGGCGTTCGGCATCATCATGCAGATCACCGGAATCGTTCTCCTGGTCGCGGCGCTCGTCGGCGGCAGTACGGCCAGCGTGGGATGGGGAGTCCACCTGGCTATTTCTGTCCTGTTCGGGCTGATCTACATTGCCCTGTTCCGCCGGTGGTTGGGGCCGGTCGGCATAACCATCGTGCTTGGCCTGTCGTACGGCTGGTTCTGGTGGGTCGTTGGCGGTTTGCTGATCATGCCCACCTGGCTCGGGAGCCCGGAGTTGGTCCTCAGCCTCAACGTGACCGCTTGGCAGAGCCTTGGGGGCCATGTACTTTACGGTCTCGTGCTTGGAGCCGTGTGCGCCTTGGTGCATCACCGGCTGAATCGCGGTCGCGACACCGCCTCTGAGCCTCCCGGTCCGGGTTACCTGCCTCGAGAGCTGGCCATCCGGCGCGGGTCCCACCACGGACGTCGACGGCTCAATGCGTTTTGACGGAGCCGACGTTCGATGCGGCGATAGCGGACATGACTGCGGCGCAGCTGTAGCGCCTGCTTGGACCAGCCGGCCCGGCAGCCACTACCAGCCCCCACCTGCCGCCAGCCATGCCACCCTTGCCTCCGCCGCACAATTCATCTAGCGTTGAATTCAACGGTCGCTGAGATCCGGAGGGTCGCTTATGGGTGCTGTGATCGAAGTCCACGATCTGGTTGTGGAACGAGGTAATCAGGAAGTACTGCATGGCATCAGTACCGAGATCCATCGCGGCGTCGTCACCGGCCTACTGGGGCCGAGCGGTGCGGGCAAGACAACGCTGATGCGGGCCATCGTCGGGGTACAGCTGGTCAAGGCCGGTCGGGTCACGGTGCGCGGCCAGCCGGCCGGGTCACCGCCGTTACGCCGGACGCTCGGTTACCTCACCCAGTCGCCCAGCATCTACGGAGACCTGACCGTCCGCGAGAACGTCCGGTACTTCGCCTCGCTGTACGGCCTCCGCGCCGACGAGGTTGAGCGCACGATCGTCAACGTCGGGCTCGACGATCAGGCAGGCCAGTTGGTGTCGACACTGTCCGGTGGCCAGCACAGCCGCGCGTCGCTCGCCTGCGCTCTTGTCGGCCAGCCGGAGATCCTCGTTTTGGACGAGCCGACGGTGGGCCAGGACCCGCTGCTCCGCGATGAGCTGTGGCGACGATTTCGCAAGTTGGCCGACGACGGCGCCACACTGCTGGTGTCCAGCCACGTGATGGACGAGGCGAACCGGTGCGATCGGTTGCTTCTGGTCCGGGAAGGGTCGATCATCGCCGACGACTCGCCCGCGGCCATCAAGGCCGCCGCCGGTACCGAAGACCTTGACGAGGCCTTCTTGCGGCTCGTCCGCCAGCAAGCAGCAGGAGGTGGGTGATGTCTGTGCAGATTCTCGCCAGCACCTCCCAGCGGATCGTCCATCAACTGCGGCATGATCGGCGGACGATCGCACTCATCGTGCTGATGCCGATCCTGTTGTTGACAATCCTCTACTTCATGTTCGAAGGGCAGGAAGAGACCTTCAATCGGATCGCGCTGATCATGCTGGGAATCTTCCCGTTCGCCATCATGTTCCTCCTGACCAGCATCGCGGTGCTGCGCGAGCGGACGTCCGGCACGCTGGAACGACTGTTCACCACGCCGGTGGGCAAGCTGGACCTGCTGTTCGGTTATGGCATCGCGTTCGGGATCGCTGCGGCCGTGCAGGCAACCGTCACGGCGGTGCTGGCGGCCTGGCTGCTCGACCTGCAGACGGCCGGCAGCCTCGGTTGGGTCATCGTGATCGCGGTGGCGAATGCGCTGCTCGGTGTTGGCCTCGGATTGTTCTTCAGCGCGTTCGCGCGTACCGAATTCCAAGCCGTGCAATTCATGCCTGCAGTGGTCTTTCCCCAAGTGCTGCTGTCCGGCCTGTTCGTGGCCCGGGATCAGATGGCCAGCTGGTTGGAAGCGATCAGCAATGTCCTGCCATTGACCTACGCGGTCGAAGCCCTGCAGGAGGTCGGCGCCCACGCAGAACCGACAAGCACGATGTGGTGGGATCTCTGCATCGTCCTGGGCGTCGTCGTGTTATCCCTGACTCTGGGCGCGGCAACGTTGCGGCGGCGCACACCGTAGCGTGAACTTCATGGCTCGGAGGGTCGGGCGCCGGCCCGGCAGGCAGGACACGCGTGGCGCGATCCTGGCCGCTGCCCGCGAGGTATTCGCCGAGCGCGGGTACGACGGCGCATCGATAAGGCAAGTCGCCACCGGCGCCGACGTCGACCCAGCCTTGGTGCATCACTACTTCGGCACGAAGGAACAGCTGTTCCTCGCTGTAGTCCAGCCGCCGGTAAACCCCGCCGAACTCGTCCCAAAGATCATGGCCGGTGACCTGGACCGGCTCGGGGAACGTCTCGTCGGGACGTTTTTGTCGGTGTTCGAGAGCCCTGTCACCGGGCCGGCGTTCGAGGCGCTGCTTCGTGGTGCCTTTGCCAACCAGTTGTCCTCCACGCTGATCAGAGAGTTCTTCGCAGTCCAGATCATCCGCCGAGTCGTTAGGGAGCTCGGCGCAGTGGTGGATGCGGGCGAACTTCCGCTGCGCGCCAACCTGGCCGCGAGCCAGCTGCTCGGGTTGGCGGCAACAAGGTACGTCATCAAGTTCCAGCCAATAGCGAGCGCCCCGCAGCAGGCCGTGATCGCCGCCGTCGCCCCGACCATCCAGCGGTACCTCACCGGCGACATCGGGGCAGTTGGCGAGACGTCTTAGGCCGGGCCCGTCGTTCGCGGTCGGGTAACTGGTCACGGGTGACCCGCTTGCGAGCGGGATCTGGCGGGTACTTCGGGTTGCCGCCCGAATTCTTGATCGCGCCGGACGGTTACGTGCTCGCGGCCAGCTACGGCCGGCACGCCAGCGACACTTGTCGGTCGACGACGTGCTCCAGCTCGCCAAGCGCCCAATAGCAAGGTGAGTGTGCAAGATGTGAACCACCCCGCACCACTACGGTGGACGATGTGACCAACCGGGGCGGCAGCAGGCATCACCTGGCATTGGCGCCGCGCGCGCTGCCGATCAAGAAACGTACGGTGTTCCGCGTCGGCAGGATCACGGAGACTCGGCATCGAGGGGACAGCTGATATGGCACAACAGGTGGACGTCGTCGTCGTGGGCATGGGAGTCGGTGGCGAGGCGGTGGCAGGGTGGCTAGCGGAGGCTGGCGTGTCGGTCATCGGCATCGAGAGCAAGTTGGTGGGCGGCGAGTGCCCCTATTGGGGATGCATCCCGACCAAGATGATGATCCGCGCTGCCAACCTGCTCGCCGAGGCGCGGCGCATTGACGGAATGGCCGGGCATTCGGACGTGACGCCCGACTGGGCTCCGGTCGCTGCCCGCATCCGGGACGAGGCAACTGACGAGTGGAACGACCAGGTGGCGGTCGACAGGTTCACCGGCAAGGGCGGGCAGTTCATCCGCGGCCGTGGCCGGCTGGCCGGTCCTGGCGTTGTCGAGGTGGACGGCGAGACCATCGAAGCGCGCCGCGGCATTGTGCTTGCCACCGGCACCGTTCCGGTCGTACCTCCGATCGACGGGCTGGAGGGCACGCCGTACTGGACCAACCGCGACGCCGTTGAAGCGAAGGCGCTGCCTACGTCGCTGCTCATCCTCGGCGGGGGCGCGATCGGCTTGGAGATCGCCCAGGCGTATGCCCGGTTCGGCGTCGACATCACTGTCGTCGAGGCCATGGACCGGCTGCTCCCGGTCGAGGAGCCGGAAAGTTCGAAGTTGGTGAAGAGCGCATTGGCCGCCGACGGGATCTCCATCCGCACCGGCACCCGCGCTTCGGGGGTACGGCACGACGGCGAGCAATTCACCGTCACCGTGGGTGATGGAAGTGAGTTGACCGGCGAGAAGTTGCTCGTCGCCGTCGGACGTAAAGCTGAGCTCGCAGGCCTGGGGCTCGATTCGGTGGGGCTCGATCCCGGCGCTCGAGCCATCAAGGTCGACGAGCACATGCGGGCCGGTGAGGGGTTGTGGGCGGTCGGCGATGTGACCGGGCACGGAGCGTTCACGCACGTCGCCATGTATCAGGCGAGGATTGCGACTCGCGACATCCTCGGCGAAGCCGGACCGCCAGCCGATTACCGCGCGCTACCGCGGGTCACCTTCACCGACCCAGAGGTGGGTGCGGTGGGCATGACGGAAGCCGACGCCCGCGCGGCGGGTGTCCAGACGGCGGTGGGCGTTGCGCAGGTACCGTCGTCCGCTCGTGGCTGGATTCACAAGGCCGGGAACGAGGGTGTCATCAAGTTGGTCGCCGACACCGAGCACGGCGTACTCGTCGGGGCAACTTCAGCCGGCCCGGTAGGAGGCGAAGTCCTGTCCGCGCTGGCTGTCGCCGTCCACGCGCGCGTTCCGATCGGCGCGCTGCGCCACATGATCTACGCCTACCCAACGTTCCACCGGGGCATCGAAGACGCGCTGCGCGATCTCGACTCCCGCTGATCATTTGCATGATCGGCGGGGTAGTGGGCCTAGCGGCGAGACCAGCCCCGGTCACTCTCGGTGAGTCCGTACAGCTCAGTTGCACCACGGGAGCAGCGGCACGACGTCGCATGCCCACGGCGACGCCGGTGGGGTGCCGGGGTTCTTGTTGCCCGGCTCATCGTTCGAGCCTGGCGCAGGCGGCTCCGGCTTGGCGTCGGAATCTCGTTTCGGCTTGGAGTCCGGCGAGCCCTGGGAATTGGACGATTGCGAGGATTTCCCGCCCGCCCCTCCGTCGTTGCTGGACTGTGCCTGATTCGCACCTGGCGACTCGGCGTTGGGGCTAGACGCCTCTGCCTGTGTAATGTCCTCGCCTTCGGTCGGTTCCTCGGTGGGACTGGGCGTCTCGGTGGGGGTCTCATTGGAGTCCAGAGACGGAATGTCGGCCACCGACGGTTTGCCTATCGTCGCGGGCTGGAGTGCGGACGTCATCGGTGGCGGGGCGGCTGCCGGTTCGTCCGTCCCGGTAGTCTGACTGATCGCCGAGATTGCGGCGAACGCGACAGCCGCGGCCGCGGCGGCGGACACAACAGACGTCGCGGCGATCTGCACGAAGCCGCGCGGGCGTAGCCGAGAGACTGCGCCGATCGCCTCGGGGTCGTCCACCATGCCGGCTCCGGTGGACCCCGCCCTCGCGGCCGCTTGGGTGGCAGCCGTGGCGCCGGCAAGTGCTGTTACCCCGCCCAGCCCGGCCGCGGCCAAGCTCCCACCGGCCTTGAGTGTGCCCAACAGGGCAGGGACGAGAACGCCCCGCAGGTCGGACACCAGCAGCAGCAGTTCGTCGCGCCGCTCCCGGCAATGCGCGCAGGTGTCGAGGTGGATCGCTACGGCGACGTCCTCCTCCTGCGGCAACGTCTGGCGAATGTATGCGGCCAGCTTGGGTAGATACGGTCGGCACGACGGGGGCGCACTGGCGGTCAGGTGCGCAGCGAGGAACGCTTGTCGCAGCCCTTCGCCGGCCCGGTACGCGAGTGCAGCGACCGCGTTCGGTGAGCTGCCCAGAGCTGGTGTCAGTGCAGCCGGCGGGCGGCCTTCGATTTCGGAATGCCACAGCACGCGCTGCCAGCGTTCCGGAAGCGACTCGAACGCCGCGCGGATCAGCTGGCGATCTGTAACGGGGGCGATCTCGTCATCGGCGGTGGGCAGCTCGTTCAGCATGGCTGGATCGGCGGGGTGATCCTCGCGGCTGCTCTTCCGGTGCCGGTCTACCGCGAGTCGGCGTATGACAGTGCGCAGGTACGGTGTCAGTACGCCCTCCGGCCCGCCCCCCTGGCGGAGCTTGGCGAGCACCCTGCCGAACGCCTCGGCAACGACGCCCTCGGCTTCTTCGCCGTCATCGGTGACGATCCGGGCAACCCGACGAGCATCGGCAACGTGCCGGCGGTACAGCTCGTCAAACGCCGACATGTCACCCGCGCGGGTCTGATCCAGTAGTTGAGTATCGGTCAGCTGCTGCCCCGGCGGAGCCACTTTGTCCCCCAAACTGTTATGTGATCGGCCGTAAGTCTACGGGTTTCTACCGACCTCGCATCCCGCTCGCAATATCATCCCGTTGCCGGCAAGCGCCGCGGCGCCGGTGTGTGCCAGAACGTTGCCGGTATGCCGGTACGGACCGGCGAGTCAACCTTGTGACACGCTGTTCACGTGACGGATCAGGGTCCCAGCAGCCTTCGCCGCGGCCTCGATGCGATGCGTGAGCGGCTTGCCCGCCGTCGGGAGCTCCTCGACGACGCGGATCCTGTCGTTGTGGACCTGCTCGCCGCCGGGCAGGCCGTCAAGCCAGCGAAGCCCGAAGGGCCCCGGCCTGATGACCACCCCGTGCCGTACGCCTTCCGGGCAGCGGCGGAGTGGTCCTGGCGGATGCTGGTGATCGTTGCCGCCGTTGCTCTGCTGGGGTGGGTCTTCTGGCAGCTCCGGCTCGTCGTGTTTCCGATCGCGGTCGCCGTCCTGCTGGCTGCACTCCTCCAGCCGGGAGTTAGCTGGCTTCGGAACAAGGGCTGGCGACGAGGCGCTGCGGCAGCGACGGTGTTCATCGCTTTCCTGATCGTTTTGAGTGGATCTCTGACCCTGGTCGGAGGGGCCGTGAGCGGCCAGTTCGGTGAGGTTGTCGAGCGGGCCGGAGAAGGTCTCGTCGAGCTGGAGGAGTGGTTCAACGGCCCGCCGTTCTATCTCAGCGAGGAACAGATCGAGGTCTGGGTCGACCGGATTCTTGAGGCGGTGGGCCAAAACGAGGCGGCGCTCACGGAGGGTGCTGTCTCGACTGCGGGCGCCGCCATCGAGTTCTTGACTGGCATGGTGCTTTCGTTCGTCGCGCTAGTGCTGTTCCTCTACGACGGCGATGGGATCTGGGCGTGGACAGTCCGGCTGTTCCCGCGCCGCGCGCGTTCCCGTGCGGACGGAGCCGGCCGAGAGGCGTGGCTCACCCTCACGTCGTATATCCGGGCGCAGACGGTCGTCGCCCTGTTCGACGGCGTGTTCATCACAATCTTGCTGTTGATCCTCGGCGTCCCGCTCGCCCTCCCGTTGGGGGTGCTGGTGTTCTTCGGCGCCTACGTGCCGCTGGTGGGTGCGATCGTGTCAGGAGCGCTGGCCGTGCTGGTGGCACTCGTGGCCAACGGTCTGGTGACTGCGCTGCTCGTGCTCGCGGGAATCATCGCCGTCCAGCAGATCGAGAGCAACGTCTTCGCTCCGCTCGTGCTCGGCCGGATGGCACGGATCCACCCGCTCGCGGTGATCCTTGCCATCACCGTCGGTGTGCTTGTGGCGGGGATCCTGGGCGGCATCGTCGCCGTACCGATCGTCGCGATGGCCAACAGCGTGGGCAAGTACTTGGCCTCTGCGCAGCCGCAGCCGCAGCCGTAGCCGTAGCCGTCCGCGCGCTCGAGCTGACCGGTTCTCCTGCCGCGCTGGGCATTGTGCTTGCCTCACGCAGCATCCCGCAGGTGGTGCTGATGCTGCTCGGCGGCATCATTTCCGATCGATTCGATCGAAGCAGGGTCGCCGCCAATCTGATGGCCGGTGCGGCTCAGGCTGTCGCGGCAATACTGCTCCTCGCCGGATCGGCATCCATCCCGTTGCGGCGCTCGAGGCTGTCAACGGCGCCGCTAGCGCACTCGTCTTCCCGGCTGCCGGCGCCATCACGCCGCAAACCGTGCCGGCCCGCATGCTGCAACAGGCGAACGCGACCCTGCGCCTCGTCCTGAACGCGGCTGTGATCGCCGGTGCGTCCGCTGCGATCATCTCGACATTGTTCGTGCCATCGGTGCGCCGGCTGGAGCGCACGGACATTCCAATTGCGACGCGTTGAAGCATGGCGAAGCGGTAATTGGTCGCCCACGCGCGGGTAATTTGCGACCCGAGGTCAGCGGCGACGGTCGTGGGGTGTGAGGCGCGACAGCACGGCGCCGTGCAGGTGCCCGTTGGTTGCGACGGCGTTGCCGCCGAGCGGCCCCTGTGCGCCGGTCAGGTCGGTAAAGGTTCCACCGGCCTCCTCCACGATGACCACGAGGGCGGCCATGTCGTGCAGGGCGAGTTCCGGCTCGGCGACCACGTCGACTGCGCCGTCCGCCAACAACATGTACGACCAGAAGTCGCCGAACGCGCGGGTGCGCCAGCACGAGCGCATCAAGTCGAGGAACTCGTCAAGCAGCCCGGCCTTCTCCCATCCACCGAGCGACGAGTACGACAGCGACGCGTTGCCCAGCCGATCGACGTCCGACACGTGGCATCTGGTGGCGGCCGCAAGTGACTTGCCAGTCCATGCACCCGTGCCCGTCGCGGCCCACCAGCGGCGGCCGAGAGCGGGCGCTGAGACGACGCCGGCCACCACCTTGTTACCTTCCATCAGCCCGATGAGCGTGGCCCACACCGGGACGCCCCGCAGGTAGTTGGACGTCCCATCGATGGGGTCGATGACCCAGCGCCGGGCCGCCCAGCCGGACGAGCCCATCTCCTCGCCGACGATCGCATCCCGCGGACGCGAACGCTGCAAGGTCCGCCGGATCGCCTCCTCGGTGGCCTGGTCGGCGTCCGTGACGAATGTCGCGTCGGATTTGGTCTCGATCCGCAGATCGCGGGCCCGGAAACGGTGCATCGTCTGGGCATCCGCGCCGTCGGCGAGGACATGTGCGAAGCGGAGGTCATCGTCGTAGGCCACAGCCGCAACCTAGCGCGTCGAACCGCTGAAACCGAGAACTCGTGGGGCACTATGAGACCGCGCCGTGGCGAGGAGGCTTCTGTGCCGGACGAGATTCTTGGGATACCACTGCATCCGCTGGTCGTGCATGCAGCCGTCGTGTTCGTGCCGTTGGCGGTGCTTGGGACGCTCCTGTTCGCCGCGGTGCCGAGATGGCGGCGAGGGTACGGATGGCTCATCGTCGCATTCTCGCTTGTGGCTCTGGTGATCGTTCCGCTTGCGACGCGGAGCGGAAAGCGGCTGCGGGACACGCTGGAGCTCGGCGGTCCGGTCCTGGAGAAGGTACAGGAGCACGAGCAGATGGGCGACCGGGTGGTCTGGGCCGTGGCGCCGATGTTTGTGCTCAACCTGGCCGCGATGCTGATGGTCCGGGCCGGCCGACCCACGCGCGAAGTGACCGCGGTCGCAGTGCTCGGGTCGGTAGCCGCCATCGCGGCCTGCGTCCTCGTCGTGCTCACCGGACATCTGGGCTCGCAAGCGGTGTGGAACCCAGCCGGCTGAGCGCGAATCTAGTCGCCGGCCTGGCGTTGCCGACTGGCGAGCAGGCGCCGGTACGAATCGACCCGTGCCGGTTCGAGGTGGCCGGCGGCGACTGCGTCGTCGAGAGCGCATTCCGGTTCCGCCTCGGCGTGGGTACACCCACGCGGGCACTCTGCCGTCTCGGCATCCAGGTCGGGAAACGCGTGGATCAGATGGTTCGGGTCGACGTGGGCCAGTCCGAACGATCGGATTCCCGGCGTGTCGATGATCCATCCTTCGGATGGGCCAGAATCGGTCGGGAGGGGAAGCGCGACGGCACTGGCCGAGGTGTGCCGCCCGCGTCCGGTCACTATGTTGACCTCGCCGGTCGCCCGGTCGGCGCCTGGTACCAGCAGGTTCACGAGCGTCGACTTGCCCACCCCGGAATGTCCGACCAGCACACTGATGCGACCCGACAGGCGGGTCAGGAGTGGCTCCGGCTCGACGTCCAGACCGCTTTCCTGAATTGGGACGCCCAGCGGAGCGTAGATGGCCCGCAACTCCGTCGGATCGGCCAGATCCGTTTTGGTGATGCACAACAGGCGATCGAGTCCCGCGTCAAAGGCTGCGACGAGGCACCGGTCGATCAGCCGAGGACGTGGCTCTGGATCAGTGACGGACGTGACGATCACCATCTGGTCTGCGTTGGCGACGATCACGCGCTCGACGGGGTCATCGTCGTCGGCAGTGCGCCGAAGGACCGTCGTGCGGTCGTGGACGCGGACGATGCGAGCCAGCGAGCCCTCGCGGCCGGACGTGTCGCCGACTATATCTACCCAGTCCCCAACCACGACGCCCTTGCGGCCCAGCTCGCGAGCCCGCATTGCGACGATGGTGCGCACCTCGCCGACGATGCACGTCAGGCGACCACGGTCGACGCCGATCACGTAACCTTGCTCGGCGTCTTCGTGTTTGGGGCGGATCTTGCTACGTGGCCGAGAGCCCCGGCCCGGGCGGACCCGGGCGTCGCTTTCGTCGTACGCCTCGTGCGCCCGCTGCCGGCTCACGGCAAATCCAGACCACGGGTCATGTGACACGCCCGGCGCCGAGCATCCGGTGCCACATTCCGGCAAAGTCAGGCAAGGTCTTGGACGTTGTGCCGATGTCCTCGATTTGTATGCCGGGGACGACCAGACCGAGGACGGCGCCGGCCTGGGCCATCCGGTGGTCGGCGTAACTCCGGAAGACCCCGCCGCGCAGCGGGCAAGGCCGGATCGCCAGCCCATCCTCAGTTTGAGAGACGTCGCCACCCAGTCCGCTCAGCTCGGTCGCGAGCGCGGCCAGCCGATCGGTCTCATGCCCTCTGATGTGCGCGACCCCGCGCAGGTGTGACGGCGAGTCGGCGAGTGCCGCCAATGCCGCCACGACGGGTGTGAGTTCGCTGACGTCGTGCAGGTCGGCATCGATGCCGGTCACCCGACCGGTGCCGGACACCGTCAGCCCGCCCGCGTCGAGCACGCATTCGCCGCCGAACCGGGTGAGCAGATCGCGCAGCGCATCGCCGGCCTGCGTAGTGCGGATGGGCCAACCGGGGACCCGAACCTCGCCGCCAGTCACAACAGCGGCGGCCAGGAAGGGTGCGGCGTTGGACAGATCCGGTTCGATCTCGATGTCCAGCCCGGCCGGCGGGCCTGGCGACACGCGCCAGGTGTTCGGCTCGGCGTCGTCCACGTCTACGCGGGCCGCGCGCAGCGCCTCCACTGTCATGTCGATGTGGGGCATCGATGGCACCCGTTTGCCGGCATGATGCACGGTGATGCCCTTTTCGTACCGCGCACCGGCCAGCATCAGACCACTGACGAATTGCGAGGACGCCGACGCATCGATGGTGACCGTGCCACCGGGAAACGCAGCCGTCCCGACGATGGTGAATGGCAACGCGGACCGCCCACCGTCGTCAACATCGGCGCCGAGCGTCCGCAGTGCGTCCAATACGACACCGAGCGGTCGCTCGCGCGCTTGTGGATCGCCGTCGAACCGCACCGGGCCATCGGCGAGCACGGCGACCGGTGGGAGGAAGCGCATGATGGTGCCGGCCAGCCCACAATCCACGTCGGCGGGACCACGCAACCGGCCCGGCGTGACCGCCCAGTCAGCACCGTCCCCGCCTACCGGATCATCGATCTGGGTGCCGAGCGACCGCAGTGCCGCGGCCATCAGCAGCGTGTCCCGCGCGCGCAACGGCCGCCGCAGCCGGCTGGGCGCTTCGGCGAGGGCCGCGATGACGAGCGCCCTGTTCGTGAGTGATTTGGACCCTGGGATCAAGACAGCGGCGTGGACGGGTGATGTCGCGACAGGGGCGGGCCAGAGTTCACTCATCGAGAGGCGAGCTTAGTCGTCCCACTACCTGTGGAGGACGTTCCTAGCCTTGCCGGCAGCCTCCGCTCGGGCCGCTCGGGCGGTGAGCCGGGCCTCACGTGCGGCGGCTCGGGCCGCTTTGCGGGTGTCCTTGGCGGCATGCTGCGTCCGCCAGCGCAAACCTGGTCGGCCTTCGGTATCGACACCGGCGAGCAGCAGGCCACCCACCAGCCCCACGTTCTTTAGGAACTGGACCCGCTCCTTCGCCTTCTCGGTACGGTCCTCGACCTGCCAGTAGGGGTGACCGGCTATCGTGCCGGGCACCAGCGAGCCGGTCAGGACGAATGAGGCGAACCGCGGGAGCCGGCTGGTCGCAAGCATGGCACCGGCGGTCAGGTCGATCGCTCCACTGATCCGCACGAGCGTCCGCTGGTCGGTCGGCACCCGAGGCGCGTATCGCTCCAGGAGTGGCGCGACTCGGTCAGTGACGGGCTTCGCTTGTGCCGTGAACGAATCAGGAGCGCGCAGCTTGTTGAATCCCTGCACCACAAAGATCGATGCCAACATCGGCCGGGCGACGGCGCGGATCATACCCATGTCACTTGCTTACCACGCGAAGCGCGTCCCATGCCCGTTCCATAGACAATCCACACCGTGCCACCGCGGGGATTGTCTCAAGATCTGTGGGCAGCGTGGCAGGCTGAGAGTGATGTGTGGACGGTATGCGCTGAGCCAGAGCGCCGATGACATCGCCGAGGAGTTCGGCGTCGACCGGATCGACCTTGCTGAGCGGGTTGAGCCGAGCTGGAACGTCGCACCCACCGACCCGGTGTTCGGTGTGCTTGCTCGGCGGCGGCGCGATGATCCGGATGTGATCGAGCGGCGGCTTCGGACGCTGCGGTGGGGGCTCGTCCCTTCCTGGGCCAAGGACCGGTCGATCGGCAGCCGGCTCATCAACGCCAGGCTTGAGACCGTGCACGAGAAGCCGGCCTTCAAGCGCGCCTTCGCGGTGCGGCGCTGCCTGCTGCCTGCCGACGGCTACTTCGAGTGGTACGGGGAGACGAAAGGAAAGAAGCAGCCGTTCTTCATCCATCCTCGGGACGGCCGGATGCTCGCCATGGCGGGTCTCTACGAGATCTGGCGCGATCCGGCGGTTCCGGACGACGACGATCCGGCAGCGTTTCTATGGACATCGGTAGTCCTGACCACTGATGCAGAGGACGACATCGGCCAGATCCACGACCGGACGCCGTTGCTCATCGAACGAGAACGGTGGGTGGAGTGGCTGGATCCGACGCTCGACGACGTGGAAAGGCTGCGCGGCCTGCTGGTTCCGGCCACCCCCGGTCAGTTAGAGGCGTATCCGGTGTCCACCGACGTCAACAGCGTCAAGAACGACGGCCCGCACTTGATCAAGCCGCTGCCGCCCGAGCCAGACGACGACCCTGCCCTCTTCTAGCCACCCATGCTGATCATAGGAACGGTGCCCCCGTCACTGCCGCGTCGTGGGTGGTGGACGGCGGATCGACCGGCCGGCGGCCGCGGAGTTCGCCCGGCAAGCTCAGGGTCATCCCTGAGGCTCATTCGAACCGGCTGACGTAGCCTGGAAGCATGCTGACCAACCTGATCGAGCTCCTAGTCGCGATCGGCGGAGCCGGCATGGTCGCGCTCGCCGTCAAGCAGGCCCGGCAGAAGGGCTGGTCGGGGTCGCTGCAGATGGCCGCAGGTGGTTTCCTCCTCATCGGTGCGGCGGCGATCGGGATCGTCGGTTTCCTGGCCGGCCTCGTGCTCGACCCGCTGGCCTGGCTCGGTGTGGTGGCCCTCGGCATCGCAGGTGTGCTGTTCGTCACCGGCCAGCGGCTCGAGAGCCGCTCCGCCGGCCGAGCAGTCAACGGCGGTGACGCCGCTGAGCCCAAGCCGAAGGCCGTCCGCGGGAAGCAGCAGAAGGCCGTGGAGAGCAAGAAAGCGCAGCCTGCGATCGACGACGACATGGCCGAGATCGAGGAGATCCTCCGCCGCCACGGCATCCAATAGTTTGCGACCTTCGGCTGGCATCTGCGTTACGACGACTCGGCTCTGAATCTGGTCCACACGCCGACGAGTCTGGCGATGACGATGGTGAGGAACAGCGTGCCCGCCACGCCCTCGAAGGACGCCAACGAGCGCGCCCACGGCGTGACGGGAACGATATCCCCGTAGCCCAGCGTCGCCATGGTGACGTAGCTGTAGTACATCAGCTGTTGCCAGGCAAGGGACTGCCCGGCCAGCTGCGTATCCTCGAAACTGCCGGGCTGGGCGATTTCGAGGATGCTGAAGGTGGCGCTGAAGAACCCGCCCATGATCAGGTAGATGCAGACCGCGGCGAGGATCAACCCCGCGCCTGCTACCCGGACTCGCCGGAAGATGAATCGCATCAACGAGACCATCAGCGCCAGGCTGAACGCGGCCAGGGATGCCAGCATGCTCAATGCGGCATCGCGGCTGTCCTGTGCAATGGTGAACCAGATCGCGAAGAAGAAGAAGACAATGCCCAGCCCAGCCACGATCATCCGCGGCTGACGCTCCTCGCGAGCCGTCATGATCCCGAAAAAGATCATTCCAACGTAGAGCAGCATGTAAAGCGCGGTCTGGAGCCGGCCGTCCAGGGTGATCGGGTAGCCGAACTGCAACAGCACCACGAACACCAGGAGCAAGCCGAGGTTCCTGACGCGGTTCTCGGACCAGATCTGCTGGAGAAGTGCCTGCATGAGGTCATGTAACCAGCCAGACGGGGGTGTTTGCCGCAACGATGCTGCTGCCTGCGTCTGCGGCTGAACAGAGGCACGTGGTTGAGAAATACCCAGGGGGGTATAGTCACGACTTATAGTTCGCTCGATTGGTTCGCGGCAGGGCTCTACCATCAATGGCCGCGGCGTGACACGGAGGAAGCATGTGCAGTCCAGTAACCTGCCGGAAGTGCGGCAAGACGACCTGGGCCGGCTGTGGCCAGCACGTTGACCAGGTGATGCGCAACGTGCCGAAGTCGGACAGCTGCGCAGGCCATGCCGACGAGCCGCGTACGGGCCTACTGGCTCGCATCTTCGGCCGGTGATCGTCCGACCGGACCGGGCGGGAGCCGACCGACATCGAGTTGATCTTGTCCGACTTCGAGCTCGCTGACGAGCCGGGCCGCCAGCTCAACGGTGGAGACGGCGCAGGGTTTTTCCGCGCCGCCGCGGGGTAGTCGCCGCACGCCCGCACCCGAGAGAGGCAGACCCGTGGCACCCAAACGTGTACTCCGCTCGTTCGTACTGTTCGTCGTCGCGCTCCTGGTCCTGGGGGTTGTCGGCGCAACGGCACCGGCCTCCGCGCAGTCCGGCCAGCGTGCCCCCAGCTCGATGGCCGCACTCGGGGACTCGATCACCCGCGGGTTCAACGCGTGCGGCTGGTACCTGTCCTGCCCCAGCCGTTCGTGGTCGACCGGGACCTACCAGTCGGTGAACAGCCACTACGCGCGCATCCTGGCCAAGAATCCGGCTATCCAGGGACACCAGTTCAACAATTCCAGCAATGGGGCGAAGATTTCCGACCTCAACCGCCAGGCACAGCTTGCCGTATCGCAGCAGGTCGAGTACGTGACGATACTCATCGGTGCCAACGACGCCTGCACGTCCACTGAATCGGGCATGACCAGCGTGGCCGCCTTCGAGCAACGGTTCCGCACGGCGATGGCGACGTTGAACGAGGGCCTGAAGAAGTCGTCGATCTTCGTGGCGAGCATCCCCGACGTCAAACGGCTGTGGGAGATAGGCAAGAACTCCTTTGCGGCCCGTACCGCATGGAGTCTGGGCAATACCTGCCAGTCAATGCTCGCTAACCCGCAGTCGACGGCATCTGCCGATGTCGAGCGCCGGGACCGCGTGCAGCAACGGGTCATCGATTACAACTCCGTGCTGGCCAAGGTCTGTGCTGAGTACCGGCAGTGCCGATTCGACGACAACGCGGTCTTCTCGTACCGGTTCACGCTGAGCCATGTGAGCCAATGGGACTACTTCCACCCGAACACGGCCGGCCAGGCCGTCCTCGCCGAGGTGACGTACAACGCCGGTTACGGCTGGTGATCGGCTCTAACGTGCGCCGACCCGCCTTCGCAGCGAAGGCGGGTCGGCAAAGGCGTTACCCGAGCGGGACTAGTCGCCGGGCCCGCCCTGCGACTGGCACGATGCGGGCCGGTCGTCCTGCGGGCCGGTGCACTGCCCGGAGTTGCCGCCACCGTTGCCCGGAGCGGGCGGAGGCGGATCGGCGAATGCGGATGCGACAGAGCCGAAGCTCAAAACTGCCGCGCAGACGCCGGCGATGATGGTGCGCTTCATGGTTGGCCTCCTAGGGCTGGTTGCCTGGTCCACCCTGGTCGTGACACGACGCCGGGCGGTCGTCTGGGTTGCCGGTGCACTGGCCGGACGAGCCGGCGCCGTTGCCGCCGTTGGTGGGCGGAGGTGGGTCGGCGAATGCGGATGCAATTGAGCCGAAGCTCAACACGGCCGCGCAGACGCCGGCGACGATGGTGCGTTTCACGGTTGCCTCCAAGGGCTGATGCGTGGTCCGCCCGGTCGTGGCACGACGCCGGGCGGTCGTCTAGGTTGCCGGGTGTACTGGCCGGAGAACCGGCGCGCCGTTGCCGCCGTTGGTGGGCGGAGGTGGATCGGCGAAAGCAGGGCCTACGACTGAAAGAGTCCCTGAACCAACGAGGCCACGGCGACAGCGCGACAACAGGATCTAGATCTCAGAATGATCACCCCCCGAACATCCCCCTGCTTCGCTTGTACCCACTAGATCTGCGCCTGTCAAGATGCATTGCTCAAGATCGGCCGCGGTGCATTGACTCCTGGGAGAGCACAGCACACCCGATTACGGTGAGCAGGGATCACGAACCTGTCGACTCGTCAGGATCAGGTGACCGGCGACCGGTAGGCCGTTACGACGTCGGGTTGATGTAGGCCAGCATGATCCCCATGACGTCGTCTGCGGCGTGGGGACTGTCGTACTCGCTGTGGAGCCGCACCACTTCGCCGCTGTTGAGGGTGGTAAGGGGACTGCCCACACAGGTCGACATCGACAGAATCCGGTGCCCGTCCGCGGGGTCGGGTTCGGCGACGGACCGGCAGATTGATGCGCCACCGCGGCTTTCGTTCGTCGCCTCGACCGCAACACCGTGCCCGTGTACGTGGCCGATCATCGCGACGACGTCTCCTGGCACGTTCACGTTCCAGTCCCGATGCTCATCCGAGTACCCTTCGCCGATCGAGTATTCGGAGTCTCCACACTGGTCGATGTCCAGCCATACTGGCCGCACCTGCTTGACCGATTCCCACGACGGACGGTAGGTGAAGGCGACCTCCAGATACACCGTCTTGGACTCTTGCGCGTGATTCATCAGATCCACCAGCAGATTCCACGAGTCGTACCAGCGGACGCGGTAGCCGTACCCGGCGGGCATGGTAATGGCTGTTCGTTCGTCGCCGGACGCGAAGAACCGCTCGCCGGCCAAACCCAGCCACTGGCCTCCGCACGTGGCGTCGCGCCTGAACTGGCTTGTAAGGACGGCGTGGTGAAGCATCGGGCCGTTCTCCATCGTGGCGCGGGAGCCGTCCGAATAGACCAGGTCGGGCGTGAACGAGGTGATATAGCAGTCCAGGCAAGGCCGCCGTACGGCAAAGAGCAGCCTGTTGTTAAGGTGCCCCGGCTCTTCATGGCTAACAGCGGCCGGGATGGTGAACGGCCCGTAGCGGACAACCTTGGTATAGGTCGCCGCTTGGGCGGGCTCGGCAGGGGCAAACCCTACGAGCAGTGTCGCGATGGCCAGCATGGCCACGATCAAGGATCGCTTCATGACGCTCTCCGACGCTTCGCTCCGTGCGGCCTGTGTCACGGAGAGAGGCGCGTAATTACCCGCCCTCGGGCACGTTTAAATCGGCGACAGCCGGTTTAAACGTGTCGATCTCAGCATTCGAAGGCGGCGCTCTCGCGGCCAAGCGTCAGTGGCATGGGAGCAGTTGCCGCCGCGGTCACCGCGAGATCGTGGGCGGCTTGATCGGTACGCGACGGTGCATGGTGGATCAACACGAGTCGGCCGACGCCGGCGCGCTCGGCAAGTTCGACCGCGTCGCCTACGGTCGCGTGACCGTAGGCGCTTGCAATGGCTCGTTCCGAGCGCGCGAACTGCGCATCGTGCAGGAGTAGGTCGGCGCCGCGGGCCAGCTTCGCGCCAGACTCGGGATCTGCTGCAGGGTCGTGGTCGGGCAGGTACGCAACGGATGCTCCGTCGGCTTCCACGCGGATCCCAAACGTCCGCCCGCCCTTGTGCGGAATGTCCGCCAGCAGGATGCGGGCGCCACCCGCCTCCAACCATCCGGCGTCCGCAGCCTCGAAACGCCACCGTCCGGCCAGCCCATCCGGCCCGATCGGAAAGTGCGGCGGGGACATGGCCCGGCGCAGCAGGACAGCCGCTGAACCGGGCGCCTCAGGCATTGCGCAGTCCTGCGCGGGCAGGTACACCGCGACATCGGCGTCCGAGCGGTCACCGGCGGCGAAGAACGGCAGCCCCTGGACGTGGTCCCAGTGCAGGTGACTGAGCACGATGGCGCCACCGTAAGCCGACGCACCCAGCGTTCGCGTCAGGTTGGTCAACCCGGTACCTGCGTCCAAAACAAGCGATGGTGACGATGCTCCCCGCAGCGTTACCGACACGCAGGACGTGTGGCCTCCCACGCGGACGAAATCCGGACCCGGTGCGGGCGTGGATCCGCGCACGCCGTGCAGGGTCACCTTCACACGCGTTCGCCTTCCTCGCGGTGGTGAGATGCTGCCAACTCGGCCAGCCGGTCGCGATCGATGCTTCGGGCGGGTGCAACTGCGACGCGGACCGGGGTGACGGCGGTGAGAGTCGACGTGCGGAGACCGCCTCCCAGAACGGCGCGCTCTCCGAGGACTGCACCGGGACCGAGCTCGGCCAGCAGCTTCCCGTCGACCTCGACCGCGAGCACGCCGTCCAGGAGGACGTAGAGCTCGGTGCCGCGCTCGCCCTGGCGGGTCAGCGTCTGGCCGGACTCCAGGGTGGTGATGCGGGGCGGCTGGGCGCCACCCATCAGCATCCGGGACAGAACCCGCTCGGTGGCACTCTCTGCGGCCGTAACGAGGGCGGGCGAATCTTCATCCCCCCACGGCGTCCGAGCGCCGAATGAGTGCGCCATCCAGCCCTCGTAGTCGGTGAGCCCGGACTTGAGGGAAAGCGCGCCGCGCGCGTCGTACACCCAGTGCCGCGGGAACGCGCTGGCGCCGACCAGCTCGACTTTGGATGGGCCGTCAGGATGCATGCTGAGCGCCAGGGTCGTCCACACCCACGGTGCCTGCATCTTGACAAAGGGTGCATGGGGCACCGGGCGAGGCATCGGGACTGCCGTTCGCCCTCCGCAGGTTTGGACAAGCCGCACACTGCCGTCGTCCAGATACTCGGGCTCCTGGCGGAGGACAGGGAGTGCGACGGCGGCGAACGTCGCACCGAGCGGCCCGACCCGCACCGTCGTGGATCCCATGATCACCTCGGAGTCGGCGCCGTAGCCGGCGCGCGCGATCTTGCCGTCCTCTACCGCGGCGTAAGCGGACAGCCGGTTGGCGAACCGGAAGGCATCGCCGTCGCGCAGCGCGGTGAGATCGTCCAGCAGATCTGGTGGCGGCGGGTCGTAGTGGCCGACGAACTCGAAGGCTTTCCTCGTCGCGCCGGTTACCGCCTCGGACGGGATCCACGACAACGACGTCACCGTGGAGGTGATGGATTTAGCTGGCATGGCTGACTCCTTAGCAATCGCGAGCATGCACCGACGGTAGGAGCGAAGACCGATGCCAGGGAGGGCGCGAGCATGCCAATGTCACCGGGTGCTGGCACCAACCTGGCCTGCGCCAATGCCGGGGTTAGACGGGTGGCTCGGCTGGTGGTGGATCGGCGCCGCCGGGAGGGCCCGGTTCTTCTGCGCGACCGAGCTCGCGGCGGCCACGTGGCCGTTCGTCCCTGCCGGCGTAGGCGACGAGCGGGTCGATGACTTCCGGCCTGATCGGGTAGGCGTGGCCGGTGGCGCTGACCCACCACAGCCGGTCGTCGGCGTCGCGTTCGATGCGGCATCCATGGTGAGTCTTCGCCACGTGGTGCCGCCGGTGCAGTGCGTTCATGCCGTCGGCGCTGGTGCGCCCACCGTCGTTCCAGGCCGGTTCGTGGTCCAGGTCGCACGACCGAGCGGGCCAGGTGCAGGTCGGCATGCGGCATGTGACGTCACGCTCGATCAGGAACTCACGCAGCGCCTGTGGCGGGGCGTAGGTGGTGCGCCCGTAGTCCAGCAGCCGGCCGGTAACCGGGTCGGTGAGCAGCCGTCGCCAGGTGGCATCGGCCGCCAGCCGCCGGGCAATGCTGGCCGGGATCGGCCCGTACCCCTCGAGTTCGGCGGGCAACTCATCCAGTCCGGCGGCGGTGGTGGTGGACATGCGGACGGTGATGTGCGCGTGCACTCCTTGCTGGGCGCCGAGCCGCTGGCCGACACCGGCGCAGTCGGAGCGGCAACAGCCAAGATGGCCGGCATTGAGCCCGCCGAAGGCCAGGTCGGAAACCACATCGAACCGCAGCTGGCCCAGGCTCTTGCCGGCGTCCGGATGCTGCGGGCCCTTGGCTGCGGCGTCTCGCCGCGCTCTGGCAGCGGCGTCGATCGCCGTGTAGAAGGCCGCCAGCGCCTCGGTCGGCCCGTACAAGCCCATCGATGCCATGCCGTCGTCGGCCTCCGGTATCGGCGGCGTGACGTGCCGGCCGGCTTGGGCTACTTCACGACGCTGCTCCGGACTGGCCGGGTCGGCCGCGGCCACTTGTCGCTTGACGAACTCCCGCAGTTGAGGCGCAGTCTTGGAGCCCGAGACCCGCAACGCGACGTGCTCAACCGTGGCCCGTGCGTCGGGCTTGTCGGCCAGTGACTGGGTGTAGTCGCGGATCACTCGCGCCTTGTATTCGTCGATGCGCCCCGATCGCAACGCCGCCAGCGTCTCCGGCAACCGCTGGGACAGGTGCACGGCCAACTAGACCCGCGCCTGCGCATGACCAGTCGTCCATGACATCGCCGGACTCAGCTCGTCAGCAACCGCGGCCAGCGGATCATGACCCTCCGGGCCGTGCAGGCTCCTGCCGCACAACTCGTTGCCATCTTCGTCCGACTCGGCACACAGGGAGAAGGTCGGCCGCCGCGCCAACGCGGCGATTCCCGCCGCGAGCTCTCCGTCCAGATGCCGACGCTGCCGCTCCACGGCGACCAGGTAATCGACGAGCGCCCGATCGGCCAGCTGCTGACGATCGACCTGAGCCAGCCAGCGCGCCCAGGGCAGGACCGGAGGACACATCGGCCATGGCGGAGACGATGCTTTCCGACTGCGCCTCGCTGCGACCGCGCCCGCTGGCCCGCAGAAAGGCATCGGCTGCCGCCTGCACCGTGGCAACCTCGACCTCCTCATCGATCGTCGGCAGGTATCCGAACTCCCCTTCTCGGACAGCAGGAACTCCTGGTCGGCGACATCGTCGAGCCAACCGGCGATGGGAACACCTGCCTGAAACATGTGTCTACCCTAGCCGTCGCCACCGACAGGTGCGGGGATGCTGGCATCCCGTCCGATCGTGGCAGTGGCCACCCTGGTGCGATGCCGGCGCGCACAGTTTGATGAGCACGTGACCTTGCCCAATGGCCGGATCAGCGTGCTGCTCGCGGACGACAACGTCATCGTCCGCGAAGGTGTGCGGGCGCTGCTCGCGTTCGCTTCCGACGTCGAAGTCGTCGCGACTGCGGAGGATTACGACAGCTTGGTCGCCCAGGCCATCGAGCACCATCCGCAGGTGGTCGTCACTGACATCCGGATGCCGCCTCGGTTCGCCGACGAAGGCATCGAAGGGGCCAAGGAGGTACGTAAGCGGCTACCGGGAACGGGGGTTGTCGTCCTGTCGCAGTACGACGATCCGGAGTACGCCGTCGCGCTGCTCGCGAAGGGTGCCGCAGGGTACGCGTACCTGCTCAAGGAGCGGGTGGCCGACGGCGACCGGCTGGCCCGGGCCGTCCGGGAGGTCGCCGCGGGCGGCTCGATGCTCGATCCGGAGATCGTGGCGTCGCTCATCGCGCCGGTGCGGGCCGAAAGTGGGCTCTCGGCCGACGAAGAACAGTTGCTCACCATGGTCGCGGAGGGCCGCCCGGTCAAGTCGATCGCCGCCGGCCTGCACACCACACCGGCAGTGGTCGACCGAGCGGTCGAAGACCTGTTCCTCCACCTGGCCCGTGACGCCAGCAGGGGACGCACGGATGCGCTCAAGCGGCTGCGGACACTGCACACGGCGATCCTGGACCGCGAGGAGCAGGGTGAGACGCTGAGTCGGCTGCTGCCGTCCGGGTTGGCGTCCAAGCTCAAGGCCGACCCGGAGGCGGCCAGCCGCACTGAGCGGTTGACCGTGACGGTGCTGATGTCCGATGTCCGGGGATACTCGGGCATCGCCGAACGCACCGACCCCTCTGTACTGGCGCGGCAGCTCAATGAGCACCGGCAGGCGATGAATGCGGCCATTCTCGCCGAGAGCGGCACCGTCATGCAGTACGTCGGGGACGCGGTGATGGCGGTGTTCGGCGCTCCGTTCCCGCAACCAGATCACGCCGAGCGAGCGCTGCGAACGGCCCGCGATATGCATCGCCGGCAAGCCGAGGTCGATTTAGGCTGGTCAGCCAAGGGGTTGGAACCGTTCGGGATGGGCATCGGCCTCTCCACGGGGGAGGTCGCTGCGGCGCTCTTGGGCAGTTCCGAGCGGCTCGAGTACACGCTGGTGGGGGACACCGTGAACATCGCTCAGCGGCTGCAGGACCTGGCTCGCCCTGCCGGCACTACTGTGGCCAGCCACGCCACCGCCGCGATGGCGCCGGGCTGGCAGTTCGAACATCTCGATCCGGTACTGGTCAAGGGACGTGACGCGCCGGTCCTGGCGTGCCGCGTCGTGGAATCGCCCGCAAGGGGGGCACGCTGAAATGACGGCACTGAAGGCGCGTGGAGTCCGCCGGACCTTTGAAGCCGAACTAGCCCCGGTGCGGGCGTTGCGCGGCGTAGATCTGGATGTCGCCCAAGGCGAATTCGTCGCACTGATGGGCCCGTCCGGCTGCGGCAAGTCGACGCTGCTGAACATCTTCGCCGGGCTGGACCACGCCGACGAAGGCGAGGTCATCGTCGACGGGCTCCAGGTGGATGGCCAGGACGAGACTTGGCTGGCCAAGTTCCGCCGCCACCACGTAGGCATCGTGTTCCAGTTCTTCAATCTGCTCGAAGGCGTGTCCGCGCTGGACAACATCGCGCTGCCGGCAATGCTCGGCGGGCTGCGCCGGAAGGCGGCTGAGACCAGGGCACGCGACCTGCTCGACCTGCTCGGCCTCGGCGACCGGACCTACGAGGTGCCGGCGGTGCTGTCCGGGGGTCAGCGACAACGGCTGGCGATTGCCAGAGCGCTGGTCAACGAGCCGGCCGTGCTGCTCGCTGATGAGCCGACCGGCGCGCTGGACTCCGAGGGCGGGCAGGAGATTCTCGAGCTGTTCCGCCGCCTGCACGGTGACGGCCAAACGATCCTGATGGTCACTCACTCACCGGACGTCGCCGCCGGTGCTTCTCGCGTCGTGAGGATGCGGGACGGCCGCATCATCGATGGCGACGGCGTCGCGTCTGGAGTGGCCGAACCGAGGATGTCCGGAGAGGCCATGCCGTGATTGGGCCTGCCCTCGCATGGCTTCGGCTGGATATGCGTCGCCGGTGGCGCTCGCTGTTGGTTCTTGCGCTCCTGATCGCCCTGGCCGCGGGCACCGTGCTGACCGCAGTGGCCGGAGCGCGGCGCGGCGCCAGCGCGGTCGATCGGCTGCTGGACCAGACGCTTCCGGCCAC
>DASTNZ010000002.1:0-9864 GCA_035762665.1 Jiangellaceae bacterium | reverse complement strand
TGCCGCGATCCGAGCGGACCGCCGATGCGGCAACCGGGCCCTTGCACGCTCCCTTCTCCCCTGTCTTGCGCCCGCGAAAGTGCGATAGGGAGCGTGCGCCACTCACCCCTGAAGCGCATCGACGGTAGGCAGGCCTCGGGCGACGGCAGCGCTACAGCGGCAGTGGTGCCGCGAACGAGCTGTGCGAAAAGGGAGTTCGGTCCCACAAGGCCGGTCCCGATGACCTGAAGGGTCTCCGTTCGCTGACCCAGCCCGTCCTCGACGACTTGGCCGCCGACCCCGAGAACCGACAGGTCCTCAGGCAACTCACGCAGCTCGCCGCCACCACCCGGCACTCGAAGTGGTTCCTGTGCCGGCCACGTACGCAGCTCAAGCGCCGCAGGCTGCGGGTCGTGCGAACCCCTCGGGCCACCGCGTCCCCAAGCGCTGGACGCGCGTGAAGGCCGCGCCGGTGAGGTCGGATTCCCGGAAGTCCACAGCGCTGAGGTCGACGGCGCCTTCGAACACGGCAAGCCGCAGCTGTGCGCCTTTGGAAGTCCGAGTGAGTGAGGTTGGACTCGCTGAAGTCCGCGCGGCAGTTCCCGCCGACGTATCCCGCCGACCAACCCGAGTCCTTCTCACCCCGAAGTCGCTCGCGTTCCGCATCGGTACAGCCGAAGTGAAGACCGCGCAACGTGGCGTAGCGCAGGTCCAGGTTGGAGAACGCCATGACCGAGCTGCTGACGTACGAGATCGAGTGGCGGACGCTGACGGTAGCGATGGCGACTGCTTGGGGGAGCCGCTGCTCGTAGCGCCAGATCCGTCCGTCGATTGGGCCGCCCTCGCTCAACTCAATCCATATCCAGGCCAAGCGATCAAGGACGACAGGCTGCTGGCTTGCGGCGATCAACTGCTCGATGAGTTCGCCCGCCACCTCCCGTCCTGCGCCGCCGTCCTCGCCTGTGTAACTGCGGCAAACGGTTCGCGCCAGGTCTCGGGGACGGCCGTTGCAACAGCCGCGACAGCTTTCTCTGCGTAACCATCTCGTTCGAGGACGTGCAGCAGGCGCAGCAACGCCTTGCCACCAGGAACGCGGGGGCGGTTCGTCTTCCGGCGCTGCCGCTACCTGATCCGGCTCCTGTTGAGCCGCAATGGCGTCATTCAGTCCACGTCGCTTGTGGGCCTGCGGTTCGACATCTCGACCTCCTCCGACGCACGCTCCTGATCCACGACGTGATCGAAGTCACCCGATAAGACAGCCCGACCAGCTAACGCTTCCTCACCAAGCCATACCCGAAGAACGACCAGCCCCGCCGCCTCGCGATCACCCCGAGCTCGTCGAAGTGATCCCCCGGCTCATCAACGACCTCGAGATGGCGGCGTGGAATCACGACCTTGCCGAGCGATGCGTCTGCGGCCCGGTCAGCGCGATAGCGTGACCGCGAAGGCGACGTTGCTGTACGCCGTCGTTGTTCCTGCCGTGAACGCGCGGACGCGGAAGTAGTAGGTGGTGCCGCGGCGGAGGTGGCCGACAGTGGCCGAGGTCGAGTTTGGCCCAACCGTTGCTGTTTCGACGAACGTAACCAGATCGGTACTTCGCTCGATGCGGAAGCCGCTCTCGTCGGTCTTGTTGTCGCGCCATTCCAGCGCGACCTGCGACTTGGATAAGGCGCGCGCGGTGAGGTGGCTGGGCGCGTCGGTTGTGGCGGTTGCGGTCGCGGAGTAGGGCGAGTCGCCGCCACTGTTGAAGGCGCGGACACGATACGTGTAACGGTGGCCCGGCTCGAGCGGTGTGTCAAGGAAGCCAGTTGCGTTCGCGGGCGCGCGGCTGGCGAGTTCAATGAAGGGGCCGTCATCCTTCGCCTGTTCAATCTTGAAGCCCTGCTCGTTCGCGCTCGTGTCTCGCCAGCGCAGTTCGATCTGGGTCGCCGAGGTCGCCGTGGCGGCCAGCTCGGTCGGCGCCGTCGGCGGCACGGCCAGCGGCGTGGCGGCGGCTTCGTTTGCGTACGGCGATGGGCCACTGGCGTTGATGGCCCGGATCCGGTACAGGCCACTGGAACCCGGAGCAGTGTCCAGGAAGGTCGTGTTATCGGGCCCAACAACCGCGATACGTGCGAAGCCGCCGGGGAAGCCGAACGCGAAGCGCTCGATCTCGAACGCCGTCTCGTTCGATGAGCGGTCGGTCCAGTGGAGTCGGATTTCCGAGCTGGAGGCCGGTTCAGCCACCAAGTTCAGGGGCGCGTCGGGTGTCGTCGGCGGGCTGACCTGGTCAAGTACTCGTCCGCGAAGCTGGGCTTGGCCGCCGCCGCCGCGGAAGTCGTACCAGGCGACGGCGACCGCGCCCGAACTGCTGTCGACGGCGACGTTGGGCAGGAGGCGATCGACGGAGGAGACCTGATCGTTGACCGGAAACGGTGCTGTCCAAGTGAGGCCGTCATCGGAGAAGCGCATCAGAACATCCTTGGTGCCACTGAGGCGCGCGCCGTCTTGGTAGACGAGGTAGACCCGTCCGCGGGATTGGCCTGTACTTCCGTCGACCGCGATCCTGGGCAGCGGATCATTCTGAAGCGGCTGGTAGTTCGTCACTTCGACGGGGGCCGCGAACGGGGCCGGTCCCAGACCGTCCGGGTCGCGACGGACGTCGATGGTTGCCGGGCCGTCGCCGGGGTTCTGGACGGCGACGAAGACCGAGCCATCGGGACCGAGCGCGACGCTCGGATGATCAGCCTTGCTCACTCCCGTCAGCGAAGCACTGGTGAACGTGCCGACCGCGCCGCGGCCCGCGACCGGGGCGCCGAGAGCGGTCAGGGCGCCGCTCGTCGTGTGCCGAACCACTGTCCAGACCGCGCCCCCGCCGACCCCGAGCGCGATGCGGAGCACACCCGCTGGTGCGGGGAAGCTCTCAACCGCGGAAAACGACGCCCCATGATCTGTGCTCAACCACAGCCGCGCCACGGGGAACGGCGTCTCGAGTCCGTTCTTACGCTCGATGAAGGCGACGAAGAGGTTGCCGAAGCTGTCAAAGCCGAGCTCGGGCTCGCCGGCCCCGTCGAGGATGTTCTGACGCACCCAGGTCGCTCCCCCGTCCTCGCTACGAGCGACGAAGAGGCTCGTGAAGCCGAGACTCAACGATTGCGCCCACGCAGCGACGACGAAGCGTGGATCGCCAGGGTCGATGGCGATTGCCGGCTCGAACTGGCTCGCAGGGGCCGCGCTGAGGTTGAGGTTGGGAGAGACGGCCAGCGTGGTGCCGTCGATGCTCGCGACCGCGATATCGAGATTTGGGCGATCCGGATTGTCGGGGAGCGCGGGGCTGTTGTCTGCCCAGGCGGCGTGGACGCGGCCGCCGGCAGCATCGAGTCCAATCTGCAGCCCGAAGGCGGTCTGCCCAGCGGACAGGCGGCTTGAGCTGCCGGCGCTGATTGCGACGTCAGCCGTCGTCGCCGGTGCGCCCGACACCGTCCCGAGCGTCAGAACCCCAAGACCCGCCACCGCGGCTCGCTGCCAGCTCAGCACGATGCACCTCCTCCGACGACGGCCCGAAGGAGCCGCCAGGCTTGCAACGTCTCTTCGGCTACTACCACGGCGGTTCGGGCGCTGCGGTTCGCCTCCTCGCGGCATCTGATCCCGGCACGTTCGGCGACCTTGACCTCCGGTCTTTCGCGGCGGCCGATCTGCTCATGGCGTTATCGCACGAGTAAACGAACCTCGTCGTGATCGTGCGCAGTGATGCGCCAGCGGCGAGTGAAACCAACCGACGCCTGGGACGTCCACGCACTGTCATGGACTGGACGTTGCGGTTCGAACGACCGCAAGCACCCGAGCGACGCGGCTCCCCGAGACATGTCTTGATAGACCTGTCGCGGATGTCCTGAGGGAGCACACCTCCCGCTCCGCTCAACCAAGCGATTCCAGTGACAGCCGTGAGCGGCAGGCCGTCGGCGGCGACCAGGATGGTGTGCTGGACACCAACTTCGGCCGGCCGGTGATCACCCCGGACGGCCTGTTTGTCGCGTTGGCGTCGTCGGCGAGCAATCTGGTCATGGGCGACCGGAACAATGCGGTGGACATCTCCGAGCCGCTTGACTTTGCATGCGCCGTTCTGTCCGCTGCCGGATGTTCTCAGCCCGAACTGTGAACCTGACCGCTTTCTCTCCGCTGCTCCCGACGATGAGGCGCCCGGCCAGGCTTGTCGTCGGCGATGGTAGGGCCCGAGCTCGTCCGGGTCGATTGGAGACTGGGCAGGAGCGGATCGGTGAACCTGTCGACGGCCGGGTTCGTGTCAGGTTCTGAGGAGCGTGACTGGTCCGCGCGAGCCGATCAGCGGGCAGGCCCCCAGACTGTCGCCACGGCTCAGTAGTCACGTTCGTGACTGAGCCAGGAGGCAGACATGACCGGTCGTCGGAGTCGGATCGCATTAGCGCTCGGATCCCTGACGGCGGTCCTCTCAGTCGCCTTGGCCGGGATAGCCCAGGCTGCTGTCACTGTTTCCCGCGCGGAGGTCAGCGGAGACAGGTTGCGGATCGAGGGGAGCGCCACCGCTAGCCGCCCGATCACGGTGGACGGCATACAGATGGCTACTAGCAGCAGTGACGGATCGTTCAGGATCGAGCGCTCGGGCTTCATGAGTCCGGCGGACTGCACCGTGGACGTGAATGACGGCTCGGCGGCTGCGGTTAACGTTCGGCTATCGGGGTGCACGGTGACCGCGCCGGCCCTGAGCTCGGTCACAGTCAGTCCGGCAACTGTGGTGGGGGGCGCCACGGCCTCAGCAACGGTGACGCTGACGGCCCCCGCCCCGACCGGAGGCGCGGTGGTGTCGCTAACCAGCAGCAACACCGCCGTAGTCACCGTCCCAGCCACCGTGACGGTCCCCGCCGGGGTCACCTCGGCCGCGACCTCCTCAGTGGCGACGAGCGCGGTCACCTCGACCACGACCTCGGTGATCTCTGCGGCGTATAACGGGATCACCCGTAGCGCCACCATGACCGTCACTCCGCCGCCGCAGCCGGGTGGCGCCGCGCTAGATTCCATCTCACTGAGCCCGGCCACCGTTCAGACGGGCACGGTGAGTACCTCCGCCACGCTGTTCTTCACCGCACTGACACCAACCGGTGGGGCGATCGTCTCGCTGGCCAGCAGCAACACCTCCATCGCGACGGTTCCCGCGACCGTGACCGTGCCCGCCAACAGCTCGACCGGCGCGTTCCAGGTGGCGATCAACGCGTCCGCTGCGGGCACGGCCACCATCTCCGCGACGTATAACGGAGTCACCCGTTCTGCCCTGCTCACCGTCACGACCCAGTCACTGCTCAGGATCGTCACGGAGTCGCCGCTCCCGAACGCCCGGGTCGGAGCCAACTACGCGGGGTTCATCGAAGCGTGCTGCGGTCAGGGCAGCGGCCCCATCCGGTGGTCGCTGGTGAGCGGCACGGTTCCGGACGGCCTGAAGTTCGCCGGCGACGACCTGCGGCTGACCCAAACCACCGCGGTCACCGGTGTCCCGAAGCGAGTCCAGACCACGACGTTCACGGTCCGGGCCCGCGACGGGGCCGGCAACACCGCAACCAAGACCTTCACCCTGACCGTGGATCCTGCGGATCCGCTCGTGATCACAATTGGCACTGACCAGCTCAGCGACGGCACCGTGGGGGTCGCGTACGAGGTCGGGCTGTTCCCCGGCGGCGGTGTGCCGCCGTATACCTGGTCGCACGTCGCGGGCACCCTCCCGCCGGGCCTTTTCGTGCAGGCATCCCCTGGTCGTGTCAAGGGGACACCCACGACAGCGGGAACCTTCACCTTCACCGTTCGTGTGGACGACAGCAGCGGCCAGTTCGCGACGCAGCAGTTCAGCATTCGCGTGCTGCCCTGATCTGGGTCAGGCAACTCGATGACGGGCGCACTCAATTGGTGGAAAGATCCGCGAGATACCTGGGCAGACGTTGGCCGTAGTACTCGTCCTCCAGTGCACCCAGCTCGCCCTCGTCCACCAGCTCGGCTACCTGGCCAAAGCCCCACCGATGAAACTCGTTTAGCTGCGGGGCTCCAACACCGACCAGTTCGTGAAGTAGGCGAACGCCGCGCCGCCGAAAAGCGCCGCCAGCACACCCAGCACGACGCCACCACGACGCACCCGCCAGACAACGTAGACAGTGACTACGACGGCCGCGGCCCAGACGGCTGCTTCGACGACCGGCACGACGAGCACGCCCACCGAGACATTGGGCACGTCGATCTTGTCCGCAGTGGTCTGAGGGATGTCGAACGCGAGTCGCGGATGACGACCTGTGATGCGCTGTTGAGGTTCAGCGTCACTATCAAGGGACTATCAAACGATCCACGAGGCCGGTTCCCAGTGGTGGGAACCGGCCTTGTGACCTGCACTTACGTGGTAGCGGGGGCAGGATTTGAACCCCTGCGACCTCTGGACGCGGTCGGAGAGCTGTCCCGGACTACTGCAACTGTCGGATTCCCTTGGAAAACCTCGGGCTGATGAGGAGATTCCCCTCTGGACGCCTCTAACTCTATCGGATCGTCTCGGGACGTTGCCCATAATTTCTGATGACTTTTCGATGACGTGTCGAATCCTCATGGGCGCCCAGGGCCGCGTTCCCGGTGGCTTCGGCCAGTCGCTCTGGCGAGCGTCAGGGACGCACAGCGCCGCCGTCGACGAGCATCACACCGCCCAGAATGCCGCGCCCCCTGGTTCGCGTGCTGAGGCACCTGCGACCAAGTCGTCCGTTGGCTGCGACGCCGAACCGCCGGATAACCACCAGGCGCCTGGGCCGAGGCGGCGAGACCGAAGCGGCCGGTCCCGCAGCCAGCATCGAGCAGCTGCGCACTGTGGAGGGGCCGGGGACGAGTTCCTACGCGAAGAGGGCGGGCGAGAGGTGCGGCGCAACAGGGCAGACATCTGCACCAACACGCCCGTCTCCCGAAAGCCTGCCTAAGAACTCAAGGTCTGCGTCAGAGTCCTAACGTGCGAGTGCCTCTAGGCCCATCGGCGTAGCCAATACTGCTCGAAGGCGACCTTGGCGAGGTGCCAGCGACGGCCGGGGCGCCGCAGCCGGATCTCGGGTGCCTCCGAGGCGTAGAAGTCGCCGCTGGCGAACGCGGCCCTGCTGTCACCGAGTTCGACGAAGCAGCCGCACCGGCCGTCAAAGCGTGCGTAGATCAATTCTGCTTCTGGCTCGGTCGTGACCGATGCCATTCCTTGATCGTTTCTGCCAGCCATACCCATCTGCCTCCGAGCTTCAGATCCGGCTGTGGCATGACCCCACGGGCAACGTAGCTACGCACCGTCGATTGAGTTACGCCGAGGTACTCAGCAACTCGCTTCGAATCCCAGAGATCACGTGTTCCCCCCATTCCCCCCATGGTTGACGATCATAGCTGGAGCGCTTGCGCTGCATCGCGTCACGCGCGTAGCGTTGCTGGTCAACGGGGGAGGTCTCCGGACCTGTTGTTTCCCCCCAACAAAGGTGATTTGATCTTCCCCCCGGATCATCGCTATCGGAGATCTCCCTCGTGCAAGACAAAGCTCACCGGCCTCACAGAAGGCCAAGCATCATGAACAGCGACCTCGTCGATCACGTGCATAATGCCGATGAGCGCGCATCCAATCGTCCTGGCGGGTCGATCGAATGGGTCCGGGTCATGAACCCAAGGGATGACGAGCTGGGGACTTCGACCAGCTGACTGAGTCGAGTTCGCCGGCGCCCCGTGTGACCGCGCATACGTCACAGCGCCTTCGAGCAGGGCGGAAGAGGTGCCTTTGCCGCGGTGGCCCGGCCGCACCCGGATGCACCACACCGACCAGACGGGCAGCTGGTCGATGTGCGGGATCTTCGTGGACCGCGCGGGTAGCTCCGCCCCGGGGAGCGACGGCGGCCCACCCGAGGACCTCGTCGTCGCTGTAGCCCTTCTGAACTCGGCAGATAAGGACGCACGTTCGTCAGCGTGCGGGCGCCTGGAACTTGTCGACGACGTGTCTCGGCGGCGGCGGTATCGCCGTATCTCACAATGCTGTTGCTCACCCGTGCTACGACGAAGGTCCGAACGTGATCAAGCAGGCTCGTGAACCGCGCACCGCCGGACGCAAGCTCACCTTCGTACTTCCCACTGATGAGCGCGCCGGCACTGTGAGCGTTGTCGGCAACTTCAACGGCTGGACGCCGGGAGCGCACGTGCTCCGCCGTCGCGGCAACGGCACCCGCAGCGTGTCGGTCACTCTGCCGGCCGGCAGCAGCGTGCACTTCCGGTACCTCGGGGAGAACGGGCTGTGGTTCGACGACCCCGACGCAGACACCATCACCGACACCGGCGGCGTGGTCCGGCTGCCGCCGCTGACCTAGGCGGTCGGCAGGAGCGACCCGAGCTCGCTGTAAACGTCTTCGCTGCGCCTGGACGGCCGCCCAACGCTGTTCTCGATGCACCACCTCGTCCTGTCTGGTACGGATCGGCGGGAGTGACACTGATCGTCCGGGGTATGAGACCGGTGTCAGAACAGGCGGATATCCAGGAGGTGCGCCATGACACGGCTGGCTTCTCCGCGTCGGTGGCGGGGCAGATCCGAGTCCGATGAAGTCCACCATGAGGACCGCCCAGCGGATACCACAACGACAGACCCGCGTCGTGAGACGGTCGGTGATCGTGACGTGGGATACGAGCACAGCACGAAGATCGAGGAGGCGACCGAGAAGGCAGCGGAGGCGATTCGGGACGCCGCGGCGCGTGCAGCCGCGGACCGTGCGCACGCCCGGGCCCGTACCAGTGCGCTGGCAAGCATCGCTCTAATCCTCGCCGTTGCCGCCGCGCTGATCGTGGCCACAGGCGTGCTGGCCATAATCGGTGTGGGTGTGGGAGTCCTCGCGCTGCTGTTCGCCATCGGCGGGCTTTCGGCCACCGGCCGCCGATACCGCTTCATCGCCGGACGTGGTGAGGCTCTTGTCGGGCTGCTGCTGGCCACTGCGGCCATCGTGGTCGGCATCCTCGCGATCACCGGCGTCCTGCCCGGATTCGACGCGGATACCAACGTGGTCGACGAGCTAAACGACTGGCTGCCGGATTGGCTCAACTGACCGTCAGGCTAGGAGAGCTCGACGTGCAGGCCGCGCACCGAGGCCGTGCCGTCCCTGAGCTGTCGTCGGCACGGAGCTGGTCGATCTGAGAGGACGCGTCGGCCGTCACGGTGATCACGTAGTTTCTCGGACCGTCGCGCAGGTCCCACAAGGCGGTGACCTCGATCGCGTCGCCGGGCAGGATCTCCGGAGTGTGCACGACCCGTAACTCCCGGTCGACGCCTGCGCCCTTGAGCCAGAAGCGCGTGGTGGTCTCACCGGCCAGAGCGTCCCCGACGTTCTCGATGGTGGCGATCACCTCAACGACGTGTGGGGCCAAGCCCGCGGCGTCGATCATGCGCCGCTCATGAGCGTCCCGCGTCGTAATCAGACCCACGGCGAGATTCGGTTTCCCGCTGCTGCCCATGCTCGCCTCCGCGGCCGACTCGGCACCCGTTGAGGCGCCCAAGCCGCGCAGTACGTCAGCCCAGCTTCTGGATGATCCCTGTCATCTCTTCAGCGGTGTACGCCCGGAGCGTGGTGGTGCGGAGGTTGCCCTGCGCTCCAATGGCGAGCAGGAACGCGGTCCCGGACTCGTCGTCCGGGAACTCTGCGATGGAAACGATGTCGTACGGGCCGACCGTCCAGTAGGTGCCCGTGACGTTTCCGCCCATGCGTTGAGCAAGCTCGGTGCCTGCCTTGGCCCGCTCCACGGTCTGCTTCGAGTTGCGGATCCCTTGATCAGTCCAATTGATCAGGCTGATGTAGGTGGGCATCGGCGATCACCTCCAGTGACGCTGCCTGGCCGACGCACTGATTTGCTGGG
>DASTNZ010000001.1:0-23696 GCA_035762665.1 Jiangellaceae bacterium | reverse complement strand
GAACCGCTTCATCTTCGGGTTCCAGCGCCGGGTCTGATGCCCGAAGTGCACGCCGCTCTCGAGGAGCTGCTTCATGGTGACGACGGCCATGGCCGCGCCTACCTCCTCTCGCGCCAGCTGAGCTGGTCGCGTCGTCCGGTTAGTCGCGACGGACCCGGTTTGGCCGCCGCGCCTGGCGCTCTGCGGTTTCGAACCCACTCCGAGATAACCCGGAGACCGAGGGCACGTCACCGTATTGCAGGGCGCGCGAAATTGACCCAGGAATGCCCCGAGCCACCGATGATTGTACGGGACGGGCGGCCGCTGCACCCAACTCGCGCGACGCTCCAGCCGCCGACGAGAAGATCAAGTGTTCGCGACACACCCGGCGGGTCGCTGCAACCAGAGGCTGTGGACCTGCCTGCACAAACGCATCAGGTCCGCAGGCCGGTGCAGTAATGCAGGCAGGTGTGCAGTCGCCGAAATACAACGTGGGCGCCGGGACCCAGCCGGACATGATCTTTTGGCTCCGCGCGAGTGCCGGTTACTGTTCGACCATGGGAAGGCTGATCAACTTCACAGACCGTGTCCTCGTCGGGACGAGCGAGTTCTGCACGACCACGACGACAGTGATCATCGGGGGCGACGACGGATGCCTGCTGGTTGACCCTGCCGTCACACCTGCTGACATCGCGGAGCTCGTCTCTGGACTGCGCAGCCTGGGGTTGCGGGTAGTGGCTGGCTTTTCAACCCACCCGCACTGGGACCACGTCCTGTGGTCGCCGGACCTCGGTGCCGCTCCTCGGTACGCCACGGCCGCCGCTGTTCGGGCGCTCGCCGCGGACGTCGAGCGGAGCCGGCATCTGGCCGAGAAGTTCGCGCCGGGTCACGAGGCAGCGCTGTTCGGGCGGCTCACCGCGCTTCGCACCGGCGCCGCGTCGATTCCGTGGGACGGCCCCGAAGTACGGCTGATCGAGCACCGTGCCCACGCGCCCGGGCATGCCGCGCTGCACCTGCCGTCCGAAGGCGTGCTGATCACCGGTGACATGTGCTCCGACATCGAAATCCCGTTGCTCCATACGAATGCCTCCGATCCGGTGGCCGATTACCGCCGAGCACTCGACCTGTTCGCCGCGGTGGACGGCGTTCGGCACGCCATTCCCGGCCACGGTCACGTCGGGGACGGCACCGAGCTACAGCGGCGGATCGCGGCGGATCGTCGGTATCTGGACGCGCTCGAGACCGGTGGCGGCGCCGACGACCCTCGCCTCACCGAAGACTGGCTGATCGAGGCCCACCAGGCACATCTGCGACGCATGCAGCTCACCTGATCTCTATGAGGCCCGCCGGTCGTGTCGAGGGTGCAGGTGGTGCGCTCACGCCCGGGATCGCTGCTTCGTGATGGTCGTGGCGGCCGGGGCGGTTATCCACACCAGGGGTCGCGCCGGGCCGGTTGTCCACAGGTTGCCGATCAGGAATCCGTACGGCCGTCGTCAGGGACAGCCTGGAAGGCATGCGAACTCGCCGCGCCGTTGCCACCCTTGCCGCCATCGCCGTCCCGCTGTTCACGACGCCGGCCATGGATCCAGTCCAGGTCGGGTGGACGTGGCCACTCGGGTACGCCGATCCCGTCATCGTGCGCGCCTTCGATCCTCCGGCCGAGCCGTGGCAGACGGGCCATCGTGGTGTCGACCTTGCCGGCATCGACGGACAGTCGGTCTACGCGTCCGGCGACGGAGTCGTGACGTATGCCGGTCTAGTCGCAGGCGTCGGCGTCGTCACGGTGATTCATGGCGAGTTGCGCACGACGTACCAGCCGGTGGCCGCGGCGGTCCGAGCCGGCGAGTTCGTCGAGACCGGCCAGCAGATCGGCACCCTGAACCGAGCCGGCAGCCATTGCGCACCCTCGCCGTGCCTGCACTGGGGGCTGCTGAGAGGAAGTGACTACTTGGATCCGACGAGCCTCATACCGCCGGGCGGGCTGCCCCGGCTCCTGCCACTGGGTGCGGACGCGCTAGACCAACCTCACCAGAATGACGTGGCCGCCGACGATTCTTCGACCGATGCCGCCGTATCCGGTTCGCCCCCGATACCGTCCGGCGTGGCAGTGTCCGAACGAGCAGCGATCGGCGCACTCGCCGGAATCGGCAGACGGTAGCGGGTCAGGCCGACGGGCTTGCCCCGCCGAGCCGTTCAGACGAGCTCACGCCGCCCTGCCTCCGTACGACGAGGAGTGACCCGCTACGTCGGCGCGCGCCGGGCCTGTGGCGCGCCTCGCCTCGAACCCCCCGCCGTGAGACCCTCGAGCCATCCGGCAAGCAGGAATAGTCCGCCGACGACCAGCATCGGCAGGACGACTACGCCGGACGATCCGCCGAACACCGCATCCGGGGCTGGGCCATCGGTCGCCTGGATCGCGACTCCGATCAGTGTGGCCGTGAGCTGCGCGAGCCCCGCCACAATCATTAGTTGGCCGGCCAGCATCGGCCGGTGCAAGCCAAGGAACGCCAACGCCACGCCGAGGACGAACGCGGCGATCGCCGCAACCGGACCCCACTCGTCCCGGGGGACGATACCGAACGCGGAGTCCGCGACGGTGAACACGGCTACGAAGGCTGTCGCCCCCACGAGGACCGGTCCGGCCGCTGTGGGGCGCAGCAGGGCGTAGAAACTCAGGGCCACTATGGGAATCGCCCACAGAGCGGTCATGCCGACGGCCGGCCAACCCCCGGGATCCGCGAACGCGTTGCCGGCTATGAACATCCCGCCGAGTAGACCGACCAGCGCCATCGCGGTGAACGCCACGTACCGCAGGACCTTCCCCACGCGTCTCATGGCCAGCCACCTCTCCTCCACCTCCACCATGACGGGGAAGACGCGCGGCGGTCAGGGCCGAAGGCCTGTAATCGGTCGGCGAAGATCCTGAAAGCGCAATGCCGTCCGGACAGCCGTAAGCGTCGACCAACAAAGGGCCAGCCAGCTCGTCCGGCGTGATAAGGCTTTGAGCTCTGTCAGTGCGACCCCCGATGATCCGAGCATGTCCTCTCAGCCGCGTCCAAGTCTCGCGTCGTTCTGGGGCATGTTGCCGACCGAGGGTCGGTGGCTGCTCTCAACCGTCGCCATCCAGACCCTCGGCCGGGGCCTCACCCCTTCCCTTCACGATCATCTACCTCAACGAGGTGCGTCACATCGGGCTCGGCCTGTCAGGCACCCTGATGTCGACGTGAACCGGCCCGCGACCTTCACCGCCATTTTCATCGCCAACGCGGTGACGATGACCGTTCCGTTGGCGCTACTGCTCGGCCCGTTACAGCACGTGCACGGCAAGGCAGCCGTCCCCGCCGAAGCGGACTCGTCGGTACCGGACACATACCTCGCGATCCTGCGACAGCCGCCGTCGCGTGGCTGACCGGCCTGAGTTTCGTGGCAGCTTTCGTCGGCTACGGCCAGATGGAGGCCGGCTTTCCAGCCTTCGCGCGCCAGATCTCGCAGGTCTCGACGGGCACGATCGGCATCGCTTTCGCCGTGAACACCGCAGTCATCGTGGTCCTGCAGTTCTGGGTGCTGGGCCGCATCGCCGGTCACCGTCGCACTCGCGTCCTCACTGTCATGACGGCGGTCTGGGCAGCGTCGTGGGTACTGCTCGGCCTGACCGGGCTCGCGCCGGCCACCGTGGCTGCCGTCGCGGGCGTGCTCCTGTTCCATGCCGTCTTCGCCTTCGGCGAGACGATGCTCCAGCCGACGGTGCCGGCCATGGCCAACGACCTTGCACCGGACCATTTGCGAGGCCGCCACAACGCGATCAACTCCGCGGCTTTTCAGGGCGGCACCATCCTGGGCCCGATTGCCGCTGGAATCCTGCTCCAGCACGACCTCGATACGGTCTACATCGGCATGCTCGTCGCCGGCTGCCTGACGATCGCGTGGATGTCTATGGCCCTCGAACGGCGGATCACGCCGCCGGTCAACGGCGTCGCCGAGGCAACCGCGACCGCTGCGGTCGTCGTATCCGATCTCGCGGACGACGCCAGTTCGTTGGCACCTGTCCGGAGGACCGGTGACGCGGCCGGTCCGGTACCCGATCAGGTGTGATCCCCGTCTGAGGACGTGCACTCGCCGGAATCGGCAGATAACGTCTCAGGCGCGGGGATGGGCTTGTTGGTACGCGCGGCGGAGCCGGTCGACGGACACGTGGGTGTAGATCTGGGTCGTGGCCAGCGAGGAATGCCCGAGCAGCTCCTGCACGCTGCGCAGATCGGCTCCGCCTTCCAGTAAGTGCGTTGCTGCCGAGTGGCGCAGCCCGTGCGGGCCGATCTCGGGCGCGCCGGCGACAGCGTGCATTCGGGTGTAGACGATCTCGCGTGCAGCCCGAACGCCGAGCCGGCCGCCCCGCGCACCGAGGAACAAGGCGGGCCCAGAGCCCGGCCGGGCGAGAGACGGGCGCCCACTAACCAGCCACCGATCCACCGCGGCAGCGGCAGGTAGGCCATAGGGGACGCTACGTTCCTTGCGCCCCTTTCCCAGTACTCGAACCACCCGCCGGTCGGCGTCCACGTCGTCGACATCCAGGCCGCTGAGCTCGCTGACTCGGATGCCAGTGGCATAGAGCAGTTCGAGCACGGCGTGATCGCGCAGCGCCATCGGTTCGCCACTGATGGCATCGTCCGCCACCGCGGCCAGCAGTTCGTCGACCTGGCTCAGCCGTAGCACCTCCGGGAGCATGCGACCACCCTTCGGCGTGGCGAGGGCCGCCCCAATATCCGAGCTCAGCAGACCCTCGCGATGCGCCCACGCGGTGAACACCCGAATCGCCGAAGCGCGCCGGGTTAGTGTCGTGCGGGCCCGGCCTCGGGTCCGCTGGCCGGCTAGCCACCCACGCAGCACGGAGATGTCGAGGTGCCGCAGGTCGGAGTGACCCAGCCGGTCAAGTTGCGTGAGCAAGCTGGCGACGTCACCGCAGTAGGCGCGCACGGTGTGCTCCGAGCGGTTCTGCTCGGCCCGCAGATAGGTGCCGAACTCATCGACTATCGCTCCGAACCGCGCGGGCAGCTCATCGACTGTCGTCACGCCTTCACCGTCGCTGGGCGATCAGCTCAGGTCAAGCATCGCCGCCTTCGGCGCGCCGCGACCCGTCCTCGCCAGCCGCCACCCGCCGTCGGCACGCGTGACCAGGCCGCTGGCACCCAGGCGGCCGAGCGCGGCCATGCACGCCGGGACTGACAGCCCCGTCTCGGCGCAGAGCTGGTCCACGGTGACGACCAGCCGGGCGGGCATTGCCTCGTAGACGTCGCGGGCAGTGGACTCCAGCCGATCCAGCGGTCCATCGGGAACGCTCTTCTCAGCGGCCGCGTCGGCGCCCAGGTCGCCCACGACGTCGGACACCTCGGCGGCATCGTTGACGAGTACGGCGGCGCCTTGCCGAATCAGCTTGTGGCAGCCGGCCGACATTGCCGACGTGACCGGGCCTGGAATCGCCGCGAGCGGCCGCTGCAGGCTGCTGGCCCACGTCGCTGTGCTCAGCGCACCCGAGCGCAGCGCCGCCTCCACAACGACTGTCCCCCGAGTCAGGGCGGCTATGAGCCGGTTGCGGGCTAGGAAGCGAGCTCGGCTCGGCACCGTGCCCGGTGGCAGCTCACTCACGATCAACCCGCTGTCAAGGATCCGGCGGAGGAGGTCTGAGTGCCCGCGTGGGTAGGTGAGGTCCGCCCCGCAGGCAAGGATGGCCACCGTCGTACCGGCCACTGCCAGGGTGCCGCGGTGTGCCGCTCCGTCTATGCCGTACGCAGCTCCCGATACGACTGTCCAGCCCCGCGACGACAGGTCAGCACCAAGCTCGATGGCTATCCGCCGGCCGTAGTCGGTCGCCGCCCTGGCACCGACCACAGCGACAGACCTGGGGGCGAGTTCCGCAAGATCTGCCTCGCCTCGTATCCACAGGCCGAGGGGCGGCGCGACCCACTTCTCCCCCACATCGGCGAGGAAGATCAGCTGATCGAGCACCGGGGGCCACTCCGGATCTTCTGGGCAGACGTAGCGGATGCCCAGGGCAGAGGCAAACGCGAGCAACGCCGCCCCGTCCACGCCGGCCAGCCGCCGGTGGACCCGGCTTCCGGGGTCGAGACCCTCGTCGCCGCCTTCGCGCAGCGCGGCTAGTGTCGCCTCCGTCCCGTGGTCGATGAGGTATCGCGCCACGCGCTCGCCCGGTGGCTCGACCGCCGCGGACAGCGCGGCGCGTGCTGCTCGCTCGTGGTCAGGACAGCCGGTCATGCGAACCACCACTTCCCAGCCGGTGGGAGACCGCTTCCGCGACGTCGTCCCGGGTTGGCGTGTCGTGCCCGGCCAGGTCGGCGATCGTCCAGGCCACTCGAAGTGCGCGGTCCGCGCCCCGCGCTGTCAGTACGCCTTTGCTGAAGCCCTCGTGCAGGGGGCCGAGGGTTCCGGGCCGTGGCATCAGGTGCCGCCGCACGTACGGACCGGGCACCTCGCCGTTGACGCGCCATGGCGTGCCGGCCAGCCTCCTGTGCTGGCGCTCCCTGGCGGCAAGAACACGCTCGGCGACGACCTTGGTCGGCTCGGCCTCGGCCAGCCCGGCGTCCAGGCTCGCGATCGCCGGCGGATCGACTTGGATGCGGACATCGATGCGGTCTCGGATCGGTCCCGATATTCGCTGCCAGTAGCGGCGCACTGCGTCAGGGCTGCACGCGCAGTCGCGTTGTCGGCTCCCGTGGTACCCACACCGGCACGGGTTCATGGCCAGGACGAGGAGGAAGCGGGCGGGGAAGGTGACCGTCGACTCCGCTCGCGACACCACCAACTCACCGTTTTCGAGCGGCTGGCGCAGCGCGTCCAGGACGCGGATGCTGAACTCCGGCGCCTCGTCCATAAACAGGACACCCCTGTGCGCGATCGAGGCTGCGCCCGGCCGGATCTGCCGGCTGCCGCCGCCCACGACAGCGGCGGCAGATGCGGTGTGATGTGGCTCGGCAAACGGCGGCCGGGTGACAAGTGGCTGATGGGGCGGCAGCACACCGGCGACCGAGTGGATTGCCGTGACCTCGAGAGACTCCTCCGCGGTCAGGTCGGGAAGCAGCCCGGGAAGGCGCCGGGCGAGCATCGTCTTGCCGGCGCCCGGGACGCCGCCGAGCATGAGGTGGTGATGACCGGCCGCGGCTATCTCCACTCCCCGCTTGGCTTCGCCCTGGCCCGCGACATCGGCCATGTCGAGCGCCTCCAGCGTGGCCGTGGCCGGTTCTGGGCCGGTGGCCAATGGGTCGGGCGGCTCGTGCGGCATCGGCAGCCCCCGCAGCGCCGCAAGCACCTGCGCCAGCGACCGCGCGCCCAGCACCGACACACCAGGAATGAGCCGGGCTTCAGCCGCATTCGCCTCGGGTACGACGATCCGCTCCAGGCCGGCGGCGGCCGCCGCGAGCACCGCCGGAAGCACCCCGTGCACCGCCCGCAGTCGCCCGTCCAGCGACAGCTCACCGAAGAAGACGATCTCCCCGCCGGCTCCGGTGGGCAGTTCGTCGCCGGCTTCGAGGATTGCGACAGCGATCCCGAGGTCGAAGTAGCTGCCGCGTTTGGGCATCGAGGCGGGCGACAGGCTCACGGTGATGCGCTGGAGTGGCCACGATTCGCCGCTCGTGAGTATCGCGGCCCGGACCCGGTCGCGCGCCTCGACCAGCGAAGTGTCAGGCAGGCCGACCATGGTGAACCCGGGCATGCCGCCGATGTGGGCCTCGATGTCGACCACCGTGCCGCGTACCCCAGACAGCCCCACGCTGCGGGCTCGGCCGAGCCGCATCAGAAGGCTCGCTGCAGATGCTCGACTCGTGGTTCGCCGCGTCGCGGGAGATGGACGGCGACGACGTCGAACCTCAATGTGGCACCAGGTGGCGCGCCGTTCTCGGCGAGCCACCTGTGCCCGAGCCGGCGCAGCCGAGCGGCCTTGTCGGGCGTCACGGCATCGAAGCCGGAACCGAAGCCAAGCCCGTTTCGGGTCTTGACCTCGCAGACGATCACGCTGGGCTGGGACGCTGCACCGCCAGGGGCTAACGCGACCACGTCGATCTCGCCTATCTCGCATCGCCAGTTCCGATCAACGATCGTGTAGCCGGCGTTTTCCAGGTGTTCGACAGCCACCTGTTCGCCGTACGCCCCGATGGCGTTGTTCGCACGCACCGGCACCACCTCCGGTTACGAGCCTCGCGGGGCGATGAGCGCCGGTGGGCCGAGAGGACACATCTGTGGATAGCCAGGGGGCGTCGACCCTGGATGTGGACAACAAGAGCAGGCGGCTGGGCCGCCCTCCAGGGCTAACCGCGTAGCTACACGCCCGCAGCCATGTAGCTACGTCGCGCCGACTGCCGAACGTGATCGAACGTCAGCTGCCGAGGTCGGACTTGGGAATCTCCAGGTCGCTCTTGGCGAGCTCCTCGACGTGGACGTCCTTGAACGTGACCACCTTGACGTTCTTGACGAATCGAGCCGGGCGGTACATGTCCCACACCCAGGCGTCGCTCATCGTGACCTCGAAGTAGACCTCGCCGCCGTCACTGCGAACCTGCAGGTCGACGTTGTTGGTCAGGTAGAACCGTCGCTCGGTTTCGACGACGTACGTGAACAGCCCCACGACGTCGCGGTACTCGCGGTAGAGCGACAGCTCCATCTCGGCCTCGTATTTTTCAAGATCTTCGGCACTCAATGGATCACGCTCCAGTCTGCTTGCACCTCGACCAGCGAGGCGTCCACCAGCACTCCTGCGGCCGCGCGGGCCACGTTGACGTACGACCGCCGGTGCACCGGGCACGGGCCGTGCTCGGTCAGGGCTCGCTGGTGCTCAGGTGTGACGTACCCCTTGTGGGTGGCGAAATCGTACTGTGGCCAATGCTCGTGCAGCTCGGTCATGATGCGGTCCCGAGTGACCTTGGCGACGACGGAGGCCGCCGCTATACAGGCCGCAACCTGATCGCCCTTCCACATGGCGAGGCCAGGAACCGCCAGCCCGGCCACTGGGAATCCGTCGGTCAACACGTAGCGCGCCTCGATATCGAGCTTGGCCAAGGCCCGGCGCATCGCCTCCACGTTGGCCACGTGCAGACCTATCCGGTCGACCTGGTCCGCGGGAATCACCACCACCGACCACGCCGCAGCCCGGGCCACCACCTCCGCGTAGACGCGCTCCCGGGCCAGCGGGGTGAGGAGCTTGGAATCCGCCAACTCTGGGATCTCGCCACGGCGACCGTCGGCGAGGATCGCCGCAGCTGCGACAAGAGGTCCGGCGCATGCTCCCCGGCCCGCTTCGTCGGCGCCTGCAACGGGCGCGAAGCCGAGCCGGGCGATAGCGCGCTCGTAGCCGTAGATGCCGGAACTCTTGCGGATCGTCGGGCGGGCAGCGCTCACGTTCATGATGAAGACGAGCCTACGAGACGGGCCGCTACTCGTCGGGGATGTGGTCGAACGTGCCGCCGTCGGACAGGCCGGACCACCGCGAGATCGGCCAAGCCACGACGAACGCCTTGCCGACGACGCTGTGCTCTGGCACTGTGCCGTGCACTCGCGAGTCTCCACTGTTCGACCGGTGGTCGCCCATGACGAACAGGTGGTTCTCCTCGACCTCGACCTCGAACTCCTGCACGGAGGGGTCGTCGCCGGGTCGCAAGTACGGGGTCTCGTCCACGGCCACGCCGTTCACCGTCACCCGACCCTCGTCATCGCAGCACATGACGATGTCGCCGCCCACGCCGATGACTCTCTTGATCAGGTGACCTTCGGAGTCGTCAGGCAGCACACCGACGAACTGCAGCGCTTCGCGGATCCACGTACCTGGACCGGAACCGTCGTCGCTGGGAGTCGACAGCCATCCGTTGGGATCGGCGAACACCACCACGTCGCCGCGCTCGATCTCACCGAACCGCGTGGTCAGCTTAGACACCAGAACTCGGTCGCTGACCTGCAAGGTGTCCTGCATCGATGAGGACGGGATGAGGAACGCCTGGACGAGGAAGATCCGTACCAGGGTGGCGATCAGGAGCGAGAGCGCGATTACGATGCCTGCCTCGCGGAGTATGGCGACGGCGCCACTCCGCCGAGGCGGTTCGGCGCCTGTGTCCGAACCTTCTCGAGGCACGGTGTCCTCGGCCACATACTCTCCCATGTCGCTCCCCGCCGCAGCCGACGAGCACCGCCCTGGTTGACGCGCTCGATTTGCCCCCGACGCTACCTTGCCCGCCGCCCGAACGAGCGCTCAGGGCGTGGACGGAATCAGTTGGTCTCGCGCTTCTCGCGGATCTTGGCGGCCTTGCCGCGCAGGTTACGCAGGTAGTAGAGCTTCGCCCGGCGGACGTCGCCTCGTGTTGCAACCTCGATCTTGTCGATGATCGGGCTGTGCACTGGGAAGGTGCGCTCGACTCCGACGCCGAAGCTGATCTTGCGCACAGTGAAGGTCTCGCGAACGCCCGAGCCCTGGCGCCGGATCACAACACCCTGGAAGACCTGGATCCGGGAACGGTTGCCCTCGACGACCCTGACGTGGACCCGGAGCGTGTCTCCGGCGCGAAACTCCGGAATGTCGTTGCGGAGACTTGCGGCATCGACAGCGTCGAGGGTGTGCATGATGGTGTCGCTTCCTCGTCGGCGCCACGGGTCACCGGCGGCATCGTAGTTAAGTCTGGTTCCTGGCCACCCGCTGTGGCGCTCCCCCCGTGGCAGGGGCGACCGCGGGCCAGGCAGCGATTCAGTCTGCCACAGGCGGGGCGACCCGGACTAATCGAGCGAGCGCCGCACCCCGTCGTCGGCCACCTGCCAGCCCAGTTCGGCCAGCAAGGCTCGGTCGGCGCGGTCCAACGTGGCGGGGTTCAGGTGCTCGATCAAATCCGGCCGCTGCTGGGCCGTGCGGCGGAAGGCCTGGTCTCTCCGCCATCGAGCGATTCTGCCGTGGTGGCCGGAGAGCAGGATTTCCGGAATGTCATGGCCGCGCCAGCGTGGTGGCTTGGTGTACACCGGGTACTCCAGCAGCCCGTTCACCCCATGCGACTCCTCGACAAGGGACGCAGGGTTGCCCACGACCCCCGGCAGTAGCCGGGCCACGGCTTCGATCACGACCAGCGCGGCGACCTCACCGCCGGTCAGCACGTAGTCGCCGATGGACAGCTCGGTAACTTCCATCCGCGACGCGGCGTTCTGGACCACGCGTGCATCGATGCCCTCGTACCGCCCGCAGGCGAACACCAGCCACGGCTCTGCCGCCAACTCGGTCGCGAGTTGCTGGTCGAACACCACGCCGGACGGTGTCGGGACGATCAGCCGCGGCGCAGGGGCGGCGCCTGCTGGGACAATCGCGTCCAGGGCGGCGCCCCACACGTCCGGCTTCATCACCATTCCGGCACCGCCGCCGTACGGCGTGTCGTCGACGGTACGGTGCCGGTCGGTCGTCCAGTGCCTGAGGTCGTGGACCTGCACGTCAAGGACGCCGGCCTCGCGCGCCTTTCCGACCAGTGAAAGGTCCAGCGGGGCAAGGTACTCGGGAAAGATCGTGATGATGTCTACCTTCACGGCGTCGTCCCATCCGGCGCGCCGGACAACAAGCCCGGAGGCGGGTCGATCACGATCTCGCCGGCGTCGATGTCGACAGTGGGCACGATCGCCGCGACGAAGGGGATGAGCGCCTCACCTCCATCCGCCTGGTGGACTGCAAGCAGGTCCTGCCCGGGCAGGTGGATCACCTCGGCCACCTCCCCTACCACCGTTCCATCGCTCGTTCGTACGGACAGCCCCGTGAGCTGGTGGTCGTAGTACTCGTCCGGATCGTCGGGCCGTTCTTGCTCGTCGACATCGGCCTGCAGACGCACTCCTCGCAGGGCCTCCGCGGCGGTCCGGTCCAGGACACCGGAGAACTGGACGAGCAACCGGCCACTATGCCAGCGGGTCCGGGCGATGGTCAGCGGGCCGGCCTGGGTCGGCTCAGTGGCCAGCACGGCGCCGTGAGTGAAACGCTGCTCGGGAGAATCGGTACGCACATCGACGGCGACCTCACCCCGCACACCGTGGGCGCGGGAGATCACCCCAACTGTCACGAGCATCGATACCTCCCGCGCCCGAAGAATGGCACAAGGAGCTCCCTCAATGCTGCCAGCGCACCATTGAGGAAGCTCTTCGCGTAGACCAGATCAGCGGCCAGAGACGTCGACGAAGTCGATCCGGACGTTCTCGTCGGACAAGGCGTCGATCACGGTCCGGAACGCCGTCGCCGTCCGGCCGCTACGGCCGATCACCTTGCCCAAGTCGTCAGGATGGACGCGGACCTCGAGCAGCTGACCTCGCCGCTGGTTGCGCGAGCGCACCGAGACGTCGTCCGGGTGGTCGACGATGCCGCGGACCAGGTGCTCGAGCGCTTCGGCGAGCACGGGTTCAGCTCTCCGAGCTCGACTCGGCGGACTCCGCCGCCTCGGCGTCCTTCGCGTCCTCAGCCTTGGCTTCGGCCTTAGTGTCGGCCTGGTCGGCCTTGGCCTCGGCCTTAGTGTCGGCCTGGTCGGCCTTGGCCTTGGCCTGGTTGGCCTTCGTGTCGTCCTTGGCTTCGGTCGCCTTATCGGCCTTGGCCTCGGTCTTCTTCGCCGACTTCTTCGCAGCCTTCTTGGCCGGGGCGGCGTCGCCCTCAGCTTCAGCCTTCTTGGCAGTCGCCCTCTTGGCGGTCGCCTTCTTCTTCGACGTGGTGGCGTCGGCCGGGCTTTCTCCGTGGACCTCAGCGAGGGCAGCGCTGAACAGGTCAGACTTGCTCGCCTTGGTGTCCTTGAGCTTGAGCGTGCCGTCCGCACCGGGCAGACCCTTGAACTTCTGCCAGTCGCCAGTGATCTTGAAGAGCTTCAGGACCGGCTCAGTCGGCTGAGCTCCGACGCCCAGCCAGTACTGAGCCCGCTCGGAGTCCACCTGGATCAGGCTCGGGTCTTCCTTGGGGTGGTACTTGCCGATCTCCTCGATGGCCCGACCGTCACGCTTGGTGCGCGAGTCGGCGACGATAATTCTGTACTGCGGGGTGCGGATCTTGCCCATCCGCTTCAGCTTGATCTTGACAGCCACGGGTGTGGAGTCTCCTGTAAGTGAGTTCTGGGTGAGCCGCCGGCACCGGGTGGGGACCAGTGCGAGCGCCTCGGGTGGACACGGCATCCGCGGGTGAGAGGGGCCACGCGTGCACCGGTTCAGCAGGTCATTGTGCCAGAGCGGCGAGGCTGAACCCAACTCCGGGCTGGCCACCCTCGCCTGTCGGTCACCTGATCGCGAGTTCGTCACCTGATCGCTGGCTTAGTGGTGATCAGGTGAGCGGATGGTGCGCTGACCACGAACAATGCGCGGCTCATCTCACCTGATTGCGTCTCAAGATGTGGACCCGAAACGATCAGGTTACCTCCAGGCCTCGTGACCTGCACCAACACGAGGACTTGGTCACCTGATTGCCCGGCCGAGCGGCGGTGGGGTCAGCGGAAGACGCGCCCACTCAAGATGATCCTTACTGGCTCGAGAAGCGTCTCGGGTTCGGCCACCGGGTCCGCGGCATAGACGCATAGGTCCGCCGCCGCGCCCTCGTCCAGGCCGCCGGGGCCGCCGAGCAGGTACGACCTGGCTCGCCAGGACGCGGCCGCCACGGCGTCGGAGGCTGGCATACCAGCGCTGACCAGTTCGAGTACCTCACGAGCGAGCAGCCCGTGCGGCAGCACTCCGCCGGCGTCCGTCCCTGTGAAGATCGGCACACCGGCCTCGTACGCCGTGCGGACAGTCTCGTACCGGCGCTGGTGGAGACGGCGCATGCGCTCGGCATAGAGAGGGAACCTGGCCTCGCCCTGCGTTGCATACATCGGGAAGTTGTCGATATTGACCAGCGTCGGCACCATCGACACACCACGCTCGGCCATGATCGCCATCAGGTCGTCCGAGAGCCCGGTGCCGTGCTCGATGCCGTCGATGCCGGCCGCGATCAGGTCTGGCAGCGCGTCCTCTCCGAACACGTGCGCGGTGACGCGTGCGCCGAGCTCGTGGGCGCGGGCGATCGCGGCGTCGAGTGCCTCGCGGGGCCAGCAGGGACCGAGGTCGCCAAGCTCCCGGTCGATCCAGTCGCCGACGAGCTTGACCCAGCCGTCTCCCCGCCGGGCCTCTTGCTCGACGTACGCGACGAGCTCGTCCGGCTCGATCTCCCAGCCGTAGTTTCGCAGGTACCGCTTGGTGCGGGCGATGTGCCGGCCAGCCCGGATGATCCGAGGCAGGTCGTCTCGGTCGTCGATCCATCTGGTATCTGCTGCAGTGCCAGCATCGCGGATCAACAGGACGCCTGCGTCGCGGTCGGCGAGTGCCTGCCGCTCGGCCTCCTCGGGCGGGACGGCGCCCTCCGCCGCCAGGCCGACGTGGCAATGCAGATCGACCAGCCCGGGAAGAACCCAGCCGGTCGCTACCGTTTCAGCGTCAGGGACGGGCTCGAAACCGATGTGGCCGTCCCTGATCCAAAGGTCGTGATGCTCCCGTTCTGGCAGCAGGACGCCTCGAATATGAAGTGCCGTCGGCTGGCTCACGGTGCCGACCTTAATTGGTCCCCGATGCATGCATCGAAAGCGCCAGAGCGAGCGTCTGTGCAGGCGTGAACAGTTACGCAGCAGAAGGGACAGGACGTGAACTCGGACGCGGAGGCGCAGTTCCGCGCGTTCGTCGAGGCCCGCTCATTCGCACTTCGGCGTACCGCATACGCACTCACCGGTGACCTCCATGCGGCGGAGGACCTTGTCCAGGACGCGCTGGCCAAGTTGGTCCGGCACTGGCACAGGGTCGATGACCCGGAGCGTTACGTCCGCCGGACCATCTACAACACCCAAGTAAGCAAGTGGCGACGTCGATGGAGGCTCCGCGAGGATCCCTTCGCGCACCCGCCTGACGAGGTCTCTCGCGACGCCACCAGGCAGGTCAACCTCCGTCTCGATCTCACCAAGGCCCTGCTGCGACTCGGGCCCCGGCAACGAGCGGTACTCGTGTTGAGGTTCTACGAGGATCTGCCCGAGCGCGACGTCGCCGACATCCTGAACTGCTCTGTCGGCACGGTCCGAAGCCAAACGTCCCGCGCACTCGCGCGCCTTCGTGAAGCCGCGCCCGAACTCTCTTCCGCAGCTACAACAGAGGAGGTGTCAACGTGAACATCCAGGAAATGATCAAAGACAGTGTCGACGAACTGGCCCACCGGCTGCCGCCGCGGCCCGATTTGGCGGATCATGCCCTACGGCAGGCAAGGCGCCACACGCGCGCGGTTCGGCTTGCCGTGGCCGGGGGAGCTGCCCTTGCCGTGGCGAGTGCGACGGTGATCACCAGTACCGACCTCCTGAAATCGGCGGACTTCAACGCGCCGGTGCTCGGATCAGGCCAGAGCGACGCCGGCGAAACTGAGGTGACCATCGCTCTCGACGAACTTCCAACTGGGGAATTACCTATGGTCCCGTGGTTCGCCGATGGCGCATTGCACGTCGGCGGGAATGACACTTTGTTCGACGTCGACGTCAGATACCTCAACGGCCTCCTGCGCGTCGAAGACGGCTACTTCGCCAGCGTGACGCCGAATGCCGCCGGCGACCATGAGGCTCCGCTTTATCTGGTTCCCGACGACGGCACACCGACGATGCTGGCTGACGGCTGGGTGCCCGACGTCATTGCCGGTCCGGGCAATCTCGTCGCCTGGTCCGGCGGCAGATGGGACACGAAATTCGCCGGTGAGGAGACCACCACGACCCTCACGGTCGCGGATGCCACGACGGGGGACGTCCTGCACGAACGGCAGGCCCCTCTCGGGCGAGACACATCAGTGGTCGGATTCCTCGATGAAAACCGCGTCCTCGTGAGTGCCGCCGATAACTCTGATCAAGGAGTCTACGTCTGGGATCTGGCCGCGGACACGATCCATCCGTGGATGGATGGCTACGACGGAGCGACGGCGCTCACGTCGTCGGGCGGCATCGGCGCGTTCGTGGCGGACGGCGACGACGGTACGATGACGACCGCCGTCGTCGATACCGCGACCGACGAGGTCCTGTGGACAACGACGAATCGCCTCTCGGCCCACGCGTTTTCCCCGGACGGGCGCTTCGCCGTGTTCTTCGACGCTCCATCGCCCGACGATCTCCGCGAAGCCGAGGCGGCCGGTGATCAGCCGAGCACGTATCCGCGTAGGGAGTTGGTCGTCGTCGAGACCCAATCGGGCGACGAAGTGGCCAGGTTCGACGCCGAACATGCGGAGCGTTTCGCTTGGGAGCCCGACGGCAGCCTGGTGTTCGAGGCGTGGCAGGACTCCAGCCAGATGGCGCTGGTCCGCTGCAGCCTGGACGGCGACTGCGAGCTCGCCACCGAGCCGCGCGCTACCAATGTTCACCCCGATGCGGCGCAGCCCCCGTACCACCTAGGCGACAACTACTGACAGCTCCGCAGAAGCCCGGCGTGAGCCTCGGACGGGACCCCCGCCGCCCTAGGCTCACGCCGCTGCTGCATCGCTTCGGCCGATGCCCCACTCGCGAAGACGATCCCGGGTGCGCTTGGCCATCGCCCTTATCTCGACCGGCTCGATATGGGCTTGCAGCGCCTTGTCGATGAGCCGGGCCAGCTCGTAGTCCGGCTCATTGCGCAGTGCCCGCTCGACCGCGATGTTGGTCAGCGCACCGTCTCCGACTTGATACGCCACGCAGGCGAGCGCCGAGCAGATCGGAGCGGCATTCTCGTCCGGCGCGCACCTGGCGAGCGCGCTGAGAAAGACGATCAGCTCCTCTGGGTGACCGTCCAAGCCCCAGGTGAGCAGTTCGTCTCTGGCCAGCTTGTCCTCCAGGCCCACCAGGATTCGGACCGCGTCGTCGTCCGGGAGCGCGTGGTCGCCGCTGCGAAACCGATCGTACGCAGCACGCGCGAGACCAAGCGTGCGCTTAAGCACGCGGTCGGCACCCTGAGCGGCGAGTTCTTCGGAGAACGACCCGCCGATCCGCTCGTACAACGCTTTGAGAGCCGCTTGGCGGACGGCCACCGGGCCACGGATGGTCGCCTCGAGCTCTTCCCGAGAGTCCAGCACTGCGTGCCCCTCGAGGGCCGCCCGTGCCTCGAGGGCCAGCATCTCGCTACTCGGTTCGCCGGTGATCGGGGTTCCCTCCGGCGGGCAGCACTCGTCGGTGCACACGTACGAGTACCACCGACCGTCGCGGACCAACAGCAGTTCGAGCCATCCGATGCCGCGTGGCTTGAGTGCGCCGGTAAGGGCGCCCATCAGGTCGCGCCGGGGCAGGTCACCGTCCACGTCCGGAGATTCGGTGTAACAGACGGCGACGACCGTGTCAGCGCCGTCGCGCTCGGCCCGATGTGCCAGGTCCGCGGCCACGGCGTCGTCATGCCTCGGATCCGGCAGGTCCAGCCGCATGGTCAGGCCGATCCGGCGGCGCGGCCCGCGAAGGCACATCACCGCGAAGCTCTCCGAGGGGTGAAAACCGATTAGCACCGGCAACGCCGTCACGATGTCGGACGGCGAACTCAGCTTGATGACCGTCTGGTCTTTGGAGGTCATGGCCGACGACTCAACCGCCGAAGCTCGTCCTGGTCTAGGCCCTTATCGCAATCTGTGGATAACGCACGGCGTCAGACCCTGGGTGTGGACAACCAACCGTCGGGCGCAGGCGAGAGGTGATGCGAAGCTGCGGGCGCGGCTGTTCACAGGACAGAGGGCCGCCAACCAGAGTCGTCGACTTACCTCCAGGCACGCGTACATGTAGGTTTGGCGGGCCGCCTGCCGAACGTGATCTACCGGAGGCCTAGCGGTTCTTGAAGAAGTCCGCCACGTCGTCAGGCAGCTGGAAGTCGCCGGCGTCGCCGTTTGTTGTGCCGCCCCCGAAGGCGCCGGGCAGTTGGCCGGGCTCCGGCTCGGCACTCCTGCGCTGCTCGGCATCGGCCAGCTGTGCGGCGCGCTTGGCAGGGTTCCCCGAGCGAGCCCCACGGCGCTTCTGCTTCTTCGGCTGCTTTCCCTTGCTCTTCTTGCCGCCACCGAGGCCCGGAATTCCCCCCGCCATGCCGGGGATGCCGGGCATCGCGCCCAGGCCGCCAAGCTTGCCCCGGGCGGCCTGACTCATCATGTCGCGGGCCGCAAAGAACCGCTCGACGAGCTGGTTGACCTCGCTGACCTGCACACCAGAGCCACGCGCAATCCGCAGCCGGCGGGAGCCATTGATGATCTTCGGGTTTTCACGCTCGGCCGGCGTCATCGAGCGGATTATCGCCTGGACGCGGTCGAGCTGACGGTCGTCGAACTCCTCGAGCGCCTCACGCATCTGGCCGGCCCCGGGCAGCATGTTGATGATGCTCTTGAACGAGCCCATCTTCTTGATCGCCTGCATCTGATCGAGGAAGTCGTTGAGTGTGAACTCGCTGCCCTTGGCCAGCTTGCGGGCCATCTCGGCGGCCTGGTCGGCCTCGAAGGCCTTCTCGGCCTGCTCGATGAGCGTCAACATGTCACCGAGATCGAGGATTCGCGAGGCCATCCGCTCGGGATGGAACACGTCGAAGTCGGTGAGCTTCTCCCCCGCCGAGGCGAACATCACTTGGCGACCCGTCACCGAGGCCACCGACAGCGCCGCGCCACCGCGGGCGTCACCGTCCAGCTTGGTCAGCACGACACCGTCGAAGCCGACGCCATCGAGGAAGGCGAGGGCGGTGTTGACGGCGTCCTGGCCGATCATCGCGTCGACGACGAACAATGTTTCGTCCGGCTGGACTGCGTCACGGATGTCGCGCGCCTCCGCCATCATCTCCTCGTCGATGCCCAACCGGCCGGCGGTATCGACGACGACCACATCGTGCAGCCGCTGCTTGGCATGCTCGATGCTGCTGCGTGCGACCTCGACCGGGTCACCGACGCCGTTGCCCGGCGACGGCGCCCAGACGGCCACACCGCCTTGTTCGCCGACCACCTGCAATTGGTTAACGGCGTTCGGACGCTGCAGGTCGGCGGCCACGAGGAGAGGCGAGTTGCCGCTGTTCTTCAACCAGAGCGCCAGCTTGCCCGCGAGCGTCGTCTTACCGGATCCCTGCAGACCGGCCAGCATGATCACCGTCGGCGGCTGCTTGGCGAATCGCAGCCGGCGCGTCTCGCCACCCAGGATGCGGATCAGCTCGTCGTTGACGATCTTGATGACCTGCTGCGCGGGGTTGAGCGCCTGCGACACCTCGGTGCTGCGCGCCCGCTCCTTGACCGCGGCAATGAAGTCCTTGACGACCGGCAACGCGACATCGGCCTCGAGCAGCGCGACCCTAATCTCGCGCGCGGTGGCGTCGATGTCGGCTTCGGATAGCCGGCCCTTGCCGCGCAGCGTCTTGAAGGTCGCGGTGAGACGGTCGGAGAGCGTAGCGAACACGTCGAACTCAAGTCCTTGTGGTCGGGAGAGGTGCGGGTCGAACTCCAAGGTTAACCGGCCGACCCACTCACCACTGCATACCCAGCTGGTCGCAGCCTCGAACAGTGATCGTTTGTGGAGTTTGCGATCCGGTACACGGCAGCTCCGTCACATTGATCAAGGTCAAACGGGCGCGGGGGGACTCGCGTCCCACGGTTGCGGGCCGTTGGCCTCTGGGCAGGCATTAGCCGAGTCACGCACCCTGGGATCGTGGTCACCAAGGTCGGCGTGCCGCGTCTGGCCGCCGTCGTTCGCCGGCATCCGGTCGGGGCGTTCTTGTTCTTCACATTCGCCTACTCATGGGGCTACTGGATCCCCGTGGCGCTGGCCGGCGGGAGGCTCAGCCACTTTCCCGGCCTGATCGGGCCGATGCTGGCCGCCTTCACGGTAGCCGCTGCATCGGACGGCGTAGCGGGTACTCGCGATCTGCTGGCCCGGATGGTCCGATGGCGGGTACCGGCTCGCTGGTATCTGGCTGCCGCAGTCCCAGGGGTCGCCGGTCTCCTCGGTTTGGGTGCGCTGTCGGTGACTGGGCGCGGCTTGCCGTCGGTGGCCGAGTTGGGCACGATGGCGGGTCTACCGTCGGTGGGCTGGCTCGGCGTGTTCGCCTTGGTTTTCGTCGTCAACGGCTATGGCGAGGAAGTCGGCTGGCGGGGCCATGCCTGGCCACGGCTGCGTGCGCGGCACTCGATGGCGGGTGCCGCGCTCATCCTTGCGGTCTTCTGGGCGATCTGGCACGTGCCCACGTTCTGGATCGACTCCGGCTTGCGCGGCTTCGACCCGCTGCTGATCCCTGGGTGGATCATCGGGCTGGCCGCTGGGGCCGTGGTCTTGGGTTGGCTCTATGAACAGGCCTGCTCGAGCCTGCTGATAGTGGCGCTGTTCCATGCCCTGCTCAACATGGCCAGCGCGACACCGGCCACAGAGGGCTTTCCGGCCATCTTCGTCACGTTCGTGGTGATCGCCTGGGCGGTAAGTATCCTGCACGCCGAGGCTGCTCGCGATTCCACGAAGGTCGAGCCCGGCATCCGGACATGATCAGCGCGGGTCGGCATGGAACAGGTGGCGGGCGATGATCTCGCGCTGGATCTCCGACGCGCCCTCGTAGATCCGCGGCGCCCGCACCTCGCGGTAGAGGTGCTCCAACACGTGACCACGCTCCAGCGCCCGGGCGCCGCACACCTGGATCGCAACGTCAACGGCGACTTGAGCGGTCTCAGTGGCGTAGAGCTTGGCCATCGCCGACAGGTGCGAGATCTCTTCAGCACCCGAGTCGGACGCCGACGCGGCACTGTGCACCAGTAGCCGCGCCGCCTGTAGCCGCGTCGCGACGTCGGCCAACTGATGCGATACACCCTGGAACTCGCGCAACGTCCGTCCGAACGCGCGCCGCTCCCCTGCGTACGACACCGCCGCGTCGAGTGCCGCCTGCGCCATCCCGACTGCGAACGCGCCAACGCTCGGCCGGAACAGGTCGAACGTCCGCATCGCGACGTCCCAACCCCCGTCCAACTCTCCGAGGAGGTGGGACGCAGGGACGGGTACGTCGTCGAACCGCAGCCGGCCGATGGGGTGCGGCGACAGCAGGCTCAGCGGCTCCCCCGTCAACCCCGGCAGATCGCGCGGGACGGCGAACGCTGTGATGCCCTTCGCCCGCGGCCCGCCACCCGTACGCGCGAAGACCGAGTAGACATCGGCGTCCGGTGCATGAGAGATGAACACCTTCTCGCCGGTCAGCCGGTACGTGTCGCCGTCAGGTACGGCCGCCAGCTCGAGCGAAGCGGCGTCCGACCCGGCTTCCGGCTCGGTGAGCGCGAGCCCCGCCACCGCGACTCCGGCGGCCAGCCGCGGCAACCACTCCGCCACCACGCCGGGCCGGCCGGCGCGCAGGATCGGGTACGCGCCGAGCCCCTGTACGGCAAGCGCCGTCTCTGCCTCGGTGCAGTAGCGGGCCAACCCCTCCCGCAACAGGCACAAGTCGAGGGCTCGGATGTGGCCGCCGCTTTCGACCGGCCCGAACAGCAGGCCGAGCAGTCCGTGCTCGGCGAGAGCCGCCAACAGCGGCCGGTTGATCCGCCCCGGCTCGCCGGCCTCAGCGATCGGCACCAGGGCCTGCCCGGCCTTCTCGGCCCGAGCCAGCAGGCTTCGCTGCTCCTCAGTCAGGTGCAGGTACCGCACGTCGGTCATTCCGACCACTCCGGGACGACAGCGATGCCGACCAGTTCCACGATGGCGTCCTCGTCGAACAACTCCTCCACCCCGAGCAGGGCGGTCGCCACGTAGTGCTTGCCGAAATGCCGCTGGTACACGGCACCAAGCTCCGCTAACGCCGAACGGTATGCCGGCACGTCCGTCACGTAGATCGTCAACGACACCAGGTCCTCCGGACGCCCGCCCGCCGCCGTCAACGCCGTCACGACGTTTCCCGCCGCCACGTCGAACTGCTCGACCATGGACGTGCCGACGATCGTCCCGTCCGGCCCGAGTGCGGTCTGTCCGCCGAGGAACACCGTCCGGCCGAGGGCGGCCACAACGGCATGCGCGTACCCGATCGGCGGGGCCAGCGACGGCACGGTCACGATCCGGTGCTCGGTCATCGGCCCGCCCACCGCGGCTTGCGCCCTTCAGACCAGGCGGCATAGAACTCCGCGTGGTCCTCGCTCTTCATCAGCAGCGCCTGCGTCATCGCCTCGAGTTCGATCGCGCTCCCGAGGTCCATGTCGAGTTCGCGGGTCAGCAGGACCTTCGTCGTCGAGTAGGCCCACGCCGGGCCGTCGGCCAGCCGCCGAGCCAGCCGGTCGACCGCCTCGCCTAGCGCCTCGTCGTCCACGACATCGGTCGCCAACCCGATCACGAGTGCGCGATCGGCATCGATCTTGTCGCCCAGCATGAGCAGCTCGGTCGCTCGGCCGAGGCCGACGAGCCGGGGCAGCAGGTACGCCGAGCCCATGTCCGCTCCTGCCAATCCGACCTTGGTGAACAGGAACGCGAACGTCGCCGACCGGGCCAGCACCCGCATGTCGCTGGCCAGGGCCAGCACCGATCCCGCACCCGCCGCCACACCGTTCACCCCGGCGATCACCGGCAGCGGGCATTCGCGCAGCGCCTTGGTGACCGCACCGGTCATCCGGGTGAACTCCAGCAGCCCGGCGACATCCATCCGCTGGAGTTCGCCGATGATCTCCTCCACATCGCCGCCGGAGCAGAACCCGCGCCCCTCCCCCGTGAGCACCACGACCCGTACGTCACCCCGGTGCGGCAGTTCTGCCAGCAAATCGCGAAGGTCGGCGTAGACGTCGAAGGTCAGCGCGTTGAGCTTGTCCGCACGTGTGAACCGCACGGTTGCGACGCCGTCGGATATGTCGAAGCCGAAGTGCTGCCACTGCTCGGTGAATCCCGGTGACGCCCGGAACGGGCTCATGTCGGCGCCCCCGCGAAAGCGTGAGCGCAGCTCGCATAGCCAGTGGTCTCGGGGGGTGAGTTCATGCGCCTTCTCCTTGCTGCTCGATCACCCGCAACGCGCGGCGGTCGAGCTTGCCGTTCGCGGTCTTGGGCAGCTCGCTAACGAACCGGACGTCGCGTGGCACCTTGTACGGCGCCAGCTCCGCCCGGACATACTCCCGCAGCTCGGCCTCCAGCTCGGCCGATCCATCGCCACGCGAGACGACGTAGGCACGCGGGCGCACCAGACCCGACTCGTCCAGGTGACCCACTACCGCGCATTCGACCACGCCCGGGTGGCCGATCAGGCAATGCTCGATCTCGCTGGGCGCTACCCAGACGCCGCCGACCTTCAGCAGGTCGTCGGCGCGTCCGCGGTACGAGAAGAAACCGTCCGGATCGCGGACGAAAAGATCCTCTGTGCGCAGCGTGTCGCCGTGGAAGGTCCGTGCGGTCTTCTCGGGAGCACCGAAGTACTCAAGTGCCACCGTCGGTCCGGTCACCTCCAGCGTGCCGATCTCGCCATCGGGCACCTGCTCGCCGGCGTCGTTCACCACCCGCGCCGAGTACCCCGGGACGACCTCGCCTACCGTGCCCGGTCGGCCGTGCCCCGGCCGGTTGGAGATGTAGATGTGGTACGCCTCGGACGAGCCGATGCCGTCGACCACCTCGACGCCGAAGGTCTCCACCCACTTGCGGTGCAGCCCGGCGGGCAGCGCCTCGCCGGCGGACGTGCACAGCCGCAGGCAGCTCAGGTCCTGCTCGGCGGCCGCCGGGTGCGCCACCATCGCGCTCATCATGGTCGGCACATTGACCAGGATGGTCGGGCGGTGCCGG